>NZ_AP027266.1:762498-1459996 GCF_036322625.1 Roseicyclus marinus | reverse complement strand
TGCCGCTCAAGATGGGTCCAGGCCCGCACCAGCCGCGTCCGCTGATAGCTCAGCGCCGCCAATTCCACCTGCAACACGCCCTCGCGCGTCGCGGCCCGGTCGGCAAAGATCTCGAGGATCAGCCCCGTCCGATCCAACAGCTTGACGCCCCATTCCTTTTCGAGATTGCGCTGCTGCACCGGCGTCACCGGCCCGTCGATCAGGACAAGCCCGACCTCCAGCTCCGTGATCCGCTCCTTCAGCTCGGCGATCTTGCCCGATCCGAACAACAGCCCCGGCTGCGCCTTGGGCAGGCGCACCACCTGCGCCTCCGCGACCTCCAGATCGGGAAGCGCTGCGGCCAGCGCCACCGCCTCCTCCAGCGCAGGCCCCGGGTCACGGCGGTCGCGGTCGGACTTGATGTCGGGATGCAGGACAAGCGCGCGCATCGGCCCCTTGGCCGTGGCGTCACCGTCGCGCGCGGGCGTTGACGTTTCCGTCACTCTTCCCCGTCATACAGGTTGATCGGCTGCGCCGGCATCACGGTCGAAATCGCATGCTTGTAGACCAGCTGGCTCTGCCCGTCGCGGCGCAGAAGCACGCAGAAATTGTCGAACCACGTGATCACGCCCTGCAACTTGACCCCGTTGATCAGAAAGATCGTCACGGGCACCTTCGTCTTGCGGACATGATTGAGGAATGCGTCCTGAAGATTCTGTTTTGTTTCGGCCATTTCGTTGTTGCCTTCTTGAGGTTGGGCTGCCGGTCGTCGGGCAAGGTCTCGGTGAGCAATCCGCGTCAATACCTATTGTGTGCCGATATTTGTGTCCAAAGATCAACCCCCAGCCATGAAAATGGCCCCGTGTCGCTAGTTCCGCCAGAACCCCGGTGACAGCACCGCAAGGAAAACCAGCGATTCCATCCGCCCCACGATCATCGCGGCGCACAGGATCATCTTGGTCGCATCCCCCAGCGCCAGGTAGATCACCGGATCGGTCCCCGCCACGCTTGCGAGCGGCCCGCAGGTCGCCAGCGCCGCGATGGCCAGCATCAGCGCCTGTTCGAACGGCAGGCCCGTGGCCGTCAGCGCCAGCACCACCACCGCGATCGAGGACAAAAACAGCATGAAGAAAATCCATGCCACGAAGGCCCCCTCGCGCCGGATGCGCCGCCCCAGCCGCCCCGCACCCGCCACCGAATGGGGATGCACCAACCGCTCGATCTCGCGCGCGCCATGCTTGTAGAGCGCATAGACCCTGAGCAGCTTCAGCCCCCCCGCCGTGGTCGCCACCCCGCCCCCCATGATGGCCACGCCCACAAGGATCAGACCCGAGGTTTCCAGCCCCGACCAGCTTTGCGCGCCCCCCAATGGTCCGACACGAATCCCGTCGTCGTCAGAAAGGACAGGACGGTAAAGACACTGCCCCAAAGCGCCGTCAGCGCGCCGTCCGCATTGGCCAGCTCGTCCACCTCATAGGCGCCCAGCCAATGACGCATGAACAGGAATGTGGGCAGCACGACCACTGCGAACAGCGCCAGCCGCACCTCCCGGTCATGCGCCACCCGGTCCAGCGCCGCCATCCCGAACCCGGATGTGAAACTCCGCCGCGTCAGCGCAAAGACGAGGAAAAGCGCGATCAGCATCTCGCCCGGAACGCCCGTCTCCGTATCCTTGAAGCCGCCCGTGGCCAGAATGCCCGAGGTCGACAGCGTCGACATCGCATGGATGACCGCATGCAGGGGCCGCTCCCCCGCCAGCGCCAGACCCAGCGCCAGAACCACGGTCAACCCCAGGTAGATCGGCGCCAGCACGCCCGCCTGCCGCCACAGCCGTTCGGCCGGCGCCGCCGCCCGCATCTGCCCCGATTGCGGCATGCGCTGGCCGATGGCATTGGCCTCCGACGTCACCTCGAACCCGCCAAGGTTCAGGGGGGCAAGGATCGCCATCGCCGTGACCCAGGTCAAAAGCCCGCCCAGCCAGCCCACCGTCGCGCGCCACAGATGCACCGTATCGACCAGCCTGAGCGGCTCGAAAACCGGCGCGCCGGTCGTGGTCAGCGCCGACACCATGTCGAGATAGACATTGACCGCCCGCGTGTTGCCGATCACCTCGAACATCGGCACGCCCAGGATCACCGGCAACCAGACATAAGATGCCAACAGCGACACGAGGTATTTCTGGTCGCTGTCGACCCGCCCCCTGGCCCAGCCCTGCGTCGCAAAGCCCAACAGCGTCGCAAGGATGGCCACAAGGATGCCGGTGTAGAAAAACACCCGCGCCGCATCATGGTCGCGCACCGCCAAGCCGTAGACCGACGGCACCAGCATCGCGCCCGCCGCCGCGAACAGCAGCACGACGAAAAACGGCAGGTTGCGGAAATAGCCCCCCATCGGCTCAGAAGAAATCGATCGAGACCTGAAGCAGCGTCTCGACCGCCGGAACATCGGCGGCCAGCGCAAAGATCACGATGCTGTCACCTTCCTCCAGCCGCAAGGACCCCGTGGGCCGCATCACCTTGCCACCCTTTTGCACGGCGGCGACCAGCGCGCCTTCGGGGAAATCGATCTCCCGGATCTGCCGCCCCGCGATGGACGAGGTCGACAGGACCTGCGCCTCGATCACCTCCGCCTCCGCATCCCCGATGGAATAGACACCGCGCACCCGCCCATGGCGGATATGGCGCAGGATCGAACTGACGGTCGAGGCGCGGGGGTTGATATGCGCGTCGATCCCAAGGGGCCCCATCATCGGCAACAGCGTCGGGTCATTGACCAGCGCGATGGCCAGCCCCGCCCCCGCCGATTTCGCGCGGACCGAACTCAGCAGGTTCGTCTTGTCGTCATCGGTCACGCACAAGACCGCATCGACCCGTTCGACCCCCGCCTCGCGCAGGATATCCATGTCGAGCCCGTCGCCGTTCAACACGATGGTCCGCTCCAGCGCATCCGCCGCCACCTCGGCGCGCGCGCGCGATTTCTCGATCACGCGGGTGCGCACCCGGTCCGTGCCCTGCTCCAGCGCGCGGGCCACGTTCAGCCCCACATTGCCGCCGCCGATGATCAGCACCCGCTCGGGCCGCTTGGCCGTCTTGCCGAAAATCTCGAGCGTGCGGCCCACATCCTGCGCATGGGTAAAGACATAGATCTGATCGCCCGCGAACAACTGGTCGCCCGGTTCCGGCGCGAACAGCTTGCCCTTGCGCCTGACCCCCACCACGATGGCCCTGAGCGTCGAAAACAGCTCCGACAATTGCCGAAGCGGCGTGTCCAGAACCGGGCAATCCGCGTCGAGCTGGATCCCCAGCATCTTGGCATCGCCCGACAAGAACGTCTCCGTGTCGAATGTCGCGGGCGAGCGGATGCGCGCAAGGGCGGCCTGCGCCACCTCCTCCTCGGGCGAGATCACCACGTCGATCGGCAGATGGTCGCGCCGGTACAGATCCGAATAGATCGCATCCAGGTAGCTGCGCGCGCGCAATCGCGCGATCTTGCGCGGCACCGCGAAAACCGAATGCGCGACCTGGCAGGTGACCATGTTCACCTCGTCCGAAAAGGTCGCGGCGATGATCATGTCCGCATCCCGCGCGCCCGCCTTCTCCAGCACATCCGGGTAGGAGGCAAAGCCCGTCAGCCCCTGCACATCCAGCGTCTCGGTCGCCCGGCGCACCAGTTCGGGGTTGCTGTCCACAACCGTCACATCGTTGTTTTCGCCGGAAAGATGGCGCGCGATCTGCCAGCCGACCTGGCCCGCGCCACAGATGATGACCTTCATGAACCGTTCGTCCCTTCGGCCGCGTCACGCGCCCTGACTGGCACGCAAGCAACCCAAAGGTCAATCCACATGCAACGGTCCGCCCCGCCCTCAGGCTTCCAATTCGCTGTCCCAATACAGGAAATCGAGCCAGCTTTCATGCAGATGCCCAGGCGGAAACTTCCGCCCCATGTTGCGCAATTCCTCCGCCCCCGGCTGGCGCGGCGGCTTGCGCAGGCTCAATCCCGATTGGCGCAGGCTCTTCGACCCCTTGTGCAGGTTGCACCGCGAACAGGCCGCCACCACGTTTTCCCAGCTCGTCACGCCGCCCCGCGCGCGCGGCACCACGTGGTCAAAGGTCAGATCGCCCTTGGCCCCGCAATACTGGCAGGAAAATTCGTCGCGCAGAAACAGGTTGAACCGGGTAAAGGCCACGCGCTTTTGCGGCTTCACGTAATCCTTCAGCACCACGACCGACGGAATGCGGATCCGCATCGAGGGCGAATGGACGAAAGCATCGTACTCCGCCACGATCTGCACCCGGTCGAGCCAGGCCGCCTTGATCGCTTCCTGCCAGGGCCAGAGCGACAGGGGATAATAGCTCAGGGGACGGTAATCGGCATTCAGGACCAGCGCGGGGTGGCTTTTCAGCGCGCCCGGTTCGCGCACGAACTGGGTCCGAAATTCGACCTCGGTGGCTGGTTGCATGAGTGACTCCGATCCCGCCCTGTCTGCCCGCATTCCCGGCACCAGAGCGGGAGCACCCCGCTCCAGCAACGATTCCACTATATCTAGCCTTTTCGATCCGGCAAGCCTTACCAGATGCTGTGGCCCGACAGGTTCGGGATAGCCGCCCAAGCTGACAGTTTCGTGACGTTATCCACGAGATCGCGGGACGCAGGGCCGGTCAGTCGAGCCCGAAGCGTTCCCGCAAAAAGGCCAGCGCCACCGACAGGCCATCGGGCGCGATGCCATGGGCCGTGCCCTTCATCACATGGGCATAGACCTCGCTCCAGCCCGCGCCCTGCAACGCCTCCGCCGCGGCGGGCAGCGACGAGATCGGGACGACATCATCCTGATCGCCATGGATCAGCAGAACGGGCGGGCGCACCACCACCTCGTCGACGAGCGTCTCCGGCGCGAGGAGACGGCCCGAAAAGCCCACGACGCCGGCAAAGGCCTCGTCCCTGCGCGGCGCGACATGTAGGCTCATCATCGTGCCTTGCGAAAAGCCCACCAGCGCCACCTGTTCGGGGATCATGTCCGCCTCGACCATCACCCGGTCGAGAAAGGCATTCAGATCATCGGCGGCCCGCGCCAGACCTTCGGCCGCTTCCTCCTCGGACGATCCGTCGATCCAGGGGATCGGGAACCATTGATAGCCCATCGGGTTCATCCCGCAGCGTTCGGGCGCATTGGGGGCCAGGAACATCGTGTTGGGCAGATGCGGGGCCAACGGTTCGGCCAGACCCAACAGGTCCTGCCCATCGGCCCCGTAGCCATGCAGGAAGATGACCATGCTGTCGGCCTCGCCCGAGGCGGCCTCGACGCGCCCGAAATCCAGTCCCTTGCTCACAGCACACCCTCCCGGCTCGTGTCCAGACGGTAGTAGGCCCAAAGCGCGCAGGCGGCAACCGCGCGCACGGGCGACCAGTCTTCGGCCATGGCGCGCAACCGCGCCTCGCTGGGCCGCGCGCTCAGGCCAAAGGCGCGGGCAGCCGCCACCTGCAAGGCCAGATCGCCCGCCGGAAAGGCATCGACATGCCCCAGCGCGAACATCGCGTAGATCTCGGCGGTCCAGCGCCCGATCCCCGGCAAGGCGACCAGCCGTTCCACGACGACATCTGTCGGCTCCGACCGCAACCCCGCGTAATCAAGACGCGCCTCCGCCAGCGCCCGGATATAGCGCAGCTTGGGCCGCGACAGCCCGCAGGCGCGCAAATCCTCGTCGGACGCGGTCAGAACCGCGCCCTCTTCGGCATAGCCCGCCGCCTCGAGCCGCCCGAGGATCGCCGCCGCCGAGGCGGTCGAGACCTGCTGGCCCACGATGGCCGCCAGAAGTGCCGCAAACCCATCGGGCCTGCGCCGGAGCGGCAAGGGGCCTGTTTCCGCGAGAATGGGGGCAAAGCGCGCATCGCGCGCCACCAGAACGGCCGCCCCCAGCCCCAGATCGGCCTCCGTCTCGATCCGGTCGGGGGGCGCGAGGCTCACCCCTTGGGCCTCTTGCCCTCGGCCCAGCGGACCATCTGCCGGAACATGCCGTGAAAGGTCTGCACATCGGCCCGCGTCAGCGGCAAGCGCCCCCAGATCTGGCGCAGGTTTTGCCGCATCGCAGGCGCCTTGCCCTCGGGGAAAAAGAACCCCGCCTCCGTGAGCCGCGTCTCGATGTGATCGCCAAGCGCGGCCAACTCCGCCCCGGTGGCGAAATCGGTGCCCGCCATCTCCATCACCTCGGGCGGCGTGGTGTCGCCCGCGCGGCGGAATTCATAGGCGCACAAAAGCACGCATTGCGCGAGGTTGAGCGAGGGGAAATCCGGGTTCACCGGGACCGAGATGATCGCATTGGCCCGCGCGATATCGGCGTTTTCCAGCCCCGCGCGCTCGGGCCCGAACAGCACCGCCACCTTGCCGCCCGCTTCCAGCATCGCGCGCGCCTGCTGCATGGCGCGTTCGGGCGTGACGATGGGCGTGGTCATGCCGCGCGGGCGTGCCGTGGTGGCAAAGACATAGGTGCAATCCCCGATCGCACCCGCCACATCCTCGTAAAGCCCCGCATGGTCCAAAAGCCGCCCCGCGCCCGAGGCCAGCGCCACCGCGCGCTCGTTGGGCCAGCCGTCGCGGGGGCTGACCACCCGCATCCGGTCCAGTCCGAAATTCCACATCGCGCGCGCCGCCGCCCCGATGTTCTCGCCCATCTGGGGGCGGACAAGGACGAAAGCGGGCTGGCGGGTGTCTTGCATGTCACTCATGGCTTGGCCGATACCGCGCGGCAGGCGTCGGGGCAAGAACCCCCGCGCTGATCGCGCCTGCGAGACGCCAGTTGCCCAAATGCGCCCGCCCCGTTATCACCCGCGCCACCAGCAAGGGGCCAGATCCATGTCCGACCGCGACCAGAGCGACCAGCCGAACCTCTATCTCGTCACCCCCACGCGGTTCGAGATCGACGCCTTCGCCCCGCGCCTTGCCGCGATCCTCGATGCCGAGCCCATCGCCTGCCTGCGCCTTGCCCTCGCGGTCGAGGACGAGGATGATCTCGCCCGCGCCGCCGATGCGCTCCGCGAGATCGCCCATGCCCGCGACGTGCCGCTTGTCTTGTCGAACCATGCCGGCATGGTCGAGCGTCTGGGCCTTGACGGCGTGCATCTGACCGACGGCTCCCGCTCCGTCCGCGCCACGCGCAAGGCGCTCGGGGCCGATGCCATCGTGGGGGCATTCTGCGCCGCCTCCCGCCATGACGGGATGACGGCGGGCGAAACCGGGGCCGATTACATCGCCTTCGGCCCCTTGGGCGAGAGCAAGCTGATGGAAGGCCCCCGCGCCGAGCATGATCTCTTCGCCTGGTGGTCCGAGATGATCGAGGTGCCGGTCGTCGCAGAAGGCGCGCTGGACGTGGCGCTTGTCGAGGCTTTCGCCCCCGTCACCGATTTCTTCGCCATCGGTCCCGAGATCTGGCGCGAGGAAGATGCCGTGGCAGCCCTCCGCGCGCTCATCGCGCCGATCCGCTAGCGGGCAACGCGATGGGGGGCTCTGCCCCCACGGCCCTTGGCCGTTCCCCCCGGGATATTTTCGAAACAGAGAAGATCACTCCGCCAGAGCGGCGTAGAAGCCTTCGCGCACCATGGCCTCCGCCGCCGCCGACAGGCGCTTGCGGTCGGGATGATCGGCGACCCTGAGGGGGGCGTGATAGATCACCTCCACCCGCCCCTGCCGCGCGGCGGCCAGCGTCGACAGGATCGCGGGCGCCAGCGGCATATCCCCCCACCAGCCGTAAAAGCGGGGATCCTCCCCCTCGGGCGCATGGTAGACCAGGGTCACGGGCTGCACCTGCAACAGATCGCGCAACCCGTCAGAGAGAAAGGCCTGAAAGAGCGTGGGCTTGAAGGGCAGGATGCGCCGCCCGTCGGTCGATGTGCCTTCGGGAAAGAACAAGAGCCTGTGGCCCGCCCTGAGCCTCTCCTCGAACAGCCGCGTCTGCGCCTGCGCCTGTTTGGGGTCGCGCGCGATGAAGACCGTCCCCGTCCCCCGCGCCAGCCAGCCGATGCCGGGCCAGCCCGCAACCTCCGCCTTCGCAACGAAATAGAGCCGCTTGGAGGCGTTGAGCACGAAGATATCCAGCCATCCCACGTGATTGGCCACATAGGCCCCCGGCCCCTGCATCGGCGCGCCCCGCACGACCAGCTCAAGCCCCAGGATACGGCACGAGACCCGGCAGACGACTTGCGTCAGATGGGGTGTCACCGGGCGGTTCAGGCCAAAGATCAGGCGTTCGGGCACCCGGAGCAGCAAAAGCGCCGGAAAACAGACCAAAAGCAGCGCGAGGATCGCGCCGCCACGCAGCGCCACGCGCCCCAGATCGCCCGGACCAAGCCGGCGCGCCGGGGGCGGGGCCGCCTCCCGCCAGCCCTCGCTCACGCGCCCCCCCGCCGATAGATCGCGCGGTGCTTTTCGGGGATCAGCGCCACATCCATCACCAGACAGACATCGATGCAGTTGAACTCCCGGTCGAGATAGGCCCCCTGCCCCACGAAACCGCCCAGCCTCAGATAGGCCTTGATCAGCGCAGGCATGGAACGGATCGCGGCGGGCCGGTCGAGATCCGCCTCCGCCACGGCATCCATCGCCAGGAACCCTTCGGACCGCGCCACGGGCCGGATCGCCTCCGGCGCCAGGTGGCGGTGGTGCAACAGCGACAGGGGCCCGGCCAGGGGCGCGGGGTCAAGCCCGTGAAAACTCGCAACCCCGAACATCACCTCGATCCCGTGCTGGGCGATATACTCGGCCAGCCCCGCCCAAAGATGCATCATCGCCGTGCCGCCGCGATAGTCGCGATGCACGCAAGACCGCCCCAGTTCCAAAAGCCGCCGCCCCGAGGCCCGGAGCGGCCCGAGGTCATATTCCCCCTCGGAATAGAATTGGCCCGCCGCCGCCGCCCCTTCGGCGCGCATCACCCGGTAAACGCCGATGACCTGCTCATCCTCCGCCCTGCGGCGGTCGAGCAGCAGCAGATGGTCGAAATGCGGATCGAACCGATCCGCCTCCAGCCGCGCGGCGTGATCGACCATCGGCCCGTCCCCGCCCAGCTCGGCCACGAACACCTCGTAGCGCAGCCGCTGCGCCGCGCGCAGATCGGCATCGCTTGCGGCCAGACGCAGCTCGAAATGATCGTCGTCGATATCCATGCGCGTTCCGCTGTCACCCCTCAGGCCCGCGCCCCTTAGCAGGAGAGGACCCGCTTGCAAACTGCGCGCGAAAGGCAGGCGACGATGTTAAACCCGTGTTAACCTCCGCTCCGCTAGGGTCAGCCAAGCAAACCCGCGGGGACAGGATGGGTCAGTCGAGAAACACCAGCTCCAGCGCCACGCGCGCGCCATCCAGCACCAGCTTGCCCGCATTCTCGAAATTGATCGTGATGCGCCCGCCCACGTTGGATTGCACCTGCCCCAGCCCCCAATCGGGCTGGTCGGGGCAGCGCACCAGCATCCCCGGCTCAAGGATCGAACTCAGATCGCCCGCCATGATATGTCCCGCCTGAAAGGATTGCCTGATGAATGACCAGTCCCCGCATGGCGACCAGACGCTGGCGGACCTGATCGGGTCGCGCCTGTGCCATGACCTCGTAAACCCGCTGGGCGCGATCGGCAACGGGGTCGAACTGATCGAGATGACAGGTTCGGCGCAGGGCCCGGAAATGGCGCTGATCCGCGATGCGGTGCGCGATGCGCAGGCGCGGCTGCGCTTTTTGCGCGTGGCCTTCGGCGCGGCCGGGGCCCGCCAGATGATGAGCGCGCGAGAGGGGCGGGAAACCGCCCTCGCGCCTTGGCGCGACAGCCGCCTGACGCTCGATTGGGCCGTGACCTGCGATCTTCCCCGGCTCGATGTGAAACTGGGCTACCTGATCGCGCTTTGCGCCGAAACCGCCCTGCCCATGGGCGGCACCCTGCGCCTTGCGCTGGACGGGTCGGGCCACTGGCAGGCGCAGGCCCAGGGTCCGCGCCTGTCGCTTGATGAGGATCTCTGGTCGGTGTTGCGATTCGGAATGGCCGCCGCCGGCCGCCCCCTCCGCCCGGCGGAGGCGCAGTTTCCCACCCTCCACGCCACCGTGACGCCCCTGGAACGGACGATCAATTACGTGGCCAAGGATGACATCCTGACCATCGCCACCGCCTGAGCCCTCCGGCCCTCAGACCGCGACAAGCCCCGCACGGAACCGCCGCATCCGGTCACGGTAATGCGCGGCCGAGGCCAGAAGCTTGTCTTGTGCTGCAGCATCCAGCTCGCGCACCACCTTGCCCGGCATGCCCATCACCAGGGATCCATCGGGGATCACCTTGCCCTCGGGGATCAGCGCACCCGCCCCGATCAGGCAGCCCTTGCCGATCACGGCCCCGTTCAGGATCGTGGCCCCCATCCCCACCAGCGACCCGTCCCCGATGGTGCAGCCATGCAGCATCGCCTTGTGCCCGATGGTGCAATTGCGGCCCACCGACAGCGGATAGCCCATATCGGTGTGAAAGACGCAGTTTTCCTGCACGTTCGAGCCCGCGCCGATGCGGATTTCCTCGTTGTCGCCGCGCAAGGTGACACCGAACCAGACGCTTGCGCCCTCCTCCAGCACCACGCGGCCGATCACATGCGCACCGGGTGCGACCCATGTGTCCTCGTGGATCTCGGGGGCGATACCGTCGAGCGCGTAGATCATTCTTCCTCCTCCCGGAATTCGTCGTGCAAGTTCAGCACATGGGCGGCCAGTCCCGGCTGCTGCTCGCGGCGCAGCCTTTCGGCGCTGACGATGGTCTTGAGCCTGTCGAAGGTCGCGTCCAGATCGTCATTGACCAGCACGTAATCATAGCCGTCCCAATGGCTGATCTCGTCCCAGCTTTTCAGCATGCGCTTGGCGATCACCTCGGGCCCGTCCTGCCCCCGGCTCACCAGCCGCCGCTTCAGCTCGGGGATGGAGGGCGGCAGGATGAAGATCGACAGCGTATGCCGCCCCAGCGCCGAATTGCGGATCTGCTGCGCACCCTGCCAGTCGATGTCGAAGAGCACATCGCGCCCCGCCTCGATGGCCTCCGCCACGGGGGCCATGGGCGAGCCGTAGAAATTCCCGAAGACATGGGCATGTTCCAGCATCGCGCCTTGGGCCACCATGCCCTTGAAATCCGCCTCGCTCAGGAAATGGTAATCCGTGCCATCGACCTCCCCCGGGCGCGGCGGGCGCGTGGTGGCCGAAACCGAAAAGCGCAGGGATTTGTCCCAATCCATCAACCGCTTGGCCAACGTGGATTTTCCCGCGCCCGACGGCGAGGACAGGATGATCAAAAGACCCCTTCGGGACAGGCTGGCAGCGGCCATGACTACTCCACGTTCTGGACTTGCTCGCGGGTCTGGTCGATGGCCAGTTTGAGGTCAAGCCCGATCGCCGTCAGGCCCGCATCTTGCGACTTGGAACAAAGCGTGTTGGCCTCGCGGTTGAATTCCTGCATCAGGAAATCAAGCTTGCGGCCCACCGCACCGCCTTGCGCCAGCAGCGCGCGGGCCGCCGCCACATGGGCGCGCAGCCGGTCGATCTCCTCGGTCACATCGGTTTTCAGCGCCAGCGCCGCAACCTCCTGCGCCAGCCGTGCTTCGTCGATCTCGGTCGCCTCGACCAAGATCGCGATGGCCGCGCGCAGACGTGCGGCCTGCGGTTCGGCGCGCGCGGCAGCGGCGGTTTCGGCACCTGAGACAAGGTTTTCGATCCGGTCGATCTGCGCGTCTAGCAGGGCCGCCAGCGCGCGCCCTTCGTCTTGCCGCATCGCGGTAAAGGCCGACAAAAGCGGCTCCGCATCGGCCAGAAGCGCCTCGGGCGCGGGCATCGTGGCGGCCTCCCCATTCTCCGACAGCGCGCGCAGCGACAGGATCGTGGCCGGATCGACGGGCGCGCAGGCGATGCCTTGCGCCTCGGCGGCGGCGCGCACCTGCGCCAATTGCGCCAGAACCGCCGCAAGCTTGGCCGGATCGGTCGCGCCCGGCCCGCCCTGTTCGCGCACCACCCGCAAGGACAGGCTGACCGAGCCGCGCCCGATCACCTCGGACAGGCGCTTGCGCAAGGGTGCCTCCAGCGCGCCCAGACCATCGGGCAGACGCAGCCGCAGGTCGAGCCCGCGACCGTTCACGCTGCGCAGCTCCCAGCTCCAGCTGGCCCCCTGACCGTCACTTCCCTCGCGCGCGGCGAAGCCGGTCATGGAAGCGATGACGCCGCCGCCTGTCGTGTCGTTACCCAAATGCTAACTCCCCCGGCAGCGGTCAGGAAAACCGCAAGGAATGGCGCGATCTGGTAAGGAAATCGCAAGGAATGGCGCGATTTGTTAGGAAAATCGCAAGGATGTCTCGGCCCGGCGCGGCACCCCTCCGGGCCCCGCGCCGCACCCGATCTCAGACCGCCGCGCGCAGCGCCTCGCGGCTCTTTTGCAACTCTTCCGCGACCAGAAAGGCCAGTTCCAGCGACTGGCTCGCGTTCAGACGCGGATCGCAAGCCGTGTGATAGCGCGAGGACAGATCCTCGTCCGTCACAGCCCGCATGCCGCCGGTGCATTCGGTCACGTCCTTGCCCGTCATCTCGAAATGCACGCCGCCCGGAACCGTGCCCTCGGCGCGATGAACGGCAAAGAATTCCTGCACTTCGCGCAAGATCGCATCGAAGGGGCGCGTCTTGAACCCGGTCGAGGATTTGATGACGTTGCCGTGCATCGGGTCGCAAGACCACAACACGTTCGCGCCCTCGGCCTCCACCGTCTTGATCAGGCGCGGCAGGTGATCGCCCACCTTGCCCGCACCGAACCGCGCGATCAGCGTCAGACGACCCGGCTCGTTCTCGGGATTGAGCTTTGCCATCAAGACCTTGAGGTCATCCTCGGTCGTCGTGGGCCCGCATTTGAGCCCGATCGGGTTCAGCACGCCCCGGCAGAATTCAACATGCGCCCCATCGGGCTGGCGCGTGCGGTCGCCGATCCAGATCATGTGCCCCGACCCCGCCAGCCACTTGCCCGAGGTGCTGTCGACACGGCACAGCGCCTCTTCGTATTCCAGAAGCAGCGCCTCGTGGCTGGTGTAGAAATCGACCGTCGCGAGCTCATGGTTGGTCTCGCTCGTCAGCCCTGCGGCCGTCATGAAATCAAGGCTGTCCTGAATGCGATTGGCCAGATCGCGGTATTTCTCGGCATCGTCGTGATCGGTGAAGCCCAGCGTCCAGCTGTGCACCCGGTGGATATCGGCGAACCCCCCCGTCGAAAAGGCGCGCAACAGGTTCAACGAGGCCGCAGCCTGCGTATAGGCCTGCAACATCCGGTTCGGATCGGGGATGCGCGCCTCGGGCGTGGGCGCGATATCGTTGATGATGTCGCCCTTGTAGCTGTCCATCTCGACGCCGCCGATCACCTCGGTGGGCGCGGAACGCGGCTTGGCGAATTGCCCGGCCATGCGCCCGACCTTCACCACCGGCACCTTGGCGCCATAGGTCAGCACCATCGCCATCTGCAGCATCACCTTGAAGGTGTCGCGGATATTGTCGGCGGAAAATTCCGCAAAACTTTCAGCGCAATCGCCGCCCTGAAGCAGGAACGCCTCCCCGCGCGACGCCGCGGCCAGCGCCTTTTTCAGGCGGCGTGCCTCGCCCGCGAACACGAGCGGGGGGTATTTCGTCAGCTGCGTCTCGACCGCCTGCAGGGCCGCGGCATCGGGATAGCTCGGCATCTGCACGCGCGGCTTGGCGCGCCAGTCGGATTTGGTCCAGGCCGGTCCGGTCGTGCGGGTCATGGCGCGGTATCTCCTTCAGGGTCGTCTCTCGGGGGGTGCTTATAGGGGTATGACCGCGACCATCCAATCCCCTGAATCGCCGCCTGCAGGGATTGCGTCTGCCTGAAAAAACTGCTTTCGCTCAAGGAATGCGCGCGGAAGCCCCGCGTGCGCACGACAGGCAAAGGCCCCAATATGCCCGACCACACTGGCCCCCGGCGGTTCGTTTTCGTCCTTCTGGACCAGTTCACCATGCTGTGCTTCTCCAGCGCGGTCGAAGCCTTGCGCATCGCCAACCGCATGTCGGGCCGATCGCTTTATTCCTGGACCCTGGTGGGCGATGGGGGCGATATCGCCTATTGCAGCGCAGGCATCGGCTTTCGGCTCGACAGCGACCTCGAAGAGGTGACGCGCGACGACACCGTGCTGGTCTGCGGTGGGATCGACGTGGCCGCGGCCACCACCAAGCGTGTGGTGGGATGGCTCCGGCGCGAGGCGCGCAAGGGCGCGATCATGGGGGGCCTTTGCACCGCGGGCTACACGCTGGCCAAGGCGGGGCTTCTGGACGGCAAGCGCGCCACGATCCATTGGGAAAACCAGGACAGTTTCACCGAGGAATTCGAAGAGGTCATCCTGACCAAATCGGTCTTCGTCATCGACGGCAACCGCATCACCACGGCGGGGGGCACGGCCTCCATCGACCTGATGCTCAAGATCATCGCCGATGAGCATGGCGAGGATCTGGCCAACCTGGTGGCCGATCAGTTGATCTACACCTCGATCCGTACCGACCAGGACACGCAGCGCCTGTCGATCCCCACCCGCATCGGTGTGCGCCACCCCAAGCTGGGGCAGGTCATCCGCATGATGGAACAGGCGATCGAGGATCCGATCAGCCCCGCGACCCTGGCCAAGGAGGTCGGCATGTCGACCCGCCAGCTTGAGCGGCTGTTCCGGCGCTACCTCAACCGCAGCCCCAAGCGCTATTACATGGAATTGCGGCTGGGCAAGGCGCGCAACCTGTTGATGCAGACCGACATGAGCGTGATCAACGTGGCGCTGGCTTGTGGGTTTGCCTCACCCTCGCATTTCTCGAAATGCTACCGCGCCCATTACAACACCACGCCCTACCGCGAGCGTGGCACCCAAGGAACGCGGGACAAGATCTGATCTTTCAATCGGCCACGCGCGCCGCACGGCCCCCGCGACGCCGGGGGGCGGCCGCTTCGGACAAGCCTTCGCGCAGGACCAGCGTCATCGGATGATCCGACGGCGCATCGGCGTGACGTTCCAGCAACGCCGCAATCGCCGCGCGCGGGTCCGGTCCGCTCAGGCTCAAGGCCCAATCAACGAGGATCGAGCGGCATTCCGCATCCCCGATCCCCTCGATCCGGTAGGCTTCACGGATCAGGTTCTTGGGGTCGATGGGGTCGCGGTCCGCTGTCATGGGATGTCCTGTTCGGTCACGCTGCCGAAAACGGCATCGATGCAGCAAAGCGCATCCATGCGCGCCTTGTCCAGAGATGTCGCAAGCTCGCCCTCATCCGCAGCCCCCGCGATCCGGGCGAGAAACGCCTGTCCCCCCGTGCCGATGGCATCCGGATCGAGCCTTTCCTCGGTCAAAAGCCGCGCGGCCCCCTGCACCCGGTTGAAGAGCGCATGGGCCGATTGTAGAACCGCCACGCCCCGTCCATCCAGCCAGCCAAGGCGCTCAGCCTCGGCCAATTGCGCGGCACTGACGCGATGGGGCACACCGGCAGCCAGCGCTGCCGCCTGGCCCAAAAGCTCGATCTCCTGCAGGCCGCCGGGGCCCTCCTTGACGGCAAAGGTGGACCCTGCCCGCCCTGCCGCCGCAAGCCGCGCGCGCATCGTTGCAGCCTCGGCCCGGACATGATCGGGCGCGGCTTTCTCGGCGATCACGGCCGAACGGATGCTTTCGATCTCGGCTGCCAGGGACGCCGGTCCGGCGACGACCCGCGCGCGCGTCAGCGCCATATGCTCCCAGGTCCAGGCCTCGTCGCGCTGGTAGCTGGCAAACCCCGTGACCGAGGTCGCGACCGGCCCCTGCCGTCCCGAAGGGCGCAGGCGCATGTCCACCTCGTACAATTTGCCCGCCGCCGTGGGGGCAGACAGCGCGGTGATCAGCGATTTCGTGGCCTTGGCATACCAACCGCGCGGATCGAGCGGGCGGCGCCCCTCGCTCATCTCGACGCCTGCCGCATCGTAGATGACGATCAGGTCGAGATCCGAGCCTGCGCTCATCCGCCCCGAGCCAAGGCTTCCCATGCCCAGAACAGCCCCCCCCACACCCGGCGGCGGGCCGTGGCGGCGGGCGATGTCATCGCAGACGAGCGGCCAAAGCGCCCCGATGACCGCATCGGCCAGGTCGGTATATTGCGCCGCAGCCTCTTCCGGTCCGATCAGGGCGCGCAGCTGGTGCACGCCGATGCGGAAATGCCAATCCTTCTGCCAGCGCCGCGCCATGTCGAGCTGCGCCTCGTAATCGCGGCCCGACAGCAACCCGGACAGGTCGTCACGCAGGCCCGCAGCCCCCGGCCAAGGGGCAAAGAAACGCCCGTCGAGAACCGCATCCAGAACCCCGGAATGCCGCGACAGGTAGCGCGACAGACCGGGCGCGGTGGCACAGATATCGGCCAGAAGATCGACGAGCGGCGGGTTGGCATCAAAGAGAGAAAAGAGTTGAACACCGGCGGGCAAGCCTTTGAGAAAGCTGTCGAAGTTTGACAGCGCCTCTTCCGGTTTGGCCGCCGTGTGAAAGCGGCGCAGCAATTCGGGCTTCAGCCGTTCGAAGATCAGGCGCCCCCTCTCGCTGCGGAGTGCGGGATAGCTTGGCCAACGCGCCATGATTTCCGCCTCGGCCTCGGAGATCTCGAGGCTGGGCTTGGAACCGCCGCGCGTGGGCTGAAACAGATCGCCGGTCAGATGTTCCACCCGCCGGATGCGCGTGGCCAGCCCCTCCCGGAACCTGTCCGTATCCGCCTCGCCGCAAAGCCGGGCCAGACGGTCGAAACCTTGGGAAGATTTCGGCAAATCATGGGTTTGCGCGTCGTCGATCATCTGGACGCGATGTTCGATCTCGCGGTGATGGGCGTAAAGTTCGGTCAGTTCGCCCGCCACCTCGGCGGGAATCCACCCCGCTTCGGACAGGGCGGCCAGCGCCTCCACCGTGCGGCGGGACCGGAGCGAGGGGTCGCGGCCACCGGCGACCAATTGGCGGGTCTGGGCGAAGAACTCGATCTCGCGGATGCCGCCCGCGCCGAGTTTCATGTTGTGACCCTCTAGCTTAAGATTGCCGTGCAAACCTTTGTGATCGCGTATTTTTTGGCGCATATCCATGGTGTCTTGCACCATCGCGAAATCGAGATGCCGCCGCCAGACAAAGGGTTTGAGCGTCTCCAGAAACCGCCCGCCCGCCGCCAGATCGCCCGCCGCAGGCCGCGCCTTGATATACGCGGAGCGTTCCCAGGACCGCCCTTCCGCCTCGTAATAGCGTTCGGCGGCGGTCATCGAGATGCAGACCGGCGTGACGCTCGCATCGGGGCGCAGCCGCAGATCGGTGCGGAACACATAGCCCTCTGCCGTCGTGTCGCCGAGGGTTGCGGCGATCCTGCGCGTGGCCCGGATGAAGGCGGCGCGCGCCTCCATCACGTCGGACCCGTCGAAACGGTCATCATCGAAAAGGCAGATCAGGTCGATATCCGAGGAATAATTCAGCTCGCCCGCGCCCATCTTGCCCATGGCCAGCACCACCATGCCCGCCCCGTCGCGCGCGCCATCCTCCTCCGTCTGGCCGGGCAGCTTGCCGCGCCGCGCCTCGGCCCCGACATGGACGCGCAGCGCTGCGCAAAGGCAGGCATCGGCGATATCCGTCCAATGCTGCGTGACGGTCGCAAGCGGCCAGACACCCCCCAGATCGGCCAGCGCCACGATCAGCGCCGCCCGCCGCTTGATCCGGCGCAGGCCCGTGTCGATCTCGGCGGGACCAAGCGCCCCCGCCTCGGCGATCAGAGCCGCGACCGCCGCTTCGGGTTCGCCTGCCAACGCCTCGGTGAGCCAATCGGCCTCGCGCGCGATGAGCCCGCCCAGATAGGGCGATGAGCCCCCCATACCCTCGATCAAGGGGCACAATTCGGGCGCAAGCCCCGGCAGCTGCGACAACGCCTCGGCCCCGCGTTCGGGGGAATGTGGGATCGGATGGCGGGTCAGGCGGGATGCAAGGCTCATGCGGCCAAACTGGCGCGGCGCGCGGGGGCGGTCAACGGCTTGCGGGCGGATCGAAGGCTTGGCATCACCATGCCGCAGGACAGGGGGAATGCGCGATGTCGAAAAGCCTGAACCGGGTGAAACGGGCGCTGGAGGAGGCGGGCATCCCCGCCGAGGTGCTGGAGATGACCGAAGGCACCCGCACCGCCGAGGACGCCGCACGCGCCGCCGGATGCGCGCTGGACCAGATCGCGAAATCCATCATCTTCGGCGCGGAAGACAGCGGCGATGCCGTCCTTTTCATCACCGCGGGCGGCAACCGTGTCGATGCCGCCAAGGCCAGCGCGCTGGCGGGCGAAGCCTTGGGCAAGGCCGATGCCGGGCTGATCCGGGAACAGACGGGGTTCGCCATCGGTGGCGTCGCGCCGGTCGGGCATCTGACGCCGATCCGGGCGTGGTTCGATCCCAGATTGCTGGACTTCGACGTGGTCTGGGCCGCCGCCGGCACGCCGCGCCATGTCTTTGCCATCGCCCCCGATGTGCTGTTGCAGCTAAGCGGTGCGCAAAAGGCCGATTTCACGGCCTGAAACGCCAAAGGCGGGGAAAACAGCGGCCTCAGATCACCGAAAGAACCGAGCGTGCCGCCCGTAGCCCCGGTGCCTCGCCCCCCTTGCCAAGCCGCATCATGGTGAGCGCCATGGCGTCGAGCTGATCGATCCGCGCGCCCTCATCCTCCAGGAGCCGGTTCAGCGCAGCGCCGATCGGGGCGGGTCGGCATTCCTCGCCGATGAATTCCGGGATCGTGCGGCTGTCCGCGACCATGTTCACCAGCGTCACGGTATCGACCTGCAACATCGACAGGACCAGCTTTCGGCTGAGCCAGCTCATGTCATAGGCGATGACCATCGGCGTCTCGCTGGCGGCCAGCTCGAGGCTGACGGTGCCCGAGGCCGCCAGCGCCACATCCGCCACGGCAAAAGCCGCCCGTTTCTCGGCGGCAAAGGCGGCAGCCGGGACGCCGCGCGGGTCAAGCACATGGGGCCGCCCCGGCCAGCCCGCGATCCGCTCGCCGATCATGCCCGCCACGGCGGGGGCCGCGGGCAGGATCACATGGGCCTGCGGATGGCGGGCCAGAACCGGGCGCAGCGCCTCGCCGAAAACGGGCGAGAGGCGCTCGATCTCGGACCGGCGCGACCCGGGCAGCACAAGGATCGCGGTCTCGCCCTCGGCTACCCCGTATTTGGCCCGAAAAGCCGCAATCTCGGCCGCGCTGGCCTGTGGTTCGGTGACGACCGGGTGGCCCACGAAATCGCACGACATGCCCTCGGCCTGCATATAGGGCGGCTCGAAGGGCAAAAGCGCCAGCACATGGTCGATGCTGCGCGCCATCTTGCGCGCGCGTTTGGGCCGCCACGCCCAGACGGTGGGGGCGACGTAATGCACAGTCGGCATATGGGTCGCGCGCGCCTTGACCTGTGCCGCGACCCGCAGCGAAAACTCGGGGATGTCGATGGTGATGAGCGCGTCCGGTTTCCAGCCGATCACGGCATCGGCCGTATCGGTCACGCGGCGCGCAAGGCGGCGGTAATTGGCGATGATCTCGGTCAGGCCGATGACAGACAACTCCTCCATCGGGAACAGCGGCACCAGACCTTCGGCCTGCATCAAGGGGCCGCCGATGCCGTGGAATTCGATGTCTTCCTCGACAAGCGTCTTGAGCCCCGCCATCAGCGCGGCCCCCAGACGGTCGCCCGACGGCTCGCCCGCCACAAGGAACAGCCGCAGCGTCATGGCACGGCCCAAAGCGCGAGGCCGCGTGCCGCGCAGGAAGCGCAGACGGCATCGGGATCGACCAGCAGAACGTGACCGGCCTGCACCTCGATCCCCGACAGGCCCGCATCTGCGGCAAGCAGGACGGTATCGGGGCCGATCACCGGCATGTCGACGCGCAGATCCTGCCCGGGCTTGGCGCGCTTCACCAAGACACCGCCCGATCCGGGTGCGGTCCTGCCAACGAAGCGCAGCATGGCATCGGTGCCCTGCAAGGTTTCGATGCCCAGCATCTGCCCCCCCGCCGCAACCGCTGCCTGCCCCACGTCAAGCGGCCCCAGCGCCGCCAGAACGCCCCGCGCGCGGGCGGCATCGCCTTCGGGACGGGGAATGCCCGCGATGGCCCCTTCGGGCGCAACAAGGTCGGGGCGCAGCTCATGCGCGCCCCGGATCGTGAACCCCTGCCCCTCGAAGATCGCCACGATATCGCGCAGGAGCGCATCATCGCCCTGCCCCATCGCCTTGGTCAGGCGCGGCAGCAAGTCCCGGGTCACGGCATCGAGCGCCTCCGCCTCGACGGCGACACGCCGCATCGCGCCCGCGAAACAGACCTCGGTCACGCCCGCCCCCTGCAGATCGGAAAAGAGCGCCCCCAGCCGTTCCAGCCGCGCGACGATATCGGCCCCATCGGTGCCGCCCGGCATGCCCTCCAGCCGCACGATCAGGGCAGGCCCCGCCGCCGCCAGAAGCCCCGGAAGCGCGCCGTCGCCCGCGATGATGGCCCGCGCGCCCATCGCACTCAGCCGGGCGTGAGAAAGGACCGGTCGCTTTCGCCCAGGACGAAGGACACGATCTCGCGCACATAGGGGCTTTGCCCGGCCTCGTCGTCCTGCAAACGCCGCGCGCGGTCCTGGAACGCCCCTTCGCCCTGCGCCAGCGCCTGAAAGGCGGCG
The DNA here is from genome assembly GCF_036322625.1 of Roseicyclus marinus. NCBI lineage: Bacteria > Pseudomonadati > Pseudomonadota > Alphaproteobacteria > Rhodobacterales > Roseobacteraceae > Roseicyclus > Roseicyclus marinus. The sequence continues at coordinate 1,439,326 of NZ_AP027266.1, read as the reverse complement.
CGGAGCGCCATGATATCCTCGCGCGCGACACCGCGCCGCTTGAGCCCCACGAGGTTCAGCCCATCAAGCCCGCCGCGCGGCCCCTGCACCAGGCCATAGGGGATCACGTCATGGGTCACCATCGTGACCGCCCCGATGATCGCGCCACGCCCGATGCGCACGAATTGATGCACGCCCGACAGCCCGCCGATGATGACATCGTCGGAAATGATGCAATGGCCCGCCACGGCGGCATTGTTGGCCATGATCACGCGGTCGCCCACCTGTGCGTCATGGGCGACATGGGCACCGGCCATGAACAGCCCGTCATCGCCCACCCTCGTGATGCCGCCACCGCCCTCGGTGCCGGTGTTCATGGTGACGCCTTCGCGGATGCGGTTGCGCTTGCCCACGATCAGCCGGGTCCGTTCGCCGCCATATTTCAGATCCTGCGGCACATCCCCGATATTGGCGAAGGGAAAGACCACGCTGTCCTCGCCCAGATCGGTCCAGCCGGTGACGACGACATGGGATTTCAACGCCACCCGCGCGCCAAGCGTGACCTCGGGCCCGACGACACAGAAAGGGCCGATATGGCAGTCCGGGCCGATGACAGCCCCCTCCTCGATCACCGCCGAAGGGTGGATCACGGCGCTGGGATCGATCGCCATCACGCGGCCCCGCCCATCGCCTCGAGATCCATCATCGCGGTGAACTCGGCCTCGCAGGCCAATTCGCCCTCGACCGTGGCCCGCCCGCCGAATTTCCAGACCTTGCCGCCCGGTTTGCCGCGCAGCGTCGTGACTTCCATTTCCAGCACATCACCGGGCACGACCTTGCGGCGGAATTTCACCCCGTCGATCCCCATGAAATAGACAAGCAGGTTCTTGTCGGCCAGATCGGCGGAAACCCCGACCATCACGGCGGCGGTCTGGGCCATCGCCTCGACGATGGTGACCCCGGGCATGATCGGCGCGCCGGGGAAATGGCCCTGGAAATGGGGCTCGTTGAACGTCACGTTCTTCACGCCCACGGCCGATTGGAACGGCACGATATCGCGCACCCGGTCCACCAGCAGGAACGGGTAGCGGTGCGGGATGATCCGCTGGATCAGGTCGATATCGGCGGTGGTGGGGGTCTCGTCCGTCATGCGGAGGGCTCCTGCATCGTCATTTCAGGGCGCTCCGCCCGTGTCGGGGTGGTGGTAGCAACTCGGCCCGGTCGCGGCAAGCCGCCGCTCAGGGTGCGTTGGCAGGCGGTGCATCCGCGCCGCCCGTCCCGTCCAGATCGATCAACGGCGCATCGCCGCCGTCGCCCAGCCTTTCGTCGATCAGGGCGATCGCCTCATCCGTTATGTCGATCCCGTCCGCCGACAGCAAAAGCGCGCGATTGTCCATCAAAACGCTGGCCCCTCGATTGCGCAGGATTTCCACCAGGATCGGAAAAACCGTCTCGAAAAACGCTTGCTGCGCGGCATCCGCCTGCTGCTGCAAGGCACGGCCCTTGGCCTCTTGCGCGGCGCGTATGCCATTGACGCGGCTGTCGAATTCCTCGGCGATAGGGCGAAAATCCTCGGGCGTCATCTGGGTCCGGCGCTCGGTCAGCGCCAGTTCCTCTTCGGTCAGCTGCGCCTCGATCTGGCGGTTCTCGGCCGCGAGCGCGGCACCTGCCGCCTCAACCTCGCGCTGGATGCGCTGCCCGTAAAGCGATTGCGACAGCAGCCTTTCCTGGTTCAGCACCAGCACGGCCGAAGCCGGGGCCGCACCGACATCCTGTGCGACAGCCCCAGCGCCGGTGCACGACAGCACCAGCGACAGGATCAGGCCGAAAATGGATCGGGCGTCGCGGACCATGCCGCCGCCCTCAGAACCGCGCTTCGACGGTCAGATCGAAATCGCGGGTGAGGTCGTAGCTCTCGAAATCCAGCGCATGCGAGAAATTGAACCGCAGCGGCCCGATCGCCGTGTCCCAGAAGATCGAGACGCCGACCGACTGACGCCAATGCAGGCCGTCATCCACCGGGTTCGCGCCCGCAGCCCCGCCATTCACGTTGTCGAGCCCCCAGACGGTGCCGACATCGTAGAACATGCCGCCCGTGATGCCGTATTCATCCGGCAAACCCAGCGGGAAAGCCGCCTCGAACCGGGCGACGGCAAAGTAGTTGCCGCCAAGCGCATCGCGGTTGGCCACGTTCAGATCCCGCGGACCAAGACCATTCGCCTCGAAGCCGCGCATCTGGCGGCTGGAGAGGAAAAAGCGGTCCGCGAGGCGGCTGTCGCCGTCCAGCATCTGCAGCGCGCCGGCTTCGAAGCTTGCGCGCAGCGTCACCTCTTCGCGCATCACGTCGCGCTCGGCGATGCCGAGGAAGGTGGTCTCGAGGTATTCCGCATCGCCACCCAACCCGGCCAGTTCCGCGCCGAATTGCAGGCGCACACCCTGCGTCGGATCAAGACCGGTGTTGCGGGTGTCATAGGCATATTGTGCGCCGACAAAGGAATTGATCCGGTCCGTCGCCTCGCGCCGCAGGATCGCGGAGCTGTTGGTCGTGCTCAGCCCCGAAATCTCGTTGCTTTCGATGCCGTAATACACGTCCATCCGGCCAAATTCGCTGACCGGAAAGCCGAGCCCGAAGGTCGCCCCGATATCGAGCGTGTCGAAGGACCGGTTCTGCGAGCTTGTTTCGGTGTAGAAGACGGCAACGCTCCCCGACAGGTCCCGCGCCAGGAGGCTGGGTTCCGTGAAGGAGAAATTCAACGACTGGCTGCCCTCGGTCGTGTTGAAGCCAAGCCGCACGGCCTGCCCGCGCCCGAGGAAATTCTCTTCGGCGAAATTGACCGCCAGCCCTGCGCCCGTATCGGTCGAGAAACTGACCGAAAAGCCAAGCGAGCCGGTCGGCTGCTCTTCGACATCCACGTCGACGATGACCTGATCGGGAGAGCTGCCCGGCCGCCCTTCGACCGCGACATCGCTGAAAAAGCCCGTCGCGCGGATGCGTTCGGCCGCCTGGCGGATCGCGCGCGGATCAAAGGGGTCGCCCTCGACGGCGGTGAACTGGCGGCGGATGACCTGGTCGATCGTCGTGGTGTTGCCCTCGATGTCGATCCGTTCGACGAAGACGCGCTCGCCGCGCGAAATGACGAATTCCACGTCAAGCGTCAGATCGGCATCGTTGCGCGTGATGCGCGGCTCGATCCGCACGAAGCGTTCGCCCTGCTGGGTGGCCAGCGCCTCCATCCGGCTGATCGTGTTGTCGATCAGCCGCGGGCTGTAGGTCTCGCCCGTGCGAATGCGGATGACATCCTGATATTCGGCCGCATCGATGCCCGGGATCTCGGAGACCGTGGTGATCTCGCCGATGTCGAAGCTCTGCCCTTCCTGGATGTTGAAGGTCACGAAATAGGCCCCGCGATCGCGCGACAATTCGGGCGTTACGCTCAGGATGCGGAAATCGACATAGCCGCGATCCTGGTAGAAATCGGTCAAAAGCTGCCGGTCGAGCGCGATACGCTCCGCGATGAACGTGTCGCGGCGGATGATCTGGCGCAACAGACCGGCTTGCGTGCTTTCCAGAACCCGGCGCAGGCGACGATCCGAATAGGCGCGGTTGCCCACGAAGGACAGGCGCTCGGTCTCGACCACGCCGCCTTCTGCGACTTCGAACACCAGGTCGACGCGGTTGTCGGACCGGCGGATGATGCGGGGCGTGACCGTGGCGGTCAGACGGCCCGAGACGCGATAGGCCTCGGCGATGGCATTGGCATCTTGTTCGGCGACGGCGGGCGAAAAGGTCCGGCGCGGCACGGATTGGATGTTCGACAGCAAAACCTCGTCATCCAGACGGCGGTTCCCCTCGACCGTGATCTGGTTGATGGTGGGGTATTCCTGCACCTCGATGACCAGCGTGCCGCCGCGCGGAGTGATCTCGACCGCTTCGAACAGACCGGTGTTCTGAAGCCGCTGCAGCGCGTCGTTCACCTGTGCGCCGGTGACGGCGCTGCCCGGGGCGATTCCCGCATATGTCAGGATGGCCGCGTCCGAAATCCGCGCATTTCCCTGCACGTCGAAACTCGAGAACCGGAAATCCTGCGCCTCGGCCATTTGCGCCAGAGGCAGCGAAACCCCAAGAAAACCTGCAATAACCATGGGTCCGAGACCGAACCGCACCAGGCGTGAGGGGGTCGTGGCCGCGGGGCACGTCGACAGGTTCAGACGGGCGCGCAAACGCAGGTTCATGGCTTCCAATCCCAGGTTTCTTCGAGCAGCTGAACCCTGCCTAGCCGAGGGTCCTGGGGTTGTCAAAACCAACTGGTCCGGGCACCGCGCATCATGTGCGCGCTGCCGCATTTTCGCCATGATCCGCGAGCTGCGGATTCTGGGTGCAGCGCACCCGCCCTGCCCTATGCCTCAGACATGCATCGCGTGGCTGAAGATCATGCTTCCCAGCACCAGCGCCGCCACGATCAGCAGCGGAACCAGCAGGCGATCGGTGTTCAGCCACAAAATCTGCGACATGCCGCGCGTATTGTGGATCAGGGTCTTCATGTCACTCTCCACGGCCTTTCCACGCGCCACCGCGCAGTTCTACCCCACGCTAGGCCGCCATTATGGCAGCACTTGGACCCGGCCATGGCAAAGACGCGCCATTCACGCCGCAGCTTGAGCTTTTCGCGGGAAACCCCGCGCGCCTGTCAGGGGCAGAAAATGTCGTTGGTCAGCGCAAAGAGCATCAGCGACAACAACAGCGTCAGGCCGATGGTCATGAAGACGCGCATCACCTTGTCGGATGGCGGCTTGCCCGACACCGCCTCGTAGGCGTGGAACACCAGGTGCCCGCCATCCAGAACCGGGATCGGAAACAGGTTCAAGAGCCCAACCGCCGTCGACAGGACCGCGACGAACCAGATGAAATTGTCGATGCCCTGGCTTGCCGCCGCACCCGAGGTTTCGGCGATGCCGATCGGCCCTTGCAGGTTGCACGAGGAAATCGCCCCCGTGATCATGTGCCAAAGCCCCGACAACGAGCTTTGCACCACGAAAACCGTCTGCTCGGCACCATAGCCAAGCGCCGCAAGCGGGCCCACGGATTCGCGCACCGGCTCGAAACTCAAGCCCCCCGTGACGCCGATCAGCCAGCGCGTCTCGAACCGGCCATCTTCGGTCGGCAGATCGGTGCGGCGCGGGGTCAGGGTCACGTCACGTGTTTCCCCCCGGCTCCAGATCGTGAGCGTCAGGGGCGTTCCCTGCGCCGCGTCGACGGCCTCGCGCAGCTGGCGGAAGGCGTAGACGGGCACCCCATCCACCGCCCGGATCACGTCACCCTCGCGCAGCCCTGCGGCCAATGCGGCCGATTGCGGCGCAACCGATTGCACTAGCGGGATCAGCGGAAAGGCCGCCTCGATCTCGCGCAGGATGCCGTCGCGTTCCACCGTATAGGCAGCGGTGGGTTGCGGCGTCAGATCGGCCGCGATCTCGAACAAATCGCCAAAGGCGCTGACCGGTTGGCCCTCCATCGACACGATCAGGTCGCCGGGCTCGAATTGCGCGATATCGGCGGGCAAGGCCACCTGTCCGCCCACGCGCGGCTCGTCCACCGCGCGGCCCGTGAAGGCCAGAAACAGCGCAAAGACGAGAATGGACAGGATGAAGTTGAACACCGGCCCCGCCGCCACGGTCAGCGACCGCGCCCAAAGCGGCGCACCATGCATGGACCGCCGCCGCTCGCCCGCATCCAGCGCATCGATGGCAGCCCCGTCCTTGCCGCTGGCCGCATCCGCATCGCCCAGGAATTTCACGTAGCCGCCAAAGGGCAGCGCCGCCACCTGCCACCGCGTGCCGCGCCGATCCGTGCGGCTGAACAGGACCGGACCGAACCCCAGCGAGAACACCTCGGCATGGATGCCGCTCCAGCGGCCGACGATGTAATGCCCGTATTCATGGATCGCCACGATGATCGACAGCGCCGCCACGAAAGCCACAAGCGTAAAGGCAAGGCTGCCGAACTGGGGGATGAATTCCATGAGTTAGCTCTTCTCCATCTGGGCGATCTGGGCCGTGGCCGTGTCACGGGCCATGTGGTCGGTCTCGAGCACATCCTCAAGGCTTGACATGGACGAAGAAAGGCAAAGCCGGGGCGATATCGCGTCAAGCGTCCGGTCCACCACCTCGGCCATCTGCATGAAGCCGATGCGACCGCCGATGAACCCGTCGAGCGCGATTTCCTTGGCGGCGTTGAACACCGCGCCCGACCGCCCGCCGGTTTCCATCACGGCGCGTGCCAGCGCCAGCGCGGGATAGCGCGCGGGATCGGGCGCGCGGAATTCCAGCGTCGCGACCTGCGCCAGATCGATCCGCGACACCGGCAGGTCGCGCCGGTCGGGCCAGTGCAGCGCGTAGCCGATGGCATGCCGCATGTCGGGCGCGCCCAGATGCGCCATCAACGCCCCGTCGACAAAGCCCACCAGCGCATGGACGATGGATTGCGGATGGATCACCGTCTCGATCCGGTCCGGGGCGATGCCGAAGAATTCCTTGGTTTCGATCAGCTCCATGCCCTTGTTGAACATGGAGGCGCTGTCGATCGTGATCCTTTGGCCCATGGCCCAGTTGGGATGCGCGCCCGCATCGGCCACCGTCGCCTTGGCCAGCGCCTCGAGCGGCCAGTCGCGCAAGCCCCCGCCCGACGCGGTGATGATGATGCGCTCGACAGCGCCCATGTCCTCGCCCACCAGCGCCTGGAAAACGGCGGAATGCTCGCTGTCGACGGGCAGGATCGTCGCGCCATGGTCGCGCGCTTCCTGCATCAGGAGCGGGCCTGCCGTGACCAGGCTTTCCTTGTTGGCCAGAGCCAGCGTCGTGCCGTGGCGGAGCGCCCGGAACCCCGGCGCAAGACCTGCGGCCCCCACGATGGCGGACATGATCCAGTCGGCGGGACGGTCGGCCACCTCGACCAGCGCGCCCTCGCCTGCCGCGGCCTCGATCCCAGTCCCGGCCAGCGCCGCGCGCAGATCGCCCAGACGGGTCTCGTCGGCGGTCACCGCGATCTCGGCCCGGAGCCGGATGGCGTCCGCGGCCAGCCGTTCGATATTGCCCGCCCCGGTCAGGGCCACGACCCGGTATTCGTCCGGGGCCCGCGCGATCAGATCGACGGTGTTCTGCCCGATGGACCCCGTGGCCCCGAAGATGCTGATGCTGCGCATGACCGAGTGCTATCTCAGACCGGCGGCGGCGGAAAGGCCGTCAGGCTTTCGACGATGACCAGGAGAAAGGCCGCGCCCAACAGCCCGTCGAACCGGTCATAGACCCCGCCATGCCCCGGCAACAGGTTCGAGCTGTCCTTGACCCCCATGCGCCGCTTGACGGCGGATTCCGCGATATCGCCCATCTGGCTTGCCATCGACAGGGCCACCGAGATCCCGATCAGCTCGCCCCCCGAGCCCGTCAGCGACATGAACACCCAGCCGATCAGCCCCGCCCCGACCCATCCCGCGATGGTGCCCGACCATGTTTTCTTGGGACTGACGCGCGGCCAGAATTTCGGCCCGCCGATGATGCGCCCCGCGAAATACCCAAGGATGTCGGTCCCAGCCACCACAAGCACCAGCCACAGCATCCATGTGAACCCAAAGCTGTCGCGGTGCAGGATCAGCCCAAAGCCCGCCAGCATGATGACCGTGGTCATCACCAGGTAGAGCGTCCGGTTGCGCTCCAGCACGCCGATACCCGCGATCGCCACCAAAAGCAGGAGTGGCAGCGCGATCCCCGGCGGCAACAGCTTGGAGGACAGGATCGCCACGGCAGCCATCCCGCCCAGCGCGAGCGCGCGATTGGGCCCGCCGCCCAGCATCCGCACCAATTCCCAGACAAGCGTTGCAACGATCACCACGACCAGCCCGGTGAACCACCAGCCGCCCGCCCAGACCGCTGTCAGCCCGACACCGGCCAGCACAAGACCGGTGATCATCCGGGTGGCCAGATCGGCGAAACTCTCCGGGGCCAGAGCCAAGACTGCCTCAGGCCTTGACCGCGCCGAAACGCCGCTCGCGCAGGCCGAACCGCGCCAGCACCTCGGCGAACACCTTGGCCGTGAAATCGGGCCAGAGCGTGTCGATGAATTCGTATTCCGAATAGGCCGATTGCCAGAGCAGGAAATTGGAGATCCGCGCCTCGCCGCTCGTGCGGATCACGAGGTCGGGATCGGGCAGCACATGCGTGTCGAGATAGCGGGGAAAGGTCTCGTCGTTGATCTGGCGCGGGTCGAGATTGCCGGCCTTCACGTCATGGGCAAGACGGCGGGCGGCGCGGGTCACCTCGTCGCGGCCGCCATAGTTCAGCGCGATGGTCAGGTTGGTCCCGGTGTTCTGCGCCGTCATCAGCTCCAGCCCGTCCATCAGATCGACCAGCGAAGGCTCCAGCCGCACGCGGTCCCCGATGAAACGCACCCGCACGTTTTCCTCGTGCAGATTGGTGGCCTCCTTGCGGATGTAGCGCTTGAACAGCCGCATCAGCCCCGCAACCTCGGTCTGCGTCCGCTTCCAGTTCTCGGTCGAAAAGGCAAAGACCGTGAGGTAATCGACCCCAAGCTCGGGGCAGGCGCGCACGATTTCCTTGACGCGCTTGGCGCCCTCGTGATGGCCGAACAGGCGCGGCCGCCCGCGCAGCTGTGCCCAGCGCCCGTTCCCGTCCATGATGATCGCCACATGGGCGGGGGTCCGATTGTCCGATGTCACGGGGCTGTCCTCACGGCTACATCCTGCCTCGAGGGGCGGCACTCGCGCCCTGCCCCTCCCTATGCCGGGACCAAGATCGCCCGACACGCCCGCCCACGCAATGCCCGCCCGCCATTCCCCCGACGGGTGCGACCGGGCGGCAACGCCGAGGGGCGGCCCAGGTCAGACCTGCATGATCTCGGCCTGCTTGGTTTCCAGCGCGGCATCGACCTTGGCGATATGCGCATTGGTCAATTCCTGCACCTCGGCTTCCCAGAGCTTCTGGTCATCCTCGGACATGCCCTGCGCCTTGGCCTTCTTGATCTGGTCCATGCCGTCGCGGCGGACGTTGCGGATCGCGACGCGGGCATGTTCGGCATATTGCGCCGCCACCTTGGTCAGCTGGGTGCGCCGTTCCTCGTTCAGCTCGGGGATCGGCAGCATGATGATCGTGCCGTTGAGCTGCGGGTTGATGCCGAGCCCGCTGTCGCGGATCGCCTTTTCCACCTTGCCCACCAGCGCCTTGTCCCAGACGTTGATCGTGACCATGCGCGGCTCGGGCACGTTGACGGTGCCCACCTGGTTGATCGGGGTCGGCTGGCCATAGGCATCGACCATCACCGGCTCCAGCATGGACGCCGACGCGCGCCCCGTCCTGAGCGAGGCGAATTCCGTGCGCAGCGCGGCTATCGCGCCATCCATCCGGCGCGTCAGGTCGTCGAGGTCGATATCCAGATCGTCTTCTGCCATGGGGGATAGCCCTTCGTTCGGTCCTTTTGCGACGGTGATAGCGCGCCGCGCCCCGGGTTTCCAGAACCCAAGTGCGCAGCCCGCCCCTCAGGACACCCGCGTATAGGTGCCCTGGCCTGCCAGAATACCCTTGAACCCGCCCGGCTCATCGAGGCTGAAGACGATGATCGGCAGGTCGTTTTCCCGCGCCAGGGCAATGGCCGAGGCATCCATCACGCCCAGGTGCTGGGCCAGAACCTCGTCATAGGTGACCGTTTCATACCGCTTGGCATCGGCGTGTTTCTTGGGGTCCTTGTCATAGACCCCGTCGACCTTGGTGCCCTTGAAGATCGCCTGGCAATTCATCTCGGAGGCGCGCAGCGTCGCCGCCGTATCGGTCGTGAAATAGGGGTTTCCGGTGCCCGCCGCGAAAATGCACACGCGCTTTTTCTCGAGGTGGCGCACGGCGCGGCGGCGGATATAGGGCTCGGCCACCTCGTTCATGGTGATGGCGCTGATCACACGGGTAAAGACCCCGATCCCTTCCAGCGCCGATTGCATGGCGAGCGCGTTCATGACGGTCGCCAGCATCCCCATGTAATCGGCCGTCGTCCGCTCCATCCCCTGCGCCGAGCCCTGAAGCCCGCGAAAGATGTTGCCACCCCCGATGACCATGCAGATCTCGACGCCCAGATCATGGACCGATTTCACCTCGCGCGCGATCCGTTCGACGGTCGGCGGGTGCAGGCCGAATCCCTGGTCGCCCATCAAGGCCTCGCCGGAAATCTTGAGCATGACGCGGCTGTAGAGCGGCGCGAACGAGGTCTCGGTGTCGTCCGGCATCTGGGTCTCCTTGGGGCTGTTTGGATGTGCGGTTGCGCGGGGCGGACCATGGGCTAAAAGCGGACGGTGTTCAACGCCCCTTCCGTTTGTGCCGCAGCGCAAACCCGCCAGATCGAGCCGCATGATCGACCCCGCCACCATCCCCCCCTCCCAGCCGGTGCTGATCGCCGGGCCGACGGCCTCGGGGAAATCCGCGCTGGCGCTGGCCATTGCCGAGGCGGGCGGCGGCGTCATCGTCAATGCCGATGCCCTGCAGGTCTATGACGGCTGGCGAATCCTGACCGCCCGCCCCAGCGTTGAGGAAGAGGCGCGCGCGCCCCATGCGCTTTATGGCCATGTTCCCTTTACCGGCGACTATTCCGTGGGCGATTGGCTGCGCGCGCTCACCCCCCTGCTTGAGGGGCCCGCGCGCCCCATCATCGTGGGCGGCACCGGCCTGTATTTCCGGGCCCTGACCGAAGGCCTGGCCGAGATCCCCCCCACACCCGCCGATATCCGCGCGCGGGCCGATACGCTCGATCCCCCCGCGCTCATCGCCGATCTGGAACGCATCGATCCTGCCATTCTTGCCCGGATCGACACGCAAAACCCCGCGCGCCTGCGCCGGGCTTGGGAAGTGTGGCATGCGACCGGGCGCGCCTTTTCCGATTGGCAGGCCGATACCGGGCCGCCGCCCCTGCCCCTCGACCATGCCCTGCCGTTTCTGATCGACGCCGACCGCGATTGGCTCAGTGCTCGCATCACGCGCCGCTTCGACGCCATGCTCGCCGCAGGCGCATTGGAGGAGGCGCGCGCGATCCTGCCCCTTTGGGACAAGGCCGGGGGCGCGCGAAAAGCCATCGGCGCCCCCGAATTGATCGCGCATCTGCGGGGCGAGATGACGCTTGCCGAGGCCCGCGAGGCCGCGATCATCGCCAGCCGCCAATATGCCAAGCGCCAGCGCACATGGTTCCGCGCCCGCATGGGCAACTGGACCCGCATCGCGCAACCCGCCCCCTGATCTTGCACAAATCCGGCCCGTTTTCGCCAATCGGCGCGAAAGCCCTGCGGCGCGCTTGCAAATTTGCCACCCGCGCCCCAGCCTCGCGCCATGAACGACTCACGTCCCCCCTACAGTGTCCTGTCCCTGGGCAAGATGCGCATGCAGGAACCCTGGCGGATCGAACTGCTGCACGGGCGCGGTTTGCATCGTCTCTACTGGATCACGCGCGGACAGGGACGGGTCACGGTCAATTGCGTGACGCGCGGCTATGGGCCGAACACCGCCGTCTTCGTGCCGGCAGGAACCCAGATGGCGCTGGAACTGCCCGCCCAGATCCAGGGGATCGAACTCTGCCTGCCTGCCGGGACCGAGCTTGGCCTGCCCGCCGACCCCTTCCACCTGCGCATCTCCAGCATCGAGGCGCAGGCAAGCCTGACCGGCCACCTGGAACGAATCGAACGGGAACTGGGGGCCGCAGCCCCCGCCATGGACCGTGCCGTCACAGGCTACGGCCTGCTTGTCTCCGCCTGGATGGAACGCGAATTGACGCGGGCCGAAGGCGCGATCTTGCGGGAAAAGACCCATAGGCTTGCCGAATTGTTCGGCAGCATGATGGAAAGCCGGTTCCGCAGCGGGCGCGGCATCGCCGATTACGCCGAGGCGTTGCAGGTCACCCCCACCCATCTCAGCCGCATCTGCCGCGAGGCCGCGGGCCGCCCGGCCCATGCCCTGCTGACCGAACGGATCATGTACGAAGCCCGCCGCCTCTTGCGCGACACCGACATGCCGGCCCGCGAAGTGGCCGAAACATTGGGCTTTTCCTCGGCGGCCTATTTCACCCGCGCCTTCCAGCAATCGACCGGGCGCACCCCCTCCGAATTCCGCGCGCCCCGCAATCGCGCCTGATGGACAACGGCCTCGGAGCGCACGATCCTGGCATTGTGTGCGCGACCCTTGCGTCAAAAAAGGCCGAAAAGGGGTTGCGCCTCAAGGCCTTGTCGTTTTTCCTACCGGTCGATGTCGCAAATGAACGATAACCCTTCGCAACTTGCGATTGACGGCTGTGCGGAAACCCTGCGGAATGGTGACGTGTTCACTCAAGGGTTGCAGCCGGCTCCAAGACCGCGCGTGGCCTTTCCGCGCGACACGACCCATGACGTCACAGGGAGAGACGAAACATGAACGACCCCACCAAACCGGCGCGTCCGGCCAGCCATCCTGCGGCCGAGATGTACGCACGGGAATACAAGGCGGGCCAACTGAGCCGCCGCGAATTCCTCGTGCGTTCGACCGCGCTGGGCCTCAGCGCCGCCGCCGCCTACAGCCTGATCGGGCTCAAGCCCGCCATGGCACAGCGCGCGACGCCCCCGATGGGCGGCAGCCTGCGCATCCAGCAAGGAGTGCTCGCGCTCAAGGACCCGCGCACCTATGACTGGTCCGAGATGGGCAACGTGTCCCGCGGCCTTCTGGAATACCTCGTCGAATACAACCGCGACGGCAGCTTCAGCGGCATACTGCTCGAAGGCTGGGAAACCAATGCCGACGTGACCCAGTACACGCTGCGCGTGCGCCCCGGCGTCACCTGGAACAACGGCGATGCCTTCACCGCCGAAGACGTGGCCGCCAATTTCCGCGGCTGGTGCGACAGCACGGTCGAGGGCAACTCGATGGCCGCGCGCATGGGCGGGCTCGTCGATGCGGATACCGGGCAGGCGCGCGAGGGCGGTATCGTCGTCGTCGATGACCTGACCGTGCAGATCAACCTGCCCGCGCCCGACATCACGCTGATCCCCGGCATCGCCGACTACCCGTCCGCCATCCAGCACCGCGACCTGATCGGCACCAACCCGCTCGATCACAACGTGGGCACCGGCGCCTACCGGTTCGCCGATTACCAGGTCGGCATCTCGGCCCGGCTGGAACGCACCCCCGATCACGCCTACTGGGGCAATGCCTATCTGGACGATGTCACCTTCGTCGACCTCGGCACCGATCCCGCGGCATGGTTCGCGGCCGCCGAAGCCGGTGAATTCGACATGACCTACCAGACGGTCGGCGAATTCGTCGATCTGTTCTCGGCCGTCGGCTGGGAACGCTCCGATGCCACGACCGGCGCGACGCTGGCGGTGCGTTTCAACCAGCTCAACGCGCCCTACGACAATGTCGAGGTGCGCCGCGCGATCCTTGAAGCCGTCGATCTGAACGTCGTCCTGGAACTGGGCATCAACGGACAGGGCACGGTCGGCGAAAACCACCATGTCTGCCCGATCCACCCCGAATACGCCCAGCTGCCCCCGATGACCGTGGACAAGGCCGCGGCCATGGCCCGGCTTCAGGCGGCAGGCCACGGCGACACGGAACTGACCCTCATCTCGCTCGATGACGGTCTGGGCCGCTTCACCTGCGACGCGGTCGCAGCCCAGATGCGCGATGCCGGCATGACCGTCACGCGCGAGGTTCTGCCGGGCTCCACCTTCTGGAACGACTGGCTGAGCTATCCGTTCTCGGCGACCGAATGGAACCACCGCGAACTGGGTGTGCAGATCCTCAACCTCGCCTATCGCTCGGGCGTGGCCTGGAACGAAACCGCCTTCTCCAACGCGGAATTCGACAGTCTGCTCGACCAGGCGAACGGGATCCAGGACGCCGATGCCCGCCGCGAGGTGATGGCCCGCCTGCAACAGATCATGCAGGAAGAGGCCGTGACCATCGTGCCCTACTGGCGCTCGCTGTTCCGGCATTACCGTCCGGGCGTCGTGAACGCCGACATGCATCCGAAGTTCGAGATCAACATCCACCATCTCGGCCTTTCGGCCTGATCCGGACCGGGCGGGGGCTTGCACCCCGCCCGTCTCCCACAGCCCAGCGACCGGATGGCCCGCCCCCGGCGGACCCTCCCAAAAGACCCGCAAGACGGGCCGCAATGACAGGGAAAATCGATGGCGTTCTTCATCCTCCGCCGGATCGGCGTGATGGCTCTCACGGCCCTGTGCCTGACCTTCGTGGTCTTCTTCCTCACCAATCTCGCCCCCAACCTCGAGAAACTGGCCAAGACCCAGGGCAACGCCCGCATGAGCGATGCCGAGGTGATCTCCTGGCTCGACCGCAACGGCTATGGCGGCCCCCTGGTGATGCGCTACGGCGAATGGCTGGGCGTGGTGCCCGGTTGGCTGCGCGAAGACCCGGTGACCGGCGAATGGCGCGGCCGCTGCCTCGAAGACGGACAGGCCCCCGAGGATGCGGACCGTTTCTGCGGTCTCCTGCAGGGCGATCTGGGCTATTCCACCGTTTCGGCCGACGAGGTGTCCAACATCATCGGCGGGCGCTTGCAGCTCACCGGCATCCTGATGTTCTGGGCCTTTGCCGTCATGGTGCCCTCGGCGCTTTTCGTGGGCGTTCTGGCAGGCATGCGCGAAGGCTCGCGGCTGGATCGATCCCTCTCGACACTCTCCATCGCCTCGACGGCCACGCCCGAATATGTCTCGGGCGTCATCTTGATCGTGCTTCTGGCCTCCTCCCAGATCGGGCTGTCGCCGCTTCTGGTCGAATGGGGCTGGCTTGACAGCGGCACGCTGTTCCTTGGCTCGGCCCGCAGCGCGATGGATGATGTCACCTTCTGGAACTTCACCCTGCCCGTGATGACCATCGCCCTTTACGGCATGGGCTATATCGCGCGGATGACGCGCGCCTCCATGGCCGAGGTGATGACCGCCCAATACATCCGCACCGCGCGGCTCAAGGGCGTGAGCTTCCGCAACATCGTGCTCAAACACGCGCTCCGCAACGCGCTGATCGCGCCCTTCACCGTGATCATGCTGCAATTCCCGTGGCTTTTGACGGGCGTGGTGATCGTCGAGACGCTCTTCAACTACAACGGCTTTGGCTGGACGCTGGTACAGGCTGCCTCCAACAACGACATCGAACTGCTTCTGGCCTGTTCCATCGTCGCCGTGTTCGTCGTGCTGGTGACGCAGCTCATATCCGACATCGGATATGTCTTCCTCAACCCGCGCATCCGCATCGCCTGAAGGAGGGACGCACCATGGAACCGCTCACATGGTCGGGTGATCTGGGCCCCTTCCTCAACCCCATCCTCGCGCTTTCCGCGGCGCTCTTTGCCACGGGCTTTGTCGCCAATTTTGCGCTCAGCCTCGTCGGCGTCAGACCGGGCGAGGTGGTGGTGAACGCCGATCGCACGCTCACCTTGCGCCGCACCCCTGTCGATCTCGCCGTGGCCGCGATGAAATTCGCAACGCTTGTCTTCGCGCTGGGGGTGCTGGGCTATATCCTTGGTGGCATCCTCCTGGCCGATCCGCTGCACGCGGGCATCATCGGCGGGGTTGCAGCTCGCCTCACCCCGGTCTGGGTTTCCCTTGCAGCCCTTTTCGCGCTCTCCATCGCCTTCAAGCGCAAGCTCGGCCTTTACGGCAAACTCTTCGACAGCCCGATCGGGATGATCGGCCTTGCCCTCGTGATGTTCTGGGTCTTTGCCGCGATCTTTTCGGGCATGATCGCCACCCACGGCCCGATCAGCGTGGTTTCGGGGATGCGCAACGAGGTGCCGGGCACGCCCCTTCCCAACCCCGCCGAAGGGCAATTCGCATGGTATCTCCTGGGCGGAGATGCGCTTGGGCGCGATGTCTTCAGCCGGATGATCTTCGGCGCCTTCGAGGTGCTCAAGATCGCGCCGCTCGCCACGCTCTTCGCCTTCATGGTCGGCATCACGCTGGGCCTGCCCGCGGGCTATTTCGGCGGCAAGCTCGACACGATCATCACCTTCCTCGCCAATCTCGTCCTCGCCTTCCCGGTGATCTTGCTCTTCTACCTTCTCGTCACGCCCGAGATCGTGGCCGCAGGAATTCCCAATTACCTGTCGATGGTGCTGTTCATCTTTCCCATCGTCTTTCTCGTGGTGCTCTTCAACTCGCGCTTCCGCACCGATCCGCCGCGCCGCAACCTCTTGGTGGGGGCGACCGTGATCGTCGGCGGGGTGGCCTATCTCTCGCTCATCTCGAACCCGTCGGACCCGGAACTGCCGCGTCTCTTCCGGCTCTGGCCCGAGATGCTCGATCTTTTCGACGTTCCGGGCAATCTCCTGATCGTCTTCGTTTCGGTCGTCTTCGTGAATTCGCCCACCGTCTTCCGGATCGTCCGGGGCATCGTGCTCGACATCAAGACGCGCGATTACGTGGCCGCCGGTCAGACGCGCGGCGAGGGCCCTTGGTACATCATGCTCTGGGAAATGCTGCCCAACGCGCGTGGCCCCCTGATCGTCGATTTCTGCCTGCGCATCGGCTACACCACCATCCTTCTGGGAACGCTGGGCTTTTTCGGCCTCGGCGTCAGCCCCGAAAGCCCCGATTGGGGATCGACCATCAACGAGGGGCGCAGGCTCCTGACGATCTATCCCCATCCCGCCCTTCCCCCTGCCCTTGCCCTCATGAGCCTTGTTCTTGGCCTGAACCTCTTGGCGGACGGGTTGCGCGAAGAAAGCCTGAAGGACTGACGATGCCGAATTTTCGTACGAAAATTCGACCCGCAAATCTTCGTACGAAGATTTGCCCGCCCCCGCAGAAAGGAGCATGAGCATGCTCGACCAAGCCCCCGACGCCAGCGCCCTCCTGCCCGAGGCCTATGACGGCCCGATCCTCGAGATCGAGAACCTCTCGATCTCCTTCTTCACGCGGCTGCGCGAAATCCCCGCGGTGATGGATTTTTCCTGCACCGTCATGCCGGGCGAGGCGATGGGTCTGGTGGGCGAAAGCGGTTGCGGCAAATCCACGGTGGCGCTTGGCGTGATGCAGGATCTCGGCGTCAACGGGCGCATCGTCGGCGGCTCGATCAAGTACAAGGGCCGCGACCTCAACACCTTGTCGCCGCAGGAATTGCGCGCCATCCGCGGCCGCGAGATCGCGATGATCTACCAGGAACCCATGGCCTCGCTGAACCCGGCCATGCGCATCGGCGAACAGCTGATGGAAGTGCCCATGATCCACGAGGGCATTTCCCGCGAAGAGGCCCGCAAACGCGCCCTCGAGGTCGTGACCGATGTCCGCCTGCCCGATCCCGAACGGATGCTGCGCAGCTATCCCCACCAGCTCTCGGGCGGCCAGCAGCAGCGCATCGTCATCGCCATGGCGCTGATGTCGAAACCCTCGCTCCTGATCCTCGACGAACCCACCACCGCGCTCGATGTGACGGTCGAGGCGGCCGTGGTCGATCTGGTCAAGGATCTGGGCCGGAAATACGGCACCTCGATGCTCTTCATCAGCCACAACCTGGGTCTGGTGCTGGAAACCTGCGACCGGATCTGCGTGATGTATTCCGGCGAGGCGGTGGAAACCGGCGCCATCACCGATGTCTTCGACCAGATGCGCCACCCCTATACGCAGGCGCTCTTCCGCTCGATCCCCCTGCCCGGTGCCGACAAGACCTCGCGCCCGCTCGTGGCGATCCCCGGCAATTTCCCCCTGCCCCATGAACGCCCGCAGGGCTGCAATTTCGGTCCCCGCTGCGACTATTTCCAATCGGGCCGGTGCGACGGCACCGATATCCCCATGGCCGATCTCGATCAGGGCGACCGCCACGCCACCCGCTGCCTGCGCCATGCCGAGATCGACTGGGACGCGCCGATCACGGCCGGCGACAGCACCGAGAAATCGCAGGCCGGCGACGTGGTGCTGCGCGTCGAGAACCTGCGCAAATACTACGAGGTCGCGGCCAATTCCATGTTCGGCGGCGGCGAGACGCGCGTGGTCAAGGCCAATGAAACCCTCAGCTTCGAGGCCCGCGAAAGCGAAACGCTCGCCATCGTGGGCGAAAGCGGCTGCGGGAAATCCACCCTCGCCAAGGTCCTGATGGGGCTCGAGACCGCGACCGAGGGGAGTGTTTTTCTCGACAATCGCGCGATCGAACAGATCCCGATCGAAAAGCGCGATACGCGCACGATCTCCTCGATCCAGATGGTGTTCCAGAACCCTTTCGACACGCTCAACCCCTCCATGACCGTGGGCCGCCAGATCATCCGCGCGCTCGAAATCTTCGGCGTGGGCGACAGTGACGCGGACAGGCGGGCGCGGATGCTCGACCTGCTCGATCTCGTGAAACTGCCCCGCGCCTTTGCCGACCGCATGCCGCGCCAGCTCTCGGGCGGACAGAAACAGCGCGTCGGCATCGCGCGGGCCTTTGCGGGCGGTGCGCGCATCGTGGTGGCCGATGAACCGGTCTCCGCGCTCGACGTGTCGGTGCAGGCCGCCGTCACCGACCTCCTGATGGAAATCCAGCGCCGCGAGAAGACAACGCTTCTCTTCATCTCCCACGATCTGAGCATCGTGCGCTATCTCAGCGACCGGGTGATGGTGATGTATCTGGGCCATGTGGTCGAGATCGGCACCACCGATCAGGTCTTCAGCCCCCCCTATCACCCCTATACCGAGGCGCTCTTGTCGGCTGTCCCCATCGCCGACACCTCCGTCCAGAAACAGCATATTGTGCTCGAGGGCGATATTCCCTCGGCCATGAACCCGCCGCCCGGCTGTCCGTTCCAGACCCGGTGCCGTTGGAAATCCGACGTGCCGGGAAATCTCTGCGAAACCACGGTGCCCCCCACCCGCACCCTGGCCGAGGGGCATCAGATCAAATGCCATCTCGCCGATGACATCCTTGCCCGCATGAAGCCCGTGATCACCACCTCGGCTGATTAGAGCATGTCGCGCAAAAGTGGGAACCGGTTTTGCGCTCCCCGGACATGCGAAATCAAAAGGTTGGAGAGCGGTGCGTGAATGCGAATGAGCGCGACGCGCTCTAACGCTTGCGCTCCGCCAGCAACCGGCGGCGCGCGGGGACCAGCAGATGATCGGGCAGCGCGCGCCCCGCCTCGCAATGGCCCAGCGACAGCGCCAGCCTGTCCGCCCGCCTGAGCGCCAGACCGAACAGCACGGCAGCAAGGCACAGGTTCATCGCGCTCCCGAAAACACCGTGTTGCGCCACAAGACCCGCCGCCATCGCGATCAGCAGGCAGCCCCAGACCTGCGCCTCCGTCCGCATGGCCGTGGCGACCAGGTGCGCCGAAACCTCCGCCTCGGCCTTGGGCCATATCCCCAACAGGCGCAGCACCAGCACGCGGCGCAGATCAGCGGCGTTGCGATAGCCCGGCGGCGGCCGGTCCCGCCCGAACAGGTCCGAGACGATATTGTCCTCCAGCCAGCAGATCCGCAAAAGCGCCAAGAGCGCCAAGGCCCCCAGCAGCCCTTGCGGCACCCACAAGGCCGCCAGCGCGCCCGCCGCGACCAAAGCCGCCCCCGTCACGATCTGTCCTGCACCCGGCATGTCGCACCCTCCGGTCATCCGCGCCCCTGCCGCCATCATGCAACCATGGGATGCAAAGCTGCATCGATTCGGTGAACCGACCGACAAGACGCCGATTTCCGCCGATGACAGCTCAACATATCCGCTTTCCTGCATGTGTTGCCCGCGCTAGGCTCCCCCCGTAACGGGGAGGAGACCCAGACCATGCACATCACACGCCGCCAGCTCATGGCCACCGGCACGGCCCTTCTGGCCGCAAGCGCCCTGCCCCGTCGCGGCTGGAGCCAGACAATTCTCACCCTGGGCGATGCCGAGCTGATCACGCTCAGCGACGGCAATCTCGAATTGCCCGCCGATTTCATCTTCGGCCCCATGCCGCAGGATGAGCTTGGCCCCCTCCTGTCCGGTTTCGGGATCGACCGGGGCGCGGCGCTGACCCCGCCCTGCAATGTCACGCTCCTGCGCCGGGGCGACACGCTCGCGCTCTTCGATGCGGGCTCGGGCCTTACCTTCCAGCCCGGTGTGGGCCGCCTGCCCGAGGCGCTGGAGGCCGCAGGGATAGATCCCTTCGACATCACCCATGTCATCTTCACCCATGGCCATCCCGACCATCTCTGGGGCGTGCTCGACGATTTCGACGAACCCTTCTTTCCCGATGCCGAACACATGATGGGCGCGGTCGAATTCGACTACTGGATGGATGACGGCACCGTCGCCAGCATCGGCGCGGAACGGGCGGCCTTTGCCGTGGGCGCGCAGCGCCGGCTCGAGGTGATCGCGGATCGCATGACCCGCATCGCCGACGGGGACGAGGTTCTGCCCGGCGTCACCGCCGCCCTCACCCCCGGCCATACACCGGGGCATCTGGCCTTCGCGGTCGATGGCGCGGCGATGATCCTGGGCGATGCGATCGGCAATGACCACGTGGCCTTTGCCCGTCCTCAATGGATCTCCGGCTCGGATCAGGATCCGGCCATGGCCGCCCAGACGCGGCTTGCGCTGTTCGACCGGATCACGGCGGATGACATGGCGGTCGTGGGCTTCCATTGCGGCCATGGCGGCATCGGCCGGGTGGAACGTCTGTCCGAGGGCTTCGCCTTCCGCCCCGCAACCTGAAGATTGCACCACAACCCATTGATGCAAAAGAAAAGCGGGGGGCAAAGGCCCCCCGTTCAAGTTTCGCGTATCAGGCTCTGATATTCCGCCCGAAGTTTCTGCCTGCGGCCTGATCCGCGTCAGGGGCGAGCGCACCCACCCCGTGTGTCAGACGCGCCCGCATGGGACAGGGGCGCGCCCGATCTGCTGTGCTCAGCTGCAGCCGCTCGTGCCGCCGCAGGTGTTGCACTTCATGCAGGTGCCGTTGCGGACCAGCGTGTAGTTGCCGCATTCGCCGCAGGCCTCGCCCTCGTAGCCCTGCATCTTGGCCCGCGTCGCCGCATCCATGCTGACCGTGCCGGTGGTCACCGCCGTGGTCGTGGCGACCGCGGCAATCGTGCCCCCGCCCCGCACCTCTGGTATCAGCGTCTCCAGCGTCGCGACCGGATCGGCCCCGCCCTGGAACACCAGCAATTCCTGCGGTGCGCGCTTGCGCAGATAACCGGTCGATGCGACCTGCTTGAGCACTTCGATCGGCGTCGACCCCCGGCTTTCGGGAACCTCGCGGATGTTCGACACGCCTTCCTCGGCGCCCCGGCCCACATCGTCAAAGCTCGTGCCCTGCGGGGCCACATGCGCCAGATCGGTGCGGTCCAGGTAGCTGACAGCCAGCTCGCGGAAGATGTAGTCGAGGATCGAGGTCGCGTTCTTGATCGAGTCGTTGCCCTGCACCATCCCGCTCGGTTCGAACTTGGTGAAGGTGAAGGCATCCACGAATTCCTCCAGCGGCACGCCGTACTGAAGACCGACCGACACCGCGATGGCGAAATTGTTCATCATCGCCCGGAACCCGGCACCTTCCTTGTGCATGTCGATGAAGATCTCGCCCAGCGACCCGTCCGAGTATTCACCCGTCCGCAGATAGACCTTGTGGCCGCCCACGATCGCCTTCTGGGTATAGCCCTTGCGGCGGTCGGGCATCTTTTCGCGATGCGCCTTGATCACTTCCTTGACGACGATCTTCTCGACGATCTTCTCGGCGATGACCTGCGCCTTTTCCATGGTGGTGCCATTCTCCAGCACCTCCTGCGCCTCCTCGTCATCCTCGACCAGCGCCGATGCCAGCGGCTGCGACAGCTTGGAGCCGTCACGGTAGAGCGCATTGGCCTTCACGCCCAAGGACCAGGACAGCTCGTAAGCCTTCTGGCAATCCTCGATGGTCGCGGAATTGGGCATGTTGATCGTCTTGGAGATCGCCCCCGAGATGAAGCTCTGCGCCGCCGCCATCATGTAGATATGCGCGTCGACACCCAGGTAGCGCTTGCCCTTCTTGCCGCAGGGGTTGGCG
The DNA here is from genome assembly GCF_036322625.1 of Roseicyclus marinus. Taxonomy (NCBI): domain Bacteria; kingdom Pseudomonadati; phylum Pseudomonadota; class Alphaproteobacteria; order Rhodobacterales; family Roseobacteraceae; genus Roseicyclus; species Roseicyclus marinus. The sequence goes on along the minus strand of NZ_AP027266.1, from coordinate 1,417,338 downwards.
CAGTCAAAGACGTGGTAATGTTCCGTCTTGAGGAAGGGCGCGCCTTCCAGCGTCATGGTCCCGCAGACATGGTCGTTGGCAGCGTCGATCTCGGCCTTGGTGAAGCCCAGGTGACGCAGCATGTCAAAGGTCGGGTCGTTCAGCTTTTCGGCCGGAATGCCCAGCGTCTTGGTGCAGAATTCCGCCCCCAGCGTCCACTGGTTGAACACGAACCGGATGTCGAAGGCCGACGGCAGCGCCGCTTCGATCTTCTCCAGCTCGGCCCGGCCGAACCCGTGCCCGATCAACGAGGTATGGTTGATCCCCGGTGCCTGGCCCAGCGTGCCATGGCCCACGGCATAGGCGACGATCTCTTCGATCTGGCTCGAGCTGTAGCCCAGCGTCTCCAGCGCACCCGGAACCGACTGGTTGATGATCTTGAAATAGCCGCCACCGGCCAGTTTCTTGAACTTCACCAGCGCGAAATCGGGCTCGATGCCGGTCGTGTCGCAATCCATCACCAGACCGATGGTGCCGGTCGGTGCGATCACGGTCGCCTGCGCATTGCGGTAGCCGTGCTTTTCACCCAGGGCCAGCGCCTCGTCCCAGGCCTGCTTGGCCAGCGCCACCAGCGTCCGGTCGGGGCAATTGGCATGGTCGAGCGCCACCGGGTTCACGTTGACCCCCTCGTAGCCGTCGGTCTTGCCATGGGCGGCGGCGCGGTGGTTGCGGATGACGCGCAGCATGTGCTCGCGGTTCTTGGCAAAGCCGGGGAAAGCGCCCAGTTCCGACGCGATCTCCGCGCTCGTCGCATAGGACACGCCGGTCATGATCGCCGTCAGCGCCCCGCACATCGCGCGGCCCTCGGGGCTGTCATAGCCGAGACCCATGTTCATCAACAGGCCACCGATATTGGCATAGCCCAGACCCAGCGTGCGGAAATCATACGAGCGTTGCGCGATCTCCTTGGACGGGAACTGCGCCATCATCACGCTCACTTCCAGCGTCAGCGTCCACAGACGGCAGGCGTGGATGTAGCTTTCCGCATCGAACTTGCCGCCCGCATAGAAGGTCAGCAGGTTCATCGACGCCAGGTTGCAGGCCGTGTCGTCGAGGAACATGTATTCCGAGCACGGGTTCGAGCCGCGGATCGCCCCATCCTCGGGGCAGGTGTGCCAGGCATTGACCGTGTCATGGAACTGGATGCCCGGATCGGCACAGGCCCATGCCGCATGGCCGACCTTTTCCCACAGCTCGCGCGCCTTGATCGTCTTGGCAACCTTGCCGCCGACCCGGTTCACGAGGTTCCAATCTGCATCCTCCTCGACCGCCTTGAGGAAGGCATCGGTGACGCGGATCGAGTTGTTGGAATTCTGGCCCGAGACGCTGGAATAGGCCTCGCTGTCCCAATCGGTGTCATAGGTGGGGAATTCGATGCCGGTGTAGCCCTGCTTGGCGTAATCCAGCACGCGCTTGATGTAGGTCTCGGGGATCGCGGCCGATTTCGCGGCCCGGATCGCCTTTTTCAGGCCCTCGTTCTTGGCCGGATCGACCGCATCCTCGATCGCGCCGTCCCAGGCCCCGATCGCGGCAAAGATCGCGTTCAGCATCTTCTCATGCGTCTTGGAGCCCGCGACAAGGCTTGCCACCTTCTGCTCCTCGATCACCTTCCAGTCGATGAAGGCTTCGATATCGGGGTGGTCTGCATCCACGATCACCATCTTGGCCGCGCGGCGCGTGGTGCCGCCCGACTTGATCGCGCCCGCCGCCCGGTCACCGATCTTGAGGAAGCCCATCAAACCGCTCGACTTGCCGCCGCCCGACAGTTTCTCGCCTTCGCCACGCAGGTGGCTGAAATTGGTGCCCGTGCCCGAGCCGTATTTGAACAGACGCGCCTCGCGGACCCACAGGTCCATGATCCCGCCCTCGTTCACCAGGTCGTCCGCGACGGACTGGATGAAGCAGGCATGCGGCTGCGGATGCTCATAGGCGCTCGACGACTTGGTCAGCTTGCCGGTCTTCCAGTCGACATAGAAATGCCCCTGGCTCGGGCCGTCGATGCCATAGGCCCAGTGCAGGCCGGTGTTGAACCACTGCGGGCTGTTGGGCGCGGCCATCTGGCGCGCCAGCATCAGCTGCATTTCCTCGAAATAGGCGCGGGCATCGCTCTCGGCGGTGAAATAGCCGCCCTTCCAGCCCCAATAGGCCCATGCGCCCGCCAGACGGCGGAACACCTGCTTGGCCGAGGTCTCGCCGACATAGCGCGCCTCTTCGGGCAGCGTCTCCAACGCCTCCTCGTCGGCCACCTGCCGCCACAGGAATTCGGGAACGCCCTTTTCCTTGACCGGCTTTAGCCGTGCCGGCACGCCCGCCTTGCGGAAATATTTCTGCGCGATCACGTCGGATGCGACCTGGCTCCAGCCTGCGGGCACTTCGACATTGTCGAGCTTGAACACTACCGTGCCGTCCGGGTTGCGGATTTCGGAGGTCGTCGTGGTGAAGTCCAGATCGGCGTAGACGTCTGCGCCATCCCGCGTGAACCTGCGTTCGATTTTCATGTCGGCTGCCCCTTGTTAGCCCAACGGTTCCCTATCCGCGGTCTGCCAGCATCTGCGCGCTCTGACCGTCTTTCTCTTCGGAACAGGCAAACCCCGTCGCGCCGCGCCAAAGGCGCGTTCCCCTTGCACCCGAAGGCACAATCACGCCCGCATCCGCAGGCTGGTTCGCGATGTCGATGGGTAGATCCCCGTCCCCGCCTCTGGCCACCATATCTAGTGGGCGGCTCGTCGGCCCACACAAACTGACGTAGGTTGCCGGGTGCGGTCAACGTTTTTTTTGGACGGCTGCGGGTGTTTTTTTTGTTGCAATCACAAGACTGTCCCGATCCGTCCGGGGCGCCTGATTCACCCCCAGATCGACCGCGACCACCCCCCGAACGGATTTCCCTTTCCGACAGGACATTTGGCCCCTGCACGTCAGGCGATGGATGAAGCTTGTCCACAGGCCCGCCCAACCCGCCGCGCGCCCTCATGCTGCCGTTGGCCAGTGCAGGACCACAACATGTTGTGACACGTTCGAGCGCACCACATATCGATAGATAGCAAATAGAGGGATTTGGTCGGGGCGGCGAGATTCGAACTCACGGCCTTCTGTACCCAAAACAGACGCGCTACCAGGCTGCGCTACGCCCCGACTTGCGCCCTGTTAGCGCGGGCGCGCCGCCTTGGAAAGCCCCGGCTCACTCCGCGGCGCAGGGCCAGGCGGCAAGGTTCTGGGCAATCGCCGGATGGCGCATCTCGTCGCCCACCCCAAGACCCAGCAGCGCGGCCATCCCGCCATTGATCTCCAGCACGTACTGGATGCCCTCCCCCCCGGGGATGGGCGTGCGGTCCAGGGGGATCGCGTTCTCGTGGATGCGCCGCACCACGCCGGTCTCGTCGGCAAAGATCATGTCGAGCGGGATCAGCGTGTTTTCCATCCAGAAACTGACCGCCTGCGGACGTTCGTAGACGAACAGCATCCCGCTCATGCGCGGCATCTCGGGGACATGCATCAGGCCCTGCGCCCGCTCCTGCGGCGTGTCGGCCACGACGACGCGGAACCGCACGCTGCCGAAATCGCCCCGCATCTCGAGCCGTTCGGCACTGCACGACGCTTGGGCCCAGCCGCCCGACACGAACACGAGACTGGCCGCAAAGGCCGCGATCACAACCGCAAGACGCATCCCCACTCCCCGCTCCGGGCGCGGATGCCCCCGGTCAGACGTAATCCCAGCTGCGCACCTCGACGGCCATCTTGCCGCGTGGTCCTTCGACGACCTTGATCGCCACGGCCTCGCCCGGTTGCAGATCCGCCAGGCCGAACCGGCGCAGCACCTCGACATGCACGAACACATCTTCGGGGAAACCGAAGACATTGGCAAACCCGAAGCCCTTGGCCTTGTCGAACCATTTCACCCGTGCCGCGACGAAGGGCACGTCGGGGGCCACGTCGCCGCCCTCGATGTCATCGCCTTCCAGCCCCTCGGGGGGTTCGATCTCCAGCACCTCGACGGCCTGGATGCCGCGCGGCGTCTCCTGCGCCAGGATCACGATCCGCGCATCTTCGGCGACCGATCCCTGTCCGAAATTCCGCAAAACATTGGCATGCAACAGGATGTCCCCGCCACCATCATCGTTCAGCACGAAGCCGAAGCCCTTGCCGGCATCAAACCACTTCACCCGTCCCCGTATCTGGGTCGGCGCACTCTCCGTAACATCAGCCATGGTGGCATATCCCATTTCACAAACTCATGTGTATCGTCCCGACCCTAGATTTGTCGTGACGGCGCGTTGCATACAAGGACAAAATGATGTTCGGATTCAGTCATTTGCAAATTCACGCCACGTGAATTCGTTTGACGGTGTATATCAAACCGCGCGAAAACTCACGGGTTGAGCCGCGCCACCGACCAGCTCGACCCCGCATCGGCACGGGTCCAGCGGAACCGGTCATGCAGGCGAAACGCCCCGTCGGCCCAGAATTCGATCTCGACCGGCGTGATGCGGAACCCGCCCCAATGCGGCGGCCTGGCCGGGTTGGGCCCGTGCTGTGCGGTCACCTTGGCCACCTCGGCCACCAACGCCGCGCGCCCCGACAGGGGTTGCGACTGTTTCGACGCCCAGGCCCCCAGCCGGCTCTTGAGCGAGCGCGAGGCGAAATAGGCATCCGCCTGCGGCCCGTCCTCGCGCGTCACATGCCCCCGCACCCGCACCTGCCGATGCAGCGATTTCCAGTGCATGACAAAGGCGGCCTTGCCCGCAGCGCTGATCTCGCGCCCCTTCACGCTCTCGTAATTGGTGTAGAAGACAAAGGCCCCCTGCCCTGCGCCATGGGCCTCGATCTCCTTCAGCAGCACCATCCGCACATTGGGCATCCCCTCGGCATCGACACTTGCCAGCGCGATCGCATTGGGATCGTTGATCTCGCTGGCCTCCGCCTCCTTCAGCCAGGATTGCGCGATCACGAAAGGATCCTCGCCCGCGAAAATACCGCCCCTGTCGCTCATATCCCGCTCCCTCGCATGGCCATTGGTGTCACATCATGGTGCCAAGTAGCGCCGCGACAAGCCCATGGGCAAGCCTGCCTCTCTTGAAGCCGTCCGGGCGATGGCTTACGAGAACGGCAAAAGCATCGCGGCAGATACGGGGACACCGATGGGTTTGATGACGGGCAAACGCGGGCTCATCATGGGTCTTGCGAATGATAAATCCATCGCCTGGGGCATCGCCAAGGCCTTGGCGGCCGAGGGCGCGGAACTGGCCTTCTCCTACCAGGGCGAGGCGCTCTTGAAGCGCGTGCAGCCCCTGGCCGAAAGCCTCGGCTCCTCGCTCATGGTGCCCTGCGACGTGGGCGACGAAGCCTCGCTCGACGCGCTCTTCGACACGCTCAAATCCGAATGGGGCAGCCTCGATTTCGTGGTCCATGCCATCGGCTTTTCCGACAAGAACGAGCTGCGCGGCCGCTACGTCGAAACCAGCCCCGCAAATTTCGCGATGACCATGAACATCTCGGTCTATTCCTTCACCGCCGTCTGCCAGCGCGCCGAAAAGATGATGCCCAATGGCGGCAGCCTGCTCACGCTCACCTATTACGGCGCCGAAAAGGTCATGCCGCATTACAACGTGATGGGCGTGGCCAAGGCCGCGCTCGAGGCCTCCGTGATGTATCTGGCCGAGGACCTGGGCCGCGACGGCATCCGCGTCAACGCGATCTCGGCGGGCACGATCAAGACGCTGGCGGCCTCGGGTATCGGCGATTTCCGCTACATCCTGAAATGGAACGAATACAACTCGCCGCTCCGGCGCACCGTGACCCAGGACGAGGTCGGCCAATCCGCCCTCTATCTTCTGTCCGACATGTCCAGCGCCGTGACGGGCGAGGTGTTGCACGTCGACGCGGGCTACCACGTCATCGGCATGAAAAACCCCGAGGCCCCCGACCTGAGCCTCGAGAAAAAGGAAGGCTGACGCCATGATCACGCCGCTTCCCCATGAAAAGGGCTTCCACGTCTCCTGGGACCAGCTGCACCGCGACGCCCGCGCGCTGGCCTGGCGTCTCGACAAGCGCGGCCCGGGCGAAGACGGCGCCTGGCGCGCTGTCGTGGCCATCACGCGCGGCGGCATGGCGCCCGCGATGATCGTCGCGCGCGAACTCGACATCCGCACCGTCGACACGATCTCGGTCAAATCCTACCACGCCGGCGGCGGCAAGGCCCACCAGCGCCGCGAGGCCGAAGTGCTCAAAAGCCCCGACGCCGCCATCATGGGCGATGGCGAAGGGGTCTTGATCGTCGACGACCTGGTCGATACCGGCAAGACGCTGGAACTGGTGCGCCAGCTCTACCCCAGGGCCCATTTCGCCACGATCTACGCCAAGCCCAAGGGCGAACCGATGGTCGACACCTTCATCACCGGGGTAAGCCAGGACACCTGGATCTTCTTCCCCTGGGACATGGCGCTGCAATACGTCGAACCCTATCGCGGCAAGGATTGATCCGCGCAGGGACGCAACGGTTCAGCGCGTGATCGCGCCGACCCCGCCGCCGATCACCGCGCCCTCGACGCAGCGGCCATTGACAAGAACTTGGCCCGCGACGCAGCCGATCGCGGCCCCGATCGCCGCACGCTCGAGCGTCGGGTTGCACGCGGACAGCCCCATGACAAGGGCGATGGCGATAACAGGAAGTGACTTGATCACGACGGATCTCCTTTTGCTGTGATCCGATCATGTGCCCGAAACGCGCGCGGAACAATCATTTCGATCATGTCAGGCGGCAGCCCGCTCAGCGCCCCGCCCCAAGACCTTCGCTCAAAACCTCCCGCACCGCCTCTCCCGGCACGTCATCGGCGACAAAGGCCTCCCCGATCCCCCGCGCCAGGATGAAGCGCAGCTTGCCGTCCACCACCTTCTTGTCCTGACCCATCAGCGCCACCAGCCCCTCGGCATCGGGCAAGTCCCCCTCGATCTCCGACAGGTCGCGCATCATCCCCATCTCGGCCAGATGCGCCCTGACCCGGCTCGGGTCCTCCTGCGCGCACAGCCCCAACCGCGCCGACAGCGCGAATGCCAGCGCGCAGCCGATCGCCACCCCCTCGCCATGCAACAGCCGGTCGGAATAGCCCGTCGCCGCCTCCAGCGCATGGCCAAAGGTGTGGCCCAGGTTGAGCAGCGCCCGATCCCCCTGCTCGGTCTCGTCGCGGACCACGATATCGGCCTTCATCTGCACCGAATGGCGCACCGCCTCGGCCCGCAGATCCGCATCGCCCGCCGCCAGCGCCGGGCCATGGGCCTCCAACCAGCCGAAAAAGCCGGCATCCCCCAACAGCCCGTATTTCACCACCTCGCCATAGCCGGCCCGGAAATCGCGCGCCGTCAGCGTGCCCAGCACCCCGATATCCGCCAGCACAAGCGCGGGCTGATGGAACGCCCCCACCAGGTTCTTGCCATGGCCCGTGTTGATCCCGGTCTTGCCGCCGACCGAACTGTCCACCTGCGCCAGAAGCGAGGTGGGCACCTGCACGAAGCGCACACCGCGGCGCAGGATCGCGGCGGCAAAACCCACCAGGTCCCCGATCACGCCGCCGCCAAAGGCCAGGACCACGTCGCGCCGTTCCACCCGTTCCTCGAGCAGCCATTCGACCACCCGGATCAGATGCGGCCAGCTCTTCGTGCCCTCGCCCGGCGGCAGCACCAGCGCGGCACTCTCCACCCCGCCTGCGCGCAACCCCGCCTCCAACGCCGCCAGATGCAGCGCCGCAACCCGCTCCTCCGTCACGATCCAGACCTTCGGCCTGCGCAACATCGGCGCGATCTCGGCCCCCGCCCGCCCGATCAGCCCCTGGCCGATCCGCACATCATAGGCCCGCTCGCCCAGCGGCACATGCACCGTCACGCTCATCGCGCATATCCTTCCACAGCACCTGCCTCTGCCAGCACCGCCAGCACCCGCTCGGCGGTCTCCTCGATCGACCAATCGGCCTGCACATGCACCGACAGCGGCGCCAGCGCATAGACCGGCTCGCGCGCCGCCAACAATTCCGTCAAGGTCTTCTTGGGGGCCGAGGTCCGCAACAAGGGCCGCGTGGTCTTGTGGCGCACCCGCGACCACAGAAGTTCCAGATCCGCCTTCAGCCACAGGACCGCCGCCCGCTCCGTCAACAGCGCGCGATTGCCCTCCGACATCCAGGCCCCGCCCCCCGTCGACAGGATGCAGGGCTCCCCCTCCAGAAGCCGCGCGATCACGGCACTTTCCTTCTCCCGGAAAAACGGCTCGCCGTAGCGCTCGAAGATCTCGGCGATGCTGAGCTGGCTCGAGGCCACGATCTCGGCATCCGAGTCGCGCATCTCCACCCCCAGCCGCGTGGCCAGCGCGCGCCCCACGGCGGTCTTGCCCGCCCCCATCATGCCCACCAGCACGATCGTGCGCGCAAGCCTTGGGGCCTCGTCCTCACGCGATTGTGGCGTCGTTTCGCCCATCATCCCGAATTTTCTTCTTCCCGACTGGCGCAATCCGCCGCCGGATGCCTTATAAGGTTTCCAGAACGGCGGCAAACGCCGATCCGCGCCAGCATCGCGCGGGACCATCGACCGAGGCAAGGGGCACATAGGCCATGGGACGCATCATCCGGTTTTTCCTTCTGCTGGCACTTCTCGCCCTGCTGGGGCTGATCGGCTATTCCTATTCCGGCTATCTCGTCCCCCAGCAGCAAAGCGTCACCACCCCGGTGGAGCTCGATGTCGACTAGTCGGGCCGCCCTCGCGCTCACGCTCTGCCTCGCCCTGCCCGCCTGGGCGCAGGACCCGCCCGATCTTGGCGATCTGCCCGCGCTGGCCCCGCCCGACTGGCTCTCGGACACGATCACGCGGCCCCATGGCGATGTCGCGACCTCGGCCCTGCCGCCGCCCATCACGGTCATGCCCATCGGCGCGGTCGAGATCGAGGCGATCGGCCTCCTGCCGCCCGCGATCACTGGCCTGCCGCGCGATCTCTGGGGGGCCTCCGACACCGAAACGCTCACCCGGCTCTTCGGCGCGCAACCGCTTCAGGGCCTGCCCGCGATCCAGGCCTTCACCGAAACCCTCGCGCTGGCCGAGCTTGATCCGCCCGCCGATGCCGACCCCGACCGCGCGGCGCTCTTTCTCGCGCGCCTCGACATGCTGCTCGCGCGCGGTGCGCTGGAACCGGCACAGGCGCTCATCGAACGCGCCGCCCCCCGCAATCCCGATGTATTCCGCCGCTGGTTCGACATCTCGCTCCTCCTTGACCATCCCGAACGCGCCTGCGCGGCGATGCAGGCCAATCCCGACATCGCCCCCACCCTGCCCGCGCGCATCTTCTGCCTCGCGCGCTCGGGCGATTGGTCTGCCGCAGCCCTCACCCTCGGCACGGGCGAGGCGCTCGGCCGCATCAGCCGCGACGAGGGCGATCTGATCGCCCGCTTTCTCGATCCCGAATTGTTCGAGGGCGAACAGCCCCTGCCCCCCGATCCGGGCCTGACCCCCCTCACCTTCCAGATGCGCGCGGCCATCGGAGAACGCCCCGCCACCACCGGCCTGCCGCTCGCCTTCGCCCATGCCGATCTGGGCGATCTGGCGGGCTGGCGGGCGCAGCTGGATGCGGCCGAGCGTCTGACCCGGTCGGGCGCCATCGAACCCGGCCAATGGCTCGCCATCTACACCCAGCGCGTCCCCTCCGCCTCGGGCGGCATCTGGGACCGGGTCGCGGCGCTGCAACGCTTCGACGGGGCGATCCTCGCGGGCAATCTCGCGGCCACCACCGACCACCTGCCCACCGCCTGGTCCGCGATGGAGGAGGCCGGGCTCGAAGCCGCCTTCGCCGAAACCTATGCCGATCACCTGATGCGCCTGCCGCTCACGGGCGAGGCGGGGCTTCTCGCCCGCCGCATCGCGCTCCTGTCCTCGCGCTACGAACAGGTGGCCCAGACCGCCGTGCCGCAAAACCCGACCGAGGCTTTCGCCTTCGCGCTGGCCCGGGGACAGGCCGCCGCCGCCCCGCAAGATGCCGATGTGGTCTCCCGCGCCGTGGCCGATGCGTTCGCGGCCACGCCCCCCGATCACCGCTACACCTGGTTCCTCCAGAACGACCGGCTGGGCGAGGCGCTCCTGCGCGCCGCCCTCGTCCTCTCCGACCCCGCCCGCGATCCCGACGACATCACCGATGCGCTGACCCTCTACCGCGCCGTCGGGCTCGAGGATGTGGCCCGCCGCACGGCGCTGCAACTCGTCCTCCTGCGGGGCTGAGGCGATGGCCGCTCCGCGAACGGACCAGGGCTGGATCAGCGCCTTTCTCGACGCCCAGGCCGCCGAACAGGGCGCCGCACGCAACACGCGGCTCGCCTATGGCCGCGACCTGGTGGATGCCTCGGGCTGGCTCGCCCGCCGCGCCGAAAGCCTCGCCACCGCCACCCGCCCGGGCCTCGAGGCCTATCTCGCCCATCTCGACGCGCAGGGGCTCGCGCCCGCCACCCGCGCCCGCCGCCTCTCGGCGCTGAAACAGCTCTACCGCTTCGCCGTCGACGAGGGCTGGCGCGCCGACAATCCCGCCCTCCAGATCAAGGGACCGGGCAAGGCCCGCACGCTCCCCGACACGCTGACGATGGCCGAGGTCGAGGCCCTGCTCGCCGCCGCCCGAACCCATGGCCGCACCGACACCGACCGCCTGCGCAACATCTGCCTGATGGAAGTGCTCTATGCCACGGGCCTGCGCGTGAGCGAACTGGTCTCGCTCCCCGTCGCTTCCGTGCGCGGCGATCCCCGGCTCCTTCTCGTGCGCGGCAAGGGCGACAAGGACCGAATGGTCCCCCTCTCCGGCCCCGCCCGCACGGCGCTGGCCGCCTGGCTCGCCCGCCGCGACGCGGATGAGGACAGCGCCCGCTTTGAGCGCGGCGCGAAACCCTCGCCCTTCCTCTTTCCCTCGCGCGGCCAATCGGGCCACCTGACCCGGATCCGCTTCTTCACGCTGATCAAGGAAATCAGCCTCGCCGCCGGTCTCGACCCCGCCCGCATCACGCCCCATACCTTGCGCCACGCTTTCGCCACCCATCTGTTGCAGAACGGCGCGGATCTGCGCGCGATCCAGACGCTTCTGGGCCATGCCGACATCGCCACGACCGAGATCTACACCCATATCCTCGACGAACGCCTCAAACGCCTCGTCCTCGAAAACCACCCGCTCGCCACCGCCCCCCCGCCGCGAACGTAACCCTTCATCAAGGTTAACGCGCCCCGCCCCTTCATCTTGGCCGGAAAACTCCGGGGGGAATGGCCAAAGGCCATGGGGGGCAGAGCCCCCCTCTCAAAAACAATCGGGCAGAGCCCCCTCTTCAAAACAAACGACCAGCACCCCCTGCAACATCTCCACCGCCACCGCATCTGCCCATCTTGCGACAAGCCCCGCCGCACCCCATAACCACGCCATGGACCCCACACCCCTGACCGACAGCGTCTCCGCCCTTGCCGATCCCGGCACCTGGATCACCGCCGCCGTGATCCTCTTCCTCCTCTTGTGCTCGGGCTTCTTCTCGGGCTCGGAAACCGCGCTCACCGCGGCCTCGCGCGGCAAGCTGCGCTCGATGGCCGACCGCGACGAGCCGGGTGCCAAGGGGGCGGAGCGCGCCCTCACCCTCAAGGAGGACAACGAACGCCTGATCGGCGGCATCCTCCTGGGCAACAACCTCGTCAACATCCTCGCCACCTCGCTTGCGACCGCCCTTTTCACCGCCCTTCTGGGCGAAGGCGGCATCGCGGCGGCGACGCTGGTGATGACGGCCCTCGTCCTCATCTTCGCCGAGGTCCTGCCCAAGACCTATGCGATCAACGATCCCGAACGCACCGCGTCCCGCATCGCGCGCCCCATCGGCCTTGTCATCGCCATCATGGCCCCCGTGGTCAGCCTCGTGCGCATCGTGGTGCGCGGCGTCTTGCGGCTCTTCGGCGTGCGCATCGACGCCTCCGCCAACATGCTCTCCGTCCACGAAGAGATCATGGGCGCGCTGTCGCTCGGCCACCAGGAAGGCACGGTAGAAAAGGAACAGCGCGACAGGCTTCTCGGCGCGCTCGACCTGCATGAACGCACGGTCGAGGAAATCATGCTCCATCGCTCCGGGATCGAGATGATCGATGCCGATGCCGACCCCGAGGAAATCCTCTCCCAGGCGCTGCAATCCTCCCATACCCGCCTGCCCGTCTACCGGGGCGAACCCGAGAACGTGATCGGCGTCATCCATGCCAAGGACCTGTTGCGCGCCGTCGACCGGCTCACGCGCGGCGACAATGCGCCGGGGCTGCAGGGCTTCAAGATCATGGATGTGGCGGTGAAACCCTATTTCATCCCCGAAACCACGACCCTCGACGACCAGCTGCGCCAGTTCCTCAAGCGCCACACCCATTTCGCCCTCGTGATCGACGAATATGGCGCGCTGCGCGGCCTCATCACGCTCGAGGATATCCTCGAGGAAATCGTGGGCGAGATCACCGATGAATTCGACGTGGCCGAAACCCCCGTCCTCGCGCCGGGACCGGACGGGAATTTCGTGATCGACGGGGCGATGACGATCCGCGATTTCAACCGCGCCACCGATTTTTCGCTCCCCGATGACGAGGCCAATACCGTCGCGGGCCTCGTCATCCACGAGGCGCAATCCATCCCCGTGGTCGGCCAATGCTTCAGCTTCCACGGCTTCCGCTTCGAGGTGGCCGAACGCGACCGCAACCGCCTGACCCGGCTCAAGGTCCGGAAACTGGGCTGAGACAGGCGGCCTGAAACCGCGCGCGATCGGCCTCGTCCGTCAGCGCCGCCATGGCGCGGCGCGCATGATCGGCGGCAGCCTTGCGCGCCTCGTCGGCCAGCCCCCCATCGCCGAGCCGCGTGAGCGATGCCAGCGCATCCTGCACCGCCAGGTGCACCTCGAGCGCATGTCCCGCATAACGCGCCAGCGCCCCGAACCCGACCTCGAACAGCCGCGCGCGATCGACCGGCAGCATCCAGACCCGCGCGCAGCGCGGCCCGCCCTCGGGCTCCAGCGCCAAGGACCCCATCACGCGGCCCAGCCGATAGGTCACATCCACCCCCGTATTGGGGTCGTTCACCCCCGGCGACAGCGCGCGCACCCCCACCTCGGCCAGGCTCGCCACCGCATGGACCGGGTCCATCTCGAAGGTCCGCGCGCCCCCCACCGGGATCGCGGCGCGGATCGCGGCCAGAACCTCCTCGCCCGCAGGCTTGCCCCCGATCACCCGGGCCAGCACCTCGCCCGGCTGGACAAAGGACCCGACAGGCTGCACCACGAAAATCTCGGCTCCCAGAAAACTGGCGCTGTCCTGCAGGGCCGCTTCGAAGACCTGCGTGACATGGCCCGCGCGCCTTGCCGTGACCGCGACCCCGCCCTTGGGCGGGCGTGTTCCCGCCTCCATCACGCGGGCGCCCTGCGCCGGTCGCCGCGCCAGCGCCTCCAGCGCCTGCCGCGCGCGCGCCTCCAGCAGATCGGCGGTATATTCAAGGCTCCCGTAGCGATCGAGATGGATGATCCAGCGGATGATCGTCACCACGATCCACAGCGCCACCCCCACCGTGGTGAAGAACAACACCACCAGCTCCCGCTCCCCGAACAGGTCGGCCGCGCGCAGGATCATCGCCAACAGCGCGTAGAGGAACGCCCCCAGAAAGGTCGCCAGCACCGAATGCGTGGTCTTGTCTTCCTGCAACAGGCGGTGACTGCGCGGCGTCCACCGCGCCTCGGCCCGCGAGAATCCCGTCACCATGATCGTGAGCGAAAAGGTGACGACCGCCAGCATCGAACTGGCCAGAACCGGCAGGATCTCGTCGACCGCGCCCGCCCCCACGACGCCCCCGAATCCCTCCGGGATCAGCGGCCCGATCACCGTGGCCACCCCCAGCGCGACCAGCGCCATCACCGCCACAAGGATCACCCGCACATGGATGCGGCGCGATTGCTGGCGTAGCCAGCGCAGGAAGGTGGCGAACATCGGGGCAGCCTCCGCTCTGCGACAGGGCATGTCGCTTTTGGACAAGTGGGCCGCGCAGGTCTCGCGCGAGTTTGCCCGCACAAGGCTAACGGAGGCGGAACATGAAGACCACAACGCGCGTCTGCATCATCGGGGGGGGCGTTGTCGGCTGCTCGGTCGCCTATCACCTGACCAAGCTCGGCTGGACCGACGTGATGCTGCTCGAACGCTCGGAACTGACCTCCGGCTCGACATGGCATGCGGCAGGCGGCTTTCACACGCTGAACGGCGACACGAACATGGCGGCCCTTCAGGGCTACACGATCCGCCTCTACCGCGAACTCGAGGCGATCACGGGCCTGTCTTGCGGTCTGCATCACGTGGGCGGCCTGACGCTCGCCGATACGCCCGAACGCTTCGACATGCTCAAGGCCGAACGCGCCAAGCATCGCCACATGGGCAATGAAACCGCCATCCTCGGCCCCGAGGAGATCGCCAAACTCTCGCCCATCACCAATCTCGACGGCATCCTCGGCGCGCTCTACGACCCGCTCGACGGCCATCTCGACCCCTCGGGCACGACCCATGCCTATGCCAAGGCCGCGCGCATGGCCGGTGCCGAGATCGTGCTTCATACCAAGGTGATCGAAACCAACCCCCGCCCCGACGGCTCCTGGGATGTCGTGACCGACAAGGGCACGATCCATGCCGAACACGTGGTCAATGCCGCAGGCCTCTGGGCGCGAGAAGTGGGCGCCATGGCAGGCTGCGTCCTGCCGCTCCACCCGATGGAACACCAATACATCGTGACCGAAGAAGTGCCCGAGATCATGGCGCTTCTGGCCGACGGGATCGAACATCCCCACGTGATGGACCCCGCGGGCGAAAGCTACCTGAGGCAAGAGGGGCGCGGGCTCTGCATCGGTTTCTACGAACAGCCCTGCCGCCCCTGGGCCGTCGACGGCACGCCCTGGAATTTCGGGCACGAGCTCTTGCCCGATGATTTCGACAAGATCGAGGACAGCATCGCCTTTGCCTACAGGCGCTTTCCGGTGCTGGAACGCGCAGGCGTGAAATCGGTGATCCACGGCCCCTTCACTTTCGCCCCCGACGGCAACCCGCTGGTCGGCCCCGTTCCGGGCCTCAGGAACTACTGGTCGGCCTGCGGCGTGATGGCGGGCTTTTCGCAAGGGGGCGGCGTGGGCCTCATGCTGGCTCAATGGATGGTCGAGGGCGAATGCGAACGCGACGTGATGGCGATGGATGTCGCCCGCTTCGGCCGCTGGATCGGTCCGGGCTACACGCTGCCCAAGGTGATCGAGAATTACCAGACGCGCTTTTCCGTCAGCTACCCGAACGAGGAAAAACCCGCCGCCCGCCCCCATCGCACGACGCCCATGTATGACACGTTCGACGCCATGGGCGCGGTTTGGGGGCAACAATACGGGCTGGAGGTGGTGAATTATTTCGCCGATGGAAACGAACCCCGCTACGAGACCCCCAGCTTCCGCCGCTCCAACGCCTGGGAGGCCACCGCGCGCGAGGTTCGCGCGGTGCGCACAGGCGTCGGCATCAACGAATTGCAGAATTTCGGCAAATACCGCGTCACGGGCCGCGATGCCCGCGCCTGGCTCGACCGCCTCATGGCCGGCCGCATCCCTGCGCCGGGGCGGCTCTCGCTCTCGCCCATGCTGTCGCAAAAGGGCCGGATCGTGGGGGATTTCACCATATCCTGCCTGTCGCCGACCGAATTCCAGCTCACCGCCAGCTATGGCGCGCAGGATTACCACCTGCGCTGGTTCGACCAGTGGCGCGAGGGCGATGTGCAGATCGCCAATGTCTCGGACACGCGCACCGGCTTCCAGATCGCAGGCCCACGCGCCCGCGATCTTCTGGCCGCCATCGCGCGGCAGGATGTGGGCGACATGGCCTTCATGGATGTCCGCCGCCTGACCATGGGCCTCAGCGATGCCATCGTCCAGCGCGTCAGCTATACCGGCGATCTGGGCTACGAGATCTATGTCGACGCGATGGAACAGCGCGCGCTCTGGCGGGCGCTCTGGGACAAGGGGCAGGCCTTCGGGATCAAACCCTTCGGCATGCGCGCGATGATGTCCCTGCGGCTCGACCGGGGCTTCGGGTCGTGGATGCGCGAATTCTCCCCCGATTACACCCCTGCCGAGACCGGCCTCGACCGGTTCATCGCCTGGAGGAAACCCGTCGATTTCATCGGGCGGCCCGCGGCCGAGGCCGCGCGCGCCGCGCCGCCTGCCCGCCGTCTCGTGCAGATGGTGGTCGAGGCGCGCGATGCCGATGTCGTGGCCTATGAACCGATCTGGCTTGACGGGGCGGTCGTGGGCTTTTGCACCTCGGGCGGCTATGCGCATTGGTCCGGGGTGTCGACCGCGTTCGGCTTCTTGCCCGCCGACAGGATCGCGGATGGCCTCGAGGTCGAGATCGAGATATTGGGCGAGATGCGACCGGCCCGCGTGGTCATGGCGCCCTTGTGGGACGATCCGCGCATGCGGGCGTGAGGGGAGCTCTGCCCGTGATCTTGAGAAAGGGGGGCTCTGCCCCCCACGGCCTTTGGCCGTTCCCCCGGAGTTTTCCGGCCAAGATGAAGGAGGATCATCGGGATGAGCGCAGCCGAGGCCACGATCCTCCTCCTTGCCGCAGGCCGGTCGAGCCGGATGCAGGGCCGCGACAAGCTGATGGAGAATATCGACGGAGAGCCGCTCGTGCGCATGATGGCGCGCCGCGCACTGCGCACGGGCGTGCCGGTGCGCGTGGTGCTGGGCGCGGATCACGCGGCGCGGCGCGCGGCGCTCGAGGGGCTCGATCTGCAGATCCTGGAGGCAACCGGCCAGGACGGCATGGCCGCCTCGATCCGGGCCGGTGTCGTGGGCGTGACCGGGCCGGTCCTGCTGGTTCTGGCCGACATGCCCGAGATCACGGCAAGCGACCTGCACCTGATGCTGTCGCTCGGCGCGCAGGCCCCCGATGCGATCCTGCGCGCGGCAAGCCAGGACGGGCGGCCCGGTCACCCGGTGCTTTTCCCCGCCGATCTTGTGCCCGAGCTTGCCGCGATCCGGGGCGACATGGGGGCCCGCGACATCCTGCGCGCGGCGGCGGCGCGCGTGCATCTTCTGCCGCTCGAGGGCGAAAGGGCGCTCATCGACCTGGATACGCCCGGGGATTGGGCCGACTGGCGCGCGAAGCGCGGCGGCTGAGAGGCCCCGATCAGGCCCGCTGCTGCAGCCGCGCGACCGCGTCTTCGCTGGGCGCGGGGCGCAGCTCAGCCCCCTCGGCCTCTCCCAGGCCATCGAGCGTGGCCAGTTCGGGAAACCGCGCCAGCATCTCGGCGCGCGCCGGCACCTCGAGCCTGCGCAGGGCGGCGGCACCGGGCTGAAAGCTTTCGGTCCAGCAGCCATTGGACAGGACCAGTTCGTGCCGGTCGCACAGGATATGGATATAGGTCGTGCGCAGCGTATCCATCTGCACGATGCCCGGCCGCCCCAAGAGCTGCAGGGCGGGAACCAGCACCTCGGGATCATCGAAACCGGGCTCGCCCCACGCGCGGGTCACGAGCATGCCATGCCGGGGCGAGACGGCCATGTCCCGGTCCGGCAGACCATGGCCAAGACTGCCCTTGCGCAGCACGACGGGCCGCAGGGCCGGGGTATCGGCCAGCGCCGCGCGATCGAGCCTGCGCAGACCGACCCAGCGGATCTCCTGGATGCCGTTGTCGCGGGTGATGACCCTGTCGCCCTCGCGCAGGGTTTCGACCGGCACTTCGCCACGGGGGGTGGCGATCAGCGTGCCGGGGGT
This sequence comes from Roseicyclus marinus, assembly GCF_036322625.1. Taxonomy (NCBI): domain Bacteria; kingdom Pseudomonadati; phylum Pseudomonadota; class Alphaproteobacteria; order Rhodobacterales; family Roseobacteraceae; genus Roseicyclus; species Roseicyclus marinus. The sequence continues at coordinate 1,399,506 of NZ_AP027266.1, read as the reverse complement.
GAAACAGACCGGATCATCGCCCGCGCCCTGCAGGCTGTGCGCCTCTGCCTCGCCCAGGGCGGCTGTCCCGGTCCCGTCGACGCCTGTCATGTCCACGGTCATATCGCGTTCTCCCGTTTCTGGGGCTTGGTCGCACGCCGGGCCTCGGCGGCGATGCTCCCGGTGTCCCGGCCCGCATATCCCGCACGAAAACCCCGCGCCGACGCGCAGGTGGAACGGCCGCCCCCGGCCAGAAAAGGAACGCCCCCCAGTCGGACGCGGCGCAAGTATCGGACAATCGGGAGATTCTCGAAAGAGAAAACTTTCGGGGGGCGCACCCGCCTTGCCCAGGCACCACCCCCTCCGCACATGGGGCACAGCACCCCGCGGACCAACCAAGCCGCCTGCTCACAACCCCTTGTTCTCAATATCATTTTCGCACAATGCGCGGCGTCTGGCCCCTGGGCGGCAACCGCCCTGCCCAAGCGGCCGCGCGCAAGCCTGCGCCCTGCGGATTCGGGAAACAATATGTTGCCGCGCCCCATGGCCGCGCGATCCAAGGTCCGGGCCGCGCCCATGCCCCGACACCGTGGTGTCGCGCTTCCCCAAGGAAACTGGAGCAAATCGGCGGGGATTTGGCGATGGTACCCGAGGTCGGACTCGAACCGACAAGCCTTGCGGCGGCGGATTTTGAATCCGCTGCGTCTACCATTCCGCCACTCGGGCAACGCGTGATGCGATAGCGAAGTCCCTTGGGTCCGTCCAGCCCAAATCCTTGCCGGTGCATGCTGACACAAGCGTGTTTGCGCGCGCGCCCCTGTCGTCTGGCGGCCCTTGGCGGGGTTTGCTACCGGTGCGGGGGGATTCGGCGGATCCCGCCTGCCGACCGGGCGACGCTTCGGGCCGATACGAGGAGTTCCATCGATGACCATCGACCCGATGCAGGAGGCAGCGCACATGACGCCCGACGCCGCCGCGCCCTCCACCATCTCGGAACGGCTCGACCAGCTGGCGCAAGAGGCCGGCGGCGGCGGCGTCACGCTCGACTGGATTCTCGCCCAGCTCCATGAACGCGCCTTTGGCCTGTTCCTGCTGGTTCTGGCCCTGCCCTGCTGCATTCCCTTTCTCTATGGCGTACCGCAGATCGTGGCCCTGCCGCTCATGTTCGTCTCGGCGCAGATCCTGATGGGGCGCTCCACGCCCTGGCTGCCGGCAAAGCTCGGCGCGCGCCGCGTCACGGGGGCAAGCCTCTCGGCGCTGGCCACGCGCGCGGGCCCCTGGCTCCGCCGGATCGAGGCGCTCAGCCGCCCGCGCCTTGCCGCGTTCACGCGTCGCCCGATGGACCAGCTTGTGGGCGTGGCGCTTGTCGTCTTCAGCGCCTCGATCCTCGTGCCCTTGCCGGGCACCAATACCGTGCCGGGGATCGCGGTGGTGATCGTGGCCATGGGCCTGTTGCAGCGCGACGGCATCCTCGTCCTTCTCGGCAGCCTGCTCGGCACGGCCTGGATCGCGACGCTGCTTGTCGCGGGGGCGACGCTGGCCAGCTTGATCAAGACTTGGCTCGGTTTCTGAGGGTACCCGGATGGACAAGACGCGGATGCAGACCCGGATGCTGATCGCCCTTGCCGGGGCCGGTTCGGCGGCGCTGCTGCTGGGGGCCTTCGGCTTTCAGTACCTGGGCGGGCTTGCGCCCTGCGCCATGTGCCTGTGGCAGCGCTGGCCCCATGCGGTGGCGATCGCCCTGGCCGCTGTCGGCATCGCCCTGCCCCATGCGCTCGTGGCGGTGGCGGGCGCGGCCAGTGTCCTGACGGGGGCGGGCATCGCGCTGTTGCACACCGGGGTGGAACGCGACTGGTGGACCCTCAACCTTGCCTGCACCGGCGGGGCCGAGGATCTGGGCGCGATGGATGTGACAGCGCTTCTGGACCCGACCCAAGGGGCGGGCATCGTGCTGTGCACCGAGGTGGCATGGTCCTTCCTCGGCCTGTCCATGGCGTCGTGGAACGGTCTGGCCAGTCTTGTCCTGGCCGGGGTCTGGATCGCCGCCGCGTGGTCTTCCTTGAAAAAGGGTTGAGGACCCGCCGGGGCGGCAAACCTTTCTTCATGTTCGCCCCGCCCCGGCAGGGTTTCGTCAACCTTTGGCGGGGTCTGGCAAGGATTGCTTAACCTTAGTGATAGGTGAATTCCCCCGTCACGTTGCGCCATTCGCCGGGCGAGATCAGCTTGCGATGGACAAAGCGCACCGAATGCAGCGGCCCCTCGATCTGGTCCTGCCAGAACTCGATGAAGTCGAAAAGCCGCGGATAATCGGGCGCAAGATCATAGTCCTGCCAGACGAAAGTGTTGAGAACATTGCGATAATCGGGCATCCGATAGACCATCTCGGCGGTCGTGAGCCCGTATCCTTTCAGCATCAGCTCGGTCTCGGTCGGTTGCACTGTCGGTTGCACTGTCGGTTTCATGGGCACCTCTGGTGTTGCCTCTTCCACGACTCAAGGATGCCAAAGACCCGTTAAAAATCAACGAAAACAATCTGTTGGCACTCAATTCCCGATGCTGCCAACCCATCCGGCCCTCCGGCATTGCACCCCATATGCGGGGAGCCTATACTGCGCCCCAACAAGATATAGCGAACAGCAGAAAAACAGGCGGACAGCGTGAGCGACACCCCCGAACCCCCTGAGAACGATCAAGAAATCGCGCCGGAACGCGCGCCGCATCACGGGCCGTCGATCGATATCGCGGCCGAGATGAAGACCTCGTTCCTCGATTACGCGATGTCGGTGATCATCTCCCGCGCGATCCCCGATCTGCGCGACGGGCTCAAACCCGTGCATCGGCGCATTCTCTTCGCCATGCATGAGACTGGAAACACGCACGAAAAATCCTACCGCAAATCCGCGCGGCCCGTGGGTGACGTGATGGGGCAATACCACCCCCATGGCGACTCGGCGATCTACGACGCACTCGTGCGCATGGCGCAGCCTTTTTCCATGTCCCTGCCGCTTCTGGACGGTCAGGGCAATTTCGGCTCCATGGACGGCGACAACCCCGCGGCCATGCGCTACACCGAAGTGCGGATGGACAAGCCAGCCGCCTATCTCCTTGCTGATATCGACAAGGAAACCGTTGATTTCCAAGACAATTACGACGGCAAGCAGCAAGAACCCACGGTTCTGCCCGCGCGCTTTCCCAACATGCTCGTCAATGGCGCGGGCGGCATCGCGGTGGGCATGGCGACCAATATCCCGCCCCATAATCTTGGCGAAGTGATCGACGCCTGTCAGGCGCTCATCGCCAATCCCGACCTCTCCTCCGAACAGCTGATCGACTATATCCCCGCGCCCGATTTCCCCACCGGCGGCCTGATCCTTGGCCGTTCGGGCGCGCGCAAGGCCTATCTGGAGGGGCGCGGCAGCGTCATCATCCGCGCCAAGACCCATGTGGAGGAGATCCGCAAGGACCGCTTCGCCATCGTCATCGATGAAATCCCCTACCAGGTGAACAAGGCCTCCATGATCGAGCGGATCGCTGATCTGGTGCGCGAGAAAAAACTCGAGGGAATCTCGGGGGTTGCCGACGAGAGCGACCGGATCGGCGTCCGCGTCGTGATCGAGCTCAAGCGTGACGCCACGCCCGAGGTGGTGCTGAACCAGCTGTTCCGCTTCACCCAGATGCAGACCTCATTCGGCTGCAACATGCTGGCGCTGAACGGCGGCCGCCCCGAACAATTGACGCTGCGCGGCTTTCTCACCGCTTTCCTCGACTTCCGCGAAGAGGTGGTGGCCCGCCGCACGGCCTTCGAGCTGCGCAAGGCCCGCGACCGCGCCCATGTGCTCTGCGGTCTGGCCGTCGCGGTCTCGAACGTGGACGAAGTCGTGCGCACCATCCGCGCCTCCGCCGATGCGGGCGAAGCGCGCGAGAAACTGATGACCCGGCGCTGGCCCGCCGAGGAAATCCTGCCCTTCATCAAGCTGATCGACGATCCGACCCATACCGCGAACGAGGACGGCACCTACAACCTGTCCGAGGTTCAGGCCCGCGCGATCCTCGATCTGCGGCTCCAGCGCCTGACGCAACTGGGCGTCAAGGAAGTCACCGACGAGCTCGAGGAACTGGCCGGCAAGATCAAGGAATACCTCGCCATCCTCGCCTCGCGCGAGCGTATCCTCGAGATCATCTCGAACGAACTCGCTGAAGTGAAAGAGCTTTTCGCCGTCCCCCGCCGGACCGAGATCACCGAATGGTCCGGCGACATGGATGACGAGGATCTGATCGAACGCGAGGATATGGTCGTCACGATCACGCAGGGCGGCTATATCAAGCGCACGCCACTGGCCGAATTCCGCGCCCAGAAACGCGGCGGCAAGGGGCTTTCGGGCGGCGCGCTCAAGGATGACGATGTCGTCACCTCGCTCTTCGTGGCCAATACCCACACGCCGCTTCTGGTCTTCACCACCAGCGGCATGGTCTACAAGCTCAAGACATGGCGCCTGCCCTTGGGCTCCCGCGCCTCGCGCGGCAAGGCCATCGTCAACATCCTGCCCATCGAGATCGGCACCGGCATCGCCGCCGTCATGCCCGTCGACCGGGACGAGGCGCATTGGGACGAATTGCAGATCGTCTTTGCGACAAGCGAGGGCGAGGTGCGCCGCAACGCGCTGTCGGATTTCACCAATGTCATGCGCAACGGCAAGATCGCGATGAAATTGCCCGAGGATGGCTCGGTCAGCCTCGTGAATGCGCGCATCTGCTCCGAAAGCGATGACGTGATGCTCGTCACCGCCTTGGGCCGGGCGATCCGCTTCCCCACCACCGATGTCCGCGTCTTCAAGGGCCGCGATTCGACCGGCGTGCGCGGTATCCGCCTCGCCTCGGGTGACCGCGTGGTCTCCATGGCCGTGATCCGCCATTTCGATGCCGAGGCGCAGGAACGCGCCGCCTATCTCAAGCAGCGCCGCCTGATGGCCGGCACGCCCGAAGAAGAGATCGAACTCGACGAAGACGAAGAAAACGTGGCCGAGGGGCAGCTTTCCCCCGAACGCTACGCCGAGATGTCGGCGGCCGAGGATCTGATCCTGACCATCACGGCGGGCGGGTCGGGCAAGCTCAGCTCCAGCCACGATTATCCCGTGCGCGGGCGCGGCGGTCAGGGCGTCATGGCCATGGACAAGGCGATGCGCGGCGGCGCGCTTGTCGCCTCCTTCCCGGTGGAAATGGGCGACCAGATCATGCTCGCCACCTCCACCGGCCAATCGATCCGCGTGCCCGTCGATGGCATCTCCTTCCGCTCGCGCAGCGCGGGCGGGGTCAAGGTCTTCAACACCGGCAAGGGTGAGGAAGTGGTGAGCGTCGCCTGGATCGCCGATCAGGGCGAGACCGAGGGCGAGACCGACACCGCCCCCGACATCACCCCAGACACCGGCGCCGAATGACAGGCGGCGGGAGGTGCCAAGCCTCCCGCCCACCCTGCGCCAGCGCACAGCGCTTATGCGAAACCTCGCATTTCTGTGCACGCCTACCTCCTGTATCTGTGCCGCATCGACGCGCAAACCTGCGTGCCGCTTTCGCGTTCAGGGATAGGAAACCAAACGATGCAAGCACTTACCACCTTCGGCCCGCTCGTGGGCCGCGTTCTGATCGGCCTTCTGTTCTTGCTGGCGGGCCTGGGCAAGCTCGGCGATGTGCAGGGCTTTTCGGGCTATCTCGCCTCGGGCGGTCTGCCTGCCGTGCTGGCTTGGCCCGCCGTCATCTTCGAAATCGTCGTGGGCGTTCTTCTGATCGTGGGCTACCAGACCCGGATCGTGGCGCTCCTGATCGCGGCCTTCTCCATCGTCGCGGGCCTGCTCTACCATTTCGCGCCTGCCGACCAGATGCAGATGGCCATGTTCCTCAAGAACCTCGCCATTGCGGGCGGCGTCTTGATGTTCGCCCTCCACGGCCCGGGCCGCTACGCGCTCGACAAGGCATAAGACCGGCGATCGGGGCGGCCCCGCCGCCCCTTTCCTTGTCCGGCCAAAACGCCTAGATCTCGGCCATGTCCAAAACGCTCCATATCATCGGCGGCGGCATGGCCGGGTCCGAAGCCGCCTGGCAGGCGGCCAATGCCGGCATCCCCGTCGTCTTGCACGAAATGCGCCCCACGGTCGGCACCTTTGCCCATCGCACCGGGTCGCTGGCGGAAATGGTCTGTTCCAATTCCTTCCGCTCGGATGACCACGAACAGAATGCCGTGGGCCTTCTGCATTGGGAAATGCGGAATGCAGGCTCGATCATCATGGACACGGCCTATGCCCATCGCCTGCCCGCAGGCGGCGCGCTGGCCGTCGACCGCGATCCTTTCGCCGAGGCCGTGACCGCGAAACTCCGCGCCCATCCCAACATCACGATCGTGGGCGAGGAAATCACCGCCCTGCCCGACGGCCCCACGATCATCGCCACGGGTCCCCTGACCTCCGGCGCGCTCGCCAATGCCATCGCCGCCGAAACGGGCCAGGATGCACTGGCCTTTTTCGACGCCATTGCCCCCATCGTCTATGCCGACACGATCGACATGAGCATCGCGTGGGAACAATCGCGCTACGACAAGGGCGAAACGCTCGAGGAACAGCGCGCCTATATCAACTGCCCGATGACCCGCGACGACTACGAGGCTTTCATCGACGCGCTTCTCGCCGCCGACAAGACCGAGTTCCACGAGGGCGAAACCGCCGGCTATTTCGACGGCTGCCTGCCGATCGAGGTCATGGCCGAACGCGGCCGCGAAACGCTGCGCCATGGGCCGATGAAACCCGTGGGCCTGACCAATCCGCACAACCCGACGGTCAAGCCCTGGGCCGTGGTGCAACTGCGCCGCGACAATGCGCTGGGCACGCTCTACAATATCGTGGGCTTCCAGACCAAGATGAAGTACGGCGCGCAAACCTCTGTTTTCAAGATGATTCCCGGACTTCAGGACGCCAGTTTCGCGCGGCTTGGCGGCATCCACCGCAACACCTTCATCAATTCGCCAACCCTGCTCGATGACCAGATGCGCCTGCGCTCGCGGCCCAATATCCGCTTCGCAGGCCAGATCACCGGGGTGGAGGGCTATGTCGAATCCGCCGCCATGGGCCTGCTTGCGGGCCGTCTGGCCGCCGCCGAGCTCAAGGGCGAAACGCTGCCCCCCGTGCCGCAGGAAACGGCCATGGGCGCGCTGGTCCATCACATCACCGGCGGGGCCGAGGCCAAGACCTTCCAGCCGATGAACGTGAATTTCGGCCTTTTCCCCCCGGTCGAGGGGCTGAAAGCCGGGCGGCGTGGCCGCAAGGACCGCTACAAGGCCTATACCGACCGCGCCAAGGCGGCATGGACCGCGTGGCTCGGGCGCGAGGCCGAGGCGAAACCCTCCTCCTCCGCTGCATGAGGATCGGGGCGAAAGTGATTGTTCCGAAATGACGTTCCGAACACGCTTTGCCCCATCCCCCACAGGCCCCCTGCATCTCGGCCATGCCTATTCCGCGATCCTCGCCCATGACATGGCGCGGGCAGCACAGGGCCAGTTCCTCCTCCGGATCGAGGATATCGACCGCGACCGCGCCAAACCCGAATGGGAGGCGCTGATCTTCGAGGATCTCAGCTGGCTCGGCCTGACATGGGACGAACCCCCGATCCGCCAATCGGACCGACGCGACAGCTATGAGGCGGCGCTTGATGCGCTCTGGGCGCGCGGCCTCCTTTATCCCTGCAGCTGCACAAGACGCGACATCGCCGAAGCGCTCACCGCCCCGCAAGAAGGCTCCGCCCCCCCCATCGGCCCCGATGGCCCGGTCTATCCCGGCACCTGCCGCAATCGCCCGCGCAAGGGGCCCCGCCCCCGCGACGCCCATCTGCGCCTCGACATGGGCGCGGCCCTCGCCGCCATAGGCCCGACCGCGCCCCGTTTCACCGAAACCGGCCCGGATCACGCCGGCACGATCTTTACCGCGCCCGAAAACTACCTGGGCGGCATCGGTGACATCGTGCTCGCCCGGCGCGATTTCGGCACCTCCTACCACCTCTCGGTCGTGCTGGACGATGCGGCGCAGCACATCACCGATGTGACGCGCGGCGCGGACCTGTTCGAGGCGACGCGCATCCATGCGCTTCTCCAGCGCCTCCTCGACCTGCCCACGCCCAGCTACCACCACCACCGCCTGATCCGGGACGAGACAGGCAAACGGCTCGCCAAACGCGACGACGCCCGCGCGATCCGCCTCTACCGCGCGGAAGGCGTCACGCCAGAGGATATCCGCCGCAGGATCGGCCTTTGACCCTTCTCTGTTTCAAAAATATCCCGGGGGAGTCGCCAAAGGCGACGGGGGCAGAGCCCCCTTTCTCAAAGCCAACGGGCAGAGCCCCCCAAAAAACATCACCGAGCACCCCCCCTATTCGGGCCGCATCAGCTCCACTTCCCCCCATCCCGGACCGCCGTGTAGAAACAGCTGCGCCGGTTGGTGTGGCAGGCAGGCCCCGTCTGGCGCACCAAGGCCAGCAGGCAATCGCGGTCGCAATCGATGCGCAGCTCGACCAATTCCTGCACATGGCCCGAGCTTTCGCCCTTGACCCAGAACGCCCCCCGCGACCGGCTCCAATAGGTGACGCGCCCCGTCTCCAGCGTGCGGGCCACGGCGGCGGCATTCATCCAGGCCATCATCAGCACCTCGCCCGTCCCGGCTTCCTGCGCGATACAGGGGATCAGGCCATTGGCATCATATTTCAGGCCTGCGGGATCAAATTCGGGCTGGTCTGTCATGGCATCGGCCTTTGCAAACGGGGGCATTGGGGCTACCTATAAAGCCACGGCAGCAAAGGCTATACCCATGTCCGGCGACACCGACCTGATCAAGCTCTATTCCCAGCGCATCCTCGCGCTCGCAGCCGATATTCCCCATGCCGGGCGGCTCGATGCGCCGCAGGCCAGCGTGCGCAAACGCGCGCCGCTCTGCGGGTCCACGGTGACGGTCGATCTCGACATGGCCGGGGGCCGGGTCACCCGCTTCGGGCAGGATGTGAAGGCTTGCGCCCTTGGGCAGGCGGCAGCGAGCCTCATGGGCGCCGCCATCATCGGCCGCACCCGCGCCGAGGTGGAAGACGCCCGCGACAGCTTGCGCGCCATGCTCAAGGAGGGCGGCAGCCCCCCCGGCGCGCCCTTCGCAGGTTACGAGGTGCTGGAACCCGCGCGCGAGTATCGCAACCGCCACGCCTCGATCCTCCTGTCGCTCGAGGCCACCGCCGAAGCCATGGCCGAAGCCGAACAGGCCAGCGCCTGCGCCTGACCCTGCGCCCGAGCAACACGCATCCGGGCCATTCCGCCCCAAAGCCCCCCCGCACCCGACCCGCAAGAAAAAACCGCCGCACCCGGTCAGGGGCGCGGCGGCAGTCAGCGTGTCTTTGGACAGGACCAACCCCAAGAGGCAATCGGGGTCAAGGATGGTCGGGCATCGGCGGGGACAGTCGCCGCGCCCTTGGCCCTGCCGGACCGCAGGCAGAAATTCGTGGATCAGACCAGACCGGGCAGATGCAGCAGCCCGTAGGTGAACAGCGTCAACGCAAGAACCCCCAGCGCATCCCCGATCAGAGTGTCACCGGAGCGGGTCAGGATATCGGCGATGCGGCTCATGGAAGCTCTCCCTTGATCAGCGTGTTGTCGCTTTGTTCTCATATTCCGCCCCGTCAGTCCAGAACTTTTTGAGAACATTCGCGAACAAAAAGGGTCAGCCCGCCGAAATCAGCCGGATCGCCTTTTCCTGTTCCAGCAAATACAGAAGCACGCGCGCCGATTGCCCCTGCGGTCCGATCAGCTGCGGATCGCGCGCCAACAACGTGCGCGCCGCCGATTGCGCCAGCGCCATCAGCCCCGCCTGCGCCTCCAGATCCGCGATGCGGAACCGGGGCAGGCCCGATTGCGCCGTCCCGATCATGTCGCCCGCCCCCCGGATCGCCAGATCCTCCTCGGCGATGCGGAACCCGTCCTCCGTGTCGCGCAGAACCATCAGGCGGCGCTTGGCGGTCTCGCCCAGGGGCGGGCGATACATGAGCAGACAGGTGGAGGCCTGAGCCCCCCGCCCCACGCGCCCCCGCAACTGGTGCAATTGCGCAAGGCCGAAGATCTCGGCCTGTTCGATCACCATGATCGAGGCATTGGGCACATCCACCCCCACCTCGATCACCGTGGTGGCGACCAGCACCCGCGTCTCCCCCGCCTTGAAGGCCGCCATGGCGGCCGTCTTGGCATCGGGCGGCATCTGGCCATGGACCAACCCCACCACCCCCTTGCCCAGCGCCGCGCGCAGCAGGCGGAACCGTTCCTCGGCGGCGGTGGCGTCGAAGCTTTCGCTTTCCTCGACCAACGGACAGACCCAATAGGCCTGCCGCCCCTCGGCCACGGCGCGGCGCAGATGGTCGATCACCTCGTCCATCCGCCCCGCGGACACCAGCGCCGTGGCAACCGGTGTGCGCCCGGGCGGCTTTTCATCCAGCACGCTCACATCCATGTCGCCATATTGCGCAAGGCTGAGCGTGCGGGGAATGGGCGTGGCCGTCATGACCAGGAGATCCGCCCCCTGCCCCTTTTCCCCCAGCAAAACACGCTGGCGCACCCCGAACCGATGCTGTTCATCGACGATGGCGAGCCGCAGATCGGCGAATTCCACATCCGACTGGAACACCGCATGGGTGCCCACAAGGATCCGGATATCGCCGCGCGCGAGCGCGTCGAGCTTGGCGCGCCGCTCCGCCCCCTTGTCCTGGCCCGACAGCATCTCGATCACGACGCCGGCGGCTTCGGCCAGCGGCTTGAGATTGGCGTAATGCTGGCCCGCAAGGATGGTGGTCGGCGCCATCATCACGCCCTGCCCGCCCGCCTCGACCGCGACCAGAAGCGCCATCAGCGCGACCAGCGTCTTGCCCGCCCCCACATCACCCTGCAACAACCGGTTCATCCGCACCGGCTCCGCCATATCGGCGGCGATCTCGTCCATGGCGCGCATCTGCGCCCCCGTGGGCCGAAAGGGCAGGCTCTCCAGAACCTTGGCCCTCAGCCGCCCATCGCCCTGCGTCACCCGCCCCTTGCCCCGCCTGAGCGAGGCGCGCGCCAGCGCCAGGGTCAGCTGATGGGCGAACAATTCGTCAAAGGCCAGCCGCTCCCGCGCGGGATGGCTGCGCGACAGATCCCCCGGACCCTGCGGCGCATGGGCCATGGCCAGCGCCTCGTGCCAGGCGGGCCAGCCCTTTTTCTGGTAGAGCGGGATATCGATCCATTCGCCCAGCATCGGGGCCCGCGCCAGGGCCGAGGCGACGGCCCGCCGCATCCCCTTTTGCGTCACACCCGCCGTCAGCGGGTAGACAGGCTCAAAGGCCGGGATCTCGCCCGCCTCGTCCATCGGCAGGATATGATCGGGATGCGGCATCTGCGCGATCCCGTCGAACAATTCGACCTTGCCCGACACGATCCTGCGGCTGCCCGTGGGCAGGATGCGCGATAGGTAATCGCCCTTGGCATGAAAGAACACGAGCTGGAACGTCGTCTGCGCATCCTCCACCTCGATCCGGTAGGGACGACCGCGCCCGGTCGGCGGGCGATGGAGCCCCACTTTGACCGCCACCGTCGCCATCCCCGGCAGGACCACGTCGCGGATCGATCCGACGCGGGCCCGATCCACGCCCCCAAGTGGCAGGGTCAGCAACAGGTCCTTGGGCGTTTCCACCCCCAGCCCCTTGTAATGCTTGGCGGTTTTCGGCCCGACACCGTCCAGCGCCTCGAGCCCCGCAAAGAGCGGCCACAGCTCTTCGGGCCGCCCGCGCGGATGGTCCGGGGCCTCAGCCATCGCCCGGCCCCGCGCCCGCGATCAGCGCAAGCCACCCATCCTCGTCGATCGTCTCGATCCCCAGTTCGGCGGCTTTCGTGGCCTTGGACCCGGCCCCCGGCCCCGCCACCAGGAGATCGGTCTTGGCCGAAACGCTGCCCGCGACCTTGGCCCCCAGCGCCTCGGCCCGCGCCTTGGCCTCGGCCCGCGTCATCTTTTCGAGCGTTCCGGTAAAGACCACGGTCTTGCCCGCGACAGGGCTGCCGTCGGTCTTGCGCGCGGGCGGCGGCACGATGTCCAGATGCGCGACCAAGCGGTCGACCGAGGCGCGCTCGGCCGCCTGCGTGAGCGTGGTGGTAAGCGCGACCGCCACCGCCTCCCCGATCCCGTCAATGGCCGTGATCTCGGACCATGCGGGGCTTTCGGCCAACAGCGGCTTGCGCGCCTTTGCATCGGGCGCGTGGGCGGCGGGCTCGGCTGCGGCGCGGTCCACGGTCTGGGCAAAGGCCTCCCATGTTGCGAAATGACGCGCGAGGTCATTTGCCGCCACCTCGCCCACATGCCGGATGCCCAGCGCAAAGATCACCCGACCCAGCCCGATCCGACGCCGCTCGTCGATCGCATCGAACAGGTTCGCCGCGCTCTTCTCGCCCCAGCCCTCCCGGTTCTTCAGCTGCTGCAGGCCCGACCCGTAGCGCGCCCGCAGCTCGAAGATATCGGCAGGCTCCCTGATCCAGCCATCGGCGTGAAAGGCCTCGACCTGTTTCGCCCCCAGCCCCTCGATGTCGAAGGCCGCGCGGCTGACGAAATGCTTGAGCTTTTCCACCGCCTGCGCCGGACAGATCAGCCCGCCCGTGCAGCGGCGCACGGCATCCCCCTCCTCGCGCACGGCCTCCGACCCGCATTCGGGGCAATGGCCTGGAAAGACATAGGGCTCCGTCCCCTCGGGGCGGCGCGCAAGATCGACATCGGCGATCTTGGGGATCACGTCGCCCGCGCGATAGACCTGCACCCAATCGCCCACGCGGATATCCTTGCCCGCGCGGATCACCTGCCCCCGCGCATCGCGGCCCGCGATGTAATCCTCGTTGTGCAAGGTGGCATTCGACACCACCACCCCGCCCACCGTCACCGGCACAAGCCGCGCCACGGGGCTGAGCGCGCCGGTGCGGCCCACCTGGATGTCGATGGCTTCCAGCCGGGTCCAGGCCAGTTCGGCGGGGAATTTATGTGCGATGGCCCAGCGCGGCGTGGTCGAGCGCAGGCCAAGCCGTGCCTGCAGGCCCAGATCGTCAAGCTTGTAGACCACCCCGTCGATATCATAGCCGAGGTTCGCGCGCCCCGCCTCGATCCCCGCGTAATGGGCCAGCATGTCCTCGATCGTGTCGCAGCGCCGCGTCAGCGGATTGGTCTGGAACCCGAGTTCCTCCAGACGCGCAATCGCCCCCATCTGCGTCTCGGCCAGGGGGTCTGACAATTCGCCCCAGGAATAGGCGAAAAAGCGCAAGGGGCGCGCGCGCGTGATCTCGGCGTCAAGCTGGCGGAGCGACCCCGCGGCCGCATTGCGCGGATTGGCGAATGTCTTGGCCCCCAGTGCCGCCTGCCGCGCGTTCAGGGCGGCGAAATCCGCGTGGCTCATGTAGACCTCGCCCCGCACCTCCAGCACCTCGGGCGCATCAGTCAGCGTCTGGGGAATATCCCCTATGGTGCGGGCATTGGCGGTCACGTTCTCGCCGGTTTCCCCATCGCCGCGCGTGGCGGCAGAAACCAGCCGCCCCCCCTCGTAGCGCAGGGACAGCGACAGGCCGTCGATCTTGGGCTCGGCGCAGAAGGCCAGCGGCGCATCCTCGGGCAGGTTCAGGTAGCGCCTTATCCCCGCGACGAAATCCTCCACATCCTGCCCGTCGAAAGCATTTGCAAGCGACATCATCCGCTGGGCATGGACGATCTTGCCGAACCCCTCGGCGGGGGCGGCACCCACCTGTTCGCTGGGGCTGTCGGCGCGCTTGAGCGTCGGGAACCGCGCCTCGATCGCAGCATTCTCGCGTTTCAGCGCGTCGTAATCGGCATCCGACAGATCGGGCGCATCCTCTTGGTAATAGGCGCGATTGGCGGCATCGAGCAGATCGGCGAGGTCCGCTAGCCGCGCCCGCGCCGCATCCTCGGTCAGGGCGTCCACGTCAAAGCCTGCGCCCTGCGCGCGCGTTGCGTCTTCGGTCCGGGCGTCGATGGCAGCGCCTTTGCCCCCCGCGCGCGCCGCATCTTCGGTCCGGGCGTCGATGGCAGTGCCTTTGCCCTGCGCGCGCGCGGCGTCTTCGGTCCGGGCGTCGGTGGCAGCGCCTTTGCCCTCCGCGCGCGCCGCATCCTCGGTCAGGGCGTCGATGGCAGCGCCTTTGCCCTCCGCGCGCGACTGATCCCGCTCTGCGCCCTCGTCCGTCCGCCCGCTCTTTCCGGCCATGTCGACACCCCCCGCTGATGCCCGATCCCTCAGGATCGGGTTTAGGAGGCCCGCGCCCGGATTTCCAGCCGCCTCAGGCGTTCATCGCGATCCCGAGCGCGCCTTGCGCCGCCGCCGGGTCGCGCAGCACGTAGCCGCGTCCCCAGACGGTTTCGATGTAATTCTCGCCGCCCGTCGCCACCGACAGCTTCTTGCGCAGCTTGCAGATGAAGACATCGATGATCTTGAGCTCGGGCTCATCCATCCCACCGTAAAGGTGGTTGAGGAACATCTCCTTGGTCAGGGTCGTCCCCTTTCTCAGGCTCAAAAGCTCCAGCATCTGGTATTCCTTGCCCGTCAGATGCACCGCCTGCCCATTGGCCTCCACCGTCTTGGCATCCAGATTGACCGCGATCTGGCCGGTGCGGATCACCGATTGGGCATGCCCCTTGGACCGGCGGATGATCGCATGGATGCGCGCCACCAATTCCTCGCGGTGAAAGGGTTTGGTCAGGTAATCATCAGCGCCGAACCCGAACCCCTTGAGCTTGGTCTCGGGGTCGTCCAGCCCCGACAGGATCAGGATCGGCGTGTTCACCCGGGCGCTGCGCAGCTGGCGCAAGACCTCGTGGCCATGGATGTCGGGCAGGTTCAGATCCAGCAAGATGATGTCGTAATCATAGAGCTTGGCCAGGTCGATGCCCTCTTCGCCAAGGTCGGTGGCATAGACGTTGAGATTGGCGTGACGCAGCATCATCTCGATGCTCCGGGACGTGGTGGGGTCGTCTTCGACTAGCAGAACACGCATCATGTCACTCCGAATCTCGTTAAGGTCGCGTTCAGCCTCGACTCGATTGGTTAATTTCAAGTTACCCTTTTGGACAGGCTCCAATACCCTTATCGCAGCCAATCGCACTTTCGCTACCGATAGCGCTGCAGCGCCGTGGTCTTGAGCGCCGCAGGCCCGTAGCGCGCCACCGCCTGCCGCCACGCCGCCAGTTCCTCCTCCGACAGGTCCCAGGTCCTCAGCGCCTCCTCTGCGGGGATCAGGCCCGAATCGACCGCCTGCACCACGATCGCCTTGCGGCTGGCGACCCAGCGCCGCGTTTCCGGCGGGGGCAGATCCCCCCGTGTCAGCCTGCGACCATCGGGAAGCGTGACCGCCGGGGGCCCTTCGATACGACGGATAAACATGGGCGAACGATCCTCCTGCCTGGTCCTTGGCCCGAGTGATGCACCCATCCCCTTAATTCGCGGTAACCGCGACGCTTGTGAATGGATGCGATTTTCCTATATTCCCGATGAACTCCCCGACCCCGACCCAAGGATGCCTCCCATGGCCCTCGACCGGCCCGTCCCCCTCAATTCGCTCGGCCTGCCCAAAGCCCCCTCCGAGACGCGGGTGGTCGTGGCCATGTCGGGCGGCGTCGACAGTTCGGTCGTGGCCGCCCAATTGGCCGAGGAAGGCTATGACGTGGTGGGCGTCACGCTGCAGCTCTACGACCATGGCGCGGCGCTGGCGAAAAAGGGGGCCTGCTGCGCGGGCCGCGACATCCATGATGCGCGCCGGGTGGCCGAGACGATGGGCTTTCCCCATTACGTGCTCGATTACGAAAACACCTTCCGCGAGGCGGTGATCGACGAATTCGCCGACAGCTACCTGGCCGGTGCCACGCCCGTGCCCTGCATCCGCTGCAACGAACGGGTCAAGTTCAAGGATCTCCTGAACACCGCCCGCGATCTCGATGCCGATTGCATGGCGACGGGCCATTACATCCAGCGCAAGATGGGCGCGCAGGGCGCAGAGCTGCATTGCGCCGCCGATGCCGCGCGCGACCAATCCTATTTCCTCTTCTCGACGACGCAGGAACAGCTCGATTTCCTGCGCTTTCCCTTGGGCCATCTGGCGTCCAAGGCCGAAACGCGGGCGCTCGCGGCCAAATACGGCCTGCCCGTCGCCGACAAGCCCGACAGCCAGGACATCTGCTTCGTGCCCAACGGCGATTATGCCGCCGTGATCGAGAAACTGCGCCCCGGTGCTGCCGATCCGGGCGAGATCGTGGATATGGACGGAAACGTTCTGGGCGAACACCGGGGCGTGATCCATTACACGATCGGGCAACGGCGCGGCCTTGGCATCGGGGGGCTGGCCGATCCGCTTTACGTCGTGAAACTCGACCCCGACACGCGCCGCGTCGTCGTCGGCCCCAAGGAGCTGCTCTCGACCCGCACCATCCCCGTGCGCGAGATCAACTGGCTGGGCGATGCCCCCCTCACCTCCCGCCCCGAATGGGAGGTGGAGGTCAAGATCCGCTCGACCCGCCCGCCGCGCCCGGCCCTGATCCGCCCGATCACGGACACCACGGCCGAGGTCACGCTGATGACCCCGGAAGAGGGCGTAAGCCCCGGCCAGGCCTGCGTTTTCTACGCGCCCGAGGGCAGCCGGGTGTTGGGCGGCGGCTGGATCCATCGCGGCTGATCCCCCGCCACGGCAACACCATCGCCCCCGTAGGGTGCGCCTTAAGGCGCACCACCAGACACACACCGCAGGGTGCGCCTTAAGGCGCACCACACCCCAGCGCCCGCAAAACTCGTCACAGGCGTCTCATCATGTCTTGGGAGGGGAAAGTGGCGCGGTTGACGGGGCTCGAACCCGCGACCCCCGGCGTGACAGGCCGGTACTCTAACCAACTGAGCTACAACCGCGCGTGAGGGGTGCTTTAGGCAATCACCGGGGTGGCGTCAATGGCAGGTTGCAGGGTTTTCCCGAATGCGCAAGGCGGACCGGCTTCCCCGATGCGGCGGACGGGCCCATCGCCCTTGGGCAAGGATGGCATCGCAGGTGCGCCACAGGCAGCAGACGCGACGCCCATCATCGAACCATCCCGACCCCTGCGTAGGGGGCCGCCTTCAGGCGCACCGCACAGCCCGACCCTCCGCCCTGTGGCGCGCCGGTCCCGACGCACCAAACCCACGGAAAAGCCACCGCTCAAAGCGGCGTGTGATCATCATGTCTTGGGGGAAAGTGGCGCGGTTGACGGGGCTCGAACCCGCGACCCCCGGCGTGACAGGCCGGTACTCTAACCAACTGAGCTACAACCGCGTGGAGGCTCGTCTATTGCCCTGCGACCGGCCCGTCAAGCGCCCTTTCGCACCATCTTGCGGTTTTCTCAATCGCGCCGCACCGGCCGGGCCGAGGCCAGCGCGCGACCCTGCGCCCGTTCCCGCGCAAAGACATACAATCCCGCCCCCGCGATCAGCGCGATCCCCAGCCAGACAGCCGGGCGCGGCACCTCGCCAAACACCGTCCAGCCCCAGAAAATCGCGAGGGGAAGCGCCGCGTATTCATAGGAGGCCACGACCGATGCCCGGCCCAACCGATAGGCAAGCCCCATGAAATACCCGATCATCGCCGACATCACCCCGATCATCCCGAAAACGGGCAGATCCTCCGGCGCGGGCCAGACCCAGGCCCGCAGCAAAAAGATCACCGACGGATGCGTCGCCCCTTGGGCAAACCGCCCATCGCCCGCCACGGCGAAAACCGCCAGCGACACCAGAAGGAAGCAGGCCTGGATATAGACCGCCATCGCCGATGCGGCCGAGCGCGCGCCCAGTTTCCGCGTCAGCACCTGCATCCCCGAATAGCACGCCGCCGCCGCCAGCGGCAAAAACAGGCTCACCCGCCCGATCTCGCCCCAATCCACGCCCGGTGCCATCATCACCGCCACCCCCGCCAATCCCACCCCGATCGCCGTCAGCCGGTAGCGCCCCACGGGCTCGCCCAGAACCGGGATCGCCATCAGCGTGATGAACAGCGGCGCGACAAAGAACAGCGCCGTGGCGGCCGCCAGGGGCATCACCGCAAGCCCCGCGAAAAACAGCATGTTCGACAGCATGACCAGCCCCGCGCGCAGCATATGCAGGCCGGGCCGGTCGGTGCGCAACAGGACCAGACCGCCCTCGCGCCACAAGAACACGAGACAGACCGACAAGGCCACGACCGAGCGGAAGAACACCGTCTGGTGCAGCGGGTAATCCCCGGACAACAGCTTGATGCCCACGTCGTTCAGCGTCCCGCAGACCACGGCGACAAGGACGAAAAGGATCGCCCGCCCCTGATCGCTCATCGCGCCGCCCGCGCCTCCAGACACGCCGCCAAAGCCGCGCCACAGCGCCAATGCACCCGATGCGCGGGCAGGCTCACCCCCAGCATGCTGTCCGCGAATACCGGCCCCTCGACCCCGCCCCAGCGGGCATAGACCGCGCGCGCAGGCCCATTGCCCGCCAGCACCTCGAGCCAGACGGCCCTCCCGCCCGCCAGATCGGCCACCCCAAGCATCAGCGCAGCGCCGATCCCCCGCCCCCGCGCCTCCGGGGCGACATGAAGCGCGTCGACATGAACCCCCTCCGCATGCTCGGGATCAAAGGCGACGAACCCGGACATCACCGCCCCCTCGCCCACCACACGCACCTGCAACGGCCCCGCCAGCGCCTCCGGGTGCCATTTGCGCGCCATGGCCGCCGCAAGCGGCGCAGCCAGAACCGCATCGGGCAGAATGCCCGCATAATCCTTGCGCCAATTCGCGACATGCAGCGCCGCGATGGCGGGCAGGTCGGAGGGCATGGCGGGGCGCGGGGTCATGGCGCGACCCTGCCCCGCCGCAAGGCCGCCCGCAAGCGCCCCGTTCACCGCCCCCGCAGCGCGCCCCTCACCGCTCCGGCAGCGGGATGAACTCCGCATCATCGGTGGGTGGCAGGCGAAACCGCCCATGCGCCCAATCGCCCGCGCGCCAGGCCTCCTTGGCCTCCTCGATCCGCTCCCGGGAACTGGCCACGAAATTCCACCAGATGTGCCGCGGCCCCTCCAGCGTCGCGCCCCCCAGCAGCATCACCCGCGCGCCCGCCTCGCCCGCCATCATCGACACCCGGTCGCCGGGCCGGAACACCATCATCCGCCCCGCCTCGAACCGCTCGCCCGCGATCTCGACGGCCCCCGCCACCACATAGGCCCCGCGATCCTCGTGATCCTCGGGCAGCGGCAGTTTCGCGCCCGCCTCCAGCACCGCATCGATGTAGAATGTCTCAGAGGCCACGGGCACAGGCGCGCGTTCCCCATAGGCCGTGCCAAGGATCAGCCGCAGCCGCTTGCCCTCCCCCTCCAGCATCGGCAGGCTGTCGCGCCCGGCATGGACGAAATCGGGCGGCGCATCCTCGTGATCCTTGGGCAGCGCCATCCAGGTCTGGATGCCCGACAGGCTGTAGGGCGCCTTCAGCATCTCGCCATCGACCCGTTCGGAATGGGTGATCCCGTGGCCCGCCGTCATCAGGTTGACCGCGCCGGGCTCGATCCATTGATCCGTGCCCAGGCTGTCGCGGTGATGGAATCGCCCTTGGTACAGATAGGTCACCGTCGCCAACCCGATATGCGGATGCGGGCGGATGTCGATTCCCTGCCCGGTCAGGAATTCCGCAGGCCCCATCTGGTCGAAAAAGATGAAGGGACCGACCATCTGCCGCTTGGGCGCAGGCAGCGCGCGGCGCACCTCGAAGGCCCCCAGATCGCGGGCGCGCGGCACGATGATTGTTTCGATGGCATCCACCGCATCGCCGGTCGGGCAATGCGGATCGAGGGCGGGGTTCCAGCTCATGACATGCGCTCCTTGCCTGTGGTGGGTCCCAATGGACCTAGACCACAAGCGCCACGCACAAAACCCAACGGAAAGCGCCTGAACTGTGCGTTTTTGCAAGGTTCAAAACAGCTTGGGCAAAACCAGCCGCAGCCCCGAACGCGCTTTCAAACCGTCTTCTCATACGAGCAAGGGGAGTGGTGGTGGGTGGTGAGGGACTCGAACCCCCGACATCTTCGGTGTAAACGAAGCGCTCTACCAACTGAGCTAACCACCCGGACGCGGGCCTGATACCCGCTCGGCATCGGCCCGGCAAGAGGCAGGCCCGATCCCGCGCAAACCGACGCGCGCCAAGGTCAGGCAGATCGATCTCGGCGAAAAGGGAAAATGGTGGGTGATGAGGGATTTGAACCCCCGACATCTTCGATGTGAACGAAGCGCTCTACCACTGAGCTAATCACCCGCCGGGTGGGAGGGTCTTTAGCCATCCTCGTCCGGGTCTGCAAGGGGGCTTTCATCCCCCCTGGCCGCGCCCGCCGGTCCGCCGCGCCTGAGCTTGAGCGTCAGCACATCCGCCGCCCCGCCCTCGGGCTTGCGGCGCTTGACCGACAGCTTGCCCAAGGGCGGCAGGATCAACTCGTCCCGCCGCTCGATCGCCTGGCCCAATTCGTCCAGAACCAGTTCCAGCAAGACCTTGGCGTCCGAGCGCTTCATCGGGCTGCGCGCACAGACGGCTTCCAACAGATCGCTGCGCCGGAACCGCCCGTCCTGCGCGCCCTCGCCCTCGGCCAGGCTGTCCGCGCCTTCGGTGACGGCGGGTGCCTCGCTCACCGGCTCGACCGCGCGCAGATGCGGACGGCCCGCGGCTGCAGGCGCCTCCCCTTTCGCGGCGCTGCGCCGCTTGGGCCCTGCGGGCGTGGCCTTGGGGCCTGATCCGGTGCTCTTGTCGCGGCTGTTCGCCATCCTCGTCTCCCTCGTCACGCGCATTTTGCACTTTTGACGAAAGACTACCGAAAGTTTTCCGTGACGGCCAGATCCCGCGTGAGGGGGGCGGCGACTTAACTCTGGCGCGCGGCCAACCTTATGCGCCGCGTATCCCAGCGCGGCCAGCCGATCAGCTCGGACACGGTCACGAACTGGTAGCCCCGCGCCATGAGCGTATCGAGGGTGGCGGGCATCGCCCTCACCGTGCCCGACTGGATGTCATGGGCCAGGATCACCCCGCCCGGATGGCTGCGGCTGACGATGCGTTCGGCGACAACACCCGGTCCCGGCCTGCGCCAATCCTCGGGATCGACCGACCACAGGATCGTCGGCAGGTTGCGCTCGCCATGCACCATCAGGCGCTGGCGGCTTGTCAGGTTGCCATAGGGCGGGCGCATCGTGACGGGCGGACGGCCCACCGTGTCAAAGATCGCATGGCTGGTGCGGTCAAGCTCCGACAGGATGGCCGCATCCCCCATCCCCGACAGGCTGGGATGCGACCAGGTGTGATTCCCGATCTCGTGCCCCTCGTCGGCGATCCGCTGCATGATGTCGGGGTGGCGCACCACCCGTGACCCGATCACGTAAAACGTGGCCCGAATGCCCCGCACCGCAAGGATATCCAGCAATTGCGGGGTCAGGCTCGCATGGGGACCATCGTCAAAGGTCATCGCCACGACCGGCCGCGCCGTGCGCACGCGCGTGATCGTGGCCGCATCGCCCTGCGTGATGTCGCGCGGCAATCCGATGGGGGCGGACGCCATGGCTGTCTGCGCCGCCGCAGGCCGCAAGACGGCGGGGGACGCCAACAGGACCGCACCCGCGGCCAACATCATCTGTCGGCGGGAAAGCCTGTCGGTCATCACAACTCGGTCCTCGGCAACACTTATTTATCCACAGCCTGCCGAGACCGGACCGGGGCCACAAGGCCCGGAATGAAAAAGATGAAAAGCCGCCAGCGCAGCGCGGTATCGATGCAACAGGCAGCGCGCCTGCCCCGCCTTGCATCCTGCAACGATCCCGTCCCGGCACAAGCGCGCCGGGACGGATACATCAGGCTCAATGCGCGATGGCCGCGCCCTCACTGCCCCGTTCGGCCGCCTTGGCTGCCGCGGCGGCTGCCTCGGCCTCCTCGTCCCAATCGACCGCCTCGGGCTGACGGGTCAGGGCGCGTTGCAGAACCTCGGTCACGTGGCTCACGGGGATGATGGTCAACCCCTCCTTCACGTTGTCGGGGATCTCGGGCAGATCCTTGGCATTGTCCTCGGGAATCATGACCGTCGTGATGCCGCCCCTCAGCGCCGCGAGCAGCTTTTCCTTCAACCCGCCGATGGGCAGCACGTTGCCGCGCAGCGTCACCTCGCCCGTCATGGCGATATCCTTGCGCACCGGGATCTGCGTCAGAACCGACACGATGGAGGTCACCATGGCGATACCCGCGCTCGGCCCGTCCTTGGGCGTGGCACCCTCGGGCACGTGGACATGGATGTCCCAACTGTCGAGCCGGGGCGGCTTCACCCCGATCCGGGGCGCGATGGACCGCACGTAGCTGGCCGCCGCATCGATCGATTCCTTCATCACGTCGCCCAGCTTGCCGGTGGTCTTCATCCGGCCCTTGCCCGGCAGGCGCAGCGCCTCGATCGACAACAGATCGCCGCCCACGCTGGTCCAGGCCAGCCCCGTGACGACCCCCACCTGGTCCTCGCGCTCGGCCAGGCCGAACTTGAACCGCTTGACGCCCAGCATGTCTTCCAGCGTCTCGGGCGTGACCACGACCTTGTCGGTCTGCTTCTTGACGATGGAGGTGACGGCCTTGCGCGCCAGTTTCGCGATCTCCCGCTCCAGGTTCCGCACCCCCGCCTCGCGTGTGTAGTAGCGGATCACATCGGTCAGCGCGGCATCGGACAGCTCGAATTCCTTCGCGCGCAGCCCGTGGTTCTTCATCTGCTTGGCCACAAGATGCTGCTTGGCGATCTCGCGCTTTTCATCCTCCGTGTAGCCGGCCAGCGGGATGATCTCCATCCGGTCCAGAAGCGGCCCGGGCATGTTGTAGGAATTCGCCGTGGTCAGGAACATCACGTTCGACAGGTCGTATTCGACCTCGAGGTAATGATCCATGAAGGTGGCATTCTGTTCCGGGTCCAGGACCTCCAGCATCGCGCTGGCCGGGTCGCCCCGGAAATCCTGCCCCATCTTGTCGATCTCATCGAGCAGGATGAGCGGATTGGTGGTCTTGGCCTTTTTCAGCGCCTGGATGATCTTGCCCGGCATCGAGCCGATGTAAGTCCGCCGATGACCCCGGATCTCGCTCTCGTCGCGCACCCCGCCGAGGCTGATGCGGATGAATTCGCGCCCCGTGGCCTTGGCCACCGATTTGCCGAGGCTGGTCTTGCCCACGCCCGGCGGCCCCACAAGGCACAGGATCGGCCCCTTCAGCTTGGCCGAACGCTGCTGCACGGCCAGGTATTCGACGATCCGCTCCTTGACCTTTTCGAGGCCATAGTGATCCGCGTCCAAGATCGCCTCGGCCCGGCCAAGATCCTTTTTCACGCGGCTTTTCACGCCCCACGGGATCGACAGCATCCAGTCCAGATAATTGCGCACCACCGTCGCCTCGGCCGACATGGGCGACATGTTCTTGAGCTTTTTCAGCTCTGCTTCCGCCTTGTCGCGCGCTTCCTTGGACAGTTTCGTGGCCGCGATACGCTCTTCCAGCTCGGCGATCTCGCCCGCGCCTTCCTCGCCATCGCCCAGCTCGCGCTGGATCGCCTTCATCTGTTCGTTCAGGTAATATTCGCGCTGCGTGCGCTCCATCTGGCTTTTCACGCGGCTCTTGATCTTCTTCTCGACCTGCAGAACCGACATCTCGCCCTGCATCAGGCCATAGACCTTTTCCAGACGCTCGGCGACATCGAGCGTCTCCAAAAGCTCCTGCTTCTGGCCCACCTCGACGCCCAGATGCCCCGACACAAGGTCCGCGAGCCGCGCGGGATCGGTCGCCTCGCTGACGTTGGTCAGCGCATCCTCGGGGATGTTCTTTTTCACCTTGGCGTATTTGGCGAATTCCTCGGCCACGGCGCCGATCATCGCCTGCACGGCGGCGCGGTCGCCCTCCAGCTCGGTCAACGCCTCGACACGCGCCTCGAAAAACGGCTCGGTGGCGGCAAAGCCCGTGATCCGCACCCGCGACCGCCCCTCGACCAGCACCTTGACGGTGCCATCGGGCAGTTTCAGCAATTGCAGGACATTGGCCAGAACACCGGTGCGATAGATCCCCTCGGCGGTCGGATCGTCGACAGCCGGGTCGATCTGCGAAGACAGCAGGATCTGCTTGTCATCCTGCATCACCTCTTCGAGCGCGCGCACCGATTTCTCGCGGCCGACGAACAGCGGCACGATCATGTGGGGAAACACCACGATGTCGCGCAGGGGCAGGACGGGATAGGTTTCTTGGGTCACTGGCTCTAGCCTTCCTTGGTCTTGGCAAGGGGGTTGGGCTCCGCCCGGCGGCCGCCCTGCCCCCCTCCGGGTCAGGATGTCATAAGGTGGGGCGCGGCGCGCGGGGTTTCAACCGCCCCTCTGGCCCCTGTCGGCGCGCATCCTGCGCCCATGCCCGCGCAGGCGCAAGGGAGGGATGGCGGCAAAACCGTGACAATGCGCGGCACCCGCCGCGCCCTGCCTCACAGCGGCTCGATATCGCCCTCGGCCCGCAGCGCATGGAACCCCGCCTCCCAGGCCGCGAAGCGCCCCTCGGCGATCGCCGCCCGAATGCCCGCCATCATCTCCTGGTAATAATGCAGGTTGTGCCAGGTCAGCAGCATGCCCGAGATCATCTCGCCCGCCCGGAACACATGGTGCAGATAGGCCCGTGAATACCCCCGGCAGGCCGGGCAGGTGCACTCCTCGTCCAGCGGGCGCGGATCATCGGCATGGCGCGCGTTCTTGATGTTGACCTGCCCCCGCCGGGTCCAGGCCTGCCCCGTCCGCCCCGACCGCGACGGCAGCACGCAATCCATCATGTCGATCCCGCGCTTGACCGCGCCCACGATATCGTCGGGCTTGCCCACCCCCATCAGGTAGCGCGGCTTGTCTTGCGGCAGCATCCCCGGCGCGTAATCGAGACAGGCAAACATCGCCTCTTGCCCCTCGCCCACCGCCAGACCGCCGACCGCGTAGCCGTCAAAGCCGATGGCCTTCAACGCCTCGGCACTCTCCTCCCGGAAATCGCGCTCCAAACCGCCCTGCTGGATGCCGAAGAGCGCATGACCGGGCCGGTCGCCAAAGGCCTCCTTCGACCGCTCCGCCCAGCGCATCGACAACCGCATGCTCTCCGCGATCCGGTCGCGGTCCGCAGGCAGCGCCGGGCATTCGTCGAAACACATCACGATGTCCGATCCCAAAAGCTTCTGGATCTCCATCGACCGTTCCGGGCTCAGCATGTGTTTCGACCCGTCCACATGGCTGCGAAAGGTCACCCCCTCCTCGGTCAGCTTGCGCAGATCGGCCAGGCTCATCACCTGGAACCCGCCCGAGTCGGTCAGGATCGGCTTGTCCCAGTTCATGAACCGATGCAACCCGCCCAAACTGGCGATCCGCTCCGCCGTGGGCCGCAACATCAGGTGATAGGTATTGCCGAGCAGGATATCGGCCCCCGTCGCCGCCACGCTCTCGGGCAGCATCGCCTTGACGGTCGCAGCCGTCCCCACCGGCATGAAGGCGGGCGTGCGGATATTGCCGCGCGGGGTCGAAATCTCGCCCGTCCGCGCCGCGCCATCCGTCGCTGTCACATGAAAGTCGAAGAGCTGACCCATTGTCATCCTTGCCCGCGGCCCCGAAACCCCGCAGGTCATGCCCCGATTCCCCCCCGATGCCAAGGAGCGCGCCCCAATGGTCATGCAACACCGCCCCCTGACGCTTGGTTGGGAAGAATGGGTGGCCCTGCCCGGTCTCGGCCTGCCCGCGCTCAAGGCCAAGGTCGATACCGGCGCGCGCACCTCGGCGCTGCATGCCTTCGACATCGAGCCCTTCGGCCCGGCGGCGCGGCCCAAGCTGCGCTTTGCCGTCCATCCCGTGCCCGGGCGCACCGATCTGACCATCGCCTGTTCCGCCCCCCTCCGCGACCGGCGCGAGGTGACCTCCTCGAACGGCGAATCCGAATTGCGCTACGTGATCGAAACGACCCTGCGCATCGGCGAGGCCGAGGTGCCGATCGAGATCACGCTCACCGACCGCACCAACATGGCCTACCGGATGCTCATCGGCCGGCAGGCGATCCAGCCCGACTGGCGCATCAGCCCCACCGCCAGCTTCTGCCAGCCCAAGCTCTCCTACGACATCTACCACAGTGCCGAGGTGAAACTGGCCGCCCCCGCCCGCAGCTTGCGCATCGCCGTCCTCAGCCGCGAGGACAACCATTCCACCCGCCGCCTCGTGACCGAGGGCGAGGAACGCGGCCACACGATCGAAGTGATCGACACGACCCGCTGCTACATGGCGATCAACACGCTCGCCCCCGAGGTGCATTACGACGGCACCCGCCTGCCCCGCTACGATGCCGTCATCCCGCGCATCGGTCCCTCGATCACCGCCTATGGCACCGCCGTCCTGCGCCAGTTCGAATCGCTCGGCACCCATTGCGTGAACGGCAGCGCGGGCATCACCGCCAGCCGCGACAAGCTGCACGCCCACCAGCTTCTGGCCGCGCGCGGCATCGGCATGCCCCAGACGGCCTTCGCCGCCAGCCCCAAGGATACCGACAACCTGATCGGCCTCGTGGGCAGCGGCCCCCTGGTGGTCAAGCTTCTGGAATCGACCCAGGGCAAGGGCGTGGTGCTCGCCGAGACCCGCAAGGCCGCGCAATCGGTCATCGACGCCTTCCGCGGCCTGCGCGCCAATTTCCTCGTGCAGAGCTTCGTCAAGGAAGCGGCGGGGGAGGATATCCGCTGCCTCGTCGTCGATGGAAAGGTCGTGGCCGCGATGAAACGCAGCGCCTCGGGCGATGATTTCCGCTCGAACCTGCATCGCGGCGGCACCGCCAAACCCGTCCGCATCACGCGCGAGGAACGCGACACGGCCTTGCGCGCCGCCCGCGTCTTCAACCTCGGGCTTGCGGGCGTCGACCTGTTGCGCGCCCATGACGGCCCCAAGGTGCTCGAGGTCAATTCCTCCCCCGGTCTCGAAGGGATCGAACTGGCCACCGGCAAGAACATCGCGGCGCTTCTTTATGACGCCATCGAACGCAAGGTCCGCCCCGCCCCCGTCCGCAAACGCCGCACCGCCCCGTAGGGTGGGCAATCTGCCCACCACCACCACCCACGGCCCACCACCCACGGCCACCGTGGGCGCAACCCACCACCGCGCAACCCCGCCCGCAAACGCCGCACCACCCCCTCGGCCAGCCCCGCTCCGCGATCACCCGGCGGCGCGGGTCAGGTCAGCCCCCCGCGCCCGCGACGAAAATCGGCTCGAACCCGCCCCACATCATCCGCGTCCCGTCGAACGGCATCTCCGCGCCCATCGCCTCCTGCAGTTCAGGCTCCGACATGATCCGCCCCCAGGCCGCGTCATGCGTCGCCTTGTCGGGCCAGATCATCCAGGCGAAAACGACCGCCTCGCCGGGCTCGAGCTTCACGGCCTGCGGAAAGGACGTGACCTTGCCCGGCTCCACATCGACGCCCCAATTCTCCTGAACCCGCAGGCAGCCAAGCTTCTGGAACACCGTCCACGATTGCGCGGCATGGCGGCGATACTCGTCCTTGCGCGCCTCCGGGACCGCCAGAAGAAATCCCTGCACATAAGTCATGGTCATGGTTCCCCCTTTCATGACGCCACGGGGGCAGCTTGCGCCCAATCCCCGCAACGATCCACGATTCCCTCGGTCATCCGCGTCCGGCATGCCCCCCCGCGATGGCCCGCGCACAGATTGCCGCCGCCCCGCCCTTTACGCCCCGCCCGCCTTTCCTTATATCTTCGCTCAGGAATACCACGGGACGACCACACAATGTCAGACGCGCAGCCACAGCTCGAGGGGACCCCCCTCATCAAGCCCTCCAGCACCGATCACCCGCTCTACGAACCGGTGGTCGAGGCCTGCCGCAGCGTCTATGACCCCGAAATCCCCGTGAACATCTTCGATCTGGGGCTCGTCTACACCATCGACATCGATGCCGAGAACGCGGTCAGGATCACCATGACCCTCACCGCCCCCGGCTGTCCCGTCGCGGGCGAGATGCCCGGCTGGGTCGCCGATGCGATCGAACCTCTTCCCGGCGTCAAGCATGTCGATGTCGATCTCACCTGGGACCCGCCCTGGGGCATGGACATGATGTCGGACGAGGCGCGTCTCGAACTGGGCTTCATGTGACCCATACCCCGCGCCCCGGTTGAGTGGCGCGCCAAGACGCCCTACATTGCACCCAAGGTCGCGTTCCGACCACCCTACCGCAAGGACAGCGTCCATGTTCGGCATTCCCGGCAAACAGGCCGTCACCATCACCCCCGCCGCCGCGCGCCAGATCGCGAAACTCATGGCCCGCGACAGCCATCAGGGCCTGCGCATCGGCGTGAAAAAGGGCGGCTGCGCGGGCATGGAATACACGATGGATTACGTGACCGACATCGATCCCCATGACGAGATCGTGGAAAGCGACGGCGCGCGGGTCATGATCGCCCCCATGGCGCAGATGTTTCTCTTCGGCACCGTGATCGATTACGAAACGAGCCTGCTCGAATCCGGGTTCAAGTTCCGCAATCCCAACGTGGCCGATGCCTGCGGCTGCGGGGAATCGATCAAGTTCAAGGATGTCTCCGAGCTCGAGGCCGAACAGCAGGCCGCGCGCCGCTGATCCTTTTGCCCGCGCCTTGACCTCGCCGCCTGCCCCTGCGAACCCTCGGAGGGTCACATCAGGCCAGAGGATCCCGAACATGCCCCGCAAGATCGCCGCCGGAAACTGGAAGATGCACGGCGACGGTGCCGCGCTCGCGGAAATCGACGCCCTGATCGCCGCCCATCCCGCGCCGACCTGCCGCATCGTGATCTGCCCGCCCGCGACGCTGATCCACCGCATGGCCACCCGCGCGCAGGGCAGCGCCATCGCCAT
Organism: Roseicyclus marinus; assembly: GCF_036322625.1. Classification (NCBI taxonomy): domain Bacteria; kingdom Pseudomonadati; phylum Pseudomonadota; class Alphaproteobacteria; order Rhodobacterales; family Roseobacteraceae; genus Roseicyclus; species Roseicyclus marinus. Next base: position 1,370,552 of record NZ_AP027266.1, on the reverse strand, counting down.
CGGCGGCCAGACCTGCCACAGCGCGACCTCGGGCGCGCATACCGGCGACATCTCCGCCCCCATGCTGGCCGAAGCCGGGGCCACCCACGTGATCCTCGGCCATTCCGAACGCCGCGCCGATCACGGTGAAACCGATGCGCAGGTGCAGGCCCAGACCGAAGCCGCCCTTGCCGCCGGCCTCACCGTGATCCTCTGCATCGGCGAGACAGAGGCCCAGCGCGATGCGGGCGTCACCCTTGCCGTCGTCGAAACCCAGCTTCAGGGCTCGATCCCCGCGGGCGTCACCGCCGCCACGCTCGTCATCGCCTATGAACCAATCTGGGCCATCGGCACGGGGCGCGTGCCCACCACCGACCAGATCGCCGAGGTGCATGCCGCCATCCGCGCCCATCTGGTGGAGCGTTTCGGCGAACAGGGCCGCGAGATCTCGGTGCTCTACGGCGGGTCGGTCAAACCCTCCAACGCCGCCCAGATCTTTGCCGTCCCCGATGTGAACGGCGCGCTCGTGGGCGGCGCCTCGCTCAAGGCCGCCGATTTCGGCGGCATCATCGCAGCGCTTGACGAGGCCTGAGCGCCCTCAGGGCGCTCTACCCAGCCCGCGCGCCCTCAGGGCGCACTACCCAGCCCGCGTCCCTCAGGGCGCAGGCACGAAGCGCTGCACGCCCAGACGGATGATCCCGTCATACCCGTCCGAATACTGGCGCAGCGCGATCAGGTAGCGCCCCGGCGGCGTGCGCACCGTCAGCTCCGAATTGAGCGTGCCATTGGCATCATCGTTGAACCCGAGATTGCGCCCGAATTCGTCAAAGACACTCAGCATCGGGTCGCTGTCCGTCACCTCGTCGGCATTGATCAACAGCAGGCCGTATTCGGGCACATCCACCACGAACCATTGCGCCTTCGACCCCGAAACGGTCACATCCTGCGTCAAGCCGCGCCCGACCACGCCCAGCTCCGTCACCGGGTAGCTGCCATCGAGCGGCGGTGCCGCCTCGCCCCGGTCATAGGCCTCCATCGCCATGGCCCGCGCATCGAAGCCCGACACGCGCAGTGTCACCGGCAGGTTGGGGTCCGACAGCGCCCGCATCCCCACGCAATAGCTGCCCGCCGCCAGCGGCGCGGTGAAATCGATCCGGCTGTTGAGGCTTTCGTAATCGTCGTTCTCGGCCAGAAGCTGCCCCTGCCCGTCGAAGACGTAGATATAGGGATCGGCCTCCGGGTTCTCGGCCCGGATCGTGACCGATTGCGGGCTCGACAGGGTGAAGCGGTAATAGGGGGCAGCCACCGTGCTGTTGACGGCACTCACCCCGCCCTGCCCCAGCAGCGCGTCGATCGGCCCCTGCCCCAGCAGGGTCGCGGGCGTATCGGCCAGGCACGGCTCCACCCCCACGAACAGAGGGAAATCCTCCGTCCCGGCGAAACCACCCGACAATCCCTGCGTCAGGGCGGGCTGCTCCAGCCGGCTGACCTGGAGATCGGCCACCACCGGCCCGCCGCCAAATCCCGTGACGGCCAGGCAATAATCGCCCGCCGCGAGCGGCAATTCCGACCGGCTGGCCAGCATGCCGCCGGAATCGTCATCCATGACCACCAGGTTGCCCGCCGCGTCAAAGACCTCCAGCACCGTATCGCCGTATTCATCGGCCGGGGCCGCCTCCACCCGCACATCGGCAGGACGGCCAACCGTGAACAGCGCAACCCCCCGCGTGCCCGGCGCGACACTCACCCCCGACAGCGCCAACACCCCCGAGGCCGCCGTCACATCCGACGCCATCCGGCTTCCCCCGATCCAGGGCGCCCCCGCCCCGATCCCGCCGCAAGACAACTCTTGCGCCAGCGCGGGCAAACCGAATGTGGCGACGGCCAGCGCCGTGGCGGCGGGCGCGATGAAACTGCGAGCCATGAACAAATCCTCCGGTACGATCTCGTGGCGCGGCAGATGCGCCTCGCACCGACCCTAGCCAATCCGCCCCCGCCAATGCCAGTGAAATGCAGCACCGGCCCCTAGGGAACAGATCGCCCCACTGGCCAGCGCCCCGCACGCCCGCCATACTGCGCCCATGACTGCGCTGCCGCCCCCATCCCCCCGCTTGACCCGGCGCCCCCTCGGCGGTCCCGCGGGGTTCGTGCTGGCAGCCCTTGCAGCGCTCCTCCTCGTTGCGGTGCTGGCCTTTCCCCGGCTCGAACGGGCCTATCTCGTGGCCACCGGCGACCGCGACCGCGCCACGCTCGATCTGGCGGTGCAGGTGCTGCGCGGTGCGCTCAACCGGACCGAGGCGCTGCCAAGCCTTTTGGCCGAACGCCCGATCCTGGCCGAGCTTCTGGCCGATCCCGACAATTCGGGCCTTTTGCCCTTCGTCAACGAACAGCTGCGCCAGACCGCGCTGTCGCTCGGCGTCTCCGATGTCTACCTGATCGACCGCGACGGGCTGACCATCGCCGCCTCCTCCTATCGCACCGACCGATCCTTTGTCGGGCAAAGCTTCACCTACCGCCCCTATTTCACCGAGGCGCTGGCCGGCGGGCTGGGCCGCTTCCACGCGCTGGGCACCACCTCGGGCGAGCGCGGCTATTTCTTCGCCGCCCCCGTGCTCGACGGCACCCGCATCGCGGGCGTGATCGCGGTCAAGATCACGCTCGACGCCTTCGAGGCGACCTGGGCCGAAAGCGGCTCCACCATCATCGTGCAGGACAGCTCCAACGTGATCTTCCTGTCCGACCGCGCCGAGTGGCATTTCCGCACGCTCGGCCCCATGCCCGAGGCCGCGCTCGAAACCATCGCCGTCACCCGCCAATACCCCGTCTCCCGGCTCCGTCCCCTGCCCGCACGGCGCATGCCCCTGCCCGGCTCGGACTATGAGATCGTCACGATCGAGGATGACGAGACGCGCCAGACCATGGTGATGCAGACGGGCCTCATCGCGACCTCGGGCTGGCGCGTCTCGATCCTGTCGCCCACGGCCCCCGCCCGCGCCCAGGCGCTCGTGGCGCTGGCCATCGCGGGGCTTGTCGCCCTCTTCGTGGTGCTCCTCGCCGCGACGATCTGGCAACGCCGCCTCCGGCTCGAGGATCGTCTGGCCCGCCAGGCGGGCGAACAGGCACGGCTCGAGGCGCGCGTGCGCGAACGCACCCGTGACCTCGATGCCGCCAACGCCCAGCTCCGCCTCGAGATCGAGGAACGCACCCGCGCCGAGGCGCAATTGCGCAAGACCCAGACCGACCTGATCCAGGCGGGCAAACTGGCCGCGCTGGGCCAGATGTCGGCGGCGCTCAGCCACGAATTCAACCAGCCGCTGGCCGCCGTCAAAGCCTATGCCGAGAATGCCGCGACCTTCCTCGACCGCGGCCGCATCCCCGAGGCGCGCGAGAATATCGGCCTGATCTCGGCCATGGCCGACCGCATGGCCGCGATTTCGCGCCACCTGCGCAACTTCGCCCGCCGCCCGCAGGACAAGACGGGCCCGGTGCCGCTGCGCGCCGTGATCTCGGATGCGCTCGACCTCATGCGCCCCCGGATCGAGGGCGCGGGCGCGCGCATCCTCTACGACCCGCCCGCGACCGAGGTTTGGGCCACGGGCGGCCGCGTGCGCCTGCAACAGGTCATCGTCAACCTGATCGGCAATGCGCTCGACGCGATGGAGGATGTGCCCCATCCCGTCGTCACCCTGTCGCTCCATGTGACCGGTCCGCGCTGCCGGATCGAGGTCGAGGATCATGGCCCCGGCCTCTCCGACGAGGCGCTGGCCCAAGCCTTCGATCCCTTCTTCACCACCAAACCCCCCGGTCAGGGGCTGGGGCTGGGGCTCTCGATCTCCTACAACATCGTGCGCGATTTCAACGGGCGGCTCATGGCCGCCAACCGCGCGGGCGGCGGCGCGGTCTTCACCGTGGAACTTGACGTGACCGACCCGCCCGGCGAAATGGCCGCCCAATGACCACGAGTGCCCCCGTCCTGTTCGTCGATGACGAAGCGCCGCTGCGCCACGCAGCCAGCCAGGCGCTCATGCTGGCCGATCTCGCGGCCATCCCCTGCGACACCGGCCCCGAGGCGCTCGCCCATCTCGACCGGGACTTTCCGGGCATCCTCGTCACCGATATCCGCATGCCCGGCATGGACGGCCTGACCCTCATGTCCGAGGCGCTGAAGATCGATCCCGAATTGCCCGTGATCCTTGTCACCGGCCATGGCGATGTCGATCTCGCCGTCGCCTCGATGAAGGGCGGGGCCTATGATTTCCTCGAAAAACCCTATGCCCCCGCCCGCCTGGTCGAGGCCGTGGGCCGCGCGCTCGAAAAGCGCCGCCTGACGCTGGAAAACCGGCGCCTGCGCGCGGGCGGCACGGCGCTTTCCCCCGACGATCCGGTCGCTGTGCGCCTTCTGGGCCGCTCCGCCCCCATGGTGCGCCTGCGCGCGCAACTCCGTGCCCTTGCCGCCACGCAGGCCGATGTCCTGATCGAGGGCGAAACCGGCACCGGCAAGGAGGTCGCGGCCCGCGCCCTTCATGCCGCAAGCCCCCGCGCCGACCGCGCCTTCATCGCCGTCAATTGCGCGGCCCTGCCCGCCGAACTGATCGAAAGCGAGCTTTTCGGCCACGAGGCGGGCGCTTTCCCGGGCGCCACCCGCGCCCGCTACGGCAAATTCGAACATGCCCGCGGCGGCACCCTCTTTCTGGACGAGATCGACAGCCTGCCCTTGGCACTTCAGGGCAAGCTTCTGCATGTCGTCGAACAGCGCAGCGTCACGCGGCTGGGCTCCAACGACCCGATCCCGCTCGATCTGCGCATCGTCGCCGCCTCCAAGCGCGACCTCGCCGCCGCAGCCCGGGAGGGCGCGTTTCGCCCCGACCTTCTCTACCGGCTGAACGTCGTCACCCTGCGCCTGCCCCCCCTCTCCGACCGGCGCGAGGATATTCCCGAGCTCTTCCTCTCCCTCCTCTCCGCCGCCGCCACCCGCACCGGCCGCGACGCCCCCGAGGTGCCCGGCGCGGTTCTCGCAGCCCTTGCCGCCCGCGACTGGCCCGGCAACGTGCGCGAATTGCGCAACGCCGCCGAACGGCTCGCCATGGGTCTCGACGCGGGCCTCTGGCCCCTCGCCCCCGAGGCTGAGGGCACGCTCGCCGACCGCATGGCCGCCCATGAAAAGGCGCTCATCGCCGCCAGCCTAGCAGCCCATGGCGGCAGCCTCAAATCCACCTACGAGGCGCTCGGCCTCTCGCGAAAGGCGCTCTACGAAAAGATGCAGCGCCACGGCCTCAGCCGCGACAGCTTCCGCGAGGATTAGAGCCTGTCGCGCAAAAGTGGGAACCGGTTTTGCGCTCCCCGGACAGGCGGAAACACAGAGCCTGTCGCGCAAAAGTGGGAACCGGTTTTGCGCTCCCCGGACAGGCGGAAACACAGAGCCTGTCGCGCAAAAGTGGGAACCGGTTTTGCGCTCCCCGGGCAGGCGACAACAAAAGGTCAGGGAGCGGCGCGTTGATGCGGGTGAACGCGCCGCCCGGCCCGCCCACAGCCGCCGATGTGTCGCCACGGGAACATGCCCTCCCGCCCCATGGGTCGGATCGCACCCATCCCCCCGGCAAAACCCCGCGAATTCCTGCAATCCCGCCATGCAGGGCTTGCATGACGCCGCCATGCGCCCCACAACCCGCCGCCAAGCGGCCCGGAGGGAGCCGGGCGCTTTCATCGTCAATCAGGGAGAGTGACATGACCTTCACCCGTATCGCAGTCCTCGCGGCCACCACCGCGCTGACCGCCACCGCCGTCTTCGCTCAGGAAGACCGCACCGGCTGGCCCGAAAGCTTCACCGTCGGCACCGCCTCGCAGGGCGGCACCTTCTTCGTCTACGGCTCCGGCTGGGCGAACCTCGTGGCCGACGAGCTCGGCATCTCCGGCGGCGGCGAAGTCACCGGCGGCCCGATGCAGAATATGGCGCTCGTCCACACCGGCGAAGTGCAGTTCGGCCTGACCACCATGGGTCCTGCCGCCGAATCCTATGCCGGCACCAACCCGATCGCACCCGGCCTGCAGATGACCAATGCCTGCGCGATGTTCCCGATGTACCAGACGCCCTTCAGCGTCACCGCGCTGTCCTCCTCGGGCATCGAGACCATCGCCGACATCCCGGCGGGCGCGCGCATCGGCTTCGGCCCGGCGGGCTCCACCTCCGACACCTATTTCCCGCTGATGCTCGAAGCGCTCGGCGTGGAATTCGAGCGTCGCAACGGCGGCTGGGATGACCTCGGCGGCCAGCTTCAGGACGGCCTGCTCGACGTCATCGCCTTCGCGGCCGGCGTTCCGATCCCCGCCGTCTCGCAGCTCGAGGTGCAGACCGACATCAACATCATCGAGTTCACCGAAGCAGAGCAGGCCCAGATCATCGAAGCCTTCCCCGTTTCGGGCTTCCAGATCGCGGACAGCACCTACACCACGCTCGAAGCGCCCGCGCGCTCGGTCGCGATGTGGAACTTCGCAATCGCCAACTGCGACCTGCCCGAAAGCTTCGTCTATGCCGTGACGGACATCATCATGTCCGACAACGAGCGCATGATGGGCATCCACTCCTCGGCACGTGAAACCCTGCCCGAGCATTGGGACAAGAACACCGCGCTGATGTGGCACCCCGGTGCGGCGCGCTGGTTCACCGAAAACGCCGGTGCAACCATCCCCGCCGACCGTATCCACGGCTCGATGTAAGACCCTTGGCGGGGTGCGGGCCTGTCCCGCACCCCGTTTCCAGACCATGGCGCGCGCCCGACAGGGCGCAGGCCACAAGGGGCCGACAGGCCCGACAAAAACCGAACAAACCCGATAAGACAGGCCCAAAGGGCCGTCAGTGCCGTGAGGCCCCAAGCGGGCCATCCGTGGGGGACACCGTAAAATGACCGATCAGACCAGCCAGACCGACCAGGTCCTTGCCGAAGGCGTCGACGAGGAACCGGTAGAAAGCTACCGCCGCCTGTTCACGGGCCGCGCCTACATGCTCATCGCCGCGATCGCCTTTCTCTATGCCGCCTTCCACATGGCCGCCCTCAACGGGCTTTCGGTCAGCGGGCTGATCGCCTCGCCCTGGTCGGTGCAAGCCACCATCGCCGAACGCGCCACCCAGGAAGGGTTCGAGGATCTGCGCGCAGCCCTCGGCCCCGCGGGCGAGGAATTCTCCGGCAATTCCATGCGCCGCCTGATGGCGCTGGCAGGCGAGGTTGCCCAAACCGCCGACAATGCCGAGGAAATCACGGCGCTCATGGCCGACATCGAGATCGCGCAGGACGAGGCATCCGAACTGCGCCGCACCGCGCGCGATATCCAATCCGTCTGGGCCGACCGGTTCTTTTTCCTTCCCACCCTCCCGATGGAGCCGTGGAATTTCCGCATGATCCACATCGCGGGCGCGCTCGTTCTGGGCTTCCTGCTCTTTGCCTCCCACAGCTTCCCGGCCAATGCGCCGCCCGCCCGCGACACGAAACTCGTGACCTATGTCGCAGCCGCGCTCGCCCTTCCCGCGCTTGTCGCCGCCGTCACGACGCTGGGCATCATCCAGTATCTGGGCACCGATCAGGTCATGGAAATGGGCGGCCGCGTGCTCTGGATGTCCATGCCCGAAATCCCCGAGAATTTCTCGGCCTATGATTGGGTCTATGCGCGCGAAATCTGGTGGTTCGGCGTGCCGCTCCTGATCGCGACCTTCGGGGCCATCGTCACCGGCTGGTTCGAACGCCGCGACCGCGCCGCCTTCACCGCCTCCGACATCGTGCTGGGCTTTTGCGCGGTGATCGTCGCGCTCTACCTCATCCCGATCTACGGGACGGCGGCGCGCAACGCGGTCGGCACGCCCCAGGTTCCCATCGGCGTGGCCTTTGCCGCGACCGCAGGCACCGCGCTCATCCTCGAACTGACGCGCCGCGTCGCGGGTATGGCGCTTGTCGTCATCGCGGGCATCTTCCTTGTCTACACCTTCACCGCCCATATGCTGCCCTCGATCCTGCGGGTCGAAACCCCCTACACGTGGCAGCGCTTCTTCGGCACCGTCTATTCCGACGTGGGCATCCTTGGGACCACCACCTCGGTCTCCTCGACCTACATCATCCTCTTCATCATCTTCGCGGCCTTCCTTCAGGCGTCGAAAGTGGGCGATTATTTCGTCAACTTCGCCTTCGCCGCTGCCGGTCGCGCGCGCGGCGGCCCAGCCAAGGTGGCGATCTTCGCCTCCGGTCTGATGGGCATGATCAACGGCACCTCGGCGGGCAACGTCGTGGCGACCGGCTCGCTCACCATCCCCTTGATGAAAAAGGTCGGCTACAAGCCCAAGACCGCCGGCGCGATCGAGGCCGCGGCCTCGACCGGTGGGCAGATCATGCCGCCGATCATGGGGGCCGGCGCCTTCATCATGGCCGAGGTGACGGGCATTCCCTACACGGAAATCGCCGCCGCCGCGATCATCCCCGCGATCCTCTACTTCGCCTCGATCTACTTCATGGTCGATTTCGAAGCGGCCAAGCTCGGCATGCGCGGGATGCGCGAGGATGAATTGCCCAAGTTCAACAAGATGATCCGGCAGGTCTATCTCTTCATCCCGATCATCATCCTGATCGCCGCGCTCTTCATGGGCTATTCGGTGATCCGCGCGGGCACGCTCGCCACGGTGGCCGCCGCCATGGTCAGCTGGCTCACCCCCTACCGCATGGGCACGCGGGCCATCGTCAAGGCTTTCGAGCTGGCGGGGATCATGTCGATCCAGATCATCGCGGTCTGTGCGGCGGCGGGCATCATCGTCGGCGTCATCAGCCTTACGGGCGTCGGCGCGCGTTTCTCGAACCTGCTTCTCGACCTCGCAGGCGTCAGCCAGCTCCTCGCGCTCTTCTTCGCGATGTGCATCGCCATCCTGCTCGGGATGGGCATGCCCACCACGGCGGCCTATGCGGTCGCGGCGGCGGTCGTGGCACCGGGCCTCGTGAACCTCGGCATCCCGCTTCTGACGGCGCATTTCTTCGTCTTCTACTTCGCCGTCGTCTCGGCCATCACGCCCCCCGTGGCGCTGGCCAGCTATGCCGCGGCGGGGATCTCGGGGGCGAATGCGATGGAAACCTCGGTCGCGTCGTTCAAGATCGGGATCACCGCCTTCATCGTGCCCTTCATGTTCTTCTACAACGCCGCCCTCCTGATGGACGGCACCTGGTTCGAGGTCATCCGCGCAGGCCTGACCGCCACCGTCGGTGTCTTCCTTCTGTCCGCAGGCGTGCAGGGCTGGTTCATGGGCGGACCCTCGGCCTGGTTCCTGCGCGTGGGCCTGATCATCGCCGCCCTCTTCATGATCGAAGGCGGGCTGGTGACCGATCTGGCAGGTGTGGGCATCGCGGGGGGCGTCTACCTGATCCAGCGCATCTTCCACCCCCGCCCCGGTGCCACCATCCCGGTGCGCGGCGCGGATTGAGAAGATATCCCTAACGACACGGGGGCGCGTTCATCCTTTCGCAGGATGTGCGCGCCCCCATTAACCTTTCGGCAAGAAACGTCCCGAAATCTTTACCCTTGGGAAAGGTTTCTTGCCCTCCAATCCGATGGAACGGCGCCCCGAAACCTGCGACAAAGCCGTCATGCAGCGCCTCGACCAATCCCCCACCGAACCGGGCTTCGTCCAGAACCCCTATCCGTTCTACAGCCGCGCCCGCGCCGCAGGACCGCTCGTGTTCTGGGCCGAGTATGACATGCCGATGGCCACCACCCATGGTGCTGTCAACACGATCCTCCGCGATCGCCGCTTTGGCCGCGAAACCATTGTTCCGATTGAATTTCCCGAACATTCCGCGCCCTTCTACGCGGTCGAACAGCATTCCATGCTGGAACTGGAACCGCCCCGCCACACGCGGTTGCGCGGCCTTGTCCTGCGCGCCTTCACCTCGCGCCGCATCCAGTCGCTCGCACCCGAAATCGCGGCGCTTGCCCATGATCTGGCGCGCAAAATCCCCGACGGCGACACCGATCTGCTGGACGCCTATTGCCGCCCGATCCCCGTCATCATCATCGCCCGCCTTCTGGGCGTGCCCGAGGAAATGGCACAAGATCTTGTGGGGTGGTCCAGCGCCATGGTCCAGATGTACCAGGCCCGCCGCACCAAGGCCGAGGAACTGGCCGCCGCCAAAGCCGCCTCCGACTTCGCCGATTTCCTGCGCGCCTATGTCGAAAAACGCCGCTCCGACCCGCGCGACGATCTCATCACCGCGCTTATCGCCGCCGAGGAGGAGGGCGAGAAACTCACCACCGACGAGCTGATCACGACCTGTATCCTGCTCCTGAACGCCGGTCACGAGGCGACCGTGCACACCATGGGCAACGGCATAAAACTGTTGCTCGATAACGGGTTACACCCCGCCACGCAGGTCGATCTCCTGGTCGAGGAAATCCTGCGCCACGACCCGCCGCTCCATCTGTTCACCCGCACCGCCTACGAGGATGTCACGCTGTTCGGCCATACCTTCCGCCGTGGCGATCAGGTCGGGCTTCTCCTTGCCTCCGCCGGACGCGACGAAACCGTTTATTCGCAAGCGGATCACTTCATCCCCGACCGACAAGACGGTCCCGCGAACCTCGCTTTCGGGGCCGGCTTGCATTTCTGCGTCGGCGCGCCCCTTGCCCGGTTGGAGCTGCAGATCGCGCTGCCGATCCTCTTCGAACATTGTCCGAACCTGCGCCTGACCGAGCCGCCGAAATACGGGAATATCTATCATTTTCATGGACTTGAACGGTTGATGACCCGCCGCTGACGACTGCTTTGACAAGGGACCGAACCATGCGCCGCCTGATCCTCGCCTCCCTCGCCGCAAGCCTGCTTTCGGCCTGCGTGACCGAAACCGTCTACCATGCCGCAGGCGTCACCCTCGCCACCCGCGACGCCGATATCGCGGGCTGCGAGCGCCACGCCCTGTCCCGCTTTCCGGTCCAGACCCAGATCCGCTACACGCCCCGCGTCTATGTCCCGCCCCGGCAGGTCTGCAACAGCGCGGGCAGCTGCACCATCCGCCCCGGCTATTTCGACGGTGGCGATCCCTATACCGTTGATCTCAATGAAAACTTCCGCCGCACGGCCTTTGCCGGCTGCATGGGCGCGCGCGGCTATACCGAGGTCGGCCTGCCCCGCTGCGAGGAGGGAGAGGCCATCGTGCTCAGCACGACCATGCCGCCCCTCACCGGCGGAACCTGCCTCTACCGCCCCGCGCCCGGTCCTGCGTTGATCGTGAACCCGGCCTGAGCGGCTTAGTCCTCGTCATCCTCCATCTGCGCCACACGCCCGCCCGCCTTGCCGCTGGTCACCACACCCAGCGATTTGAGCTTGCGGTGGAGCGCGCTGCGCTCCATCCCGACAAAGCTCGCGGTGCGGCTGATGTTGCCGCCGAACCGGTTGATCTGCGCCATAAGGTATTGACGTTCAAACAATTCCCGCGCCTCGCGCAGGGGCAGCGTGGTCAGTGTCGGGGACAGCGCAGCGCCCGCGTCATCGCCCGAGGCTTCGGCCTGCCCCGGCAGATCGCGCGCCTCGATCGGGCCGGTGCCATCGCCCAGGATCAGCACCCGTTCGATCACGTTCCTGAGCTGCCGCACATTCCCCGGCCAGCGCATGGTCTGCAGCATCGCCACCGCATCCTCGCCCAATTCACGCAGCGGCAAACCCTGTTCGCGGTTGAATTCATTGATGAAATGCCGCGCCAGCTCGGGGATGTCGTCGCGCCTGTCCTCAAGGCTCGGGACCTCGATCGGCACCACGTTCAGCCGGTGATAGAGTTCCTCGCGGAACCGCCCTTCGGCGATGAGCGCCATCAGGTCGCGCGAGGTCGAGGAGATGACCCGCAGATCCACCCGCACCTTGGCCGTGCCGCCGACGCGGGTAAAGCTCTGGTCCACCAGCACGCGCAGGATCTTGGATTGGGTCCCGGGGGGCATGTCCGCCACCTCGTCGAAATAGACGACGCCGCCATGTCCCTGTTCCAAAAGCCCTTGTTCCACACCGCGTTCCGGGCTTTCGCGCCCGAACAGCACCTCTTCCATGTGATCGGGCTGAATGGCCGCCGAACTGACCGTCACGAAAGGTGCGCCCGAACGGTTGGAATGGGCGTGGATGTAGCGTGCGGCCACTTCCTTGCCCGCGCCGGGACCGCCGGTCAGCATGACGCGGCCATTGGATTTGGTGACCTTGTCGAGCTGCCCCTTGAGCACGCGGAAGGCCGCGCCATTGCCCACCATCTCGGCCGATTTCACATCCTGCCGCCGCAGGCTCGCATTCTCGCGGCGCAGGCGCGAGGTTTCCATCGCCCGTCGGATCACCACCAGCAACTGGTCGATATTGAAGGGTTTTTCGATGAAATCATAGGCGCCCTGCTTGATCGCGGCGACCGCGATCTCGATGTTGCCATGGCCCGAGATGATCACGACCGGCACATCGGGATTGTCGCGCTTCACATGGCCCAGGATGTCGATCCCGTCCATGTTGCTGTCCTTGAGCCAGATATCGAGGATCATCAGACCTGGCTGGGCCTTGTTCAATTCGGCCATGCATTCATCCGACGATCCGGCCATGCGCGTGGCATAGCCTTCGTCCTGCAAGATGTCGCAGATCAATTCACGGATATCGCGTTCGTCATCGACGACCAGAATGTCGCTCATGCTGTCTCTCCGTTGGGCAAGATCGGCAGGGTAATGCGCGCCATGGCACCTGGATGGGCGCCCGCCTCGAAGGGCTCCGCATCCAGCAAGTCCAGCGTCCCGCCGTGTTCCTCGATAATCTTCTTGACGATGGGCAGGCCCAGCCCCGTCCCCTTGTCGCGCGTGGTGACATAGGGCTCGAACAGCTTGGCGCGGTCGGCCGGCAGGCCGATGCCATTGTCGCAAATGGTGATGGTGGCGATGGTGCCGCTTGTGCTGAGCGCCCCGCGCAACTGTGGGCGATGCCCCTCGGGCGCGCCCTTTTCCTGCAGGGATTCAATGGCTTCGCCGCCATTCTTCAACAGGTTGGTAAAGGCCTGCCCGATCATCGTGGCATCAAGCTCGGCCATGACCGGCCCCTCGGGGATGTCAAAGCCAAAGGCCACACCGGGCTGCCCTGCCTTTTGCAAGGTGATCGCCTCGCGGAAGAGTTTCGCCAGATCCTCGATCCGCGTTTCGGGCTCGGGCATGCGGGCGAATTTGGAAAACTCGTCGACGATGCGGCGCAGATCGTTGGTCTGGCGCACGATGATGCCGGTCAGTTCCGCAAGCTTGTCCTGTTCCTCGCCCTCGAGCGCGCGGGAAAAGCGGCGGTTGATCCGTTCGGCGGACAGCTGGATCGGGGTCAGCGGGTTCTTGATCTCATGCGCGATGCGGCGGGCCACGTCGCCCCAAGCGGCCATGCGTTGCGCACTGACCAGTTGCGTCACGTCGTCGAAGGCGACCACATAGCCTTCGAGCGTGCCTTCGGTCGTGCGGCGCACGGCCATGCGCACCAGCAGGCTTTCTTGTTTGCCGCCCCGTGTCAGCTTGATCTCCTCTTGCACGGATTCGGCGGTGGATTTCTGCAAGCGCTCGAAAAGATTGGCAAATTCGGGGATGGCGGCAGAAAGGCTCAGGCCGTTGTCGCGCGCATCGACCAGCTGCAGCAGCCGGATCGCCGAGCGGTTCATGAAATCGACGCGGCCCGCCTCGTTCAGGCCGATCACCCCCGCCGTGACCGACGAGAGCACGCTGTCAAACAGCCGCCTGCGCGCCTCGGTCGCGTCATTCTGTTCCAGAAGCGTGTCGCGCTGTCCCTTCAACTGCCGGGTCATCTGGTTGAACAGCCGACCCAGCATCGCGATTTCGTCATCGCCCGCCTCTTCGGCAACGCGCACCGACAGATCGCCCTGCCCCACGCGCTGCGCAGCCCCCGCAAGCTGGCCCACGGGCCGCGACAGGCGTTCGGCGAACCACAGGCCCAACCAGATCGCCGCCAGAACCATGATGATGGCAAAGCCCAGATAGAGCAGGCCGAATTCGAACAGGACACGGCCCCTGTCGGCCTCGAGCTGGCGATAAAGCTGCACGGTCTGCTGGGTTTCATCCAGAAGCGACAGGATCGCGCCATCCACCTCGCGGCTGACGTAGAGATAGCGGTCGGGAAAGGCCGAAAGCCGCAAGAGCGCGCGAAACTCGTTCTGGGCGCGATCCTCGATCAGGACCAATTCGCCCTCGGCGGCGCTCGCCAGATCCATGTCCAGCGGGCGGTCGTAATCGAAAAGATAGCTCGATTCCCCCCGCGCCCGGATCTCGCCCGCGCCATCGATGACAAAGGCCTCCTCCAGCCCGCGCTGGATGCGGCTTTGGCCCTGGCTGAGCAATTGGCGCAGATCGCCATCCGACAACAGCACCGTGGCGCGGCGGTTGAGGTTCAGGAAATTCGCCAGCGCCCGCGTATCCGTCTCCAGGTCGTTGCGGTGTTCCTCGCTATAGGCGACGGCTGCATCCACCGAATTGCCAAGCGCGCGCGACACGCGATCGGAAAACCAGCCCTCGAGGCCCATGTTGACGGTGATGGTGGCGAAAACGGCGACAAGGATGGTGGGCACGAGCGCCACAAGGGTAAAGACCCCCGTCAGCCGCAGGTGCAGACGCGACCCCGCCGATTGCGCCCGCCGCGAGGCGACGATGCGCGCCACCTCCCGCAGGACAAGGGCCGCGACGACAAGGATATAGACGAGATCCGCCAACAGGATCAGCCGCAGCCCCGGCGCATCGGCCATGTCGGAGAGGGGACCGAGAACCAGAAAAGTCAGAAGCGCCAGAACAGGCCCGAGCAGCACGAGGCCAAAGGTGGCCACGCTGCGCACCGACGGATCATCCTTGAACCGCCAGAAACGGTCCAGCAGTCCGCCTGCCTGCCTGTCCGCGGGTTCGTCCACGGGCTGCTCCCCCAAGGTGGCGCGGCCCGGGTTTCCCTGTCGCCCTTCGGCCACGCGACTGTTGCGGGTTTACATCAACTTGCGGCGGCGTGTCACGCGGATATCCAGATCGGTGATCTTTTTTCTCAAGGTATTGCGGTTGATGCCAAGAAGATCGGCACATTTTGCCTGATTGCCGCCGGTGGCATCCAGCGCGATCTCGATCAGCGGTGTCTCCACTTCGCGCAGGATGCGGTTGTAGAGCCCCGCGGGCGGCAACACCCCGCCATGCAGATCGAAATAGCGCCGCAGGTGTTTGGCGACCGAAGCCGACAGCTTGTCGCCCGATCCGCCCCCCATCAGCGGTTCGATGGCGGGCTGGTTGCCCAGCACCATTTCCACCTCGGCCTTGGTGATTTCCTCGGATTGCCCGGTCACCGTCAGGCGCTTGATGGTGTTTTCCAGCTGGCGCACGTTTCCGGGCCAGGAATAGGCGCGGATCAGGTCCATCGCCTCGGTCGAAAAGCGGCGCAGCGGCAGGCCGTCGCGTTCCCCCCGCGCCAGGAAATGGGCCGACAGAAGCGGGATGTCATCGACCCTTTCGCGCAAGGAGGGCACGTTCAGCGTCACGCCGCCCAGACGGTAGAACAGGTCCTGACGGAACTGCCCCGCCTCCATCCGTTCCATCAGGTCGCGCTGGGATGTGGCCATGACGCGCGGGGCGCTGTCGCCAAAGGCGTCGAGCATCCGCACGATGCGCGCCTGCGCCTCTTCGTCCAGATCGCCCACTTCGTCGAACAGGATCGATCCCCCCCGCGCGCGGGACACAAGAGCCGAGGGGCCGTCCATCCCCTCCATGTCGGCGGCGGTCGCCACGACAAAGGGCAGCGTGCGACGATCCGAAAAATCGTGGATGGCCCGCGCGATCAGCGATTTGCCCGTCCCGCTTTCGCCCGTCACCAAAACCGGCAGATCGGTGTTCATGACCCGCGCGACAAGCCGGTAGAGCGCCTGCATCGCGGGCGTGCGGCCCACCAGCGGCAGATCCTCCTGCTGGGCGGGAATGGCTGCGGGTGTATCCGCCGTGGGCGTGCGCGGGGGTTGCACGCGGCGTTTCTGGTCCAGCGCACGTGCGGCGCGTTTCATCAGATCGGGCAGGTCAAAGGGTTTGGGCAGGTAATCATAGGCGTCTTTTTCGGTCGCCTGGATCGCCGTCATGATCGTGTTCTGCGCCGAGATGATGATGACCGGCAGGCCGGGCCGTTTCTCGGTGATCTGGGGCAGCGTCTCCAACCCGTTGCCATCGGGCATGATGACATCGGAAATCACCAGGTCGCCCTTGCCCTCTTCGACCCAGCGCATCAGCGTCATCAGGCTCGAGGTCGCATGCACCTTGCACCCCGCACGCGTCAGCGCCTGGGTCAGAACGGTGCGGATCGTGCGGTCGTCGTCGGCGACAAGAACGGTGCCGTCCATGTGTCAGGTCTCTCCGGTTGTCTGGGCGTCTTTCGGCGCTATGGGTAGCGAAACGCGGAACACGGTGCGCCCCGGCACACTGTCGACCGCGATCCAGCCGTCATGGTCGGCCACGATCTTGCTCACGAGCGCGAGGCCAAGGCCCGTGCCATTCTCGCGCCCCGAAACGAAGGGTTCGAACAGATCCTCGGCGATATCGGGGCGGATACCGGGGCCGTCGTCGATCACTTCGATCTGGAGCGGCACGACGCCGCCGGTTCCGTCACGGCGCCGCACCTTTAGCGAGGTCTCGTAGAAGCTGCGCAGCCGGATGGTGCCGCCCGCGCGCCCGGCCTCGGCGGCGTTCTTGAGCAGGTTCAGGAACACCTGCTGCAACTGGTCGGGATCGGCCCATGTGGGCGGCAGGGAGGGGTCGTAATCATCCTCGATCGTCATATGGGCGGCAAAACCGATGGCCGCGGATTTGCGGGCACGGTCAAGGATGTCGTGGATATTGACGGCGCGCCGGTCGGGCGGGCGGACATTGCCGAATTCCTCGACCTGGCCCAAGAGCTTGAGGATGCGGCGCGTCTCTTCGACGATCAGGTCGGTCAGTTCCCGATCCTCTCCGCTCGCGTTCATCGAAATGAGCTGGGCAGCCCCGGTGATCCCCGCAAGCGGGTTCTTGATCTCGTGGGCCAGCATCTCGGCCATGCCGATGGCCGATTTCGCCGCCGATTTCGACGACATCGCACGGTCCATCCGGCCTGCAAGCTCGCGGCTTTCGAGCAGCACAAGCACATGGTCGGGCTTGTCGGCCAAGGGCGCGATCTGCACGTCGCAGGACACGGGCTTGCGGCTGCCGGTGCCCACGTCGACGGCATTGACGAAGAGGGGCGCGCTGGCGCTGCGGACGCGGGCGAACGCCTCTTCCAGGGGCGCATCGACAAAGATCTTGTCCCAGACCGGGCTCCCGTCCAGCGCCTTGCGCGAGGCGTTGAGGAACAATTCACCGGCGGGGTTCACATCGCGGATACGATCCTCGGCGTCGCAGATCAGCGCCGGAATGGGGAGCGAGGCCCAAAGACTTGTCGTCACCTGCGTCATGCCGCCACCCGTCTCTGCCGGGGTTCCAGCGCATCGGGCAGATGGGCGATCACCTGCGCCGGATCATGGGCTGTCAGGACAAGCCGGCGCAGATCGGCGGGCGTTTCCGCCACATCCATGTACCAGCCCAGATGCTTGCGCGCGACGCGCAGGCCCAGATCGCGCCCGTAAAAGGACAGCATCGCCTCGTAATGTCCGGCCACCAGCGCGACCAGCGCAGGGCCTTGCGGCACATCGGGGGGGGCCGTGCCACAGATATCCGCCGCGATCCGGGCCAAGGCCCATGGCCGCCCCTGCGCGCCCCGCCCCACCATGACGCCATCGGCCCCCGACAGGCGCAAGGCGCGCGCCGCCGACGCGGTATCGGTGATGTCGCCATTGGCGATGACGGGAATGGTCACGGCCTCTTTCACCGCGCGGATCGCGGCCCAATCGGCCTGTCCTTTGTAGAACTGGCAGCGCGTGCGGCCATGGATCGTGACCATGCGCACCCCCGCCCCCTCGGCCCGCCGCGCCAGATCGGCGGCATTCAGGCAGGCATCGTCCCACCCGAGCCGGGTCTTGAGCGTCACGGGCACAGTGACCGCGCCCACCACCGCCTCGATCAGGCGCAGGGCATGATCGGGATCGCGCATCAGCGCCGAACCGGAATAGCCGTTGGTCACCTTCTTGGCGGGGCAGCCCATGTTGATGTCGATGATGCGCGCGCCCTGCGCTTCGGCGATGCGGGCGGCTTCGGCCATCCAATGCGCCTCTCGGCCCGCGATCTGCACGGCGGTGCGGGCGGCATCATAGCCCAGTTCGGCGCGGGCCCGGACCGAGGCCTTGGCCTCCACCATCTCCTGGCTTGCGACCATTTCGGACACCACAAGCCCCGCGCCGAAGGAGGCGACGAGATCGCGAAAGGGCCTGTCGGTGATCCCCGCCATCGGCGCCAGAAGCACCGGGGGCGAGAGCGGCATATCTGCCAGTGAAACAGTCAAGTGCCTATTCCTTGTGCGCACGCCCTGCCGGGATAGGTCGGAGCGCGGGGGAGTTCAAAAGAAAGCAACAGGACGCCCGGGCCCCTCGGGGGTGGCGCTCAAAAATCGGGCGTCATGCGCATTATTTAAGCAAACATCTTGCCCCGTTGTGCGGCGCGCGTCCAGCGCCTATCACCGCGACATGACGCAAGACCCCGCTTCCGACCACCCCCGCATCGCCGCGCTGATCGTCGCGGCAGGCCGCGGTCTGCGCGCGGGCGGTGGGCTTGCCAAGCAATGGCGCAACCTTGCGGGCAAGACGGTCGCGCAATGGACGGTCGATGCCTTCGACCGGCATCCCGCAATCCGACGGATCGTTCTTGTCACCGCCGATGACGCCCCGCCCGAGCTTTTGCCGCAGGCAGGAGCAACGCCCATGACCCGTGTCACCGGGGGGGCGACGCGGGGGGCCTCGGTCATGGCGGGCCTCAGCGCGCTCGACGGTCTGGCCGATCTGGTGCTGATCCATGACGTGGCCCGCCCCGGCGTTCCGCCCAAGGTGATCGATGCCGTCATCGCGGCCCTTGCCGATCATCCGGGCGCTGCCCCTGCCCTTGCCGTGACCGATGCGCTGTGGCGCGGCGCGGGATTGGTCGAGGGGACGGTCGCGCGGGACGGGCTTTGGCGGGCGCAGACGCCGCAGGGCTTTCACCTTCCCGCGATCCTTGCCGCCCATGCGGCTTTCGTGGGTGATCCCGCCGATGACGTGGAGGTCGCGCGGGCCGCAGGGCTCGACGTGGCCATCGTGCCAGGGCACGAAGACAATCTCAAGATCACGACACCGGGCGATTTCGACCGCGCGGCCCGCATCCTCGAAAGGACAGACATGGATATCCGCACCGGCAACGGCTTTGACGTGCATCGTTTCGGCCCCGGCGATCACGTGATGCTGTGCGGCGTGGCCGTGCCGCATGATCGCGGCCTGCAGGGCCATTCGGATGCCGATGTGGGTCTGCACACCCTGACCGATGCGATCTATGGCGCCTTGGCCGAGGGCGATATCGGCACGCATTTCCCACCCAGCGACCCGCAATGGAAGGGCGCACAAAGCCATATCTTCCTGAGCCATGCCGTCGACCGGGCCGCCGCGCGCGGATTTGCCATCACCCATGCCGATGTGACGCTGATCTGCGAAAAACCCAAGATCGGGCCGCAGGCCGCCGCCATGCGCGCGCGTCTGGCCGAATTGCTGCGGATCGAGGTGGATCGCATCTCGGTCAAGGCGACGACGACCGAAAAGCTGGGCTTCACCGGTCGGGAAGAGGGGATCGCGGCGCTGGCCACCGTGACGCTGGTGAAGGCATGATCCGCGCGATCTGCACCCTTGGACCCATCGGCCATTTGCGCCCCGGCCCCGGCACATGGGGCAGTGCGGCGGCGGTCGTGCTGGCATGGGCCCTGCACGTTCTGGGCGGGTTCTGGCTGTTGCTGGCCGCGACTGTTGCCGTGACCGCGCTTGGCTGGTGGGCCGTGGGTGTTGCAACGCGGGACAGCGCCGACAAGGACCCCTCCGAGATCATCATCGACGAGGTGGCGGGCCAATGGATCGCGCTCTGGCCGGTCTCGCTCGGGGCGCAGATGGCGGGGGCGGAGTTCTGGGCGCTCTGGCCGGGTGTTCTGACGGCCTTCCTCGCCTTTCGCGCCTTCGACATCCTCAAACCCGGCCCGGTGGGCTGGGCCGACCGGCAGGAGGGGGCGCTTGGCGTCATGGCCGATGACCTGATCGCGGGCTGGATGGCGGCGCTGGTCGTGGCCGTTCTGGCCTTTGTCGCGCATCTGCCCCGGGTGATGGGATGACGGCGGCCGACGTGCTGGAGGCGTTGCGGCGGCGGGGCTGGAAACTTGCCACCGCCGAAAGCTGCACGGGGGGCATGATCGCCGCCGCGCTGACCGATGTGGCGGGATCGTCCGACGTGTTCGAGCGCGGCTTCGTCACCTATTCCAATGCGTCCAAGACCGATCTTCTGGGCGTGCGGCCCGAAACGCTGGCCACTCACGGCGCGGTGTCCGAGGCCGTGGCGGCAGAAATGGCATCGGGCGCGCTCGACCGCTCGCAGGCGCAGATCGCCGTTTCGGTCACCGGCATCGCCGGGCCCGGCGGATCGGAGCACAAGCCCGAGGGGCGCGTCTGTTTCGGCCTCGCCTCGGGGCGCAAGGTGCTGACCGAAACCCGCGAGTTCGGCGCCATCGGCCGGGCCGAGGTGCGGGCCGCCGCCCTGCGCCACGCCCTGACCATGGTGCTGAGCGCAACCTTCGAGACGGGCGCGCGCTGATATTCGGGGCTTTGACACGAAAGTGTCGAGCACATACCCTGCCGCCCGGCACCCCAAGGGGCCGAGACAGACAGGGTGCGGATGACCGATCTACCTGAATACTACTTTCGTATCCGCGAGAATGGCGCGGCCGTGTTCCGGGTTTGCACCGAGAACCGCCAGCGCCGCATCGAGATGGAGGAGATCGCCGTCGTCAACCTGCGCAACGGCAATATCCGCCCGCATGGCGATACCATTCTTGATGCGGATCAGCTGCGCATCATCGAAAGCTGGATGGAGGAGCGCCGCGCCGTGCTGGCCGAGCGTGACCTCGACGACATCCATCGCGCGATCGATCACCTGAACCTGACAACGCATTGGGCGCAGACCCGCGCCTCGGACGCCGCGCTGGAAGAGGTCACGGACCGGCTCCTCCTGGCGATGCATGACCTGCGGTCGGTGCTGGTGCGCAAGAAGGCCGACAGGCTCATGGCGGGCACGCCCGCGCCATCGCCACAGGCGCAGCCGCAAGACGAAACCGGCACCTGACCGCCCCCAGACCCGGGGCGTGGGACAATCCCGAACACGCAAGGATCGACACGGACCCATGACAAGCCTCGACAAAGCCGATCTCCTCCTTGCCATGTCGGCCCATGTGCGGGGAACCGGTCTTGCGGGGGCAAGCCTGCGGCCACTGGCAAAGGCGGCGGGCACGTCGGACCGGATGCTGATCTATCATTTCGGGTCGAAAGCGGCATTGATGGCCGAGCTGCTCGATCATCTGGTGACCGAGATCCTGTCGGCCATGGCGGCTGCCCTGCCCCCTGCCCCCGCGCCGACCGAGGCCGCCTGCGCCGCCGAGACCGTGGCGCTCTTGCAGACGCCGACCTTTCGGCCCTACCTGCGCGTCTGGCTCGACATCCTGTCGGCGGCGGCGCGGGGCGATGCCGATCATGGCACGGCCGCGCGCCGTCTGTTGGCCGGACAGGTAGACTGGATCGCCACCCGCCTGCCCGAGGCCACGCCAAGACCCAAGCAGCGGGCCGCCGAGATGCTGACCCTCGTCCAGGGCGCGCTGGTGATGGAGGTTGGCGGCATGTCCGCCGCCGCCCAGAACGCCATAACCCGCAGCTACGCCAAGGGCTGAAACCGGCTGACGATCCGCGCATCCTTGCGCGGCCCGGTGACCCGCCAGGATTGCGTCCAATCGGGCCAGCGGGCGACATCATAAGCCACGTCATAGGTATCGGGATCACACAGATGCCGGTCGGACAGCCGATCCGACAGCCGGTGAAAGGGTCGCCCATCCTCGAAAAACACGGCCAGATCCGCGCCCTCCTGTCGCCACAGATAGACCCGGCTGGCCTGCATCGGCGGCGCATCGCCGAAGTGCAGGATGCCGGTTTCTTCCTGCCTGAGGCCATGGCCATCGGGCAACCATCGGCAGGTGCCTTCCAGCATGCCGGTCTGACTGGTGCGGAAATCCTCGATCCGGCGCGTCAGGCGCCAGCGCCCCTCAAGATCGGCAAGCGCGATCATCGCGGCACAAGCCGCCCCGTGATCGCATTCCCCAAGGCGTCCGTCATGGTTATGCCCCCTGCCCCGTCCAGCTCGACGGCATAGCATTCCCAGTCCATCGCAGGGCGCCAGCGCAGGCAGCGCGCACCCTCGACGATCTGCCATTCGCCCAGGCTGGTCGTGCCATCGGGATCCTCCAGGCTGCGCAAGACGATACGGCCGCTCGCGGCATGGCGTTCCCAGGCGACACCGTCATAGACGATGTCATGGCTCACGAGAATGGCGGCAAGGTCGCTGTCGCCTTGCGCCTGCGCCATGGCTGTCGGCGGCGCGAGCATCAGGGCGACCGCAAGCGCCCGCGTCCATTTGCGTGCTGTGCTCACCTTGTTCCTTTCCGTCCCTGCCCCTATGAGAGCGCGAACCCCGTCCAGAACGCAAGGCCCTGCCCATGATCCCCCGCTATTCCCGCCCCGAGATGGTCGCCCTTTGGGAACCCGCCACCAAGTTCCGCATCTGGTTCGAGATCGAGGCCCATGCCTGCGACGCGCAAGCAGCGCTTGGCGTGATCCCCAAGGCCAATGCAGAGGCCGTCTGGAAGGCGCAGGACGTGGAATTCGACGTGGCCCGCATCGACGAGATCGAGGCGGTGACCAAGCATGACGTGATCGCCTTTCTGACCCATCTGGCCGAGATCGTGGGCGCGGACGAGGCACGCTTTGTCCACCAGGGGATGACATCCTCGGATGTGCTCGACACGACCTTCAACATCCAGTTGATGCGCGCGGCCGATCTGCTCCTCGCTGATCTGGATCAGCTCCTCGCCGCGCTCAAGCGTCGTGCGATGGAACACAAGATGACGGTGCGCATCGGGCGCAGCCACGGCATCCATGCCGAACCCGTCACCATGGGCCTGACCTTTGCCCGGTTCTACGCCGAGATGGAGCGCAACCGGAACCGGCTGGAAAAGGCGCGTTGGGAGATTGCCACCGGCGCGATTTCGGGGGCGGTCGGCACCTTCGCCAATATCGATCCGCGGGTCGAGGAACATGTCTGCGAGAAGCTGGGCCTGCGCCCCGAGCCGATCTCGACCCAGGTGATCCCGCGTGACCGGCACGCGATGTTCTTTGCCACGCTGGGCGTCATCGCCAGCTCGATCGAGAATATCGCCATCGAGATCCGCCACATGCAGCGCACCGAAGTGCTTGAAGCGGAAGAGTTTTTCTCAAAGGGGCAAAAAGGCTCCTCGGCCATGCCGCACAAGCGCAACCCGGTCCTGACCGAGAACCTGACGGGTCTGGCGCGGATGGTGCGCGCGGCCGTTGTGCCGGCGATGGAAAACGTGGCGCTCTGGCATGAGCGTGACATCAGCCATTCCTCGGTCGAGCGGATGATCGGGCCCGATGCCACGATCACGCTGGATTTCGCGCTCGCGCGCCTGACCGGGGTGATCGACAAGCTGGTGATCTATCCCGACAACATGATCGCCAACATGAACAAGTTCCGCGGCCTCGTACATTCGCAGCGCGTGCTTCTGGCGCTGACGCAGGCAGGCGTGAGCCGCGAAGATGCCTACCGGCTGGTGCAGCGCAACGCGATGAAGGTCTGGGAAGAGGGCCGCGATTTCCGCGAGGAATTGCTGGGAGATGCGGAGGTGACGGCGGCGCTCGGCCCCGCCGAGATCGAGGAGAAATTCGATCTGGGCTACCACACCAAGCATGTCGACACGATCTTTGCCCGCGTCTTTGGCGAAAGCTGAGGGCGCGCGGCGCCGCTTTTGCCCGCGATTTCAGCAAGAAAGGCAATGATTCACGCCGTTTGGCGCAAGATCGTTGCCTTTTCGCGCCTCCGTGCTACCCTTTCATCTGCAACAGACGACCAGACCGCAGCTGAAACAGGAGACGCGATGATGCGCATCAAGACCTTTCTTGCCGCTTTCGTTCTGACCGCCCTTCCCGGCTTTGCCTATGCGGAATGTTCCTGGGGCCGGGCGCATGAGGTCACCATGAGCTGTGCGGAGGGCACGACATGGGATGCGGCCTCGCAATCTTGTGTCACCACCGCGACCAGCTGACCCACGCCGCCAGACCAGACAAGACCACGCCGCGCGTGACCACACCGGTCGCGCGCGGTTTCTCTTTTGTTGTCATGGAGATGTCATTTGATCTTCGTCCTTTATACCCCATGATTTCAACCTCGTTTTGCGGAAGTTGGGCGGTTTGATGAACAGGCGCGCGGGGATCTTTGGCTGTGTCCTGATGCTGGTTCCCGGCATCGTTCTGGGCGTTGGGCCGGAGGATGAGGGGGTGCCCGCCTCCTCCCCCACCACGACGGTCTGCCCGGAAGGGACAGTCTGGGATATCGAGGAGGCGCTCTGCCTTCCCATCGCCGAAAGCGGGCTTGTCACCGATCCCGAGGCCTTGATCGCGACGGCGCGGGAGCTGGCCCATGCCGGGCGTCATGGCGATGCGCTGGCGCTTTTGTCGCGCGCGCCGGACCCCGAGGATACGATGGTGCTGACCTATATCGGGTATTCGACGCGCAGTCTGGGATACATGTCGCGGGGGCTGGCCTTCTACGACCGGGCGCTGGCTGTCGATCCCGACAACCTGCTGGCGCGCTCCTATCTCGGGATGGCTTACCTGATCCTCGGCTCAACGGACCGTGCGCAGGGGCAATTGGCCGAGATCCGCGCGCGCGGCGGGGTCGGCAGCTGGCCCGAACGGGCGCTGGCCGAGGCCATCGCCCAAGGGGCGGTCGATGGTTTCGATTACTGAGCCAATTCTAAACAAATCCTTGTCGTTTGACCCCCTTCCATAAGCGGAACGTTAACCCCTGCCCCGCAGATTAACCCTTGGGTGAGCTTTGTCAGGGATGGGTGGGTCATGGGCCTGCAACAGGAGATTTGTGATGCCGAAACCGGCATCGGCGGCATGCGCGTGGTCGAGATGCCGCAACGGCTGGGATCGCGGCAGAAGGCTGCGGTGATCGTGCGTCTGCTGCTCAGCCAGAACGTGGCGCCGGGGCTCGACCGCCTGTCGCCCGCGATGCAGGCGGATCTGGCGCGCGCGATGGCGGGGTTGGGACCGATCAGCCGCGCCACTCTGGCCGAGGTCGTGGGCGAATTCACCGCGCGGCTGGATGGTCTGGCGCTTGCGGGGCCGAACGGGCTTGCCGGGGCGCTGGCGCTCCTGGAGCCGCATCTGTCGCCTATCGCGCGGGACGGGCTGCGCGCCGAAGCGGAAGCAGGCGATCCGACCGATCCCTGGACGCGGCTGGCGACGGCAGAGCCCGACAGGCTGCGCCCGCTGCTCTTGAGCGAAAGCGCGGAGGTGGCGGCGATCCTGTTGTCCAAGCTGGGCGCGGCCAAGGCTGCGGCGCTTTTGGCAGGCCTGCCCGAGGCGCGGGCGCAGGTCATCGCCCATGCCGTGTCGCTGACGGCGACGGTGACGCCCGTGATGGTGGAGCGGATCGGCGCGCAGCTGGCCGCGCAACTGGCGGCAGAGGCTGAACCGGCATTCCGCATCGGGCCGGTCGACCGGGTGGGCGCGATCCTGAACGCGGTCAGTGCAGCGCTCCGCGAGAGCCTGCTCGGCGGGCTGGAAGCGCGCGATGCGGGCTTCGCGGGCGAGGTGCGCAAGGCGATCTTTACCTTTCAGCACATTCCCAAGCGGGTGGAGGGAAAGGACGTGCCCCGCATCCTGCGCCGCGTCGATCCCGAGGTGGTCACGCGCGCCGTTGCAAGCGGGCTGGACGCGGCCCCGCTGGCGGTCGAATTCCTGCTCGAGAACATGTCCAAGCGGCTGGCCGAACAGATCCGCGACGAGGCTGCGACCGGCCCCAAGCCCCGCCCCGACGAGGGCGAAGCGGCCATGGCCGAGGTTGTCGCGGCGATCCGCGCACTGGAGGAGGAGGGAGAAATCCGCCTGATCCCGCCCGAGGATTAGGGCCGGCCCCGCCCGCAGCGGCAGGCGTCAGGCCGTGACGGCACCGCCGCCGGGACCATAGAGCGCCTCGGCCCGCGCCTCGAAGGCGCGCACGATGCGCTGCATCGCCTCGTGAAAGAAGAGGCCGGCGGCGCCTTGCAGGATCTTGTTGCGGAATTCGAAATCGACGGAGAAATGCACCTCGCAGCCGGTCTTGCCCTCGGGCGCGGGGGTGAAGGCCCAGGTGGAGATCATGTGCTTGAAGGGACCGTCGACATATTCGGTGTCGATCTTGCGATCCTCCTCCCACAGGGTGACGCGGCTGAGGAAGCGTTCGCGAAACATCTTGAAGCCGATCACGAGGTCGGCGAGCATCACGGCGTGATCGCCCTCGGGCGTGATGGAGCGAACGCGCGAGGCGCTGATCCACGGGATGAACTGCGGATAGCGCGCCACATCGGCCACAAGCGCATACATCTGCTCGGGGCTGTAGGGCAGCGCCCGCGTTTCGGCATGTGTCGGCATCTTTGCTTTCGTCTTTCTTCCGTGACCCCCATGTCATAAAAGCGGCGCGGCAGATCAAGAGGTTCGGGCCGTATCGGCCGGGGGGCATTATGGCGCAGGCAAGCACGGGCGCGGGCAAGGCTACGGCCTATGACGTGGTCCAGATGATTTCGGCCAAGGCCATCGCGGCAAGGATCGAGGACCTGGCGCGCGAGATCGAGGCGGATTTCACGGGCACGGACAAGCTGGTGGTGGTGGGGCTGTTGCGCGGCTCCTTCATCTTCATCGCGGACCTGGTGCGGGAGCTGGACCTGCCTGTCGAGGTCGATTTCCTGGAGGCGTCAAGCTACGGGAATGCCATGGAAAGTTCGCGCGAGGTGCGCATCCTGAAGGATCTGCGCGGCGAGATCGCGGGGCGCGACGTTCTGGTGGTCGAAGATATCGTCGACACGGGCCATACGCTGCATCACGTGGTGAACCTGTTGCGGTCCAAGGGGCCTGCGCGGCTCAAGACCATCGCGCTGCTCGACAAGCCGTCGCGGCGCGAAGTGGCGATCAAGGCGGATTGGATCGGGTTCGAGATCCCCGATGAATTCGTGGTGGGCTACGGGATCGATTACGCGCAGCGCAACCGCAACCTGCCCTTCATCGGCAAGGTGCGGATGGGCGCCGACCCCTCCTGAGGTGGGCGGCACGGGGATTCGCGCACCATCACCCTGCGCGAAGTCACAATAGCGTTTGTTGACCCGTGATGGAGAGACGGTAGCGTGGGGATCGGACGACCGTGAACCTTGCCACCCGAAGGGAGCCATTCGATGACCGCCCGTTCCACCCTTTTGACCATTGGCCTTGTTGCGAGCACCGTGATTGGCCTTCCCGCGCTGGCACAAGATGTGCCCGCCGCGGTTCAGGCCCGTCAGGGCCAGTTCCAGATCATGGCGCTGAATATCGGCGTGGTGGGCAACATGGCCCGCGGCAACACCGAATATGATGCCGAGGCGGCGCAGGCAGCCGCCGACAACCTGGTTGCCATTTCGATGCTGGACCAGAGCTTTCACTGGCCCGAAGGCACCGACAACATGTCGATCGACGGCACCCGCGCCCTGCCCGCGATCTGGGAGAACCTGCCCGACGTGGTCGCGAAATGGCAGGCCTTCGGCGCGGCGGCGCAGGGTCTGGCCGAGGTTGCAGGCACGGGGCTTGAGCCGATGCGCGCAGCGGTCGGTGCGGTCGGCGGCACCTGCGGGGCCTGCCACGACGCCTATCGCCAGCCGATGTGATGAAGGAAAAGGGCCGGTCGCCCGAGGCGGCCACCGGCCCGACCATTCCGATGCGATCCTTTCTGACCTATCTGGCCGCCCTTGGGCTTGCGGTGCTGGCCGCAGGCCTGTTGGTGACGCGCCCCGAAGTTGTGCCTGACAGCGCGCTGGCGGGGCTGGCGGGCGATCCGGTCGCGGGGGAAGCGGTGTTCTGGGCTGCGGGCTGCGCGTCTTGCCATGCCGCCGAAGGGGCCCAGGGCGAGGATCGGCTGATCCTGTCCGGGGGCCAGCGGTTCGCGTCGGATTTCGGGACCTTTGTCGCGCCCAATATCTCACCCCACCCCGATGCGGGGATCGGGGAGTGGGATTTTGCCGATTTCGTCACCGCCCTTCAGGAAGGGACAAGCCCCGAGGGGCGGCATTATTACCCGGCCTTTCCCTATACCGCCTATCGGTTGGCCGAGCGGCAGGACCTGGCGGATCTGTGGGCGTTCTGGCAGGGTTTGCCGCCCTCGGAGGTACCGAGCCTGGCGCATGAGGTGGGGTTTCCCTTCTCGATCCGGCGGGCGGTGGGTGTCTGGAACCTGTTGAACCTGCAAGATGATTTTGCCCTCGCGGGCGATCTGGACGCGGAGGAGGCGCGCGGGCGCTACCTGGTCGAGGCGCTCGCGCATTGCGCGGAATGCCACACGCCGCGCGACGCCTTGGGGGGGCTTGATCGGTCGGCCTGGATGGCGGGGGCACCCAACCCGTCCGGGTCGGGGACGATCCCCGCGCTGACGCCGGACAGGCTGACATGGTCGGTGGGCGAGATCGCGGCCTATCTGAACGACGGCTTCACCCCCGATTTCGACAGCGCGGGCGGGCATATGGTGTCGGTGATCCGCAACATGGCCATGCTGCCCGAGGCGGACCGCTTGGCCATCGCCGCCTATCTCAAGACGCTGCCGCCCGCGGGCGAGTGACGCCTCAGGCCATCCCGAGCTTTTTGAGACGCGCTGCGCGCAGGCGGGTGAAATCGTCGCCCGCATGGTAGGAGGAGCGCGTGAGCGGCGTGGCCGAGACCATCAGGAAGCCCTTGCCATAAGCCGCTTTTTCATAGGCCGCGAATTCGTCGGGATGGACGAACCGGTCGACGGCATGGTGTTTCGGCGTCGGCTGCAGGTATTGGCCGATGGTCAGGAAATCGACATCGGCCGCGCGCATGTCGTCCATGACCTGCAGGACCGATTGCCGATCTTCGCCCAGGCCCACCATGATGCCGGATTTGGTGAACATGGTGGGGTCAAGTTCCTTGACCCGCTGCAAGAGCCGCAGGGAATGGAAATAGCGCGCGCCGGGCCGGACCGAGGGGTAGAGCCCCGGGACGGTTTCGAGGTTGTGGTTGAAGACATCCGGTTTCGCCGCGACCACGGTTTCAAGGACCGAGGGGTCGCATTTCAGGAAATCGGGGGTCAGGATCTCGATCGTGGTGTCGGGCGCGCGTTTGCGGATCGCGCGGATGGTCATGGCGAAATGTTCCGCCCCGCCATCCTCGAGATCGTCGCGGTCGACCGATGTGATCACGACATGGTTGAGGCCGAGCTTGGCCACCGCATCGGCGACGCGGCCCGGCTCGAACAGGTCGAGCGCCTGCGGCTTGCCGGTGGCGATGTTGCAAAACGAGCAGCCGCGCGTGCAGATGTCGCCCATGATCATCATGGTGGCGTGGCCCTGGCTCCAGCATTCGCCGGCATTGGGACAGCCCGCTTCCTCGCAGACGGTCACGAGCTTGTTCTCGCGCATGATGCGGGCGGTTTCCTGATAGCCCTTGCCCACGGGTGCCTTGACGCGGATCCAGCTCGGTTTCTTGGGCTGGGCATTGTCGGGGCGATGCGCCTTTTCGGGGTGGCGCTGTTCGGGGATCTTCAGGTCGCGCATGGCGGGGCCTCTCTGGTCGGTCTTGGCCCTATGTAGCGCATTCGAAACGGGTCTGCATGTGCATTTCGGCGCAGGGGCCTTGCGCAACATGCAAACCCGCCTTTCGGTTGGATTTGATATGAATGGGAGAGATCAGCCGCGCAAGGCGGGCACGAAGCCGTAGCGCTCCTCGTAATGCTTGAGCAGGCGCTGCAGGCCGATCTTGAGCACGATCTTGCCCGAGCGCGCCGACCAGCCCAGCCGTTTCTCGGCTGATTCCAGCCCTTCGAGGAAGCAGCAGACGCGCAGGACCACGTCCGACAGGCCCGGCCCCAGCTCGTCGAGCGCATCGGAGACACGTTGCCGGGCGGCGCGCGGACCCTCGGCCAGGCCGTTGTCGTTGAGGAACCCGCCGCGATCGCCGCCGGTCAGGAAGCGGTCCCAGTTCTGGCCGACGCGGGGGCCCATCTGGGCGCGTTCGAAATCCTCGCGCAGGCGTTCACCGGCCTGGACGAGGGCGGGCGCAAGAAAGGCGCGGCCGTCGTTGTCCTTGCGCCGGGCGAGCACGGTCAGGGGCGATTCCGCGAGGTTCACCCGCATCTTGCGCGCCCCCCCGCCCGGCTGGGCGACATCGGCCTGCCCCCAGCGCATGTGCTGGGCCTGAAAGGCGGTCGTGGCCTCGGCAAAGCCGAGCGCCTCGTGTCTGCGGCGGCGATCCTCGTCGATCAGGCGGCGCAGGGCGGATTTGCCCGCCGCCGTGATCGTGTAGCGGGCGACACGACCGGGTTTGAGACAGGCGATCCAATCCTTGACCGCGAAAGCCTGCGCGATCTTGCGATCCACCACGGCGGTGCGGGTCTGTTCGCCGTCCGGGCCGGGACGCAGCACTACGGCCTTGTCGAGATCGGCCGCCACGGCGAGGACCGCATCGGTTTCGCACAGGCGGCGCAGAATGCGGCGGGCCTCGCGCGCAATCGTGCCTTCGTCGCCGAGCGGCGACCGGAAGGGGGCTGTCATGGTCTGGGACTCCTTTGGCTGGTCGTTCTGGAGAAATCCGTCGGGGTCCTGCCCGGCACTGTGCGGGGCGGCTTGTCCGGCGTCGTCGAGCAAGAGCGTGAGCGCCTCGTCGAAGAGCGGATCCTCGCGCCGCGCTTCGATGCGGCGGACGCGGCGGCAGATGGTCGATGGCGCCTCGCCCGAAACGCGGGCGATGTCGCGCAACGACAGGCCGCGCGCGGTATGCGCCAGATATTGTCGTGTGGAGATCGGCACCCATCCGGGCAGGACCGGAAAGGGTGGGGTTCGATCAGGCAAAGGGCTGCCGTGATCAGCCGAGGCCGATGTCATGGGTCCACCTCCCTCGTGGTCGGATAACGGAGGCAGATTTTCGGGGAATTGATTACCGAATGGTTAAAATCTGTGGATAATCCAGATTTTGTTTCCGTTTTGTAAACGGATAGCGGGGCAGCGACCGGTGGATAAAATGATCGGCAACACCCCTGCCGGGCAGGTCAGGCTGGCGGAACAGGATTCATGTTCCGAAAGGTTTGCCCAAGATGACCGACGTGATCGCCACCCTTGCCGGGATGCGCAGGCCGGGCCTGCTGGTTCAGGCAGCGCGCATGGCCGCGCTGACGGGCGATGCCGAAAGACGGGCACGCCGCCGCCCCCTGCCCACGCTTCTGGCCGAAGAGGACCGGCTGAACGCCGCGCGATTGGGCGGGGGCCTTGGCTATTCGCCGACCCGCCACGTGGAGGTGATGAGCGCGATCTTGTGTGCCGCGCGCTCGGTGGTCTGAGCTGACGGCAGCCCGGAGGCGCGCGGCGCAAGGCGATTGCAGCCCTTGCGCCGCGCGACGGGCTCAGATGAAGGCGTCGGGCATCGATGCCTTTTTCTGGATCATGTAGGCCTTGAGCGCCTCGTCCGTGGCGGGGTCGAGATAGGGCTGGCGGTAATCGGCCAGCATCTTGTCGAGCTTGGCCGAGGCCAGCGCCTCGGTGTCGCGCGCGCCTTCTTCGGCCCAGGTCTCGTAGGGTTTGTAATCCAGAAGGCCCGTGCGCCAGAAGGCGGTGGCGTAATTGGCCTGCGTATGGGCGCAGCCCAGGAAATGGCCCCCCGGCCCCACTTCGCGCAGCGCGTCCATGGCCTGGGCATTGGCATCGACCGGAACGCCTTCGGCCAGCTTGTGCAAGATGCCGAGCTGGTCGGCATCCATCACGAATTTCTCGGGGCTGGCGACAAGCCCCCCCTCGAGCCAGCCACAGGCGTGGAGCATGAAATTCACGCCCGACAGGAGGCCCGCATTGAGCGAATTGGCCGATTCATAGGCGGCCTGCGCATCGGGCAGTTTCGACCCGTTGAAGCTGCCCGCCGAGCGGTAGGGCAGGTTCAGGCGGCGGGCCAGCTGGCCCGCGCCATAGGTGATCTGCGACGCCTCGGGCGTGCCGAAGGTGGGGGCACCCGAATTCATGTCGATCGAGGTGACGAAGGCGCCGAAAATCATCGGGCTGCCGGGGCGCACGAGCTGGCTGTAGGCGATGCCGGCCAGAACCTCGGCCAGAACCTGCGTCAGCGTGCCCGCGACGGAGACGGGCGCCATCGCGCCGCCCACGATGAAGGGCGAGACGATGCAGGCCTGCCCCGCGGCGGCGTAGTGTTCCAAGGCCCCCATCATCACGCTGTCGAAGGTGAGCGGCGAGTTGATGTTGATGAGCGAGGTCATCACGCAATGCGTATCGACCACGTCCGAGCCGAAGAGGATGCGCGCCATCTCGATACTATCGGCAGCGCGCGAGGGTTCGGTGACCGATCCCATGAAGGGTTTGTCCGACAGGCTCATATGGGCGTAGAGCATGTCGAGATGGCGCTTGTTGACCGGCACGTCCGTCGGCTCGCAGACCGTGCCGCCCGAATGGTGCAGCCATTTCGACATGTAGGCGAGTTTCACGAACATCTCGAAATCGGCCATGGTCGCATAGCGCCGCCCGCCCAGGCGGTCGCGCACGAAGGGCGGGCCATAGACCGGGGCGAGGACCAGCGAATTGCCCCCGATCTCGACGTTTCGGGCCGGGTTCCGGGCGATCTGGGTAAACCGCGAGGGGGCTGTGGCGCAAAGCTTGCGCGCAAGGCCGCGCGGGATATGGACCCGTTCGCCCTGCACATCGGCCCCCGCCTCGCGCCAGCGCTGGAGCGCTGCGGGGTTTTCGACGAAATTGACGCCGATTTCCTCGAGGATGGTTTCGGCATTTGTCTCGATGATCTC
Organism: Roseicyclus marinus; assembly: GCF_036322625.1. NCBI lineage: Bacteria > Pseudomonadati > Pseudomonadota > Alphaproteobacteria > Rhodobacterales > Roseobacteraceae > Roseicyclus > Roseicyclus marinus. Next base: position 1,337,474 of record NZ_AP027266.1, on the reverse strand, counting down.
GAGCGCCTCTGCGGTCAGGATCTCGAAATTGGGGATGTTGCGTTCGATGAACCGCGCGGTCTCGAAGCTGACGGCAGAGCGCTCGGCGCGCCGTGCAGCCCCGCCACCACCGCGCCCGCGCCGTGCCGTCTGTTCCGCTGCCGCCATGATCTTTTGCCCCCTTGGTGAGGTGATGCCTTTGGCGCTGTCCTAACGCGCAGGGGCGCAAAGCCGCGGGTCGATTGCGGCACCTTGCGGGGGAAAGCGACATGCGGGCCGCGCCGCGGGCTTGCGCGGGGTCGCGCCGGGTTCTAATGCGGGTCCATGAGCACATCCGCCACGCCAGACCCGCTTGACCATGACCGCCTGCTGATCATCGATTTCGGCAGCCAGGTCACGCAATTGATCGCCCGCCGCCTGCGCGAGCTGAATGTCTATTGCGAGATCCACCCCTACCAGAATGTCACCGATGCCTTTCTGGACGATTTCGCGCCCAAGGCCGTGATCTTTTCCGGCGGCCCCGACAGCGTGACGCGGGAGGGGTCGCCCCGGCCGCCGCAATCGGTCTATGCGCGCGGCATCCCGATTTTGGGCATCTGCTATGGCCAGCAGGTGATGATGCAGGATCTGGGCGGCAAGGTGGAGGCGGGCGAACATGCCACGGCCGAATTCGGGCGGGCTTTCGTCAAGCGGGCGGGCGAGGCGTCGGATTTCCTGACCGGCTGGTTCGGGGATACCGGGCGCGAGCAGGTCTGGATGAGCCATGGCGACCACGTGTCGGAGATCGCGCCGGGTTTCGCGGTTCTGGGTGTCTCGCCCGGTGCGCCCTTTGCGATGACCGCCGATCTGGAGCGGCGGTTCTACGCGGTGCAATTCCACCCCGAGGTGCATCACACGCCCAATGGCGCGAAGCTTTACGAGAATTTCGTGCGGCTGGCGGGGTTCAAGGGCGATTGGACGATGAAAGCCTACCGCGAGGAGGCGATCCGCGCCATCCGCGAGCAGGTGGGCGATGCCAAGGTGATCTGCGGCCTGTCGGGGGGCGTCGACAGTTCGGTCGCGGCCGTGCTGATCCACGAGGCGATCGGCGACCAGTTGACCTGCGTCTTCGTCGATCACGGGCTTCTCAGGCAGAACGAGGCGGAGCAGGTCGTGACCATGTTCCGCGATCATTACAACATTCCCCTGATCCATGCCGATGAGAGCGAGCGCTTCCTGACCGCGCTCGAGGGCGTCACCGACCCGGAGGTCAAACGCAAGACCATCGGCAAGCTCTTCATCGACGTGTTCCAGCATTACGCGGACGGGATCGAGGGGGCGGAATTCCTGGCCCAGGGCACGCTTTACCCCGATGTGATCGAATCGGTCAGTTTCTCGGGCGGCCCGTCGGTCACGATCAAGTCGCACCACAATGTCGGCGGCCTGCCGGAGAAGATGGGGCTGAAGCTGGTCGAGCCCTTGCGCGAACTGTTCAAGGACGAGGTCCGCGCCTTGGGCCGCGAATTGGGCCTGCCCGAGAGCTTCATCGGCCGCCACCCCTTTCCCGGCCCCGGTCTGGCGATCCGCTGCCCCGGCGAGATCACGCGCGACAAGCTTGCCATCCTGCGCAAGGCGGATGCCGTTTTCATCGACCAGATCCGCAAGCACGGGCTTTATGACGAGATCTGGCAGGCTTTTGTCGCCATCCTTCCGGTCAAGACGGTGGGGGTGATGGGGGACGGGCGGACCTATGATTACGCCTGCGCGCTGCGCGCGGTCACGAGCGTCGACGGGATGACGGCGGATTACTATCCGTTCAGCCACGATTTCCTGGGCGAAACCGCGACGCGGATCATCAACGAGGTCAAGGGGATCAACCGCGTCACCTATGACATCACTTCGAAACCGCCCGGAACGATCGAGTGGGAGTGACAGCGACCCCTGTTGCCCCCCTCCCGTGCGCCAGGCCAAGCCGTGACCGTTCCGCGCCATCGGAGACCAGTGATGTTCAAGGTCGTCCATAAGATTTCAAGACAGATCGACCTGCTCAGGCAGATGGGTTTGGGGTCTTTTGTCACTTACAGGCTGGCACGGCGTGGATCACAGGTGAGGATCACGCTGACAGGTCAAGAGCTGACGATCCGCAAGGGGACAACCGACCTGAAGGTCGCGATGGAATGTCTGTCAGGAGAATTCGACATCATCCGGGGCCATCTGCAGCCGGATTTCGCGGGCGTCATCGTGGATGCAGGGGGCTATATCGGTGCCTCCGGCATGGCGTTGAAGGCGCTTTTCCCGAAAGCAAAGCTCGTGATCGTCGAGCCGTCGGATGACAACATACGGATCTTGCGGGAAAACCTGGGCAACAGGCCGGATATCAGGATTATCCATGGCGCGCTTGTCGGGGGGGCGGAAAGATCGATCAAGCTCTTCAACCGCAGCAGCCGGGAATGGGGGTTTTCGACCATTCCCGACCATGATGGCGATGTCGAACAGGCGTTTTTGGGCGAAGTGCCCGCATTCCGGTTGAGCGATCTCTTGGAGGATGGCGAGCGCATCGGCCTTTTGAAGCTCGATATCGAGGGGGCGGAGCTTGACCTGTTTCTGAACGATAGCGGGACGCTCGAAACGATCCCGGTCGTTTTCGTCGAACTCCATGACCGCATCGTGCCCGGTTGTTCCGAGAAATTCCGTGAATTCTCGCGAAACCGGAAGGTGATCAAGGGTGATGGCGAAAAGTACCTGTCCCTTGCACAATGATCCCTGAGCAGCGACATCACGGCAAGACCGCGCGAAACGGTCGCGTGAGCGCGCGGAAGGCGTGGTTAGTGTAACCAGTTAGGGTTTGGCCCATGGCGCGATCAGGGCCGGGACGGGGGCAAGGGATCGGGCGCACTCTGGGGCGGGTGGCGCTGCTGGGTCTGGTGCTCTGGTCCCTGACCTTCCTGGCCGTTGTTGCGGCGGCGCTGATGCTGGCGCGCCCTGGCCCCCTGCCCTTGCCTGCCGATGCCGTGATCTGTCTGGGCGCAGGCGTGGCGCGCGACGATCCCCTTTTGCCCGATGCGGCCTCGGCCCGGCGGGCGGGGGTTTGTGCGGAGTTGCAGGCGCAAGGCGTGGCACCCGTGGTGATTTTCACCGGCGCGGGTCCGGGTGGGCAATCCACCGCCGGGGCCATGGCGCGGCACGCCATCGCCCTTGGCCTGCCGCCCGATGCGGCGCTGCGGGAGGATGTGGCGCGCTCGACCATCCAGAATGCGGTCTATTCCCTCGCCCTATTGCCCGAGACGAACCGCCGGGTGGTTCTGGTCAGCGATGCCTTTCACCTGCCCCGGAGCGCGGTGATCTTTCGGCTGGCGGGATATCGGGAGGTGCAGCTGCACCCCGTGCAGGTGACAGCGCGCCAGAGCCTGTCCACATGGCGCTGGATGCTGCGCGAAAGCGTCGTCATCTGGGTCAATGCCGCGCGGGGGCTGGCCTATGTCGCGGGCGGTTGGTTGGGGATCGACCACGCGACGCGGATCGCGTGGTTCGATTGACCCCTAGCGATAGGCGTGCAGACGCCCATCCTCGCTCACGACCAGAAGCATGTCTTCGACCAGGATCGGGTGGGCGGCAGCACCAGAGCGCAATTCCATCGTGCCGGTCAGATCGCCGCTTTCGGGCGAGAAGAAACGGATCAGCCCATCGCCCGAGGCGACGACCAGTCGACCACCGGCCAGAACCGGGCCGTAATGGGTAAAGACCGCCTCGCGCCGCCGGGGGCGGTCCCGCTGGTAGAGCGGCAATTCCGTGCCCCAGACGCGGCTGCCGTCGGTGGCGTCGAGCCGGATCAGCTCGTTCCGGTCGGAGACGAAGAAGACGGCATCGCCCGCGACGACGACCGGGGAATAGGCCCCTTCGGTCGCGGTCCAGCTGCGGGTGCCGGTGCGCGCATTCATCGCCACGACGCGGCCCGCCTGATTGCCCGCATAGATCGTGCCACCCACGATCACGGGGTCGGAGGTGATGTCGTTGATCCCGGCATAGGCCGTGCCCAGACGCCCACCCGCAACAAAGGAATTCCACAAGGCGACGCCGGTATTGGGCATCGCCGCCACGATCTCGCCCGAGGGGAAGGGGAAGATCGCACGGCCATCGGCCACGGCGGGCGCGGAGCCGCCGACCAGAACGGAGGGCACGTCCGAGGACGGGATGCGCCAGCGCTGGCGGCCATCATCGGCATCGAGCGCCCAGGCCTCGGAATTGCGACCGACGACATAGACAAGCCCGCCCGAGACGGTCGGCGCGCCCAGAACGGTGCCAAGACGCTGCCGCCAGATCACGGCACCCGTCGCGGCGTCGAGCGCCACGATCTCGCCATATGGGGTGGTGGCGTAAAGCCTGTCGCCCGCCAATGCGAGGCCACCGCCCGAGGCATTCGCGCCGCGGTCGAAATCGGGAACAAGGCTCGTGATCCATGCGGGCGCTCCGCCTGCAAGCGAGGTGGCCTGAAGCTGGGAGCCGGAATCGATCGTGTAGACCAGTCCGCCGCCTGCGACCGGATCGGCGGCGATGCGGTTGCGGCGGCTGTTGCCGCTGCCGATGGAAGTGGCCCAGATCTCGGCGGGATTGGCCGACAAGGTGCCGTGCGGCAAGCGGTTGGCCGCGCTGTAGCCCCGGCTTGGCCAATCGGCGAGCCGCGTCGGGCTGGGCAGGCTGATGGCACGGGGCGCATCGGTGGATACGAGATCGGAGGCGGCGGCGCGGCCATCCTCGCCCGGCAAGGTCGCCTCGAGCGCGGTGCGGGTTCCGAAGCGTTCGCCGGGCAGAACCGTGTCGCGCTCGCAGGCGGCCAGCACAAGCGCCGGAAGGACGCCAAGGACGGCAATCCGCGCGAAACGGTGGGTCGACACTCTGCCCTTGCGCACGCTCATCTGCCCCGGCCTTCCTGTTCTTCCGCCCTGGCGGCGGTTCAGTTGCTTGCGGCGGGCGCCGGTTCGGCGGCCCCTGCCTCGGTCTCGGTCTCGGTCTCGGTCTCGGTCTCGGTCGTCGTCCCTGCCCCGGTCGCGGGTTCGGGTGTCGTGTCGTCTCCGGTTGCGGCCGCGCCCTCGTCCGTTGCGGGAACGGTATCTGCCGCGTCTTCGGCCGCGCCCGCGGGCGCCACCGTTTCGGGTGGGGCGACCGGTTCGGGCGCGGTGTCGACAAGCTGCGATCCCGCTTCCAGCGCCACAATCAACTGAGACGCGCGTTGTTGCAAGCCCGGCGTGGCGGCAGAGCTGCGTTCCAGGCCGCGCAGGCGGTCAAGACCGGCTTCGAGATCGCCGTCCCGGATGTCGAGAAGCGCGAGTTGTTCCTCGGCGAGCGCCGCGAAGGGGGCGCCGGGTTCTGCCAGCGCGCCCAGCACCAGCCGCGCCGTGGCCGGATCGGAGGGGGCCAGCATCTCGGCGCGCAACAAGGCGAGATCGCGATACTGTCGGGGCAGATCGGCCGCTTCGGCGGCGGTGCGCAGACGCTGGGCGGCGGCGGCCGCATCCTGGCCGCCTTGGGCCACTTCGCCCGCGGCCATCAGCGCGACGAGCATCCGGGCGCTCGGCGTTTCGGCCTCTATGGCATCGAGGGCTGCGACGCGGGCCTCGGGGTCGGGAAGATCGAGCGCGGCAAGCAGGCCATCACCGAAGGCTTGCGCCATCGCACGGTCCTGCGCGCGCTGGTATTCCACCCAGGCCGCGCCGCCCACGATGCCAGCCACGACGAGCGCCGCCACCCAACCCCAACGCCGCATCAAGGCGAAAAGCCGGTCGCGACGAAGCTCTTCGCTGACTTCGTCGATGAAACTGTCGCTGTTGGCCATGCTGCCCCCGCCCCAGCCGTGCCGGGATACCCAAAGTTGCCCGCGTCTTAGCCCGAGGCGGGCCGCCGCCGCAAGGCCCGCACCACACAAGAGGGTGTTTGGCGGCACCTCTTGCGCCACGATCTGAACGGATTAGTTCAGTCTTGCGCGAAGGCCGTGAAAAATCTAATCTGAACCGGTCGGTTCAGCGTAGACCCAGCCAGACCGCGAACCGATGGCCGGACGTGGGCCCGGGAAGGGCCAGCCGTGGGACCGGCCAAGCCGAACAAGAGGACAGGAATGCGCATTTTTCCGATCATCACGGCGACGCTGGTTTGCGTTGCATTGTATTTTCTTATCCTCGACCGGGAGACGCTTTTGTCCTTTGCCGGTCGGTTCGGCGGCGAGACCCTCGAGGCGACGACCGGGGCGGAGGATGGCACACCGGTCCAATCCGGCGATGCGATGGCCGAAGCCGATGAGCGCGTGCATGTGGTGGTGCGGCGCTCGCAGGCGCAGGTGACGGAAAATGCCGTGGTGCTGCGCGGCCGGACCGAGGCGTTGCGCCAGGTCGTGGTTGCAGCCGAGACCTCGGGGCGGATCGTGTCCGAACCGTTGCGCGCGGGCGCGCAGGTGAGCGAAGGCCAGCTTTTGTGCGAGATCGACGCTGGCACGCGGCTGTCGGCCTTGGCCGAGGCTGAGGCGCGGCTTCTGGAAGCGCAGGCCCGCCTGCCCGAAGCCCGGGCGCAACTGCCCCTGGCCCGCGCCCGGCAGGCCGAGGCCGAAGCGGCCCTTGCGGCGGCCCGGATCGACGGCAATGCCGCCACGCGGTTGAGCGAAAGCGGCTTTGCCTCGGAAACGCGGGCGGCCAATGCGGTGGCGGGCGTGTCATCGGCAGAAGCGGCGGTTTCTTCGGCGGCGGCGGGCGTGGAAAGCGCGCAGGCCACGATCCAATCCGCCGAAAGCGGTATCCGCGCGGCCGAGGCCGCCGTGATCCGCGCCGAGGAGGAATTGGACCGCCTGACCATCCACGCGCCCTTTGCGGGCCTGCTGGAAAGCGACACGGCGGAGCTGGGCAGCCTGATGCAGCCGGGCGCGCCCTGCGCGACGATCATCCAGCTCGACCCGATCAAGCTGGTGGGGTTCGTGCCCGAGGCGCATGTGGACCGCGTGATGCTGGGGGCGCGGGCCGGTGCGCATCTGGCCTCGGGGCGGGACGTGACGGGTGAGGTCAGTTTCGTCAGCCGCTCGGCCGATCCGCAGACCCGCACCTTCCGGGTGGAGATCACGGTTCCCAATGCCGACCAGTCGATCCGGGATGGCCAGACCGCCGATATCTTGATCCAGAGCGAGGGGATGCCCGCGCATCTTTTGCCCGCCTCGGCGATGACGCTGAGCGACGAGGGCGCGTTGGGGGTTCGGACCGTGGTTGACGGAATGGTGCAATTCGTCCCCGTCCGCATGATCCGCGACACGGCCAATGGCGTCTGGCTGACCGGGCTGCCCGAGACGGCGGATGTCATCACGGTGGGCCAGGAATTCGTGACCGACGGGGTCGCGGTGCGCGTGACCTATGAATCGGAGCGGACGCAATGATCGGCCTCATCGATTGGGCGGCCAGCCGCGCCCGGATGATCGTGGCATTTGTCATCCTGTCGCTCACCGTGGGCACGGCGGCCTATGTCGGCCTGCCCAAGGAGGGCGAGCCCGACATCGACATTCCGGGGCTGTTCATCTCGGTCCCCTTCCCCGGCATTTCGGCCGAGGACAGCGAGCGGCTGCTGGTGCGGCCGATGGAGGCCGAGTTTCAGGATCTGGACGGGCTGACCACGATCACGGCGACCGCCTCCGAAGGGTTCGCGGGGGTGTTTCTCGAATTCGAATTCGGCTGGGACAAATCGGCCACCATCGCCGATGTGCGCGACGCGATGAGCCGGGCCGAGGCCGATTTCCCGGCCGGTGCCGAAAGCTTCCAGATCTCGGAGATCAATTTCTCGGAGTTTCCGATCATCATCGTGGCGCTGTCGGGCGACGCGCCCGAACGCACGCTGATCCGGCTTGCGACCGAGATGCAGGATGCGCTGGAATCGCTGACGCCCGTTCTGGAGGCAGGTCTTGCCGGCACCCGCGACGAGATGCTCGAGGTCATCCTCGATCCGCTGGCGCTGGAGGCCTATGACGTCACCGCCGCCGATCTGGTCAACGCGGTCGTCAACAACAACCAGTTGATCGCCGCGGGCGAGGTCACGACCGAAAACGGCGCGATCTCGGTCAAGATCCCGTCGAGTTTCGACAGTTCCGCCGATGTCTATGCGCTGCCGATCACGGTGAACGGCGATAGGGTCGTCACGCTGGGCGAACTGGCCGATATCCGCCTGACCTACGAGGATCGGCTGGGCACGGCGCGGTTCAACGGCGAAACCTCGATCGCGCTGCAGGTGGTCAAGCGGCAGGGCTTCAACATCATCGACACCTCGGCACTGGTGCGCGAGACGGTCGAACAGGTCCGCGCGACCTGGCCCGAGGATCTGCGCCAATCGGTGCATGTGACCACGACGCTCGATCAATCGGTGACGGTGCGCGACATGGTGCGCCAGCTCGAGGGTTCGGTGCTGACGGCCATCGCGCTGGTGATGATCGTGGTTCTGGCCGCCCTTGGCACGCGGTCGGCCATGCTGGTCGGTTTCGCGATCCCTACCTCCTTCATGCTGGCCTTTGTCCTGTTGGGGATCATGGGGGTCGCGATTTCCAACATCGTGATGTTCGGCCTGATCCTTGCGGTGGGGATGCTGGTCGATGGCGCTGTCGTGGTCGTGGAATATGCCGACAAGCGGCTGCAGGCGGGCGCGCGGCCCATGCAGGCCTATACGGATGCGGCCAAGCGGATGTTCTGGCCAGTCGTCTCTTCGACCGCGACGACGCTCTGCGCCTTTTTGCCGATGCTGTTCTGGCCGGGGGTTCCGGGCGAATTCATGGGGATGCTGCCTGTCACGATGATCTTCGTGCTGTCGGCCTCGTTGATCGTGGCGCTGATCTACCTGCCTGTTCTGGGCGGGGTCGCGGCACGGTTCACCCGGATCGTGGATCGCGGCAGCGCTGTCGTGACGGCGCTGGTGCCGTGGTATGCGGCGCGGGTCGCTGTCACGGTGGCGGTGGGCTACCTGATGTTCCTTGCCGCGCTTCAGACGATCAATCCCGGCGTTCTGGTCGCGGTGGCGGAAGACGCGCCCGCGATGATCCGCATGGCGCCGGGGGTGATCTTGTTCGTCATCGCCTCGGCCCTGATGTCGGTGATGCTGGGCAGCGTGCAGATCGCGCGGCGTGCCAAACCGGTCGAGGCCGGCTACCGCCGCACGCCCTTTGGCTGGGTGATCCATTCCATCGTGGGCAACCCGGTCATGCCGGTCGTGACCATCGTCGCCGTGATCGGCTTTGTCATGGCGACCTTCAGCTATTTCGGGGCCAACAACAACGGCGTCGAATTCTTCGTCGAGAGCGAGCCGGAAAACGCCATCGTCTATGTCCGCGCGCGCGGCAACCTGTCGGTCGCGGAACAGGACGCGCTGGTCCAGCAGGTCGAGGCGATCGTGCTGCAGGAACCGGGCGTGCGCGACGTCTTTGCCTTTGCGGGCGAAGGCGGGTTGAACAACAACACCGGCGGCGTCGCGGCCCCGTCCGACACGATCGGCCAGGTGCAGCTCGACCTCGAGCCCTGGGGCGCGCGCGAGGATGGGGACCTGATCCTCGATCGGTTGCAGGCACGGTTGAACGCATTGCCGGGTATCCGGACCGAGATTTTCTCGCAATCGCGCGGCCCGGCCGCGGGCAAGCCGATCAACCTGCGGCTGTCGGGCGACAATTGGGAAGAATTGCAGGCCGCGACCCGGATGGCGCGCGCCTATTTCGAGGAGTTGGCGGGTCTGACCCTGATCGAGGATACGCTGCCGCTGCCCGGGATCGACTGGCAGATCGATGTCGATGTGGAGGCTGCGGGCCGGTTCGGGGCCGATGTCTCGACCGTGGGGGCGATGGTGCAGCTGGTCACGCGGGGCATCTTGCTCGATACGATGCGGGTGCCAAGTTCGGACGAGGAGATCGAGATCCGCGTCCGCTTCCCCGAGGATGCGCGGGTCCTGTCGACGCTCGACACGCTCAGGGTGCGCACGCGCGACGGGCTAGTGCCCTTGTCGAATTTCGTCACCTACACGCCCACCCCGCAACTGGCCGAGATCCAGCGCATCGACCAATCGCGCGTCTTCGACGTGAAGGCGGATGTGGTGGCGGGCCTGTCGCGGGTCGTGGATGGCGCGGGCGAGACGCGGGGCTATATCCGCGACCTGTCCACCATCGCGGAGGGCGGAACAGCGGATTTCACCTTGGGTGAAACGGCTTACACGATCTACCGTTTGCCGCCCGGAGAAACGGGCGAGGCGCTGGCCGAGGGCTTGCGCGCGGGCGATCTGACGCTGTCGCCGGTCAATGCGAATGAACGCATCGCGATGCTGACGGAATGGTTGCAGGGCGAAAACCCCCTGCCCGCTTCGGTCAGTTGGGAATGGGCGGGCGATCAGGAAGAACAGGCCGAAAGCCAGGCGTTCCTGGGACAAGCCTTTGGCGCGGCGCTGGGGCTGATGTTCATCATCCTGCTGGCGCAGTTCAATTCGGTCTACAATTCGATCCTCGTGCTTCTGGCGGTGATCTTGTCGACCACGGGCGTGCTGATCGGGATGCTGGTGATGGACCAGACATTCTCGATCATCATGACGGGAACGGGGATCGTCGCCTTGGCGGGGATCGTGGTGAACAACAACATCGTCCTGATCGACACCTACCAGGAATACGCCCGCTACATGCCGCGTCTGGAGGCGATCACGCGGACGGCGGAATCGCGCATCAGGCCGGTGTTGCTGACGACGATCACGACGATGGCGGGGCTTGCGCCGATGATGTTCGGCATCAGCCTCGATTTCGCCAACGGGGGTTACACGATCGACAGCCCCACGGCCTTGTGGTGGAAGCAATTGGCGACGGCGGTTGTCTTTGGTCTTGGCATCGCGACGGTGCTGACGCTGGTTGTGACGCCCTCGCTTCTGGCGCTGCGGATCTGGTTCTGGACGATCCTTGGCTGGGCGGCGCGCTGGATCGCGCGGATGGGGGCCAAAGGGCTTGGCCGGCGGGCGCAGGATTACGCGCTGATGCGCGAGGCGCGGCGGACGACGAACCCGACGATCTACTGGGACGAGGACCCAAGCCCGCAGGAATCCGTTGTCGCCGAGCCGGAGACGGCGGAGGAAACCCCGGAAGAGCCTCCCAAGACACCGCTCCGCGCGGCGGAGTGAGGGGACCAAAAGAAACCGCCGCCCGTGCGATGCAGGGGCGGCGGTTTTGGTTCACGGCCTTTAAGAAAGGTTACGAAACCCTTTCTCAGGCGGGCTTTTTCTTTCTGAAAAGTTTCACCAGCGGCAGGAGGATCAAGATCACGGCAATGATCGTGATCGGGGCCGCGATGGGACGGTTCAGGAAGATCATCGGATCGCCCCCGGACAGAAGCAGCGACTGGCGCAGCGTCGGTTCCGCGATGGGGCCGAGCACGATGGCCAGAACTGCGGGCGCCAGCGGATAATCCATCCGCCGCAGCACGAAGGCCCCGATCCCGAAGACGAGGATCATCCAGATGTCGAACATGTCGCGCGTCGCGGCATAGCCGCCGATGATCGACAGGACGAAGATCACGGGCGCGAGGATCGTGAAGGGCATCCGGAGCATCCAGATGAAGACCGGGATGAAGGCGAGGTTGATCACGAGCGCCGCCACATTCGAGATGTAGAAGGACCCGATCAGGCCCCAGACGAATTCCGTCTGGTCGACGAACAGGCGCGGTCCGGGCGTCAGGCCCCAGATCACCATGCCCCCGAGCAAGATCGCGGTGGTGGGCGAGCCGGGAATGCCCAAGGTGAGCATCGGCAGCATGGAACCCGTGGAGGCGGAATTGTTCGCCGCCTCGGGCGCTGCCACGCCGTCGACGCTGCCGCGCCCGAAATCCTGCGGGCGGCGCGAGATCATCTTGGTCACGCCATAGGACATGAGCGAGGCGGGTGTCGCGCCGGCGGCGGGCAGGATGCCGACGAAAAAACCGATGAGCGAGCCGATCGTGGTCCCGCGCCAGCCCCGGCGCAAGGATTCCGCCGTATCCTCGGCCATGCCCTTGGCCGTCATGCGGGGCGTGGTGTTTTCCACGTCGCCGCGCGTCTGTTCGATGGTCCAGATCATCTCGCCCAGACCGTAGACGCCGATGGCCAGCACCAGAAAGCCGATGCCCTGCAAGAAGCCCGTCATGTCGAACAGGACCAGACGGGGTGCGCCCGAAATCTGGTCAAAGCCGATGGCCCCCAGGACAAGGCCGAAACAGATCGAGAAGATCGTCTTGGGGATATCGTCGCTGCCCAGCCCCACGAAGGTCGCAAAGGCCAGAAGCATCAGGGCAAAGATCTCGGGCGGGCCGAAAGAGAGCGCCACGCCCGCCAGAAGCGGGGCAAAGCCCGTGAAGATGATATTGGCGACCGTCCCCCCGATGAAGGAGGCGATGGCCGCCGTCACCAGCGCGAGCGAGGCCCGCCCCTGCATGGCGAGTGGTCGCCCGTCAAAGGTCGTGGCCACCGCCGTGGACGCGCCGGGAATGCCCAAGGTGATGGACGAGATCGCCCCCCCATACATCGCCCCGTAATAGATCGCGGCAAGAAAGATGATCGCGCCCGTGGGCGGCACGAGAAAGGTGATGGGCAAAAGGATCGCCACGCCATTGACCGAGCCAAGCCCCGGCATCGCGCCGATGAACAGGCCGACGGTCACGCCGATCACGATCAGAAGCAGGTTGACCGGCTGGAGCGCGATCAACATGCCGTCGCCAAGAAGGCCGAGAATTTCCATGATGAGGCGCGCCTAGTAGATGATGTCGTAAAGGATGTCGAAAACGGGGTCGGTGAAGGACCAGCCGCTCGGCATGGTGATGCGCATCGCCCCTTCGAAGAAGAAGAAGAGCGCGATGGGGGCCACGATGGCAAAGACCAGTGTCAGGGCCCAGGAATGCCGCCCGAGAAACCGCAGGTAGTAGATCAGGAAGACCGCGATCGCCCCATACATCGACAAGACGTCGATGAGCGCGACAAAGCCCAGGAGCCCGCCCCCCACCAGGACCAGCGTGCGCCAGCCATAGCCGTCGAGAAACGGTTCATCCGATTGCGAGGCGGGAGAGGTCCCGCGCCACCATTTGACCATGACCAGGATGCAGCTCAGCAGCATGATGGCCGAAAGCCAGAAAGGCCAGGCACCGCCGCCTGGCCCCCTGCCCTCGATGAAGCCGATGGGCAGTTCCGTGCTCTTCCACATCAGGTAGATGGAAAAAAGCGCCAGAACGCCCGCCGTCAGAAGTTCGCCGTAGCGCATTCGTCTTCCCCTTGCCCGTCCGGCCGGCACGGCGCGGACGGGGCCCTGTTGCCCGAGGGCGGATTACTGGCCCAGAGAGGCCAGAAGTTCGCGGTGATTGGCGACCTGGGTGTCCCAATAGGCGCGCTGTTCCTCGGGGCTCATCCAGAGCGGCGAGAGGCTTTCGGATTCGAGATAGCCCTGCCATTCGGCGCTTTCGTAGACCTGGGTGAAGACGGTCTGGTAATAGGCCGCCGCCTCGTCCGACATGCCGGGCGCGCCCACGACGGCCCGCTGGTTGGCATAGGAGAAATCATGCCCCAGTTCGCGGATGGTCGGGATATCGGGGAATGCGGGCAGACGTTCGTCGGAGAAGGCCAGAAGCGGCACGACATCGCCCGCCTCGTAGAAGCCCTTGGCCTCGGCGGGGTTGTTCACGGTGGCCATGATCTGCTGGCCCGCCAGATCGCGCGCCACGGCACCGCCGCCATCATAGGGGATATAGGTGATGTCGAGGTCATAGGCATTGGACAGGAAGGCGATGACGATGCTGTCTTCCTGCCCCGAGCCGGTGCCGCCCATGACGTAATCGCCGTTCATGCCGCGCACCGTTTCGAGCCACTGGTCGAAATTGGTGATGCCGCTGTCGCGGTGCACCCAGAGCACGAAGGGATCGACGCCCATCATCGCCACGGGCGTGAAGGTCTGGATGTCGATGCCGAGATTGGCCTGACGCAAGGGCGTGGTGAAGAAGGAATTCAGCGTCACGAGGATCGTGTGATCGGGATCGCTGGCGTTGTTGAGATGCAAGAGCGCCTCGGCCCCCGAACCGCCGCCCTGGTTGTTGGGCACGAGCGGGCGCGAGGTCAGGTCATAGCGCTCGGCCACCGACTGGATGAAGCGCGCGATCTGGTCGGCACCGCCGCCGGGACCGGCCATGATGACGAAATCGATGGGGCGGCGCGGTTCCCAATCCTGCGCGAGCGCGGGAAGCGGCGAAAGCGCGACGAGAGCCGCGCAGGACAGTTTCAAGACAGCACGCTTGGTGAACGACATGACGGCTCCTCCTCCGTAACTTTGCAAGATGCGGCACGGGACCCCTCGCCCCGCGCCGCCTGTTCGTGGAGGAGTAACTATCTTTCCGTTTTAACCCTTCAAGAATTATTTTATTTCGCGATGAAACGATTGCTCAATGCGCGAGCACCACGGGAATTTCCGCTTTGTCGACAACGGATTGGGTGTTGCCGCCGAAAAGCGTCTCGCGCTCGTGGCTTTGGCCGTAAGCCCCCATGATGAGCATTCCGGCCCCGAGTTCCATCGTGCGCTCAAGCAGCGCAAGGCCGGGATTGCGCGCCTCGAAACGGATCAGATCGGCGGTGATGCCGCGCAGGCGGTAGTATTCCAGAAGATCCTCGGGCGTGGCGCCATGCGGCTTGCCGGTGCCCGCGGCCAGGACCGTCACCTTTTCGGCGGCGGCCACAAGGTCGAGCGTGAGCGCCACGGCGCGCGACGCCTCGATCGAGCCGTTCCAGCCCACGGTGACATGGCGCCCCAGCGTCTGCGGAACCTCGCCCGCAGGCGGACACATCAGGACCGGGCGCCCGGTCTGGAACAGGCCCGATTTGAGCGCGTTCTGACCCAGGTTGCGGTCGCGGTCAGGCTTGGCCACCACGATCAGATCGGCAAGGCGGCCATTGTGCTTGATCATGTCGGGAAGGCGTCCGTGTTCCTCGACGAATTGCACGGTGGCCACATCGCCCGCCGGGCGGTCGGCCTCGCGCAGGTCGAGGGCCATGGCAGCGGCATGCAGGCGGTCGCGCAGGCTGTTTTCCTCGTGGTCGGCCATCTGGGAGGCCTGTTTGAGGATCGCATCGCGCACGAACCCGGGCAGAGGGATGCCATGGGGCATCATGTCCTCGGGGCGGGCGCGACAATGGGCGACGACGATATGCGCCTTGTGCCGATGCGCGAGCTGCGCTGCATGTTCGAGCACCGCATCGCCCATGCCTTCGCCCCAGACGGGCACCAGAATTCTTGCCAACATGCCCTGTTCCTCCCTTGAACGGGGCGGGTCCTGCCGCCCCCGGCCCCTCAAGTATAGTGCGGATTTTGCCGTGGGGATGCCGGAATTTGACGCGAAGGGTCAAAGGCCGCGCCGCCGTCAGCAAAGCGCCCCGGCCCTGAGGCGGTGTCGTGGGTGGTTTTTTGGTGATGTGGGGGTGGCGGACAGTGAAGGATAAAACCGGCTGATCATTCCAGACCGTGCTGGCCCTGGTATCCAGCTTGCCTATTTCTGGGCGCATGCGCGGCGCAAGCTGGTCGAGATCACCCGCGCCGGCCCTGCGCCGATTGCCGAGGAAGGCGTGGCTCTCATCCGTGATCTCTGTGCCATCGAATCCGAGATCCGCGGCAGTGACCCCGCCACCCGACCGGATCGATCCGCTCCGACCCTCACACGAATTGATGATTGGCTGATCCATCACCGCGGACGCGCCTCGGCCAAATCGCCCTTGGGCGAGGCGCTGTCCTACATCGCCAAATACCGCGAGGGCCTTGGTCGCTTCTTGACCGATGGCCGTGTCGAGATCGACAGCAACGCAGTCGAGCGCACCATCCGCCCCATTGCCCTAAACAAAAAAATGCACTCTTCGCTGGCCATGATGCCGGCGCTGAAAACTGGGCCGTCATCGCCTCGCCAATCGAGACCTGCAAGATGAACGGCGTCGATCCCCATACCTGGCTGGCCGCCACGCTCACCGCCATCGTCCAAGGCCACAAGCGGAGCCAGATCGACGATCTGCTCTCTTGGAGCTGAGCCGTCACCGTGTGATCGGCACAACGCTTACGTCGCCGTCATTTGCTCCACGCTCGCACTGCAGGGATCTTGGCGATCGCAAAACTCGGTTGGCGCCCGGCTTTCGCACGGCTCCGCGCTGTTCTGAACGTTTTGACCGAAGTCTGGAGCAGAAGAGGGACCCGGCGCAGTTCGGCGTTTTCCAACATGCGGCCAAGCCCATGTTGCGGACCGCCTCGAGCCATCTCGCAAGTACCATTTGGCGCTTTCTTGGCATTCGGCGTTTTGTGGCCTAAGACCTCGGGGGGCAGCAGAGGTCCGTCTGCAATTTACCGCTCATCTGCAAGAGGTCGCGCGGGTGCTGAACGAAAAAATGACAGAACACGGGGACGAAGCTGTGTCATCGGACCGGATCTCGCAATCGACACGCGAGCGGGACGGACGGTTGGTCGTCGATCTGGAAAATTATGTGCCCCATCTGTTGTCGGCCGTGAACAACGCGCTGTCGGGGGGGGCGTCCAAGGTTTATCTTGAACGTTTCGATATCGGCATCGCCGAATGGCGCGTGATGTCCATGCTGGCCATCGAGCCACGCATCCAGGCCTCGCAGATCTGCGACATCATCAAGATCGACAAGGGTGCCGCCAGCCGGGCCTTGTCTCGGCTCGATGCGAAGGGGTTGCTTGGTTACGACGCAGTGGTGACCGACCAGCGCAAGCGCATCTGGTGGCTTAACGAAGCCGGCCTGTCGCTGCACGACACGATCCTGCAGGTTGCGCTTGGCCGTGAGCAGAAGCTCGTCGAGGGGATCGAACCGCAGGATCTGGAGGCGTTCTTGCGGGCCATTCGCACCATGGTCCGCAACGTCGACTCCGTCCGCTGACCCGAAAGCAGACGGTTTTCCGACTATAGGCTCGAGAAGTGGCCGATCCCACAAGTTGCGATGTCAAGTTGACATTGCAACAGTTGGTGCTAGCGTGACTGCATCGAGAATGGGAGGTTCCGATGATGTTCAAAGCACTTGCCCGCGCCGTTTTACTCGGCGCGGTCGCGGTATCGGGCAGTTCTGCTTTCGCGCAGACCGAGATGCGATTGGCGGATTTTCTGCCACCCCAGCATCCCTATCAAACACAGGTTTATGGCGTGATGGCCGACATGATCGCCGAGGCCACGGGCGGCGCGGTGACCGTGCAGATCTTTCCCGGCGGCGCACTTGGCGGCAATCCGATCGAACAATATGACCGCGCGCTCAACGGCGTGGCCGAGATCGCCTTCAGCCTGCCCGGCTATACCGCATCGCGCTTTCCGCTGACATTGCTGGCCGAATTGCCCGGCATGATCACCGAGGAAAATGGTACCGAGCAGATCTGGAACGCCATGAATTTACTGTCAGAAGAGCATCGCCGCGTGCATCTCCTGTCGATCTGGACCAACGGCGAAAACGTGCTTTACACCCGCGACAGGCCGGTGCGCAGCGTGGCCGACGTGCAAGGCATGAAGATCCGCGTGCCATCCGCCAATGCCGGCCTCATCGTCGAGGCTTGGGGCGCGGTTCCGGTCTCCATGCCGCCTGCCGAAGCCTATAACGCGCTTCAGACCGGCGTCATCGATGCTGTCATGATCGACGCGACAGCGACCTATGCCTTCCGCCTGGGCGAGGTGGCGAATTACGTCACTTCGGGCATGAACACCACGATTTCATCCTTTGCGCTGTTCATGAACCGCGATGCCTATGATGGCCTGAGTGCGGACCACCGAGCGGCCTTTGACCGGATCGGGCGCGAGATCGCCACCGTTGCGAACGGTGTGCAACTTGCCGGTGTGGCGCGCGGCGAGCAGATGTTCCGCGAAACAACAGGGCGCGAATGGATCGAACTCTCGCCCGAGGCGGCCGCGGAATTCAATGCTGCCTCTGCTGGGGTCGTCGAACAGGTGGTCGCAGCGACCGAGGCTGCCGGACACCCGGCGCGCGCTTTCGTGTCAGCCCTGCAGAACTGACGCGATGACCCCCGACCTTGAAGACCGGCCGCTCCCGCGCGGCCGGTTCGACATCTGGCTGGCGATGGGCTCGGCGATGGTTCTGGGCTTGATGATGCTCTTCGTCTTTGCCGGCGTCGTGATGCGCTACGCCTTCAACGCGCCGATCCTGGGCGCGAACGAGGTGCTGGAGCTGGCCTCTGTCGCGGTCGTGATGCTGGCCATTCCCTATTGCACGGTCGAGGATGGGCATGTGCGGATCGACCTGTTGGACGGTGCCCTCGGTCGTCTTGGCCGGTGGATCACTGAAATCCTGTATCGCGTGGTAGGGGTGGCGGTCCTGTTCTTCGTCACGCGATCCTATTTCGATCGCACGCTCGATGCCTGGGCATATGCGGACACGACCAACCTGTTGCGCATTCCGATCTGGCCGTTCTACGGTTTGGTGCTGATCGGCATGGGGCTTTTCGCGGCCATATTGGCGCTGCAAATGCTTCGGATGATCCTCAGGCCCGGACCGATCCGATGACGGCCTCGGCCATCGGCCTTCTGGCGATCGCGGGCCTTTTCGCGATGCTGGCGCTCAGGGTGCCTGTCGCCATGGCGATGTTGGCTGCTGGCTTCTTCGGCACTTGGATGCTGAACGGGCCACGCCCGGCGGTCGCGCTTCTGACCACGGAAACCTTTTCCTCGGTCTCGGCCTACGCGTTGATCGTGATCCCGCTCTTCGTCTTGATGGGCAACATCGCGACCGCGGCAGGCTACAGCCGGGGGCTATACGATCTGGCCTATTCATGGGTCGGGCGCTATCGGGGCGGGCTTGCCTCGGCCTCGATCCTTGGTTGTGCCGGGTTCTCTGCCGTAAGCGGTTCGTCGGTGGCGACCGCTGTGACCATCGGCAAGGTCGCCATTCCCGAAATGCAGCGCTTTGGCTATTCCAACCGTCTTGCCACGGGTGCGGTCGCCGCTGGCGGTACGCTGGGCTATCTCATCCCACCTTCGACCGGTTTTGTCCTTTATGCCATCCTGACCGAAGAATCGTTGGGCCGCCTTTTCATGGCAGGGATCGTGCCGGGGGTGTTACTGACGGCGCTTTTCGTGCTGACGATCATGATCATCGCCCGTATCGATCCCGAAAGCGCGCCGGCCGGTCGACCCGTTTCGATGGCCGAACGCCTTGCCTCGCTGACGGGCGCGCTGCCCTTGCTGGCGGTCGTCGTGATCTCGATCGGTGGCATCTATGCCGGGGTCTTTACCCCGGTCGAGGCCTCCGGTGTGGGCGCGTTCCTGATCCTTGTCTTCGCGTTGATTGGCCGAAAGCTAAATGCCGCGCGGTTGCGTGGCGTGTTTCTCGATACCGTCAAGACCAGTGCGATGCTCTATCTCATCGTGATCGGCGCTGCGATCTTCAGCCCCTTTCTGGCCATGACGCAGATCCCGCAGAACCTTGGCGATTGGCTGGTGGGTCTGGGCCTCGGCGCCCTGGGGTCGCTGATCCTCATCTTGCTGGCCTATATCGTGCTGGGCATGTTCATGGATGCCTTGTCGATGCTGGTGATCACGATCCCCATCGTCTTCCCGGTGATCTTGGAGCTGGGCTACGATCCGATCTGGTTCGGGGTCATTGCGGTGATCGTCATCGAGATGGGGATGATTACACCGCCGGTCGGGATCAATGTGTTCGTCGTCAAGGCCATTGCGCAAAAGGTCCCGATGGCGACGGTGTTTCGTGGCGTTCTGCCGTTCTGGTTTGCCATGGCCTTTTGCTTGGCGCTGCTTGTCATGTTCCCGCAACTCGCCCTGTTCCTTCCGAATTCGATGTTCGACTGATGTCCCGAAACATGAGTTGCCATTGCAACTCATCATGCCTAGTAAGTTGATAAATCAACTCGTTGACCTGACCATTCCGCGGAGAAGCACCAAAATGACCCAGACCGACGCCCCGAGGACCATGAATGACCTGCTCGAGGTCATTCCGAACATCACCGACCATCTGTTCCGGAATGCGCCCAAGAACGCGCTGACGATCTACACCCAGATGATGCCGGGCGATGGCGTGCGTCCCGAATTCACCACGTGGCGCGACGAACAATGGGCGTGGCGTAACACCATCGCGGTCCATGACCAGAGCTATCACATGTGTTCCACCCATGTGCGCGGTCCCGATGCGCTGGCCTTCACGCAATACCTCTCGGTCAACAGCTTCCGCAATTTTGAGATCGGCGCCGCCAAGCAACTGGTCTGTTGCTCGCCCGAGGGCTACCTGATCGGCGACGCGATCCTCTATCGTCAGGGCGAGGACGACTACATGGTGGTCGGCAATCCGGCGACCACCGAATGGGTCGAATACAACGCCGAGGCGCTGGGATTCGATGTCACCGTAGCTTCTGACCCGATGTGGACACTGAACAAGGCCAAGGCGCGCGAATTCTATCGCTTTCAGGTCGAAGGACCCAAAGCCTGGGAGTTGCTCGAGGAGTTGCATGGCGCGCCCCTTCCCGAGATCAAGTTCTTCAAATCGGCCGAGATCAGGCTGGGCTCGCACGTCGCACGGGGCATGCGCCATTCGATGGGAGGGATGCCGGGGCTGGAAATCTACGGGCCTTGGGCGGAATACCGAGAGGTCAAGAACCTGATCCAGAAGGCGGGCCGGAAATACGGCCTGCGCATGGTCGGCTCGATCGCCTATTTCACCACCGTCATCGAAAGCGGCTGGTGGGCGGTGCCCGTGTCGGCGGTCTATACCGGTCAAGGCACCAGCGGCTACCGCGACTGGATGTCGTCCAAGAACGCCTCGATGCGGATGTCGCTGGGGGGAAGCTTCTATTCCGAGAACATCGAGGACTATTACCTGACCCCGTATGACGTGAATTACGGCCACATCATCAAGTTCGACCACGACTTCATCGGTCGTGACGCGCTTGAGGCGATGAAGGACGCACCCCATCGCAAGAAGGTGACGCTCGTCTGGAACGCAGATGACGTGCTGTCGGTCATGCAGGCGCAGTTCGAGGGCGGCGCGCAAGCGGACAAGCCGCTGACCATCACCTTGCCTCTCGCTGCCACGGCGCGGATGCATTACGACAAGGTCACGGACGCGCGCGGCACCCTGATCGGGCTTGCCACCTATCCCGGCTATACCGAGAACGAGCGCGCCATGATGTCGTTGGCCTCGATCGATGCGGGTTTCGCCGAACCGGGCACCGAAGTGATCCTGCATTGGGGCGAGGACGGGGGCGGCGTGCGCAGCGCCGGCAACATCGAACCGCACAAGCAGGTCAAGATCCGCGCCACCGTCGCGCCCAGCCCCATCAGTCGCGCAGCGCAAAGCTATCGCAGCGAAATCGGCATCAAGCGCGGTTCCTTGCAGGATGTCTGAGACAAAAGCGGGCGCGGCGAGGCACAGCCCGTCCAGTTGAGCGAGCAACAGGCATGACCCATCCGATGAACCGCGCCGCCGAGACCCGCACACGCTGGAAACAGCTGCTTTTGGACACGCTCGATGAACGCGACACGCCCGCAACCGCGGCTTACTGGTCGCCCAAGGATGCTTGGACGCGCGACCGAATCCGCGCGGTGCAGGATGAAAAGATCGCGGCTGTTGCCCCCTTTCTCTATGAGAACAGCACCTTCTACCGGCGGCGCTTCGATCGGCTGGGTGTTGCGCCGAGCGACATCACCTCGGTCGAGACGCTGATCGCCAACTGGCCCGTCGTCACCAAGCAGGAGATGATGGAAGACGCGATCCAGAACCCGCCATATGGCACCTACACCACCTGCGGGCCCGAGGATTGGGCCGACCGGGGCTGGATGCTGTTTTCTTCCTCGGGATCCACGGGGGTGCCAAGAGTCTTTCGCTACACCCACTTCGACCGCAAGTTCTGGGAACAGGCGAATGCCCGCGCGCTCTATTCAGGTGGTCTGCGCAAGGGCGATAGCGCGATCCCCATGGTCGGTTTCGGGCCTCATGTCTTTGCATGGGGTGTGCAATACACCTTGCAGGCGATGAACCTCCCGGTGATCCCCGGTGGCGGCATGGACGGGCCCGCCCGCGCCGCCCTTATCGAGCGGTTCAATCCGACAACGCTGGTCTGTACGCCGTCTTACGCCTTCTACCTCGCGCGCGTCATGCAGGAGATGGGGCGCGATCCCGCCGACTCCTCGATCAGATGGATCGTCACCGGCGGTGAGCCCTTCTCGGGCGTCGCGGGCACGATCGAAAAGCTGCAGTCGCTCTGGGCGGCCACGGCGATCGAATTCTATGGCTGCACCGAGGCAAGCCCGCATTGCGGCGGCTATTCCTGCCCTGAATACCAGTCGGGCGAGCGGAACTTCATCCACCTGATGGACGACATCCAGCTTTGGGAAACCGTCGATGCCGATACGCTGGCGGTGACGCGCGAGGGCGAAAAGGGACTGTCGGTCTGCACCAACCTGACCTCGGAAAGCTCGGCGCAGCTGCGCTTTCTCGTGGGCGATTACACCACCCTGAGCGCGGAACCCTGTGCCTGCGGGCGCAATCATACCAAGGCCTTGGGTTGCATGACGGGGCGCGCCGACGATCTGATCAACCTGCGCGGCATCAAGTTCTTCCCGGTCCAGATCGAAGAGGCCGTGCGCGCCGTCCAAGGCACCGGCGACGAGTTCCAGATCCATCTGCGCACCCAAGAGGATGGCCTGGACGTGATGACCGTCACGATCGAACACCGCGATGCCTCGGCGGCGGGGGCTGTCGCAAGGGAAATCCGCAGCCGCTGCGAAATCCGATGCGGGGTGCAAGTGGTGGCTCCCAACTCGCTGCCGAAATCGCAGATGAAGGCCAAACGGGTCTTTGACGAAAGGGGAAAGTGATGTTGTCGAACACCCTCAAGCGCCGGATCGAATGGGGCGATTGCGACCCTGCGGGCATCGTCTTCAACCCGCAATTCTTTCGCTGGTTCGATCACGGTACGACGATGCTCTACGAGGCAGCGGGCTGGCCCAAGCAAGAGATGCTGGCGCGCTTCGCTGCCGCCGGCTGTCCGCTGGTCGACACACGCGCGATCTTCAAGGTGCCCTGCCGCTACGGCGAGGATGTCGAGATCACGACAGAGGTGGCCGAGATCAAGGAGCGCAGCTTCGACATCCGCCACAGGCTGACAAAGGGCACAACGCTCTGCGTCGAGGGTTTCGAGACCCGGGTCTGGACAGTGAGAGATCCCGCGCGCGGCCTGAAATCGGCGCCGCTTCCCACCGAACTGATCGCGCGGTTTCGCGGCGAGGGTTGAGATCCTGCGTCGCGCGACCCGGAACCAGGCTCACCCGCCAAAGGGCCGACCAAGGCGCAGACGGGTTTGCCGCGCGCGGATACCTAGGCCCGCTTCCCGATCCGCACCAGGCCTGACGTTGCCTCCAACTTTTATCCAGCGTGAGCGGGGCTCCGGGTTTGAGTTTTGCCTGCTTGGGCGGGTTGGGCAACGGGGGCTGGCGCGGAGCTTTGCAGGTTGCGCAGCGTCAGGCCCCGTTGCGGGGTGTAGGTCTTGGCGAACTCGGCTGGGGTCTGCCAGCCGAGGGGGAATGGGGGCGTTCGGTGTTGTTGTCCTTGCGCTAGGCCGCGAGCGTGGCGCGGGCATGGCCCAGGGACGGGAACCGCGTCTCGTTCAGGAGTTCATCCCGCGGGCGGCCGTCTTCCCCATCAACGGCAGGCTCCTGGACGAATGCCTGAACGAGCACCTCTTCGTCGGGCTGCGCCATGCCCGCCAATTGATTGCGGCATGGCGCGACGACGACAATCACCACCGCCCGCACACGAGCCTCGATGGGCTTACGCCACGGGAATACTTCAACCGGTCAGAGAAGGACCAAACACGGAACCGACTTAACTTCTGATCAAGGACAATCCGGGGAGCAGGTCAGTATCGGAATCGTTGCTCCGGCGCCAAATGATACCCCGCGCGATACCCTGACCAGGGCACGGCGGAGGAACAAAAATTCAATCAAAGCGTTATCGGAAGGGTAGTGGCGGACAGTGAGGGATTCGAACCCTCGAGACGGTTCCCCGCCTACACACTTTCCAGGCGTGCGCCTTCGACCACTCGGCCAACTGTCCGTTCGCGGCGGGATAGCGCAGGCATGGGCGAAAAGGCAAGAGCCATACGTCCGATCCGTCGATGTGAAGCTTTTTTACTTTTTTCGCCCCGCCCCTCTTGATGATCGGAGGCGATCTCCCATCTGTGTGAATGTGTTTAACATTAACATCCCCACAGAGGAGACGCCGATGACCGACACCCTGACCAATACCGGCCCCATGCGCGATGCGCGCGGCTGGTTTTCGCGTGCCGAAGAGTGGCTCGATCAGCGCGGCAAGGGCGCGTGGATCGCGGCCATGGTGCTGGGCTTCATCCTGTTCTGGCCCATCGGCCTTGCCCTTCTTGCCTACATGATCTGGAGCAAACGCATGTTCAATTCTTCCTGCTCGTCCCGCCGCCGCACCGCCAACCATGGTGTCAACCGGACCTCCGGCAACAGCGCCTTTGACGCCTACAAGGCCGACACGCTGCGCCGCCTGGAGCAGGAACAAGACGCGTTCGAGGCCTTCTTGCAGCGCCTGCGCGAGGCCAAGGACAAGGCGGAATTCGACCAGTTCATGGATGACCGCGCAAGGAGTGGCCGCCAGACGACCGACGGCAGCGAGGCCTGAACCGCCCCGCGCCTGCGCCCTGCCGCTTGTGCGGCGGGGCGTTTTTTGCAGTCTTTCCCCTTTCCTTTCACGCGGAGCCGCGCCATGTCCCGGATCATGCCTACGACCCTGCCCGACCCTGACTATGACGCCGCCTTTTACGAGGGTGTTCCGGCCAAGCGGCTGTTCGCCTGGCTGGTGGATGTGGTCATCGTGACCGCCATCACCTTCGTGCTGGGGCTTTTGACGCTGACGGCACTGTGGTGGATCTGGCCGCTGGCTTTCATCATGACCAATTTCCTGTATCGCGCAGGAACTATCGCTTATGGATCAGCGACTTGGGGGATGAGGTTGATGAACCTCGAACTGCGGGGCGCGACGGGGGCGCGGCTGTCGGGGGGCGAGGCCGTGGTGCATACGCTGGGCTACATGGTGGCGACGGGCTTTGTCATCTTGCAGGTGATCTCGATCCTGATGATGGCCTTTGGCGCGCGGCACCAGGGGCTGCATGACCTGCTCATCGGATCGGCGGCGATCAACCGGCCGGGGCGGTGACGCAAGCAACGATGGCATCGGTCAATCCTTGCCTAAAAAACTGTTGCGGGCGCCCGTTGGGCTGGTGCACCCTCTGGCTGAACTGACCACGCGGCTTCGGCCGGAAAAGACGCATGCGCCACACCCTTCCCATTGCGCCGCAATTCTATGTGACGGCCCCGCAAACCTGCCCGTATCTCGATGGGCGCAGGGAGCGAAAGCTGTTCACCGCGCTGCAGGGCGAGCAGGCGGAAAAGCTCAATAACGCCTTGAGCAAGCAGGGTTTTCGTCGCTCGCAGAATGTGCTCTACCGGCCGTCCTGCACCGATTGCGCGGCCTGTCTTTCGGCGCGCATCCGGGTGGCGGATTTCGTGCCGAAAAAGGCCCATCGCCGGGTGTTGAAGCGCAACTCAGGCTTGCAGCGCGGTGCGCGGTCGGCTTGGGCGACGGAGGCGCAATATGCGCTGTTCCGGCGCTATCTGGATGCGCGGCATGCCGATGGCGGGATGGCAGACATGGATGTGTTCGAATTCGCCGCGATGATCGAGGAAACGCCGGTCCGCACGCGGGTGATCGAATACCGCGACGAAAGCCTGCCGAGCCAGGGCGAGGAGGCGCCGCTGGTGGCGGTTTGCCTGACCGATATCCTCGATGACGGGTTGAGCCTGGTCTATTCGTTTTTCGACCCGGACCGGATGGCCGACAGCCTTGGAACCCATGTGATCCTGGACCATGTGGCGCTGGCGCGCGAGGCGGGATTGCCCTTTGTCTACCTGGGCTATTGGGTGCCGGGGTCGTCCAAGATGGGCTACAAGGCCGGTTTCCCGGCGCTGGAGGTCTATGTCGACGGGCAATGGCAACCCATCGGGGACCCGGACGGCTATTCGAACCAGATCCATCCGCTGTCGGTCGAACCGATCGCGCAGCAGGTGGCGCAGATCACCCTGCCCGACCTGCGGTCGGAGGAGTGAGGGCCCGCAAAGGTCCTGACAATCGGTTAACAGCACGCGCCAAAGCTTTCGGAACGGTTAAGGCCACGAGGACTTTCCTGACGAAAGGTTAAGGCGGGCATGCGCGGGCAAGGGAATATCAACCTTGATCAGGGTTAAGAATGCCTTGCCGGGCGCGGCGGGGCTTAACCAAGGTTAACGCCGCGATTTCTGGATTTACCTTTCGGAAAGCACAAAGGCCGCCCGTTTCGGGGCGGCCTTTGGCTTTTTCCGGTGACTGCCCTGCCCTCAGCCAAGGAGGCGCGGCAAGATCGTCACGATGCCCGGGAAGAGCCACAGGAGGCCCAGACCGATCACCTGGATCCCGACGAAGGGAATGACGCCCCGGTAGATGTGGCCCGTCGTCACCGATTTTGGCGCGACGCCGCGCAGGTAGAAGAGCGCGAAGCCGAAAGGTGGCGTCAGGAAGGAGGTCTGCAGGTTGACCGCGATCATGATCGTCACCCAGGCCGGGTCGAGCGTGCCGCCATAGATCACCGGACCCACGATGGGGACCACGATGTAGATGATCTCGAGGAAGTCGAGCACGAAGCCGAGGATGAAGAGGATCAGCATCACGACGAGGAAGACGATCATCTCGTTGTCGAAGCTGCGCAGGAAGGCCTGGATGTGATGCTCACCCCCGAAGGAGATGAGCACGAGGTTCAGGAGCTGCGAGCCGATCAGGATGGTGAAGACCATCGAGGTGACCTTGGCCGTTTCGCGCACGACAGGGGCCAGGATGTTCGAGCGGAACAGGACCCAGCAGCTGAACAGGAGGCCGAAGAAGGCGAAGTGATAGGCGCCCTGCGCGATGATATAGGCGATCCAGTCCTGCAGCGGAACGTCGCTGCGCGTGATGCGCAGGTCGAAGTTCACGCCGAAGAGGATCATGATCACGAGCGCGAAGGAGGCCCAGATCACGATCTTGGACTTGCCGTTTTCCTCTTTCAGCTTGCGATAGGCGGCCAGCATGATGGCCCCTGCCGCCCCCAGCGCCGCGGCGGGCGTGGGGTTGGTGATGCCGCCGAGGATCGAGCCCAGAACCGCCACGATCAGAACGAGCGGCGGGAAGACCACGCGCAGAAGGTCATTCTGCGAGAGCCGTCCCATCGCGACCCGGCATCCATAGAGCGTCAGGAAGAAGGGGATCGCGAGGATCAGGAAGGTCGATCCGCTGGAGGACAGCGGCGAGATGAAGAGGATATCCGCGATCAGCGCGAGGATGACGCCCATGCCACCCGCGATCAGCGGTGCGGGGTTGGACGAGGGCGAGACGCCGCGCGCGAGGATCAGGACGAGCGAGAGGAGCGTGAAGACCACGGCCACGCCTGCCCCGATGGGCGGTGCGTTCTCGAGCGCAGCGGCACGGGCGGCGACCAGTTCTTCCTCGGTCAGGAGGACGGCTTCGCCGGTCTGGCCCGCATCGGCCATGGCGGCGCGGGCTGCCACGGATTCGTCCCAGCGGTCCTGGCCATGCAGGTCGATCATCGAGGCCTGGCATTGTTCGGAGACATTGGTGCGCAGGATGCCGGAGCTGTCATTCTCGGCATAGTCCGAGACGGTGATCGACTGGCTGCCCACGATCCCGCCAGAGGCGGCGAGGACGACGGCGAAGATCAGGCCGACGGGCGCGAAGAGATACCAGGTCAGCGCCTCCTTGCGGGTGACGGGTTCGCCGCCGCCGCCTTCCATCACCACGGGCGGTGCGGAGGCCGGGCGCAGGAGCGCGAAGCCGAAGGCATAGGCCCCGTAGAGGAAGGCGAGGAAGAGACCGGGCAGAAGCGCCGCCTGGAAGAGCGTACCGACCGACAGGACCGCCGGAGCGCCAAGGAAGGTCAGCGCATCGGTGCAGCCGGCGAGAACGGCGCGGGTTTCCTGGCCGGTGGCGTAGAGGTCACCCACCAGCGTGCCCAGAAGAACGATCACGATCGAGGGCGGGATGATCTGGCCCAGCGTGCCCGAGGCGGCGATGACGCCGGTGGCAAGCTCGGGCGAGTAGTTGTTGCGCAACATGGTGGGCAGGGCCAGGAGGCCCATGGTCACCACGGTCGCGCCCACGATCCCGGTGGAGGCCGCGAGGAAGGCCCCCACGATCACGATGGAGACGGCCAGACCGCCCGGCAGCGGGCCGAAGACGCGCGCCATGGTGGTCAGCAGATCCTCGGCGATCTTGGAGCGTTCGAGGACGATGCCCATCATGACGAACATGAGAACGGCGAGAAGCGTCTCGATCGACTGGCCCGCGATCACGCGCTCGTTCATGCGGTTGACGATGAAGGAGATGTTGCGTTCGAGCGCCTGTTCCCAGCCGCCGGGGAAGACCGGTTCCTCGATCCGTGGCAATTCGGGGTATCGGAAGACGGATATCGCGTCGCGTATGACCCCATCGGCCACGAGGGCGCGGTATTCGGCGGAGCCCGTATCGATGGCCTGATGGATCAGGAGGCCTGCGCTGTCGAGGGCGGCGATGATCGCGAAGGAGATCACCCCTGCCCCGGCGATGGCGAAAGCGACCGGGAAGCCGGTCAGGATCGCGGCGAAGAGGGTCAGGAAGACGATCACAAGACCGATCTCGACCCCATCCAATCCGAAAAGCATGCTGTTACGTCCCTTTGCTCGAGCGCTTTGTGTCGCGGCGGCGTGTCGTTTGGATCAGGTGGACCCGGAGTGAATGGCGTGCTCGAGGTCTTCGGCCTCGTCGCCGGTCTTGTCGCGGTCGAGATACTTGTTCTCGCTCGCTTCGCCCTCGACCCATTCGAGGTAGGAGCGCCAGAAGAACGCGATGGCGTGGATGAAGACCAGAACGCAGAAGAGCACGATCAGGATCTTGAACAGGAAATAGGCGTTGAAGCCGTTGGGGCTGAAGCCGATGGTTTCCACGTTCCAGCGGAAGATGCGCGATTGCGCGACCATCCGGTCAAGATCGGAGGTCGAGGTGACCGAGGGCGTCATCAGGTGACGCCACATGAAGAACCACGAATAGAGATAGGTGAGCGTGATCGCGGGCAGCATGAAGATCAGGCAGCCGACCATGTCGATCACCTTTTTCGTGCGGAATTTCACCGCCGAATAGACGAGGTCGACGCGCACATGCCCGCCCTGCACGAAGGTGTAGGAGACGCAGAGACAGACGACGAGGGCGTTGTAGAACTTGAGCCCCTCGGCCCACCAGCTGAGGTCCTGGGCAAAGGCGGTGCCGAGCGGCCCGAGCTGGATTTCGGCCACGCGGAAGATCCGCTGCAAAAAGACGATCATCACCTGGATCAGGACCATGACGAGGCCCGCCCAGGCGGCGGTGCGGCCCACCGCATTGGCGAAGGTTTCGAGGATGCGGACCGCGGCCCAGAGGATTTCGCGGTTCCAGAACATTCCCAGAAGGGTGATGACGAGCGCCGTCGTGATGACGACGAAGAAGAGTTCGACCGAGGCCCCGTAATAGATGAAGCGCATCACGGCTTCGGGGTTCGACCAGTCGAGCCAGGCCCCCGGATTGGTGATCGCGGTGAACAGGTAATATGGCGCGAGCGCGATATTCTGAAGCACCCAAAGGATGAAGTCGATCATGCGGTGGCCCCCTGGCACGCGGCCCCGGCAAGGGGCGCGTCACATGTCTTGGTCATGTCAAGAATGGGTCCGCCCGGCCCACGAGGGGCCGGACGGTTCAAGGCATCTGCCCGGATCAGCCCGCGTTGTTGACGCGGTTGCGCTGGCGCATGAATTCGCCGTCGGCGATTTCGTACCAGCCCGAGGATTCCTCGATCGAGGCGAAGACGCTGTTGGCGATCTCGGCGTAGATCGGGTCGCCCATGTTTTCCTGACGGACTTCGGCGGCTGCGGTGCCGAAGGCATCCCAGACATCCTCGGGGAACTGGCGAACCTGCACGCCTGCGGCCTGCAGACGGGCGAGTGCCGCACCGTTCTCGGCCAGCGAGAGGGCGGTGTTCTGGGCGTGAGCGGCCTCGCAGGCGACCTTGCAGATGGTCTGCTGCTGGGGCGTCAGCGATTCCCAGATCTCGAGGTTGAACACGAGCGAGAGGGTCGAGCCCGGCTCGTGGAAACCTGCGGCGTAGTAGATGTTGGTGACTTCCTGGAAGCCCATGCGCTCGTCGGCATAGGGGCCGATCCATTCCGCACCGTCGATCTGACGCGACGCGAGGGCCTGGTAGATTTCACCGCCGGGGATGTTCTGGACGGATGCGCCCAGACGGCCCAGCACCTGGCCACCCTGGCCGGGCATGCGGAAGCGCAGGCCCTGCAGGTCTTCGACCGAGTTGATCTCGATGTTGAACCAGCCGCCGGGCTGCATCGCGGTCTGACCGCACATCAGCGGCTTGAGGTTGAAGAGCGAGGACAGGTTGTCGTGCAGTTCCTGACCGCCGCGACGGTAGTACCAGTTGGCCATTTCCTGTGCCGTCATGCCGAAGGGCACGGCGGTGAAGAAGGCGAAGGCCGGGTGCTGGTTCAGGAAGTAGTATTCTGCCGAGTGATACAGGTCGGCCTGGCCGGCGGACACGGCGTCGAACACCTCGAAGGCGCCCACGAGGCTGCCTGCGGGCATCTTGTTGAACGACAGCTGGCCGTCGGTCATGGCGGTGATGTAGTCGATGGCGAGTTGTGCCGCGTCATCGAAAACCGCGAAACCGTCGGGAACCGACGTGACGAGGGTGAGCGTGCGGTTGCCCTGCGCGATGGCGGGTGCAGCCAAGGTGGTGGTTGCGGCGGCCGCGCCACCAATTGCGGACGTTCTCAGGAACGAACGACGATCCATACGGTATCCTCCCCGGATGATGGAATACCCGCGACCCCCCTCGGGCCGCGGTCGTGGGTTGGCCCCACGAAGTGCCCGCACCCTAGCGCGGTGGTTTCGCCCCGGAAACAGGTTTTCGCCCCCAAACCGTCACTTTTTGTAAAATGATCTTACCAAAATCGAGAATTCGAGGGGTGTTTCGCCCAAAAGTTGAGCCGCAAAGCGCGAAATGACGCCAAAAGCTGCGGCAGATCGTTGCAGAGGCCCCGCCACGGGGGCGCAAATCGGGCGAGCACGAATCTTGTTAGCTGCAAGCTTTCCCTTTCCGTTCGTTGCGCGGCGGGTGCCCGAGACGAAAGGAATCGTGCCTTTTGCGGTTGACGCAAGCGGAGGGCTTGCCTAGTTTCCCGGTCACTTGGCGAAGGGGCGCGGTCAGATGACCTCCATTCTCGTACTTGTAGGGATCATGCGCATGGGTCGGTGACGGCAACCATACCGGTCTCCCATGCGCCCTCGGATCGAAGCCGGGGGTTTTTTTATGCCAGTGGCCATGCGGGCGCCACGCGACAAGCCCGCGGGACGTAGATGTCGACAAGAGAAGGACAGGCGCGATGACACGGCAGATGACCGGCGCGAAAATGGTGGTCGAGGCGCTGAAGGATCAGGGCGTCGAGGTCGTATTCGGCTATCCCGGCGGGGCCGTGCTGCCGATCTACGACGAGATTTTCCAGCAAAACAACATCCGCCACATCCTTGTGCGGCACGAACAGGGCGCGGTCCATGCCGCCGAGGGCTATGCGCGCTCGACCGGCAAGCCGGGCGTCGTGCTGGTGACATCGGGGCCGGGTGCGACCAATGCGGTGACGGGCCTGGTCGATGCGCTGATGGATTCGATCCCGATCGTGGTGCTGACGGGGCAGGTTCCGACCTTCATGATCGGTTCGGACGCGTTCCAGGAGGCCGATACGGTCGGCATCACGCGCCCCTGCACCAAGATGAACTGGCTGGTGAAGGATACCGACCAATTGTCGGACACGATCCACCAGGCCTTTCATATCGCCACGCAGGGCCGCCCCGGCCCGGTTCTGGTCGATATCCCCAAGGACGTGCAATTCGCCACCGGCACCTATGTGGAAAAGCCCCAGGCCAAGGTCGCGCATTACCAACCGCGCACCAAGGGCGATCCGGCGATGATCGAGGCGCTGGTCGAAGCGATGGAACAGGCCGAGCGCCCGGTTTTCTACACCGGGGGCGGCGTGATCAATTCGGGCCCGCGCGCGAGCGCGCTGTTGCGCGAGCTGGTGGCCGAGACCGATTTCCCCATCACATCGACGCTGATGGGTCTGGGAAGCTATCCGGCCTCGGGCAAGAACTGGCTCGGCATGCTGGGGATGCACGGGCTGTACGAGGCGAACCTTGCGATGCACGGCTGCGATCTGATGATCAACATCGGCGCGCGGTTCGATGACCGGATCACGGGCCGGATCGCGGATTTCAGCCCCGGCTCGAAAAAGGCGCATGTCGATATCGACCCGTCCTCGATCAACAAGGTGATCCACGCCGATTTCCCGATCATCGGGGATGTGACCGAGGTTCTGGCCGAGATGCTGCGTGTCTGGAAGGCGCGCGGGTCCAGGACCAACAAGGGCGCGCTGTCCAAGTGGTGGAGCCAGATCAACGAGTGGCGCGCGGTCAAGTGCCTGACCTACAAGAATTCCGAGGCCACGATCAAACCGCAATACGCGCTGGAGCGGCTGGAGGCCCTGACCAAGGGGCGGGATCGCTACATCACGACCGAAGTGGGCCAGCACCAGATGTGGGCGGCGCAATTCCTGGGCTTCGAGGACCCCAACCGCTGGATGACCTCGGGGGGCCTGGGGACCATGGGCTATGGCACGCCGGCCTCCATCGGGGTGCAGATCGCGCATCCGGGCGCGCTGGTGATCAACGTGGCGGGCGAGGCGAGCTGGCTGATGAACATGCAGGAGATGGGCACCGCGGTGCAGTATCGCCTGCCGGTCAAGCAGTTCATCCTCAACAACGAGCGTCTGGGCATGGTGCGCCAGTGGCAGGAATTGCTGCATGGCGAGCGTTATTCGCACAGCTGGTCCGAGGCGCTGCCCGATTTCGTGAAGCTGGCCGAAGCCTTTGGCTGCAAGGGCATCTTGTGCAAGGACCCCAAGGACCTGGACGATGCGATCATGGAGATGCTGGAGTATGATGGTCCGGTGATCTTTGACTGCCTCGTCGAGAAGCACGAGAATTGTTTCCCGATGATCCCGTCGGGCAAGGCGCATAACGAGATGCTCTTGGGCGAGGCGGAGACCAAGGGCGTGATCGGGGCCGAAGGCGGCGTTCTGGTCTGATCCCCCTGCCCCGATGCGAGACGGACAAGCGGGCCCTTCGGGGCCCGTTTTCTTTTGCGCCGCGGAGGTTATTGGCCGGATCGCCGTGACGGGGGTTGCACTTAAGTTCATGGATGTTAGCCTGATTACGACAGAAAAATGTCGCAAAAGGGTGCTTCCCTCTCGATCGACTGGCGGTCGGGACACGATCCAGCGCCCCCTTTTCATCGCTATCGCCAGGGAAACGGAGGGGCGTCTTGTTCGGACATATCATGGTGCCGGTCGATCTTGCCCATCTTGCGAAGCTGGAGGGCGCGCTGAAGGTCGCGGGCGATCTGGCCAAGCATTACGGGGCGCGCGTGACCTATGTGGGGGTCACCGCATCGCAGCCGGGCAGCGTCGCGCATGACCCGCAGGACTATGCCGAAAAGCTGGCGAAATTCGCGGCGATGCAGGCGGAGCTGCATGATCTGCGACAGATCGAGACCCATCCCGTGACGGTGCCCGACCCGGCGGCGGAGCTGGACCGGGCGCTGGAAAAGGCGCTCGGGCTCCTGGGGGCCGATCTGGTGGTGATGGGCTCTCATATTCCGCGCCGCTTCGATCTTGGCAGCCATGGCGGGCGCATCGCGCGGCACAGCCAAGTGTCGGTGATGGTGGTGCGCGACTGAGGTCGCCGCGCCCCCCAAGAACAGGAAAAAGGAACCGCAGATGAGCGATACGCAGACAGAGACGATGGCCGTGCAGGGCATCCCGGACCCGGACGGGCATCACGATCCGATCGAGACGGAGTACGACATCGGGCAGGACAATATCGAGGGCAGCGTCGGCCCCATCGGGTTCGACATCCACAACCCGGTCTTTGCGATCTCGGGCCTGTCGGTGGTGGCTTTCGTGGCCTATGCGCTGCTGGCACCGGGACAGGCGGCCGATTTCTTCGGCTGGCTCAGGCCCGCGCTGACATCGGGGTTCGACTGGTTTTTCCTGCTGTCGGCCAATGTCTTTGTCCTTTTTTGCCTTGCGTTGATCGTGCTGCCGGTGGGCAAGGTCCGGCTTGGCGGTGCGGAGGCCACGCCCGATTATTCCTATACGGGCTGGTTCGCGATGCTGTTTGCCGCAGGCATGGGCATCGGGTTGATGTTTTTCGGGGTGCTGGAGCCCGCCTATTATTTCGGCACGCCCTGGGGCGATGCGCCGCTCGGCGCGGTCAGGCCCTTTGACGAGAACGGCGCGCTGATCGCGGCCAATGTGGAGGAGGCGCGGCGGATGGCCTTGGCCGCCACATCCTATCATTGGGCGCTGCATCCATGGGCGATCTATGCGGTGGTGGCCTTGGCGCTGGCGCTTTTCACCTACAACAAGGGATTGCCGCTATCGATCCGCTCGGCCTTTTACCCGCTCCTGGGGGAACGGGTCTGGGGCTGGTGGGGGCATGTCATCGACATTCTTGCCGTTTTCGCCACGCTCTTCGGGCTTGCGACATCGCTGGGCCTGGGCGCGCAGCAGGCCAATGCGGGGCTCGAACATGTCTATGGCATCGCCAATACCACGACCATGCAGGTCATCCTGATCATCGGCATCACGGCCATCGCGCTTGTCTCGGTGCTGCGCGGGCTGGATGGCGGGGTGAAGGTCCTGTCGGAGGTCAACATGGTGCTGGCGGTCCTGTTGCTGCTCTTCGTGCTCTTTGCCGCGGGGGCCACGGCGATCCTGACGGAATTCGGGCGCGGGCTGGTCGCCTATGCGCAGGAGATCGTGCCGCTGTCGAACCCGTTCGGGCGCGAGGATGACGGCTACCGGGAGGGGTGGACGGCATTCTATTGGGCGTGGTGGATCAGCTGGTCGCCCTTTGTCGGCATGTTCATCGCCCGGGTGAGCCGGGGCCGGACGGTGCGCGAATTCCTGACCTGCGTCCTGATCATCCCCTCGCTGGTCTGCGTGTTGTGGATGTCGGTCTTTGGCGGGGCGGCGATCAACGACATGGTGGCCGATCCCGAAGGCTCGGCGGTCATGGCCAATGTGATCGAGAGCTACAGCCCGGAATTGTCGCTCTTTGCCATGCTCGAGGGCCTGCCGCTGGCCGGGATAACCTCGACGCTGGCCATCGTGCTGGTGATCGTGTTCTTCGTCACCTCGTCGGACAGTGGCAGCCTTGTGATCGACACGATCACGGCGGGCGGCAAGATCGACGCGCCCGTGCCGCAGCGGGTGTTCTGGTGCACCTTCGAGGGCTTGGTGGCGATCGCGCTGTTGATCGGGGGCGGCCTTGCCTCGCTTCAGGCGATGGTGATCTCGACCGGCCTGCCCTTCACGCTGGTGCTTTTGGCTTTGTGCCTGTGCATCTACCTGGGCCTGCGCAGCGAGCATGGGGTGCTGAAGGCGGCGGCACCTGCCGAATAGGGCAATTGCACCCTTTCCCATCGCGGCCCGCCCGGCTAAACCGGGCGGGCCGTTTTCATGCCAGGGGCCGCCCATGTCACCGCTCAACATCGAGAAAGGCTCGTCGAGCCATTCCGCCTATGATCTTCGCAGCCACATGTCCGACACGGTGGAGACCCACACGCTGGCGGTGCTGGTGCAGAACGAGGCGGGCGTGCTGGCGCGCGTGATCGGCCTGTTTTCCGGGCGGGGCTACAATATCGAGAGCCTGACCGTGGCCGAGGTGGACCGCGCAGGCCATCGGTCGCGCATCACGATCGTGACGAGCGGCACGCCGCAGGTGATCAACCAGATCAAGATGCAGCTCGAACGCATGGTGCCCGTGCACGAGGTCCATGACCTGACGGTCGAGGGGCCCTTCGTCAGCCGGGAACTGGCGCTGATCAAGGTCATCGCCAAGGGCGAGCACAGGGTCGAGGCGTTGCGCATCGCCGAGATTTTCCGCGCCAACGTGGTCGATTCCACCCTGCAGAGTTTCGTCTTCGAGATCACGGGCACGCCGGAAAAGGTCGATGCCTTTTGCGACCTGATGCGCCCCCTGGGCGAGGTGCGGCTGGCGCGGACGGGTGTTGCGGCCATCGCGCGCGGCGTCTGACCGCGAGAGGCGGGGTCCAAGGCGAAACTTTGGGGGGTGACCCCGAAAATTCGTACGAATTTTCGGGGTCTGCGATCCTTCGTACGAAGGATCGGGTCAACCGGCCGGGATCAGGCCTGCCTCTTCGGCGGCGGCGATTTCCTCGGCGTTGAGCATGCCGTCGCCATTGGCGTCGAGGGCGGCGAATTCCGCCTCGGTCAGGTCGGGCAGGGCTGCCTGTGCTTCGCCGTAGCTGACGAGGCCATCGCCATCGGCATCGAGGACAAGCCCCTGCCCCATGGCATGGCCTGCCCCCACGAGGCCGAGGATCAGCGCGCCGTGAAAGAGCGCGCGGGCGGTGCGGAAGCGGAAGCGGTGTTTCGGTGTCATCTGTCAGGTCTCCTGGTGTCTGTTGGACGGTGAAGGCAGTGTGCCGCCCTCGGGGAGGAAGACGCGGGCGGGCGCTGGTTTGATCCCGGCCCGTCTGCAGGGCGTGACGGGGTGGCGGCGGTTTGCCCAAGGGGAAGGTGCCGCGCGCGGTGTCCCGCCGAGGGTGGGCTGCGCGACGCTGCGACACGCGGAAGGCCGCCGAGGATGGGCGGCGCATGGCGCAAGCGCGCGGGGGATGGCGCGGCGGGCTTGTGCGGGGGGACGGGATGGGCGGTGCTGGTGCGGCCAGCCGCGAGAGGAGATCGCCCGATGCAAGCCCCCTGCCCCGGTCCCGACAGCGAAGGACGCCCGCCCGCCACGGCACGGGCCTTTGCCGCGCTATTGCCCGATCTGCGCCGGAGCGCGCGCCGCCTGAGCCGGTCGGTGGAGGATGCCGATGACCTGGTGCAGGACACCCTGCTCAGGGTCTGGTCGCGGCTGGCCATGGCGCAGGCGGGCGCGAGCGATGCCGCCCCGGTCAGCGATCTGCGCGCCTATGCCTTTGCCACGCTCAGGAATTGCGCGCGCAGCCGGGGGCGGGCCGTGCCGCACGGTGACGGGACGCAAGATGCCAAAGACCCCGACGAGACGGCGGATGAATGTGCCGGGCCGGAGGCGGATCTGGCGGCAGGCAGGACCTTGGCCGCGCTGGACGATCTGCCTAAGGCGCAGGGCGCGCTGTTGCGGCTGCGGGCAATCGAGGGGTTGAGCTATGCCGAGATCGCGGCGGCGACGGGTCTGCCGCTTGGCACGGTCACATCGCGGTTGAGCCGGGGACGGCGGGCCTTGCGCCGGAGATTGGGGGCGGAGGAGCACCTGGCCGATCCGCCAAGGCGCGGGCCGGAGCCGAAGGATGGATCACGATGAGCCGAGGATGATGCGCACGTAATCCTGCGTTTCGGCATAGGGCGGGATGCCGTCATGTTCGCGCACCGCCTCGGGCCCCGCGTTATAGGCGGCGAGCGCGTGATCCCAGCGGCGGAAATCGCGGAATTGCAGGGCGAGATAGCGCGCGCCCCCTTCGAGATTGGCGGTCGGGTCGTGCGGATCGACGCCGAGAAGCGCCGCCGTATCGGGCATGAGCTGGGCCAAGCCAATGGCACCCGCATGGCTGACGGCCTCGGGGTTCCAACCCGATTCCTGTTGCACGAGGCGCAAAAACAGATCCTCGGGGATGCCATGGCGGCGGGCGGCGGCGCGGGCGACCTCGAGCCAGGGGCCGTCATAGCGCCCCTCGAAGCGGGGGATGGCGGCGGCGTCGGGGTCGAAATCGGGCCGGAGCCGGACGGAGGCCGCGTATTGCGTCGAGGCGCGGCTGTCGATCACGCCGAGCGCGCGGTTGATCCGCTCCATCGGGTCGGCATGGAGGGGATGGGCCGCGCACAAAAGGAGCGCGGCCGCCAGAAGGCGGCGCGACAGGAGGGCGCGAAGGGGCGACAGGGATCGGCGCATCGCGCGGGAAATACGCCAATTCGGCCCGGATTTCCAGCGTGACGGCATTTGGACGGGGTGCAAGGGACGCCTTTAACCTTTTCTTGACCATGGCAGGATGATCTAAGCGATACGCGCCGCCGACTCGGATCGGGGCCAGCATTTGCCAGAACGGGGAGAAAGAGACATGGCCGGATCCGTCAACAAGGTGATCCTGATCGGAAACCTGGGCCGCGACCCCGAGGTGCGCAGCTTTCCCAATGGCGGCAAGGTCTGCAACCTGCGCATCGCCACCTCGGAGAACTGGAAGGACCGCAACACCGGCGAGCGGCGCGAAAAGACCGAATGGCATTCGGTCGCGATCTTTTCCGAACCGCTGGCGCGGATCGCCGAGCAATACCTGCGCAAAGGGTCCAAGGTCTATATCGAGGGGCAGCTCGAAACCCGCAAATGGCAAGACCAGTCGGGGCAGGACCGGTATTCGACGGAAGTGGTGCTGCGGCCCTATCGGGGCGAGCTGACGCTTCTGGACGGGCGTGACGGCGGCGGCAGCGGTGGTGGCGGCGGCGGCTATGGCGGCGGCGCCTCGGGCGGCTATGGCGACGACCGCGGCGGCGGCTATCCCGACGACAGGGGCGGCCCGAGCGGTGGCGGCGGCTATGGCGGCGGCGGGGATGTGGACGACGAGATCCCGTTCTGAGCGGCCACCGGCAGGCTTTGGGCGATTTGCGGAGATCGCATCTTTGCGCGGGCGTTTGCTGCGGGAGCCTCCGGCGGGGATATTTTTGAAACAGAGAAGACGCGCGCCGCGCGAGGCGGTGCCGGAAGAGGCATGATGCAGCCGATCAACCCGACCTACAGGCGCACCTTTGCCCCGCCGGTGATGGAGGCGCGGCGCTGGATCGAGGGCAAGAGGTTTTCGCCCGAACAGCCGCTGATCCTGCTGAGCCAGGCGGCGCCGGTCGATCCGCCGCCCCGGGGGCTGGCGCAGGCCATGGCCGATGCGCTGATGGAGAATCCGGCGGCGCATCTCTATGGCCCGGTCCTGGGGATGCCGGAGTTGCGCGCCGAACTGGCCGCGCAATGGTCGGCGGCCTATGGCGGGGTCATCGCGCCGGAGCAGGTGGCGGTGACGGCGGGCTGCAACCAGGCCTTTACCGCCGTGATGTCGACGCTGGCGGGGGCGGGCGACGAGGTGATCGTGCCCCTGCCCTTCTATTTCAATCACAAGATGTGGCTCGACATGGAAGGCGTGGGTTGCGTGGCCCTGCCCACGGGCGACGACCTGATGCCCGACCCCGAGCGGGCGGCGGCGCTGGTCACCGAGAGGACGCGCGCCATCGTGCTGGTCAGCCCCAACAATCCCACGGGGCGGGAATATCCGCCCGAGCTGTTGCGGGCGTTTTTCGACCTGGCACGGACACGGGGGCTGGCGCTGATCCTCGACGAGACCTACCGCGATTTCCATTCGCAAGACGGCGCGCCGCATGGGCTTTTCGCCGATCCCGATTGGGATGACACGCTGATCCATCTCTATTCCTTTTCGAAGGCCTACAGGCTGACGGGGCATCGGGTGGGGGCGATCATGGCGTCGGGCCAGCGGCTGGCGGAGGTGGAGAAATTCCTTGATACCGTCGCGATCTGTCCGCCGCAGGTGGGGCAGATCGGGGCGCTGTGGGGGATGCGGAACCTGAAGGATTGGCTGGCGGGCGAACGCGCCGAGATCCTGGCGCGGCGCGATGCGCTTGTGGCAGGGTTCCAGCGGCTGCCCGGATGGGAGCTGATGGGCTGCGGGGCCTATTTCGCCTATGTGCGCCACCCCTTTGGCAAGCCGTCGGACGTGGTGGCGCGCGAGATGGTGGACAAGGCCGCCCTCCTGGTGCTGCCGGGCACGATGTTCGGGCCGCGCCGGGCCGAGGGCGGGACGGGCCAGGCGGAGGCCACGCTCAGGATCGCATTCGCCAATGCCGATGCGGCGGGGCTTGCCGAAGTGGTGGACAGGCTTTCGGCGCTCGATCTCTAGGCAGCGGTCCCGGGGCGATGGCCCCGGCCCTTGCCGCGCGGGGCGCGAGCGCGTAATCAACCGCGCAATCAAGGGCGGCTGAGCCCGGACGGAGCGAAACAGGAAGGACCCGCAGAGAATGGCGAAATCGGTTGCGAAAAAGGCCTCGAACCTTTTCGTCTGGATCATCCTCGGGCTGTTGTTCGTGGCCCTGGCGGGGTTCGGGATCGGGTCTTTCAGCGGTGGCGGCAGCCGGATCGGCAGCGTCGGCGACATCGAGATCACGGCGGAGGATTATGCCCGCGCGCTCGACCAGGAAATCCGCGCCCGCATCGCCCAGACGCGCCAGCCCGTGACGCTGTCGGACCTGCAGGCCGAAGGCATCGACCAGGCGGTGCTGCAATCGCTGGTGGCGCAGGCGGCGCTGGCCAACGAGGCGGCGCGGATGGGCCTGTCGGTGGGCGACGAGGCGGTCGCGCGCGAGATCACGCGGATCGAGGCGTTCCAGGGGATCAACGGGTCCTTTGACCGCGAGGCCTATGAACAGGTGCTGCGCCAGAACGGGCTGACGCCTGCTCAATTCGAAGAGGACATGCGCGAGGATACCGCGCGCAGCCTGTTGCAGGTGGCGGTTCTGGGCGGCTTGCAGCCCGATCAAGCCATCGCCGAGGCGCTGGTCGCCTACCAGGGCGAGACGCGGGATTTCAGCATCCTGACGCTGACCGAGGCCGATCTGCCCACGGGCCTGCCCGCGCCGGAGGAGGCGGATCTGGTGGCCCATTACGAGGCG
Organism: Roseicyclus marinus; assembly: GCF_036322625.1. NCBI lineage: Bacteria > Pseudomonadati > Pseudomonadota > Alphaproteobacteria > Rhodobacterales > Roseobacteraceae > Roseicyclus > Roseicyclus marinus. The sequence continues at coordinate 1,296,573 of NZ_AP027266.1, read as the reverse complement.
AACCCCGGCCGCTTCACCCGCCCCGAGGCGCGGCGGATCACCTATGCCTGGGTCACGCCCGCCATGTTGATGGATGACATGGAGATCGACGAGGGCGCGCTGCGCGATCTTTACGAGGCGCGGGCGGATCTCTACCGCCAGCCCGAGCGGCGTCTGCTGGAGCGGCTGGTCTTCATCGACGAGGCGGCGGCGGAGGCGGCTTTCGCGGCCATCGCGGCGGGCGAGACGGATTTCGACACGCTTGTCGCCGAGCGCGGCCTGTCGCTGGAGGATGTGGACCTGGGCGAAGTGGCCCGTGGCGATCTGTCGGCGGAAGCTGCGGAGGCGATTTTCAGCGACACCGAGAGCGAGATCATCGGGCCGGTGCAATCGGTGCTGGGACCGGCGCTGTTCCGGGTGAACGCGGTTCTCGATGCCTCCGAAGTGCCGTTCGAGGAGGCGGAGGAGGAATTGCGTGCGGAACTGGCCGCCGAGGCGGCGCGGCGCGTGATCGACGATCTGCGCGATCCTGTGGATGACCTGTTGGCCGAGGGCGCGACGCTCGAAGAGCTGGCCGCCGATACCGAGATGCGGCTGGGCGCGATCGAGCTGACCCCTGCCTCCGAAGACGGGATCGCGGGCTATGACGCCTTTCGCGAGGCGGCGCGGCTGGCCGAGGAGGGGGATTTCCCCGAGCTTCTGGAGTTGAGCGATGGCGGGCTGTTCGCGCTGCGGCTCGACGAGGTGGTGCCCCCGACCCTGCCGCCGCTGGACGACGTGCGCGAGGCCGTGGCCGAAAGCTGGCGCGCGGGCGTCTTGCGCGAGCAATTGGCGGCACGGGGCGAGACACTGGTGGGCCAGCTGGCCACCGGCGCGACGCTGGAAAGCCTGGGCTCCGTGAGTGCGGAGGCAGAGGTGCGGCGGCAGGATTTCATCCCCGATGCCCCTCCGACGCTGGTGGCGCAGGTGTTCCGCCTGTCGCAGCCGGGGGACGTGGTGCTGGTACCCGGTGCCGACCGGGCGCTGATCGCGCGGCTTGACGCGATCAACCCCGCCGCGCGCGACGATCCGACGACCCAGATCCTGACGCAGATCATCGGGCAGAGCGTGGCGCAATCCATGGCGCAGGACATTTTCGAGGGCTATGGGCAGGCGATGCAGGCCGAGGTGGGCATCCGGCTCGACCAATCGATGATCAACGCCGTTCACACGCAGTTCCCCTGATGGCCATGATTTCGGATTTCGCCGCCTTCGAGGCGGGTTGGAACGCGGGCAGGAACCAGTTGGTCCATGCGCGGCTGGCGGCCGATCTGGATACGGCCGTGTCGGTGATGATGAAGCTGACGGATGCGGGGCGGGACAGTTTCATCCTGGAATCCGTGACCGGCGGCGAGGTGCGCGGGCGCTATTCGATCATCGGCTGCAAGCCGGACCTGATCTGGGAATGCCATGGGCGGACAAGCCGCCTGAACCGGGCGGCGCGCTATGACCGCGACAGTTTCGAGCCCTGCGAGGCGCCGCCGCTGGAGGCGCTGCGCGCGCTTCTGGCCGAAAGCGCCATCGAGATGCCCGAGGATCTGCCCGGCGCTGCCGCGGGGCTGTTCGGCTACCTCGGCTATGACATGATCCGGCTGGTCGAGCATCTGCCCGACGTGAACCCCGATCCGCTGGGATTGCCCGATGCGGTGCTGATGCGCCCCTCGGTCATCGCGGTTCTGGACGGGGTGAAGGGCGAGGTGACGATCGTGTCGCCCGCCTGGGTGTCATCGGGGTTGAATGCGCGGGCGGCCTATGCGCAGGCGGCCGAGCGGGTGGCCGATGCGCTGCGCGACCTGGAACGCGCGCCCGCCATGGCCAGCCGCGAGATGGGCGAGGCGCGCAAGGTGGCCGAGCCGGTGTCGAATTTCGCCAAGGCCGATTACCTGGCCGCCGTGGAGCGCGCCAAGGATTACATCCGCGCGGGCGATATTTTCCAGGTCGTGCCGTCCCAGCGCTGGACGCAGGATTTTCCCGAGCCGCCCTTTGCGCTCTACCGGGCGCTCCGGCGCACCAACCCCTCGCCCTTCATGTTCTTTTTCAACTTCGGGCCGTTCCAGGTGGTGGGGGCCAGCCCCGAGATCCTGGTGCGGGTCTTTGGCGGGCAGGTCACGATCCGGCCCATCGCGGGCACGCGCAAGCGGGGCGCCACGCCCGAGGAGGATCGCGCGCTGGAGGCCGATCTGTTGTCGGACCAGAAGGAACTGGCCGAGCATCTGATGCTCTTGGACCTGGGGCGCAACGATGTGGGCCGGGTGGCCAAGATCGGGACGGTCCGGCCCACCGAGGAATTCATCGTCGAGCGCTATTCCCACGTGATGCACATCGTGTCGAACGTGGTGGGCGAGCTGCGCGAGGATGAGGACGCGCTGTCGGCGCTTTTGGCCGGGTTGCCCGCGGGCACGGTTTCGGGCGCGCCCAAGGTGCGGGCGATGGAGATCATCGACGAGCTGGAGCCCGAAAAGCGCGGCGTCTATGGCGGGGGCGTGGGCTATTTCAGCGCGGGCGGCGACATGGACATGTGCATCGCGCTGCGCACCGCCGTGGTGAAGGATGGCAAGCTCTACATCCAGGCGGGCGGCGGCGTTGTCTATGACAGCGACCCGGAGGCGGAATTCGAGGAAACCGTGAACAAGTCGCGGGCGATCCGCCGGGCGGCTGAGGATGCGGGGCTGTTTTCGGGGCGGGGCAACCGCTAGGGCGCGCCGGAGCGCCGCGCCCTATTCGGAAAGGTTTTGCAAGACCGCCGAGACGGGGGCGAGCGCCACGCCTTCGACGCGATTGGCCAAGGCCCAGGAAAAGATCCCCGTGACCGTGTCGGGGCGGGTGCGGCCCGCCACGATCACGCTGCCGGTCTGGGCCGCGTCAAAGGCCGCGCGCCCGAGAAAGCGGCTGATGACGGTGGCGCGCTGATCCTCGTCATCGAGCAGCCGGAAGAAGGTCGTCCCCGGCACGCCCAGCCGCCGCGCGGTCTGTTCGGCGGCATTGAGTCCTTGGGGAAAGGCCAAAAACCCGTGCCCCGTCGCGCCGAGTGCTGCCATCGTGGCATCGAGCACCGGCCTGTCGGACTGGATGCGGCCCGAGGGGTCATCCATCAGGGCGACAGCCTGCGGAATGGTGTCGATGGCTGCGGCGAGCGCCGTTTCGACATCGGCCGGTGTCGCGCCCTGGGCGATGGCGGGGGCGGCGAGGATCACCACCTCGAAACCGGCGGCGCGGAAAGCTTCGGCGCGGTCGGCGGCATCGGGGCGCGTGGGATCGATGGCGAAGGTGAGGGGAAAGCTGAGATCGGCAAGCGCCGCCGGATCGAGGGGCGTTGCGGGATCGTCGATCAGAACGACGGCCATGAGCGGCGTGCCGATGGCCACCTCGAAAGGTTCGGCATTGTCACGGAGCGCATCGGCCCTGTCGGAGGGGGACAGGGGCGGAACCGCTGCCGGGTCGGGCGCGGGATCGGGATCGGCTGCGGGCATGGCCGCGCCCTGTGCCGGTTCCGGAAGCACCTGCGGCAGGCCGGAGGTGGTGGCGGTGGCGGCAGCGGGAGGTGGCGGGACCTGTGGCAGGCGGCGCGGCTGGACCGGCGCGGGGCCTGCCTCATCGGTGCGGGTCGCGGCGGGTGCGGGCGGCGGATCGGTCGCATCGCCCAGAATCGGCGCGCCCTGCTGTTCGGGCACGCTCAGGCGGCGCGGGGTGGCGCCCCCGGCGCTGGCATCGAAGGTGGTGGAAAAGCGCGGGCTTGGGGCTGTGGCAAGATCCGGGGGCGCGGGCGGCTCGGACGGGGTTGCGATGACGGCATGGGGTTCTTCCGCCGGGATCGCCGCATCGGGGGCGGTGTCGGCGGCGGGGGTCGGGCCCGGTGGCACGGGTGCGCTGGCCATGGGCGGGATGTCGGCGCGCGGCAGGCGGGGCGCGGGATCGGCGCTGGGCCGGGGCAAGGTGGTGACGCGGGGCAATTCGGCCGGGGCCGGGGGTGTCGTGGCCGGATCGGGCGCAACCGGGGTCTCGGGCGCTTGGGAGGGCGCGGGATCGGGCGTGGCGGCGGGTGCGCTGTCGGCTGCGGGAACGGGCGCAGGCGCGGGATCGGCGCTGGCCATCTCCGCCGGGGCGGCAGGCGGTGCGGCCGCATCCGGCGTCGCGCGGTCCTCGGTCACGGGCGGGGCTGCGGGCGTGGGCGCGACCGGCAGGGGGTCTGCGGCAAAGGGTGCAGGCGCGCGGTCGGGCAGCGGCGTCGAGAGCGACACAGCCCCCAGCACGATCCCCGAGAGCACGAGGCCCAGGATCATCCCGTTCAGAATTCCACCACCCATGTCGCCCCCGCTCACCTGCGCGGGACCCCGGCCCGGAGCGCCCTGCCCCGCGACCAAGATCCCAGCCGCCTTGACCACGGGCGCTTGACCACCCGGCGCGGCTTTGAAACATGTATACCCCGGGTGTGCGCCGCCTTCACCCCCCTTTTGACCCATCAGCGCCGGACCCGCCCCCATGCTGCTTTTGATCGACAATTACGACAGTTTCACCTGGAACCTTGTCCATTACCTGGGCGAATTGGGGGCCGAGACGAAGGTCGTCCGCAATGACCGGATCACGGTGCAAGACGCGCTGGCGCTGAAGCCCGATGCGATCGTGCTGTCGCCCGGTCCCTGCGATCCGGCGCAGGCGGGCATTTGCCTTGCGCTGACGCGGGCGGTGGCGGGCGCGGGCGTGCCGCTGTTGGGCGTGTGCCTCGGCCATCAGACCATCGGGGAGGCCTTTGGCGGCACGGTGCAGCGCCACAGCGAGATCGTGCATGGCAAGATGGGCGAGATCCATCATGAGGGCAAAGGCGTCTTTGCGGGCTTGCCCTCCCCGCTCAAGGCCACGCGGTATCATTCGCTGGTCGTGGACCGCGAGAGCCTGCCCGAGGTGCTGGAGGTGACGGCGGAATTGCCCGACGGCACGATCATGGGCCTGCGCCACAGAACGCTGCCCATCGAGGGCGTGCAGTTTCACCCCGAAAGCATCCGGTCCGAACATGGCCATGCGATGCTGAGGAATTTCCTGACCATGGCCGAGGCCGCCAAGGGAGCCGTGCCCGCATGACCGATGCGATGAAACCGTTGATCTATGCCGCCTCGGAAGGGCCGTTGTCGCGCGCGCAGGCGGAAGCGGCCTTCGAGGAATTGTTCGAGGGCACGGCCACCCCCGCCCAGATCGGGGGATTGCTGATGGCGATGCGGGCACGCGGCGAATCCGTGGCCGAATATGCCGCAGCGGCCCAGGTGATGCGCGATCGCTGCGTGAAGGTCGCGGCACCCGAGGGCGCGATGGATATCGTGGGCACGGGCGGCGACGGGATGGGGACGCTCAACATCTCGACGGCGGCGGCTTTCGTCGTGGCGGGCGCGGGCGTGCCGGTGGCCAAGCACGGGAACCGCAACCTGTCGTCGAAATCGGGATCGGCCGATGCGCTGTCGGAACTGGGGATCGACGTGATGGTCCCGCCCGAGGTGGTCGAACGCGCCATCGCGGAGGCGGGCATCGGCTTCATGATGGCGCCCATGCATCATCCGGCGATGAAGCAGGTGATGCCGGTGCGCATGGAATTGGGCTGCAAGACGATCTTCAACATCCTCGGGCCGCTGACGAACCCGGCGGGGGTGAAGCGGCAATTGACCGGAGCCTTTGCCATCGACCTGATCTTTCCCATGGCCGAGACGCTGCAGGCGCTGGGGTCGGAGGCGGCGTGGCTGGTCCATGGATCGGACGGGACGGACGAGATCTCGATTTGCGGGCCGACATCGGTGGCGGTGCTGAAGGACGGCAAGATCCGGGCGCGCGAGGTGCATCCCGAGGAGGCGGGTCTGCCGGTGCATGCCTTCCGCGACATCCTGGGCGGCACGCCTGCGGAGAATGCGGCGGCGCTGCGCGCGCTTTTGGAGGGGGCACCGGGTGCCTACCGCGACGCGGTGCTGTTGAACGCGGCCGCAGCCCTGGTGGTGGCGGAGAAGGCAGAGGATCTGAAGGGCGGCGTGGAGATCGCGGCCCAGAGCATCGACAGCGGTGCGGCGAAACAAAGCGTGGCGCGGCTGGCCGCGATCACGCAAGCGGCCAAGGGGGCATGAGCGGCGCGATGGCGACCATTCTGGACAAGATCAAGGCCTACAAGCTGGAGGAAGTCGCCCAAGCGAAAGCCGAGCGGCCCTTGGCAAGCGTGGAAGACGCCGCGCGCGCCGCCCCCCGCGTGCGGGGCTTTCACAAGGCGCTGACGGCGGCGGAAGAAACGGGCTACGGCCTGATCGCGGAGATCAAGAAGGCGAGCCCGTCCAAGGGCCTGATCCGGGCGGATTTCGATCCGCCGGTCCTGGCGAAAGCCTATGAGGCGGGGGGGGCCAGCTGTCTGTCGGTCCTGACCGACACGCCCAGTTTCCAGGGCAAGCCCGAGTATCTGAGCCGGGCGCGGGCGGCGGCATCCCTGCCCTGTCTGCGCAAGGATTTTCTCTATGACACCTACCAGGTGGCCGAGGCGCGGGCCTGGGGTGCGGATTGCATCCTGATCATCATGGCCTCGGTCGAGGATGGGCTGGCGGCCGAGCTTGAGGATGCGGCGCGCCATTGGGGGATGGATGCGCTGATCGAGGTGCATGACGATGCGGAACTGGACCGGGCGCTGCGGCTGAACAGCCCGCTTCTGGGCATCAACAACCGCGATCTGAACACGTTCGTCACCGATCTGGCCACGACCGAGCGGTTGGCGGCACGGGTGCCGGGGGATCGGATGGTCATCTCGGAATCGGGGCTGTTCACGCCCGAGGATCTGTCGCGCATGGCGCGGGCGGGGGCGCGGTCCTTCCTCATCGGGGAAAGCCTGATGCGGCAGGAGGATGTGACGGCGGCGACCCGCGCGATCCTGTCCGACCCGGTGGCGGGGTAAGGTCATGGCGGAGCTGACGCATTTCGACGGCGCGGGACAGGCCCACATGGTCGATGTCTCGGGCAAGGCGGTGACAGACCGGATCGCGGTGGCCGAAGGTTGGGTGAAGATGCGGCCCGAGACGCTGGCGCTGGTGGAACAGGGCAGCGCCAAGAAGGGCGATGTCCTGGGCATTGCGCGGCTTGCGGGGATCATGGGCGCGAAAAAGACCGCCGATCTGATCCCGCTGTGTCATCCCCTGCCGATCACCAAGGTGACGCTGGAGCTGGTGACCGATGCGGCGCTGCCCGGTGTGCGGATCACGGCGACGGTCAAGACCACGGGCCAGACGGGGGTCGAGATGGAGGCGCTGACCGCCGTGTCGGTCGCGGCGCTGACGGTCCATGACATGCTGAAGGCCGCGGAGAAATCGATCGAGATCGGCGGCATCAGGGTCGTTTTGAAGGATGGCGGCAAGTCGGGGCGTTACGAGGCGGGCAGCTGAGGCGCGGGCGGCAAGGTCGCGGTGCATATTTGTGGAAAGATGAAGCCATGAGCGGGGGGCGCGAATGATCTCGGTCGCGGAGGCGCTGGAAGCCTGCCTGGCTCTGGTGCGGCCCTTGGGCGTGGAGCGCGTGGCGCTGGCCGAAGCCGGGGGGCGGGTTCTGGCCGAGGACGGGGTGGCGCGGCGCGAGCAGCCGCCCTTTGCCGCATCGGCGATGGATGGCTATGCGATCTTGTCGGAGGATCGGGTCGCGGGACGGGTGCTGCGCGTGGTGGGCGAGGCACCTGCGGGCCGTGCATGGGCGGGGCGGATCGGGCCGGGGGAGGCCGTGCGCATCTTCACCGGCGCGCCGGTGCCCGAGGGGGCCGATTGCGTGGTCATCCAGGAGGATGTGAGCCGCGCGGGCGATCTGGTGACGTTGGGGGCCCTGCCGGAGGGGCCTGCGAATATCCGGCCCATGGGGGTGGATTTCCACGTGGGGGCGCGGCTTGTCGCCCCGCGGCGGATGAGCCCGGCCGATGTGGCGCTTTGTGCCGCGATGAACCTGCCCGAACTGGTCGTGCGGCGGCGGCCCGAGGTGGCCATCATTGCCACGGGCGACGAATTGGTGAGCCCCGGCGAGGACCCGCGCGCCGATCAGATCGTGGCGTCGAACAGCTACGGGATCAAGGCGCTGGTGGAGGCCGAGGGCGGGCGCGCGCGGCTTTTGCCCATCGCGCGGGACAGGCGCGAGAGCCTGGAACAGGTGCTGGGGCTCGCGCGGGGGGCGGATCTCGTGGTGACGATCGGCGGTGCCTCGGTCGGAGATCATGACCTGGTGGGCGAGGTCGCGGCGGGCATGGGGCTGGAGCGGGCCTTTTACAAGGTGGCGATGCGGCCCGGCAAACCCCTGATGGCGGGGCGGCTTGGGGGGGCGGTGTTGCTGGGGCTGCCGGGCAATCCGGTCTCGTCGCTGGTTTGTGCCGAGATCTTCCTGGTGCCGATGCTGCGCGTCATGCTGGGGCTGCCGGGTGAGGCGCGGCCGAGGCGGCGCGGGCGGCTGGCCTGTGACCTGGAGGAGAACGGGCCGCGCGAGCATTACATGCGCGCGAGCCTGATGCCTGGGGGGGAGATGGCGCTGCTCGCCCCGCATGAGAGCCAGGACAGCTCGCTTTTGACGGTGCTGTCGGAGGCGGGCGCGCTGGTGGTGCGGCCGCCCCATGACGGCAAGCGCCGGGCGGGCGATATGGTGGAATACCTGCCGCTTGGGGCGGAGCGCACGTGATTCGTTGACACGGACCGGGAACAGCGGTAGAACATTACCCGAACAAAGGCCCCGGAGGCCCGGTTTGAGGAGAGTGAGCCGATGCTGACCCGCAAGCAGCGTGACCTGCTGGAATTCATCCACAAGCGCGTGCAGCGCGACGGGGTGCCGCCATCCTTTGACGAGATGAAGGAGGCGCTGGACCTGCGGTCGAAATCGGGCATCCACCGGCTGATCACGGCGCTGGAGGAGCGGGGGTTCATCCGGCGGCTGGCGCATCGGGCGCGCGCGCTCGAGATCGTGAAGATGCCCGATGCGGTGGAGCGGCCCGGGTTCGAGCCGCGCGTCATCGCGGGCGACAGGACGGACCCGCCGCGCGGCGCGATGCCGGTGGAGGCTGCGGCGATGGAGGTCCCGGTGATGGGCCGGATCGCGGCGGGCACGCCGATCGAGGCCATTTCCCAGATCGAGACCCATGTCGCGGTGCCGCATCAGATGATGCGCGCGGGGCGCAGCCATTACGCGCTGGAAGTGCGCGGGGACTCGATGATCGAGGCCGGGATCAACGATGGCGACATCGTGGTGATCGAGGAAGGATCGACGGCCGATAACGGGGATATCGTCGTGGCATTGGTCGAGGGGCAGGAGGCGACGCTCAAGCGGTTGCGCCGCAAGTCCGGGATGATCGCGCTGGAGGCGGCGAACCCGGCCTATGAAACGCGGGTGTTCCGCGATGACCAGGTCAGCGTTCAGGGCAAGCTGGTGGGGTTGATCCGCACCTATTGAGGACGGGGATCGGTCTGGCGGGGCGACCATGGGCGGTCGCCTTGCGCCCGGCGCGCGGTGAGGATCTGGAGCCTGTCGCCCTCGGGCGTGAGGGCTAGTGCGCCGGTAAGGGCCAGAAGCGGGCCATCAAGGACATGGCAGCTGGGTCCGTGGGCGAGGATCGAGGACGTATCTGCCTGACCTGTGGCGAGCGTTTCGGAAAGCGTTTCGGCAAGGGCTCTGGCGGAGGCGGCGAGCGGGCCGTCGGGGGCGGCTTCGGACAGGATGACGAGGCTATGGGCGGCGCAGGCGGCTGGAGCCTCGGCCAGGGCTGCGCGGCCCGTGCCGTGCCAGATCGACCAGGTGCCGAAGCGGGCGGATTGCCCTGCGCCCGAGGCTTGCCACAGGGGGCGGGCGGCGGCCTGAGGCTGGGTCGCGGGATCACCGTCATTCTCGAGCCAGATTTCCGCGACAAAGCCCGCGCCCCGGTCGCGGCTGAGGGCGCGGCCCGCCTCGGTCATCACGCCGACCAGGGTGCCGCTGTCGGAGACGAGGATCGCGGGCCGATCCGCGCCCGACCAGAGGAAGAGGGCCGCTGCGACCGGCAGCAGGCCAAGCCAGCGCCCCCGCCCCTGCCAGAGCAGGACGACAAGCGCGCCCAGCGTGACCGCGCCGAGCGTCCAGGCGGCGGGCGTCGGCACAGGGGACACCGCGCCGGGAAGGGCCGCCACGACATCGGCCACGCCGAGGATCCAGGACAAGGCCCAATCCATCACCCACCAGACCGGGCCGGAAAGGCCAAGGGGCCAGAGGATCGCCGCCAGAACCGCGCCGGGGATCACCACGCTGCCCATGACCGGCACGGTCAGGAGATTGGCCAGAAGCCCGTAGACCGCGATCTGGTTGAAATGCACCGCCCCGTAAGGCGCAGTCGCCGCCCCCGCCACGGCAGAGGAGACGAGAAGGGCAAAGGCCCCCTTGGCCCATTTCGGCCAATCCTGCATCCAGGATGCCCCGCGCAGCGCGCCGAAGACACCGACCAGCGCCGCCGTGGCGGCAAAGGACATCTGGAAGCCGGGGGACAGAAGCGTCTCGGGCCGGTGCAGGAGCACGATCACGGCGGCGATGGCGACCGAGCGCAGCGTCAGGGCGCGGCGGTCCAGAAGCACGGCGCAGAACATGACCGCGACCTGGATAAAGGCGCGTTCGGTGGCCACGTTGCCCCCCGAGAGCGCGAGATAGAAGGCCCCTGCCCCAAGTGCTGCGACCGCTGCCCATTTGCGGATCGGGTAGCGCAGGGCGAGTGCCGGGATCAGCGCGAGGATCTGGCGCAGGGCGGCATAGACGAAGCCGGTCAGAAGCCCCATGTGCAGACCGGAAATGGCCAGAAGATGGGCGATGTTGGCCGCGCGCATCGCCTCGACCGGGGCGGCGTCGAGCCCCGAGCGGTCGCCGGTCAGGACGGCGGCGGCAAAGGCCCCGGGCTGGCCCCCGATACGGTCCCGGATCGCGGCCGACATGGCCAGGCGCAGGTGGAAAAGCCACGCCGCCCCCGGCGCGCGGTGTTCCAGAAGCACGACGGGCGTGCGGGTATAGCCGACGGCCCCCAAGGACAGGAAATAGGCGTGAAGCTGGAAGTCGAAGCCGCCCGGCTCGGCCGGGCCTGCCGGGGCCGAGAGATGCCCGGTCATCATCACGATGCTGCCCGGTTCGGGTGCCGCCCCCTGCCCCGCCCCGTGGAGCGAGACGCGAATGCGGTGCGGGATGCGGGCGGGGTCCATATCTTCGAGCCGGACCTGGTCGAGCGTCAGCCGGATCGCATCGGAGGCGGAGCGGTCGACGCCGACCACCCGCCCCTCGATCGCGCCGTAATAGCGGAAATCGAGCACCGGACCGGCAAGGTGATGGGTGCGGCCCGCCGCCGCCATGAGGCCGCAGGCCACAAGCGCGACCCCAAGCCAGAGCGGCCCGAGACCATCACGCCAGCGCATGGCCCCGACCCCGCCGGCAAGCGCCAGAAGGAGCGCCGCGCCAAGCGCAAGGGGCCCCGGTTCCACAGGCAGGGCGAAATAGAGGGCAACGCCAAGGCCCAGTAGGACCGCCGACCATGGCATGAGCGCGCCGCGCTGGCGGTGCAGCATCCCCACGAACGGCGCGACCAGCCGGGCGGGACCCGAGGCTGCGCGCGCTGGCGCCAAGATGGCATCCGCCTGCCCTGCCACGTGTCCGGCCCCGTCCCTTGCGCGGCCCGGACCGATGGCCCTGGCCGCCACTTGCTTGTCAGCGCCCCGAGAGTTGCGGTAACGAGCCCCAGTCTTGCCCGGACATGGTTTCCAACAGGTTAACGCGCGCCCGAAGGCCGGGACGCGGAAGGGATGAGAAATGACCAATTCCTCGCAGATCGTCACGCGGATCGCGCCCTCGCCCACGGGGATCATGCATATTGGCACGGCGCGCACGGCGCTGTTCAACTGGCTTTACGCGCGCGGGCGCGGCGGCAAGTTCCTGCTCCGGATCGAGGATACGGACCGGGCGCGGTCGACCCCCGAGGCGACGGAGGCCATTCTGGAGGGCATGCGCTGGCTGGGCCTTGATTGGGACGGGGAGGCGGTGAGCCAATTCGCCCGTGTCCCCCGCCACGCCGAGGTGGCCCACGAGATGCTGGCCAAGGGCCATGCCTACAAATGCTTTGCCAGCCAGGACGAAATCGAAGCCTTTCGGGAGGCGGCGCGGGCCGAGGGGCGCTCGACCCTCTATCTCAGCCCCTGGCGCGATGCGGATCCGGCCAGCCACCCCGATGCGCCCTTCGTGATCCGGCTGCGCGCGCCGCGCGACGGGGAAACGGTGATCGAGGATGCGGTGCAGGGGCGCGTGATCTTTCGCAACGACCAGCTCGACGACATGGTCCTGCTGCGCTCGGACGGGACGCCCACCTACATGCTGGCCGTGGTGGTCGATGACCATGACATGGGGGTCACCCATGCGATCCGGGGCGATGACCATCTCAACAATGCCGCGCGCCAGGCGCAGATCTACCGCGCCATGGGCTGGGCGGAGCCGGTCTGGGCGCATATCCCGCTGATCCATGGCGAGGACGGCAAGAAACTGTCCAAGCGCAACGGGGCCACCGGCGTCATGGAATATGCCGAGATGGGCATTCCGGCGGCGGCCATGCGCAATTACCTGGCGCGGCTGGGGTGGAGCCATGGGGATGACGAGCTCTTCACCGATGCGCAGGCCATCGAGTGGTTCGATCTGCCCGGCATCGGGCGCGCACCCGCGCGGCTCGACATGAAGAAGCTCGAGAATGTCGCGGGCTGGCATATCGCCCGGATGTCGGATGACGTGCTTTTGTCCGAAATCGATGATTTCCTTGCGCTGACGGGGCGGCCGCCCCTTTCGCAGGCGCAGCACGATCTGATGGCTGCTGCGATGTATTGCCTCAAGGATCGCGCGAAATCCCTGCCCGATCTGCTGGAAAAGGGCCAGTTTGCCTTGGCCTCCCGCCCCTTGCAGCTCGACGAGAAGGCGCAGGCCGCGCTGGACCCGGTATCCCGTGGTATACTGCATGAATTGACTGCGCAGTTGCAGAATGTTAGCTGGGATCGCGACACGCTCGAGGCGGTGCTGACCCGGACGGCAGAGGCCCATGGGACGAAATTCGGCAAGCTCGCCGCGCCCCTGCGCGCGGCCCTTGCCGGGCGCAGCGTCACGCCAAGCGTCTTCGACATGATGCTGGTCATCGGACGCGAGGAGAGCCTTGCGCGGTTGACCGAGGCAGCTTCCCGCGACGGCTGACGGGTCGGGGGCTGCGCGAGACCGAGACGAACCGGGGTCGGCCATGCGCACTTGGCACGCCCCGTGCAGTTACCGCGCAGCGCCAATCCGGCGCGGCGACAGGCCAAGACGGAGAAGGGACGACCATGGCAGAGACGACCAGAACCGCAACCTTGACGATTGACGGGCAAAGCTACGAGCTGCCGATCCATTCGCCGACGGCCGGCCCCGATGTCATCGACATCACCAAGCTTTACGCCAAGGCGGGTGTTTTCACCCATGACCCCGGCTTCACCTCCACCTCGTCTTGCGAAAGCGCCATCACCTATATCGACGGCGACAAGGGCGAGCTGATGCATCGCGGCTACCCGATCGACCAGCTGGCCGAGAAATCGCATTACCTCGAGGTCTGCTACCTGCTGCTCTACGGCGAACTGCCCTCTGCCGCGGAACTCGAGCAATTCGAGACGACGATCACGCGCCACACGATGATCCACGAGCAGATGCACAACTTCTTCCGGGGGTTCCGGCGGGATGCGCATCCGATGGCGACAATGGTGGGGGTCGTGGGCGCTATGTCGGCCTTCTACCACGATTCGACCGACATCAACGACGAACGCCAGCGCGAGATCGCCAGCCACCGCCTGATCGCCAAGATGCCGACGATCGCGGCCATGGCCTATAAGTATTCGATCGGCCAGCCCTTCGTCTATCCGAGGAACGACCTCGATTACGCCTCGAACTTCCTGCGGATGTGCTTTGCCGTGCCCGCCGAGGAATACGTGGTCGATCCGGTCCTGGCCCGCGCGATGGACCGCATCTTCACGTTGCATGCCGACCATGAGCAGAACGCTTCCACCTCCACGGTGCGGCTTGCCTCCTCCTCCGGCGCGAACCCCTTTGCCTGTATCGCGGCGGGCATTGCCTGCCTTTGGGGGCCTGCCCATGGCGGGGCCAACCAGGCCTGCCTCGAGATGCTCAAGGAAATCGGGACGCCCGACCGCATCCCCGAATTCATCGCCCGCGCCAAGGACAAGAACGATCCGTTCCGCCTGATGGGCTTTGGCCACCGCGTCTACAAGAACTTCGATCCCCGCGCGACGGTGATGAAGCAATCCGCCGACGAGGTGCTGGACCTCTTGGGCGTGGAAAACAACCCGCTTCTCCAGATCGCCAAGGAGCTGGAGCGCATCGCGGTCAACGACGAGTATTTCATCGAGAAAAAGCTCTTCCCGAACGTCGATTTCTACTCGGGCATCATCCTCGAGGCGATGGGCTTCCCCACCTCGATGTTCACGCCGATCTTCGCCGTCTCGCGCACGGTCGGCTGGATTTCGCAGTGGAAGGAACAGCTGGCCGATCCCGCGATGAAGATCGGTCGCCCGCGCCAGCTCTACATGGGCGAAACGCTGCGCGATTACGTCGAGATCGAGAACCGCTGATCCAGGCGACACGGACCTGCGAAAGACCGCCTCCACACGGGGCGGTCTTTTTGCTTTGCCCCTTCATCTTTCCCCAAATATGCCCGCCGGAGGCATTGAAGTCTGCGGCGCGACGGTGAAACCTGCGCCGCGACAGACAGGAGCGCGCCCATGCCAGCCAAGATCATCATCGACACCGACCCCGGTCAGGATGACGCGGTGGCGATCTTGCTCGCGCTCGCCTCCCCCGAAGAGGTCGAGGTTCTGGGGATCACCGCCGTCGCGGGCAATGTGCCCTTGGCCCTGACGCAGAAAAACGCGCGGATCGTCTGCGAATTGGCGGGGCGGCGCGACATCCGGGTTTTCGCGGGCTGCGAGAGACCGCTCGCCCATACGCTCGTCACCGCCGAACATGTCCATGGCAAGACGGGGCTCGACGGGATCGACCTGCCCGAGCCGACCATGCCGCTGCAGGAGATGCACGGCGTCGATTTCATCATCGAGACGCTGCGCGCGGAGCCTTCGGGCAGTGTCACGCTCTGCCCGCTCGGGCCGCTCACGAATATCGCCACGGCCTTTCGCAAGGCGCCCGACATCGTCGGTCGTGTCCAAGAGATCGTGCTGATGGGCGGGGCCTATTTCGAGGTGGGCAACATCACGCCCGCGGCGGAATTCAACATCTATGTCGACCCTGAAGCCGCTGAAATCGTGTTCAAATCCGGTGTGCCGCTGACCGTCATGCCGCTTGACGTGACCCACAAGGTGCTGACCACGCGGCCAAGGATCGAGGCGATCCGCGCGCTTGATACGCCCGTCGCCCATGCGGTCGCGCAATGGACGGATTTCTTCGAACGGTTCGACATGGAGAAATACGGCCATGACGGCGCGCCGCTTCATGATCCTTGCGTCATCGCTTGGCTGATCGCGCCGGAGCTGTTTTCGGGTCGCCACATCAATGTCGAGATCGAGACCCGGTCGGAGCTGACGCGGGGCATGACGGTGGCCGATTGGTGGGGCGTGACCAAGCGGCCCGCGAATGCCCATTTCATGGGCGATGTGAGGGCTGACGGCTTTTACGATCTGCTCACCGCGCGACTTGCGCGGCTCTGACCCTTTCCCCCGGGGGCCTGACCGCCTATCTCTGTCTGGAAAGGAGGGCCCATGACCCCCCGTTTCCCCTTTGACAACAGCTATGCCCGCCTGCCCGACAGGTTCTACACCCGCCAGCCCCCGGTGCCTGTCACCGCGCCCCGGTTGGTGGCGGTGAACCATGCGCTGGCCGCGCGGCTGGGCATCGCGCTCCCCCAGAATGAGACCGAGATCGCCAGCATCTTTGCCGGAAACGCCCTGCCCGAGGGGGCGGAGCCGCTGGCGCAGGTCTATGCCGGGCACCAGTTCGGCGGCTGGTCGCCGCGTCTGGGCGATGGGCGCGCGATTCTGCTGGGAGAGGTGGTGGCCCCCGATGGCGCGCGCTTCGACATCCAGCTCAAGGGCGCGGGCCAGACGCCCTATTCGCGCATGGGCGACGGGCGCGCCTGGCTTGGGCCGGTCCTGCGCGAATACATCGTGTCCGAGGCGATGGCCGCGATGGGCATTCCCACGACCCGGGCGCTTGCCGCCGTCACCACGGGCGAGATCATCCAGCGCGAGGGCTTTTTGCCCGGTGCGGTCTTCACCCGTGTCGCGGCCTCCCATATCCGGGTGGGGACGTTTCAGTATTTCGCCGCGCGCAAGGATACCGAGGCGCTGCAGGCGCTTTGCGATCATGCCATCGCGCGGCATTATCCGGGAGCAAGCGGGCCTGCGGGTCTTCTGGATGGGGTGATCGGCGCGCAGGCGCGGCTGATCGCGCAATGGATGGGCGTGGGCTTCATCCATGGGGTGATGAATACCGACAACATGGCGATCTCGGGCGAGACCATCGATTACGGCCCCTGCGCCTTCATGGATGCCTATCATCCCGATACGGTCTTTTCCTCGATCGACCAGTTCGGGCGCTACGCATTTGCCAACCAGCCCCGGATCGCGGTCTGGAACCTGGCGCAATTGGCGACAGCGCTTTTGGCGCTGATCCCCGACCGCGACGAGGGGATCGAGGTCTTTACCACCGCCGTGAACGGGTTCGCCGACAGGTTCGATGCCGAATGGCAGGCGGTTCTGGCCAGAAAGCTGGGCCTGGGCGAGAACCGGGAAGGCGATGCCAGCCTTGCCTTCGATCTTTTGAATATCATGGCCGAGAACGGGGCCGATTTCACCCGCACCTTCCGCGCGCTGTCGCACCCCGATCCGTCCTGGGCGCGGGACGAATTCATCGATCCGACCATCCTGGATGCCTGGCTGGTGCGCTGGCGTGCGAGGCTCGCGCAGGAGGATATCGGCGCCGATGAGCGCGTGGCGCGCATGCGCGCGGTCAATCCCGCTCGCATCCCGCGCAACCACCGGATCGAACAGGTGATCACCAATGCGGTCGATGGCGATTACGACCCGTTCCGCGCGCTGATGGCAGCCCTTGCCGATCCCTTTGCCGAAGCCCCCGAGCTTGCGGCCTATGAAGCCGCGCCCGAGGATGGCGAGCATGTCACCCGCACCTTCTGCGGCACTTGACCACGACGCCTTGCGGCTTTTCCCGCGCGTGCAAATCGCCTAAACCTGCGGCCCACGGAAAATGCGACGGGGCCCGCCATGACCGACACGATCGAAGGCCGCTGCGAGGCGCGCGGCCTGCGCATGACCGAGCAGCGCCGCGTCATCGCCCAAGTGCTGGAACAGGCGACCGACCATCCCGATGTGGAAGAGCTTTACGCCCGCGCCAGCGCCCGCGATCCGCGCATTTCCATCGCCACGGTCTATCGCACGGTGAAGCTGTTCGAGGAATCGGGCATTCTGGACCGGCTGGAATTCGGCGATGGCCGCGCCCGCTACGAGGATGCGGAACGCGACCACCACGACCACCTGATCGACATGAACAGTGGCGAGGTGATCGAATTCGTCGATCCCGAGATCGAGGCGCTGCAAGAAAAGATCGCGGAAAAGCTGGGCTACAGGCTCAAGGGCCATCGGCTGGAGCTTTACGGCGTGCCGATCAAGCGGGGCTGAGGCCACCGGCGGTCCCAAGCCTCTGGCCCCAAGTCTCTGGCCTGTCACGCGGCGCGTGATATGACCTGCGCGAACAGAAGACGGAGAATGCGATGAGCTGGAAAACCCTCGATGACATGGACCTGTCGGGCAAGGTCGTTCTGACCCGCGTGGACATCAACGTGCCCGTGCAGGACGGTCGCGTCACCGATGACACCCGCATCACGCGCATCCTGCCCACGATCCGTGACATCCTGGCCAAGGGGGGCAAGCCCGTCCTGATCGCCCATTTCGACCGGCCCAAGGGCAAGGTCGTGCCGGAGATGTCGCTCAAGGTGACGCTGCCCGCGCTCGAGGCCGCCCTGGGCCAGCCCGTGGGCTTTGCCGCCGAGGATTTCGGCACCGCCATCGCCGCGATGGCACCGGGCGAGGTGCTGCTTCTGGAAAACATCCGCTTCTTTCCCGGCGAGGAAAAGAACGATCCGGGCTTTGCCGCCGACCTGGCAGGCTTGGGGGATATCTATTGCAACGATGCCTTTTCTGCGGCGCACCGGGCCCATGCCTCCACCGAGGCGCTGGCGCATCTCTTGCCGGCCTGTGCCGGTCGCCTGATGGAGGCGGAATTGCGCGCGCTGGAGGCAGCGCTTGGCAAGCCGGAGCGCCCCGTGGTCGCGGTCGTGGGCGGGGCCAAGGTGTCGACCAAGCTCGACCTGCTGTCGAACCTGATCGAAAAGGTCGACCGGCTGGTCATCGGCGGCGGCATGGCGAACACGTTTCTGGCGGCACAGGGGCTGAATGTCGGCACATCCCTGTGCGAACATGATCTGGCCGACACTGCCCGCGCGATCATGGACAAGGCAAAGGCCAAGGGCTGCGAGATCATCCTGCCCGAGGATGTCGTGGTGGCGGAGCGCTTCGCCGCCGGGGCCGATCACGTGACGGTCGCCGCAGATGCCGTGCCCGAGGGCGGCATGATCCTTGACGCAGGCCCCGCGACGGTCGCCCGCATCATCGCGGCTTTCGACACGGCCCGGACGCTGATCTGGAACGGGCCGCTCGGCGCCTTCGAGATCGCGCCCTTCGACACGGCGACCATCGCGGCCGCACGGGCCGCCGCCGATCTGACGGCGGCAGGGCGGCTTGTCTCCGTCGCGGGGGGCGGCGACACGGTCGCGGCGCTGAACCATGCGGGGGCTGCCGATCGCTTCACCTATGTCTCGACGGCGGGCGGTGCATTCCTGGAATGGATGGAAGGCAAGACACTGCCCGGCGTCGCCGCGCTGGAACAGGCGGGCTGAACGGCCACTGTTTGCGCCACCATAATGGACAGCGCCCGCCCGCTTTGGCAGACAGGCGCGACACCCAGCCCATCAGGAGAGCGAGACAGATGCCCCAAGCCGCCATGACAGACCGGATCGCCACCGGACAGGGGTTCATCGCCGCCCTCGACCAATCGGGCGGATCGACCCCCAAGGCTCTGCGGCTCTACGGGATCGAGGACAGCGCCTATGGCTCCGAGGCCGAGATGTTCGACCTCATCCATGCCATGCGCACGCGCATCGCCACCTCGCCCGTCTTTACCGGCGACAAGGTGATCGGCGCGATCCTGTTCGAACAGACGATGGACCGCGATTTCGCGGGCAAACCCGCCGCGACCTATCTGTGGGAGGACAAGGGCGTCGTTCCCTTCCTCAAGATCGACAAGGGTCTGGAAGAGGCGGCAAGCGGCGTCCAGATGATGAAGCCCATTCCCGGCCTCGACGCGCTGCTCGACCGGGCGGTCGCCAAGGGGATCTTCGGCACCAAGGAACGCTCCGTGATCCTTGCGGCCAATGCGGGCGGCATCGCGGATATCGTGGCGCAACAGGTCGATCTGGGCTTCCAGGTGCTGGCCAAGGGGCTGGTCCCAATCCTGGAACCCGAGGTCGACATCAAGGCCCCCGACAAGGCCGAGGCCGAGGAGATCTTGCTTGCCGAATTGCTCAAGGGGGTCGATGCCATCCCCGAGGGCCAGCAGGTGATGCTGAAACTGACCATCCCGACCAAGGCGGGTCTTTATGCGCCGCTGATCGCCCATCCGCGCGTGATGCGCGTCGTGGCGCTGTCGGGCGGCTATGACCGGGCCGAGGCCTGCAAGCGTCTCGCCGCCAATCCGGGCATGATCGCAAGCTTCTCCCGCGCCCTGACCGAAGGCCTGTCGGCCGGGCAATCGGATGCCGATTTCAACACGACGCTTGGTGCCACGATCGACGCGATCCGGGCGGCCTCCATCGCCTGAGCGCGGCCGCCCGCTGCCTGTGGGCGAATCGAAAGGGGGGATTCCCTTTTGCGAATCAATGTGCGAATCTCCCCCTACGGCCCCGTCAGAGGGCCGATTGATCCGAGGCACAGGCAGATCATCTCATGGCGCGCAGCGCATCGCTCACCGGGCTTGTCCTGCCCCTCGCCCTGTTGTTGATCGGGGCCTATTTCACCTTCACCGCGGTGCAGGGGAATTACGGCCTGTTCCAGCGCATCCAGATCAGTGCCGAGGCCGATCGGCTGGAAACCCAGCTTGCCGCGCTTGAGGCCGAAGTGGGGCGGATGGAATTGCTGACGCGCCGGTTGTCGGATGATTTCCTCGATCTCGACCTGCTCGACGAACAGGCCCGCGACGTGCTGGGCTATGTCCGCGCCGACGAAATCATCTTGCCCTGAGCCTTCGCCCTGAATGAGCGCCTCGGCCGGTAGAGGCCGGAATACGGCCTCCAAAACCGCGCGGCGGCTCGCGCCCATCCCCCCTTGCCTTCATCTTTCCCCAAATATGCAAGACGCGGCACTGGCCGTGAAGCCTTGCATCCCCTGCAAGCCCCTGCGTCAGGATTGCGGGGTGCAATCTGCGGTTGCCTCTGCTAGAGAAATGTTCAACGTTAAACTATCTCTGCGACCCCCGGGGGAGGATGACCCGAATGCCACCACGCAAGACCGCCGCAGCACCGGCAGGTGCCACGCCGAATGTCTCGGCAGATGAGCTCAAGCGCTATTACCGCGAGATGCTCTTGATCCGCCGCTTCGAGGAAAAGGCGGGCCAGCTTTACGGCATGGGCCTGATCGGCGGCTTCTGTCACCTCTATATCGGGCAAGAAGCGGTCGTGGTGGGCCTCGAGGCTGCGGCCTCCGAAGGCGACAAGCGCGTCACCTCCTACCGCGACCACGGGCATATGCTGGCTTGCGGCATGGACCCCAAGGGCGTGATGGCGGAACTGACCGGGCGCATCGGCGGCTATTCCAAGGGCAAGGGCGGCTCGATGCACATGTTCTCCAAGGAGAAGCATTTCTACGGCGGCCATGGCATCGTTGCAGCCCAGGTACCGATCGGCGCGGGCCTGGCCTTTGCCGACAAATACCTCGGCAATGACCGCGTCACCTTCACCTATTTCGGGGATGGGGCCGCGAACCAGGGCCAGGTGGCCGAGAGCTACAACATGGCCCAGCTCTGGGATTTGCCGGTCATCTTCGTGATCGAGAACAACCAGTATGCCATGGGCACGAGCGTCAAGCGCGCCACCAAATCCCCCGATTTCTGGGAACGCGGCGTCGCCTACGGGATCAAGGGCGAAGCGGTCGACGGCATGGACGTTCTGGCCGTCAAGGACGCGGGCGAACGCGCCGTCGCGCACTGCCGCGCGGGCAAGGGGCCCTATATCCTCGAGGTCATGACCTATCGCTACCGTGGGCATTCCATGTCGGACCCCGCGAAATACCGCACCCGTGAAGAGGTGCAGGAGATGCGCGAAAAGCGCGACGCCATCGAAAATGTCCGCCAGATGCTGCTGACCGGCGGCCATGCCTCCGAAGAGGATCTGAAAAAGATCGACAAGGAGATCAAGGACATCGTCAACGAGGCGGCCGAATTCTCCAAGGAAAGCCCCGAGCCGGACCTGTCCGAGCTCTGGACCGACATCTACGCCGACGCGGCACCGCAGACCGCCTGAGGGAGCAGACAGACATGGCAACCGAAATTCTCATGCCCGCCCTCTCGCCCACGATGGAGGAAGGCACGCTCGCCAAATGGCTGGTCAAGGAAGGCGACACCGTCAATGCCGGTGACATCCTGGCCGAGATCGAAACCGACAAGGCCACGATGGAATTCGAGGCGGTCGACGAAGGCGTGATCGGCAAGATCCTTGTCCCCGAGGGGACCGAGGGCGTGAAGGTCAACACCCCCATCGCCCTCATCGGCGAGGCCGGCGAGGAGATGGAAGCCCCGAAAGAGGCGGCCGCCCCCGCGCCTGCGGCACTCCAGACTTCGGAAGGGCGGGCCGATCCAGCACCCGCGACGGCGGCCCCTGCCCCGGCAGCGCCCAAGGCACCGCGCACGCCCGATTGGCCCGAAGGGACCAAGATGAAGACCCAGACGGTGCGCGAGGCGCTCCGCGACGCGATGGCCGAGGAAATGCGCGCCGATGACACCGTCTTTGTCATGGGCGAGGAGGTGGCCGAATATCAGGGCGCCTACAAGATCACCCAAGGCTTGCTCGACGAATTCGGCGCGCGCCGCGTGATCGACACGCCGATCACCGAACATGGTTTCGCCGGTATCGGGGTCGGTGCGGCATTCGGCGGGCTGAAGCCCATCGTCGAATTCATGACCTTCAACTTCGCGATGCAGGCGATCGACCATATCATCAACTCGGCGGCCAAGACGCTTTACATGTCGGGCGGCCAGATGGGTGCTCCGATGGTCTTCCGTGGCCCGAATGGGGCCGCCGCCCGCGTGGGCGCGCAGCACAGCCAGGATTACGCCGCGTGGTATTCCCACATTCCGGGCCTGAAGGTGGTGCAGCCCTATTCGGCGGCGGACGCCAAGGGCCTTTTGAAAACCGCGATCCGCGATCCGAACCCTGTGATCTTCCTTGAGAACGAGATCCTCTACGGCCGGTCCTTCGAGGTGCCGGATGTGGAAGATTTCACCATCCCCTTCGGCAAGGCGCGGATCTGGCGCGAAGGTTCGGATGTCACCATCGTGAGCTTTGGCATCGGGATGACCTATGCGCTGGAAGCGGCCGAGAAACTGGCCGCCGAGGGGATCGAGGCCGAGGTGATCGACCTGCGCACGCTGCGCCCGCTCGATTACGACACGATCCTCGAGAGCGTGCGGAAAACCAACCGCTGCGTGACCGTCGAAGAAGGCTTCCCGGTCTGCTCCATCGGCAACCACCTGTCGGCCTATATCATGACCCATGCCTTCGATTACCTCGATGCGCCGGTCCTGAACTGCACCGGCAAGGACGTGCCGATGCCCTATGCGGCCAATCTCGAGAAACTGGCGCTGACCTCCACCGCCGAGGTGATCGAGGCCGTCCGCAAAGTCACCTACCGCTGAGGAGAAGCGCGCGATGCCCACGGAAATCCTGATGCCCGCGCTGTCCCCGACCATGGAGGAGGGGACGCTGGCCAAATGGCTGGTCAAAGAGGGCGATACCGTCGCTGCCGGCGACATCCTGGCCGAGATCGAGACCGACAAGGCCACGATGGAATTCGAAGCCGTCGATGAAGGCGTGATCGGCAAGATCCTTGTAGAAGAAGGCAGCGCGGGGGTGAAGGTGAATGCCCCCATCGCCGTTCTGCTGGCCGAGGGTGAAAGCGCCGAGGATGCCGCCCCCGCCAAACCCGCCGCCGAGGCCCCGAAGGCGGCCGAGAAGGCCGCACCGGCCGCGGCTCCCGCGGCGACTGCAGCGCCCGCTGCCACCAAGGGGGCCGATGGCGGGCGCGTCTTTGCCTCGCCGCTGGCGCGCCGGATCGCCGCCGACAAGGGGCTGGACCTGTCCGCGATCAAGGGCACGGGTCCGCATGGCCGGATCGTCAAGGCCGATGTGACCGGCGCGACCGCCGGTGCCGCGCCCAAATCCGCCGCCGCCCCTGCCGCAGCAGCCGCTGCCCCTGCGGAAGCGCCCAAGGCCGCCGCCGCCGCGATGCCCACGGGCCCCGATGCGGCACAGGTCATGCGCATGTACGAGGGCCGCGATTACGACGAGGTCAAGCTTGACGGGATGCGCCGCACGGTTGCCGCCCGCCTGACCGAGGCGAAACAGACCATCCCGCATTTCTACCTGCGCCGCGACATCAAGCTCGACGCGCTGATGAAATTCCGTGGCCAGCTGAACAAGCAGCTGGAGGGGCGCGGGGTGAAGCTGTCGGTCAATGACTTCATCATCAAGGCCTGTGCCAATGCGCTGCAACAGGTGCCTGCCGCCAATGCCGTCTGGGCGGGCGACCGGATGCTGCGGCTGAAACCGTCCGATGTGGCGGTGGCCGTCGCGGTCGATGGGGGCTTGTTCACCCCCGTCCTCAAGGACGCGCATCAAAAATCGATCTCGGCGCTCTCGGCGGAGATGAAGGACCTGGCCACGCGCGCCCGTGACCGCAAGCTCGCGCCGCATGAATACGTGGGCGGCAGTTTCGCGATCTCGAACCTCGGCATGTTCGGCATCGAGAATTTCGACGCGGTGATCAACCCGCCGCATGGCGCGATCCTGGCCGTGGGGGCAGGCGTGAAGAAACCCGTGGTGGGGGCTGATGGGGAATTGACCGTCGCCACCGTCATGTCGGTGACGCTGTCGGTGGATCACCGGGTCATCGACGGGGCGCTGGGTGCCGAGCTTCTGCAAGCAATTGTTGACAATCTAGAGAACCCGATGACAATGCTTGCATGAACAAGGAATAGCGGCGCCGGGGAGGAGTGGCGACGCTTTCAGACGGGGCTGCGCGGAGACGCGCGGCCCCGTCGCCATTTCGGGGTGACGTTTGATCTGACGCAAGGTGCGGGACTGTCCGCCGATCTATCGGCGGGGAGATCTTGCACAAGGACATTGCCGATGGATTGGAAAGACACGCTGCGCCACACCTCTGCCCTGCTGGGGCCGATGCGCGCGGAACAAGCCGCGACCGCCAAGGGATTTCACGAGCTGCACGAAGCGGCCCTTGCCCCCGGTGCGCTATCGACGAAGGACAAGGAGCTGATCGCGCTGGCGATCGGGATTTCCAAGCAATGCAACGATTGCATCGGCTTCCACATCAAGGCGGCGATCCGGGCGGGCGCCACGCGCGAGGAGGTGGCCGAGACGGTCAATGTCTGCGTGCTGATGAACGGGGGCCCTGGCTACATGTACGGGGCCAAGGCGATGGAGGCCTTTGACCAGCTGTCGTGAGGGGCGGAAAACTGCAGTTTTCCGCTCGGCAAAACTGCAGTCTTACCTTTTCAGGGTTGAAGGGCCTTCCAGCCGCCGGGCGGCAGGCCCTCGACCGTATGGGGCCCGACGGACCAGCGTATGAGGCGCAGAACCGGCAGGCCCACATGGGCGCACATGCGCCGGACCTGTCGGTTGCGGCCCTCGGTTATGGTCAGTTTCAGCCAGGCCTCGGGGATGTTCGCGCGGAACCGCACCGGGGGATCGCGGGGCCAGAGCCAAGAGGGCGCGGCCACCTCCTCGACCCGTGCGGGTCTTGTCGGCCCGTCCTTGAGCGTCACGCCAAGGCGCAGCGCCTCGAGCGCCGAAGGCGTGGGCATGCCTTCGACGAGGGCGAAATAGGTCTTGGGCGTGTGCGATTTCGGATCGGTCAACCGCGCCTGCAAGATGCCGTCATTGGTGAGCAGGAGAAGCCCCTCGCTGTCGCGATCGAGCCTGCCCGCCGGATACATCCCCGGCATGTCGAGCCAACGTTTCAGCCCCGGCCAATGCCCGTCATCGGTGAATTGGCTCAAGACATCCATCGGCTTGTTGAACGCGATCAGCCGCGTCTCGCCCTTGGGCGTCCTGGGTCTTGGGCGCGGGCGGCTCAATGGGCCACGGCCCAATTGGCCCCCTGCCCCGCATCGACGATCAGCGGCACGTCGAGATGCACGGCGGGATGCGCGGCCCCTTCCATCACCTCACGGGCGCGGGTGATGAGCGGCTCGACCGCGCCCTCGTCCACCTCGAACAGCAGTTCGTCATGGACCTGCAAGAGCATCCGCGCGGGCAGGTCGCGGATGGCATCCTCCATCCGGATCATGGCGCGGCGGATGATGTCGGCGGCTGTGCCCTGGATGGGCGCGTTGATCGCCGCGCGATAGGCAAAGCCAGCGCCGGGGCCCTTGGCGTTGATCTCGGGCGTATGGATCTTGCGGCCGAAGAGCGTCTGCACGTAGCCATTGGATTTGGCGAAGGATTTCGTCGCCTCCATGTAATCCTTGATGCCGGGGAAGCGTTCGAAATAGCGGTCGATGAAGCCCTGCGCCTCGGCGCGCGGAATGCGCAGGTTGCGCGCAAGGCCAAAGCCCGAGATGCCGTAGATCACGCCAAAATTAATCGCCTTGGCCTGACGGCGGACATCGGATGTCATCTGGTCGAGCGGCACGCTGAACATTTCCGAGGCGGTGGCGGCGTGAATGTCCTGCCCCTCGCGGAAGGCCTGTTTCAGCGCGTCGATCCCGGCGATATGGGCCAGGATGCGCAATTCGATCTGGGAATAGTCGAGCGATACCAGAACCTTGCCCGTGTCTGCAACGAATGCCTCGCGGATGCGGCGGCCTTCTTCGCTTCGGACAGGGATGTTTTGCAAGTTCGGGTCGGTCGAGGCGAGGCGCCCGGTATTGGCGCCCGCGATGACATAGGAGGTATGGACGCGGCCCGTGTCGCGGTTGATGTGGTCCTGCAGCGCGTCGGTATAGGTCGATTTCAGTTTCGACAGCTGCCGCCAGTCGAGCACGCGGCCCGGAAGGTCATGTTCGGTGGCCAGATCCTCCAGCACATCGGCGGGGGTGGCGTATTTGCCGGTCTTGCCCTTTTGCCCGCCGGGCAGACCCATCTTTTCGAACAGGATCTCGCCCAGTTGGGCGGGCGATCCGACGTTGAAGCTTTCGCCCGCAAGCTCGTGGATCTCGGCCTCGAGCCCCGCCATTTTCTGGGCGAAGGCGTTGGACATGCGGCTCAGCACATCGCGGTCGACCTTGATGCCGGCCATTTCCATGCGCGCCAGAACCGGCACCAGCGGGCGTTCCAGCGTCTCGTAGACGGTGGTCACCTGCGCTCGGTGGAGTTGCGGCTTGAAGGTCTGCCACAGCCGCCATGTCACATCGGCATCTTCGGCGGCATAGGGGGCGGCATCCTCGATCTTGACCCGGTCGAAGGTGATCTGGGATTTGCCCGAACCGATCAGATCCTTGATCGGGATCGGCACATGGCCAAGGTAGCGTTCGGACAGCGCATCCATCCCGTGGCCGTGCAGGCCCGCGTTCATCGCGTAGGACATGAGCATCGTGTCGTCGATGGGCGCGACATTGATCCCGTAGCGCGCGAGGATCTTCACGTCATATTTGGCGTTTTGCAGGATTTTCAGGACGCTCGCATCCTCGAAAAGCGGCTTGAGGAGCGCCAGCGCCTCCTCGAGGCCCAACTGCCCCTCGGCCAAGGCGTCGGAGCCGAAAAGCCCCTCGCCCCCTTCGGCCTTGTGGGCGAGCGGGATGTAGCAGGCGGCCCCCGGCCCGGTGGCAAGCGCCACGCCCACCAGATCGGCGGTCATCTCGTCCAGGCCGGTGGTTTCGGTGTCGATGGCCAGCTCGCCCCGCGCGGTGGCGCGGTCGATCCATGCCTTGAGCGTGGCGGCATCGCGCACGACCTCGTAGGTGGCGCGGTCGATGGGGGGCATGGCAGGTGCATCGCCCGGTGCGGGGTCGGCGCCTGCGGGATCGGCATCGAGGATGGCGGGCGCCTCGACCCCCAGACCATCGGCAATGCGCTTGGTCAGCGTGCGGAATTCCATCTTGCCCAGGAATTCGAGCAGCACCTGCGCATCGGGTTCCATCACCTCCAGATCGTCGAGCGTGACATCGAGGGGCACCTGATCGTCGAGCGTGACCAGACGCTTGGACAGGCGGATCTGATCGGCGAAATCGATGAGCGTCTGGCGGCGCTTGGGTTGCGGAACCTCTTCGGCGCGCTCCAGCAGCGCCTCGAGGCTGCCGAATTCGTTGATCAAAAGCGCCGCGGTCTTGATCCCGATGCCGGGGGCGCCGGGGATATTGTCGACGCTGTCGCCCGCAAGCGCCTGCACATCGACGACCTTGTCGGGGGTGACCCCGAACTTGGCCTCGACCCCCTCTGTGTCGATGCGGGTGTTCTTCATCGCGTCGAACATTTCGACCCCGCCGCCGACAAGCTGCATCAGGTCCTTGTCGGAGGAGATGATGGTGCAGCGCCCGCCCGCCTCGCGAGCCTGACGGGCGAGGGTCGCGATGATGTCATCGGCCTCGTAATTCTCCAGTTCCAGACAGGCAAGGTTGAAGGCGCGCGTCGCCTCGCGCGTGAGCGGGATCTGGGGGCGCAGATCCTCGGGCATGGCCTCGCGGTTGGCCTTGTAGAGATCGTAGAGATCGTTGCGGAAAGTGTGGCTGCCCTTGTCAAAGACGACGGCGGCATGGGTCGGCGCATCGGGGCCGGTATTGGCCTCGATCATCCGGTGGATCATGTTGCAAAAGCCCGAGACGGCCCCGATGGGCAGGCCATCGGATTTCCGCGTGAGCGGCGGCAGCGCGTGATAGGCGCGGAAGATGAAGGCCGAGCCGTCGACCAGATGCAGGTGATGTCCCTTGCCGAATGCCATTGCCGCGCCCTTTCCCCGGTTCGTCCAAGGGTGGTTCTAGCGCGGGCGGGCGCGGGGTGCATCCCCGCTTTTGCGCCCGGTCAGTCGGCGGTGCCCGCCTTGTCCGCAAAATCGGCATGGACGAATTTCTTGTCGCAATAGCCGCATTCGACCTCGCCGGTCGTGGGCGAAAGCGACAGCCAGACCCGGGGATGGCCCAATGCGCCCTGCCCGCCGTCGCAGGCGACGCGCCATTGGGTCACGATCTCGGTTTCGGGCGCAGGGGTGGGCATTTTCTGGCTCCTCGGCTGGTCGTCGCGGGCGATATGGCAGGTTGTGGCGGCCCGGACAAGTCGCGGGCCCTGCGGCTCATTCGGCCTTTTGCAGCATCCGGCCCAGCGGGCGGCCCGACAGGATGTGGACATGGTAATGCGGCACTTCCTGCACCGCGACCTCGCCCGCGTTGGAGATGGTGCGGTAGCCCTGCCCCCCCTCGCCCGGTTGCAGCCCCTTTTCGGCGCAGATGCGCCCGATGGTGCGCCAGAAATCCACGATCTCGGCATCCGATGCCTCGAGCGCGAAATGATCGGCGCAGACATAGGGCCCCTTGGGGATCACGAGGACATGCACCGGGGCCTGCGGATAGATGTCGTTGAAGGCCAGCGTATGCTCGGTTTCGGCCACGGTCTGGTTGGGGATCTCGCCGCGCAGGATGCGGGCAAAGATGTTCTGGGGATCATAGGCATAGGGCATTGCGGCCTCCCGATGTCAGTCAGCGAACAGATAGGGTGTCTGCGCAAGCGCTTGGCCGTGATCGGGCGGAATGTCAAAGAAATCCGCAAGCGCATCGGCATTCTCGTCCATGGGCCGATCCTGTCGCACGCGCCAGTGACGCGGGAATTCGGCATCGCGGATGCGGATCGATTCATCGGCGAATTCATGGCGCAGCGTCGGCAGCATGCGCCCGATCACCTCGTCGGGCGTATCGGCGGTGGCCAGACCCACGCGATGGGCATGGCCGACCAGATACTGGTCATCGAAGACACATTGCAGTTCGAGGATTCGCGCATTGGCGCGATCGGTCATGAAATCGCGCATCAAGCCGATATTGCCCGGATCGAGGCAGATCATCAGCTTGTCGGTGTCGTAATAGTCGAACAGCATCCGCATCAGCGCCCGCCGGTGGCGGTTGCGCTTTTCCAGCGTCCGCTCGATGCCCCCCAGATGCGGGACGGCGCA
This sequence comes from Roseicyclus marinus, assembly GCF_036322625.1. NCBI lineage: Bacteria > Pseudomonadati > Pseudomonadota > Alphaproteobacteria > Rhodobacterales > Roseobacteraceae > Roseicyclus > Roseicyclus marinus. The sequence continues at coordinate 1,267,042 of NZ_AP027266.1, read as the reverse complement.
AGACGCCTCGTCGAACAGGTATTCCACGCCGCGGATATCGAGCCGGTCCGAGGCCGCATGCAGCAAGCGTTTGGCGACATGCCATTTCTTGCACACGAGCATGTAGAGGTTGCGGTCGGGGCCAAGCGTGCTTTCGCGTTCCCAGAACCTTGTGCCGTAGCGTTTGCCGATCCGCCCCCGCCCGGTCAGGAAGGCGTGGAGTTTCTCCCCCTCGTTGCTGGTCGCGAAATCGACCCGTTCGGATTGCCACAAGGCCCCCAAGCGTTCCTTGAGCAAAGCCGCCTCGGGGCTGATCTTGCGGGCGAAAAGGTAGTCTTGGGAAATGAGCAGGTCGTATTGGTCGTTGTAGAAGCTTACCGGCATGCCGTAATCGCTGAACATCTTGAAGGTCAGCGTCCGGCTTTCGATCTCGCGCTCGGGCACGAGATGGCGCACGAGCGTCTGGAAAAACGTCTCGTCGGGGATCCATGTGGTGGAAAAGAACCGCACGACATCGCGCCGTATCCGGCAAAATTCGAGCACTTTTTCGATGGTTTTGCGCCGCAGGCACCACCATTGGCTGCCGATCTGCACCTCGATATCCTCGGGGATGCGCCGGGTCAGGCCCAGCGCCTTCTGGATCTCGAAGCTGCGGTAGAACAGCTTTTTCTGGGTCCGCTCGTTGAACCAGTGCCGGTAGATCAGACGCTCTTCCTTGAAGCCGGTCTTGATCCAGTCCGAGTTGAAGAAATCGAAGCTTTCGATGTAGTCGCGGTCCTGCCCGTCGAGGAAACGGTGCGCATAGGCCGCCGATTTCACCGGCAGGCAATCGCCCGAGAGCATGTAGAAATGCGTGGCCTTGGGAAAGGAACGCTCGGCGGCTTCGAGCGCGTTCAGCGTGGCCTGCACAAGGCTCCAGGCGCCCCATCCGCATTTGATCCGCCGCTTGGCGAAACAGACCGACGGATTGTCGGCCAGGGTTTCGGTGATCGCCGCGTAATCTGTATCGCGCGACCTGGCGTCGAAATGGATCGCCACGAAATCGCCGGTGGCAGTCAGGCGCTCGGCCTGGCGGATGATGGCCGTCGGGTCCTTGTGACACAGCAGGATGAAAGCGATCTTCGCCATGCGCGGAACCACTGGCCTCGGACTTACGTTGGTGTTTGGCTACACATAAGTTTACGGAAATTGAAGATGAACAACGTCTTTGATCTTTCGCGCAACTTGTCTTAAGGCCGCCTCAAGGGGCGCACGACCGCAAACGAGGCGACGAGCATGGGATTTCCCGGAACCTGGATGACGCAAAGCGAAAGCGTCGTGTACCGCGTGGTGCCCAAATGCGCCTGCTCGACCATCGGGCAGATCATGTATTTTTCCGACAACGGCACCTATTTCGACGGCGACATCCATGACGCGACGGGCGGCATGCACAAATGGTCGCTCGACGCCAGCCAGCCCGTGATCGAGCGCAGCGTCAGGGCGCGCGAGACCTATACCTTCACCTGCGTGCGCAACCCCTATACCCGCATCCTGTCGTCGTTTTTCGACAAGATCTGCGGCATCCAGCGCAACGGCAAACGCTATCGGGGGAACCTCGTGCCGCTCTTGATCCAGAAATACGGGATCGAGGTCGGCGGCGATGACGGCAAGGGCGAGTTCGACCAGATCGCCAGTTTCCGCCGCTTCCTGTTGTTCGCGCGGGACACGATCCGCTGGCGCCGCCCGATGGAGCCCGACATCCATTGGTCAGCGATGGCGGGCCATGTCTCGACGCTGATCGTGAACGGCGGGCGCTACGACAACATCTTCTGGACCGAGAAATTCGACCAAGGCATGCAAAGCGTGCTGGATGCGATCGAGGTGAAACATCCCGTCGAACTGAAGAAAGTGCCGCGTTTCAACGAAAGCGAGGGGCATGGGCCCAAGCGGCTGCACCCGGTCGAGGATTACTTCGACGATCTGTCGATGCATCTCGTCTACGAGATCTATCACCGCGATTTCGATCTGTTCAAATACGACTTCGAGAACCCGTCCAACAAGATGCCCACGGGCGAGATCGATCTGGACGAGGTCCACGCCAAGCTGGGTGACTGAACCGCCGCCCGGCCCGCGCGAGACGGATCAGGACAGACCCGCCTCGGCGAAAACCTCGGACAGGGGGCGCTGCGGGCGGGGGCCCACGTGGCGGATCACCTCGGAGGCGGCGGCAACGCCCATCCGGCCCGCCGTTTGCAGATCGCGGCCCGTGGCCATGCCATAGAGGAAACCCGCCGCGAACTGATCGCCTGCGCCGGTGGCATCGACGGGCGTGATGCGGGTCACCGGCACCTCGACACGTTCTGCCCCGCGCAGGATCTTTACCGGTTCGCCGGAATGGGTGCAGACGACGATGTCGCAGATCGCGGCCGCCTGCGCGAGCGCCGCGTCCAGATCATCGGTCTGGTAGAGCGCGAGCCATTCCTCGTGGTTGCCGATGACGTAATCCATCTGCCCCTCGATCAGCGTCAGGAAATCCGCCCTGTGCCGGTCGACGCAGAACGGATCGCTGAGCGTGATGCCGACCTTGCCCCCGCCCTTGCGGCAATGATCGGCGGCGGCGGTGAAGGCCGATTTCCCCTCGGGCTTGTCGTAAAGATAGCCCTCGAGAAACAGCCAGCGGGCATTGCCAGCGACAGCGGCATCCACGTCGCCCGCGTCGAAATCGGCGCCTGCGCCCAGATAGGTGTTCATCGACCGCTCGCCATCGGGCGAGACGAAGATCATCGACCGCGACGTGGGCGCAGGCGCATCCTTGACCGGCGGATTGGGAAAATCGGTGCCTTGATCAGCCATGCCCTGCGCATAGAAGCGGCCCAGCGCGTCATCCTTGACCTTGCCGAGAAAGGCCGTGGACAGCCCCAGCGTGCCAGCCCCCGCGATCGTGTTGGCGACCGACCCGCCCGGCGTCTGCACCCGGTCCTTCATCGCCGCATAAAGAAGCTCGGCCCGTTCCCGGTCGATCAGCTGCATGATGCCCTTCTCGATCCCCATGTTGTCGAGAAAGCTGTCATCGCCATGCGAAATCACGTCGACGATGGCATTGCCGATCCCGACAAGGTCATAGGTCTTGGTCATTGGGTCTTGTCCTCGTATTGGCACAGGTCGGCGATCAGGCAGGCGCCGCATTTGGGTTTGCGCGCGACGCAGGTGTAGCGGCCGTGCAGGATCATCCAGTGATGGGCATGAAGCTGGAATTCGGCGGGAACATGGTCTTCGATGGCGCGCTCGACCGCATCGACATCCCGACCCGGCGCGATGCCCGCGCGATTGCCGAGGCGGAAGATATGCGTGTCGACCGCCTGCGCGGGAAACCGCCACCACATGTTCAGGACCACGTTCGCGGTCTTGCGCCCCACACCGGGCAGCGATTGCAGCGCGGCGCGCGAGGATGGCACCTGCCCGCCATATTCCTCGACGAGGATGCGGCTGAGCTTGATCACATTCTTGGCCTTGTTGCGGAACAGGCCGATGGTCTTGATATGCTCGATCACGCCCTCTTCGCCGAGCGCGAGCATCTTTTCGGGCGTATCCGCGATCTCGAACAGGCGTTTGGTGGCCTTGTTCACGCCCGCATCGGTGGCCTGCGCGCTGAGCGCCACGGCGACGACAAGGGTGAAGGCGTTGGTATGGTGCAATTCGCCCTTCGGCTCAGGCTCGGCGGCCTGAAACCGGGCGAAGATCTCGCGCATCACGGGATAGGGCAACTGCTTGGCCATGCCGCCCTTTTGGCGGCTTGCGCCCCGCCGGGCAAGGCCGTTTTGGCGCAAGTTCCGGGTCGCGCGCCCTGCCCCCGGCAGGCTATGGTCGCGCCATGACCCAAGAGAGCACATATCATTACAACGTCATCCGCCGCGCCATCGCGGAAATCGACGCCGCCGATGTCCCGATGGGCCTCGAGGCGCTGGCCGCACGGATGGGGATGAGCCCCGCGCATTTCCAGCGCGTCTTCACCGCATGGGTGGGGGTCAGCCCCAAGCGCTACCAGCAATACCTTGCGCTCGATCACGCGCGCATCTTGCTGCGAGAGCGCTTCACGACACTGGCCACGGCCGATGCGGTGGGCCTGTCGGGGGGCGGGCGGCTCCATGACCTGTTCTTGACATGGGAGGCGATGGCACCGGGCGATTACGCCAAGGGAGGCGCGGGCCTGACGATCCGGCAGGGCTGGTTCGACAGCCCCTTCGGCCCGGCGCTCGTCATGGGCACGGATCGCGGCATCTGCGGACTTGGCTTTGCCGCCGAAACCGGGCCGGAGGCGACCTTGGCCGATCTGCAGGGACGCTGGCCCGAGGCGCGGTTCATCGAGGACCCGGAGACGCTGTCCCCGATGGTGACCACGGCCTTTGGCGGAACGGGGGGCCAGACGCGGCTGCACCTGATCGGCGCGCCCTTCCAGATCAAGGTCTGGGAGGCGCTCTTGCAGGTCCCCACGGGCCATGTCACCACCTATTCCGAGATCGCGCTGGCCACGGGCCATCCCCGCGCGGTGCGGGCGGTGGGCACGGCGGTGGGCCGCAACCCGATCAGCTGGCTGATCCCCTGTCACCGCGCCTTGCGCAAATCGGGCGAATTGGGGGGCTATCACTGGGGCCTGCCCGTCAAACGCGCCATGCTCGCCCACGAGGCGGCGCGGACCGGGGCCTGAACGGCGGGTTTCCGCCATTTTCCCCAATTTCCTCCTGCAGTCGATTGGACAGGCTGCTATACTCATGGCGAACAAGATCCGCGGGACAACCGCGCCGGAGCAGACTGGAAGGGCTACGCCATGAACATCCGCACGACATCCATCGCCTTCGTCACCCTATCGGCCCTGGCCCTCACGGGCTGCGTCACCACCGGCCCCATGGGCGAACGCACCCAGAGCGGGGCCATCATCGGCGGCATGCTGGGGGCCGCAGCCGGCGCTTTCGGCAATGACAGCGATCCCGGCATGGGCGCGCTGGTGGGCGGTGCGGCAGGCGCGCTGGCGGGCGGGGCCATCGGGGCAGCGCTCGACCGGCAGGCGCGCGACCTGCGCGGCAGTCTTGCCAGCGACGACATCCGCATCGTCAACACCGGCGAGGAACTGGTCGTGACCATGCCCGAGGGCATCCTCTTCGACATCGACAGCGCCGCGATCCGCGCAAGCCTTCAGGCCGATCTCCGGGCGCTCGCACGCAACCTGCAGCAATACCCCGACACCACGGTGGACGTGATCGGCCATACGGACAACACGGGCAGCGCAGGCTACAATCAGGACCTGTCGTCGCGCCGCGCCCAGGCCGTCGCGGGCGTGCTGCTCGAAGAGGGCGTGGCCCCGGCGCGCGTGCGCGCCTTCGGCCGGGGCGAGGATGAGCCCATCGCCTCCAACCTCACCCCCGAAGGCCGCGCGCAGAACCGCCGGGTCGAAGTGGTGATCCGCCCGCGCTGATCGGCGCGATCCACGCCAATCGGCTGGACAGCCCTCTCCCCGTGGTCATAGAATTTGACCAATTCGGGAGGGGGCCATGCCGTTTCAACGCATCGAGGCCGAGAAACTGTCGCATTCCGTGGTGCGGCAGATCGAACAACTGATCCTGCGCGGCATCCTGCGGCCGGGCGAACGCCTGCCGTCGGAACGCGAATTGAGCGAACGCCTGGGCGTTTCGCGCCCCTCCCTGCGCGAGGCGATTGCCGAATTGCAGGATCGCGGGCTTCTGGCGACGCGGGCCGGTGCCGGGATCTATGTCGCCGATGTGCTCGGCTCGGCCTTTTCGCCCGCGCTGATCCGGTTGATCTCCAGCCATGACGAAGCCGTCTTCGACTATATCGCCTTTCGCCGCGACCTGGAGGCCATCGCCGCCGAACGCGCCGCCGTCCAGGGTTCGGACACGGATCTGAAGGTCATCGACACGATCTTCCGCAAGATGGAAGCCGCCCACAAGAAACGGAACCCGGCGGACGAGGCGGAACTGGACGCGGAATTCCACCTCGCCATCCTGGAGGCGAGCCACAACGTGATCTTGCTGCACATGATGCGCTCGATCTTCGACCTGCTGAAACAGGGCGTCTTCTTCAACCGCCAGCGCATGTTCAAGAGCCGCACGACGCGCGATCTGCTTCTGGATCATCACCGCGCGATCAACGCGGCCCTCCAGGCGCGCGACGCGCCCGCCGCCCGCGCCGCCGTGATGGAGCATCTGAGCTACGTCGAAAGCCGCCTTGGCGAATTGCGCCGCGCCGAGAAGAACGAGGAGATCGCGCGCCTGCGCTATGCCCATGAGCAGGAACGCGACTGAACGCGCGCCCTGCCCTTCATCTTTCCAAAAATATGCACGGCCCCGCGCGGGCCGCGCGCGCCTCCCTCAATCCACCGCGCCGCCGCCGAAGGCATTGCCATTCTGCCAGTCGCAAGGCGCTTCCTGCATCTCCAGATGCAGCCGCGTCCCGGTCCAGGCATGGCTCGCCGCCAAAAGCTCGTCGAGTTCGATGCCAAGGCCCGGCGCGACGGGAGCCTCGACGAAGCCGCCTTCGACGACGGGGCGGCCACGGACCAGCGCCTTGTGGAAATCCGTCTCGATCGCCTCGACCATCAGGATATTCGGGCAGGCGATGCCGAGATGGACATTGGCCGCCCATTCCACCGGCCCCGCATAGAGATGGGGGGCGATCTGGGCCCCATGCGCCTCGGCGAGGATGGCGATCTTGCGCCCCTCCCAGATGCCGCCCGCGCGGCCGAGCGCAGGTTGCACGATCCTGACGCCCGCCCGGAGCGCTGCGGCGAATTCCAATTTGCCGCAGAGCCTTTCGCCGGTGGCGACCGGGATGGAGGTCGCCCGCGCAACCTCGGCCAGCCCCGCCAGATCGTCGGGCGGGATCGGTTCCTCGTACCAGAGCGGGTCATGGGGCTCGATTGCCTTGGCCAGCCGGATGGCATGGCCGGGCGTGAACTGGCCATGGGTGCCGAACAAAAGATCCGCGCGGTCGCCCACGGCGCCCCGGATCGATTTGCAGAACGCCGCCGACAGGCTGATGTCGGCGCGGGCAGGCGAATGACCGCCCCGGATCGTGTAGGGGCCCGCGGGATCGAATTTCACCGCCGTCCAGCCTTCGGCGACGCGGGCGGCGGCGGCCTGGCCCTGGGCATCGGCATCGACCCAGAACCGCGCCACCTCGTCCGGCGCAGCGCCGTCCTCGGGATACAGATAGGTATAGGCGCGCAACCTGTCGTTCATCTTGCCGCCCAGAAGCGCCCAGACCGGCCGTTCCCGCGCCTTGCCCAGGATATCCCAACAGGCCATCTCGAGCCCCGCGAAAGCGCCGAAGACGGTGGGATCGGCGCGCTGGGTGAAGCCCGAGGACCAGACGCGGCGGGCCATCAGCTCGATGTTCTCGGGGCTTTCGCCCTGCATGTGGCGCTCGAAGACATCGGCGATGACGGCGCGCATGGCCTGCGTGCCGAGCGCCGAGGCATAGACTTCGCCCAGCCCCGTGATGCCGCAAGCGGTGGTGAGCCGGACGATCTGCCAATAGCGCCCGCCCCAGCCGGGGGGCGGGGGTGCGATGGTGAAGATCTCGAGATCCTGGAGTTTCATGGGTCGGTCCCTGTGGTTGGCGGGGATTGGGGGCTCTGCCCCCGACACGGCCCCTGGCCGCGTCTCCCCGGGATATTTTTGAAACGAAGAAGGGTCAGGGCAGGAAAGTTAGGGCGGGAAGGTCAGGACATTGCGGCGCGCCTGTCCGGCGCGTGTATCGGCGATGGCCGCGTTGATCTGGTCGAAGGGCCATTGGCCGGAGACAAGCTCCTGAAGCTTGAGGCGATTCTGGGCATGGAGATCGACCATCCAGGGAATGTCACGGCCGAGAACCACATCCCCCATCTTGGTCCCGCGCAGGCCCTGGCCCAGGGCCGCGAGGATGACGGGTTCATAGGCCGAAGTGGCCCCTGAATGGGGCATGCCCACCGCATAGGCCGTGCCGCCCGGCGCAAGCAGACGCAGCGCCATGTCATAGGCGGGGATCGCCCCCACGGTGACGAAGACATGGGCCGCAAGCCGCCCGCCGGTGATGGCCGAGAGCGCGCGCCAGGGTTTGGGCTCGGTGGCCGGGATCACGTCGGTCGCGCCAAAGGCACGGGCATCGTCGAGCTTGGTGGGTTCGAGATCCATGGCAACGATCCGGGCCGCGCCCGCGATCCGCGCGCCCTGGATCGCGTTCAGACCGACGCCGCCCGCCCCGATCACCACCACGACATCGCCGGGCCGGACAGAGGCGGTATTGACGACGGCACCGACCCCCGTGGGCACGCCGCACGCCAGAAGACATCCGCAATGGGGGGAAATGGTTTCGCCCAAGGGGGCGATCTGCGAGCGATGGACGATCACCCGTTCGGCAAAGGCCCCGCAATCCATCACCGCATCGACCGGCTGGCCGGATGCATCGGTCAGTTTCGGCGCGGTCGCGGGTTTGTCGCTGCAATAGACGGGCCGACCGCTCAGGCAATCGAGGCAGGACCCGCAGGCACGGATCAGGGTGACAAGCACCCGTTCCCCCAAGACAAGGCCCGCCGTACCGGGCCCGAGCGCCGTGATCCGGCCCGCCGCCTCGTGGCCATAAACGGCCGGCAGCGCGCCGCCCCATGCGCCATCGATCCAGGAAATGTCGGAATGGCAGATCGCGACGGCCTCGATCTGCACCTCGATTTCGGCGGGGCCGGGATCGCGCAGGGTGAGGATCTCGAGGTCGAGCGGCGCGCCGAAGGCACGACAGACCGCGGCGCGAATTTGTCTTGGCATGCGCTTGGATCCTCCCCCCTTGCGTGGTCCCATCCTTGCACAGGAGATGGAGGCCGCAAGGCCGAACTGCGCCTTGGCACGGCTTGTTCGCGACCAGCCTCTTGCAGGGCGCGCGCGGCTGGCCCAGAACCGAAGGACGGAGCAGGGAGGATGCGATGGACAGTCTCGATCTGGGCGATGTGGTGCTGCATTACGCCGATACCGGGCCGCGCGACGCGCAGGCGGTGGTGTTTTCGAATTCGCTGGGCACGGATTTCCGGCTTTGGGATGCGATCCTGCCCTATCTACCGCAAGGATTGCGGGTGATCCGCTACGACAAGCGCGGTCATGGCCTGTCGACCTGCCCGCCCGCGCCCTACACGATGGGCGGGCTCATCCATGATGCCGAACGCTTGCTGGATCATCTGGCAATCCGCGATTGCGTCTTCGTGGGCTTGTCGATCGGAGGCATGATCGCGCAAGGCCTTGCGGCCAAGCGGCTCGACCTGATCCGGGCCGTGGTCCTGTCGAATACCGCGCCCAAGATCGGCACCCGCGAGCTCTGGGCCGAGCGGATCGCCATCGCCGAGGCAGAAGGCACCGGGCCGATGGCCGACGCGATCATGACGCGCTGGTTTTCCAAGGCATTCCGCGAAACACCCAAGGTGTCGCCCTGGCGGCGGATGGTCGAAACCACGCCCGGGGCGGGCTATGCCGGCTGTTCGGCGGCCATCGCGGGCACGGATTTCTACAGCACCACCGCCGGTTTGCGCCTGCCCGCGCTGGTCATCGCCGGGTCCGAGGACGGATCGACGCCGCCCGATCTGGTGCGCGAACTGGCCGATCTGATCCCCGGCGCGCGCTATGAACTGATCCGGGGCGCAGGCCACCTGCCCTGCGTGGAAAAGCCCGAGGTTTTCGGCCCGTTGCTGGCAAGGTTCCTCAACGATCTGGGGCATGTCGCGCCATGAGCGCGAGCCCCTTTGACAGCGCGATCCACCGCCAGCTGTTCGGCGATGCCGAGCTGGGGCGGTTGTTTTCCGACACCGCCGAAATCCGGGCGATGATGCTGGTTCTGGGCGCGCTGGCCAAGACGCAGGGAAAGCTGGGCGTGATCCCCGAGGTCTCGGGCGCCTTTCTGGCGCGTGCCATGATGGAGATCCAGATCGATCCTGCGGGCCTTGCCGACAGCGTGGGGCAGAACGGGGTCAGCGTGCCGGGTCTGGTGGCGGCCCTGCGCAAGGCGCTGGAAGCCCCCGAACATGCCGCGTGGCTGCATTGGGGCGCGACGAGCCAGGACATCCAGGACAGTGCGCTGATGCTGCGGCTGCGCCAGGCACTGGCCCTGATCGAGGCGCGGCTCATCACGTCGCTGGGGCGGTTGGCCGATCTGGCCGAGGCGGAGGCGGAGACGCCGATGGCCGCGCGGACCTATGGGCAACTTGCCGTGCCCTCGAGCCTCGGGGCGATGATGGCGGCATGGGGCTGGCCCGTCCTGCGCGCGGTCGAACGGCTCGGCGCGCTGCGGCCCCGGCTGGCGGTGTCGCTGTCTGGCGCGGGCGGTACCGGCTCGATGCTGGGCGAGGATCCGGCGGCGATCCGGGCCGCGCTGGCCGAGGCGCTGGGGCTCGCCGATCCGGGGCGCAGCTGGCACGCGGATCGCACGATCATCACGGAACTGGCCGAGATCTGCGCAGCGGTCACGGTGGCAGGGGCCAAGGCGGGCGAGGACCTGCTGCTGCTGACGCGCAGCGATGTGGCCGAGCTGCGGCTTGGGGGCGGCGGTGCCTCCTCGACCATGCCGCAAAAGGAAAACCCGATAGGCCCATCGGTGCTTGTGGCTCTGGCGCGCTTTGCCTCGGCGCAAGGTGCGGCACTTGGCGCGGCCCACCGCGAGGCGCGGGACGGCGCGGGCTGGTTCACCGAGTGGCTGGTGGTGCCCGGACTTGTCCTTGCGGCCGGGAAATCGGCGTCCGTACTGGGGGATAGCCTGGCACAGCTTGCGCCCGACCGGGCGGGGATGGCCGCCCGGATCGATGCGCGCCCTGCCCTGATCCACGCAGAGGCGCTGAGTTTCGCCCTGGCCCGCCAGATGCCCCGCCCCGAGGCGCAGGCAGAGGTGAAGCGTCTGGCGGGCGAGGCGCGCCGCGCGAACCGCCCGCTCCCCGAACTGGTCGGCGAAGCCTATCCGGATCTGGACCTGTCCAGGCTCGCAAGCCTCGGGCAAGCACCGGCAGAGGCGCGCGCCTTTGCCCGGGCGGCGCGGCAAATCGGCGATGGACAAGGACAGGGTGTAAATCTAGATTGACACATGTCTGACAGAACATCCGAAAGGCCGGTCATGGCCAAGCCTCGCCTGCCCGTCCTCTTCATCCTGATCACCGTGACGCTGGACGCGATGGGGATCGGACTGATCCTGCCCGTGATCCCCGACCTGATCCGGGAGGTCGAGGGCGTGTCCCTGTCCGATGCCGCGCTGTGGGGGGGGATCCTGTCGGCCTCCTATGCGGTGATGCAATTCGGCTGTTCGCCGACCTTGGGCAACCTGTCGGACCGGTTCGGACGGCGGCCCATCCTGTTGGTGTCGATGGCGGTTCTGGCGCTCGATTACGTCATCATGGCGGTGGCGGGGTCGATCTGGCTCTTGCTCGTCGGGCGGGTGGTCGCGGGGGCTGCGGCGGCGACACATTCGACCGCTTTGGCCTATATGGCCGACATCACGGATGGATCGAAGCGGGCGCAGAATTTCGGCCTGATCTCGGCGGGGTTCGGGATGGGCTTCATCTTTGGCCCGGCGCTTGGGGGATTGCTGGGCGGGCTTGACCCGCGTGCGCCCTTCGTGGCCGCTGCCTGCCTTGCCGCGCTCAATTTCGCCTTCGGCTTTTTTGTCCTGCCCGAAAGCCTGCCCAAGGGGCGCCGCCGCGCCTTTGACTGGGGCCGCGCCAATCCGGCGGGGGCCTTGCGCGCCGTGGGGCGGCTGCCGGGGGTAAGGGCGCTTTTGGCGGTGATGCTGGCCTACCAGATCGCGAATTTCACCTATCCCGCGATCTGGGCCTATTACATCCAGGGCGCCTTTGGCTGGGATGCGCGGATGGTGGGCCTGTCGCTGGCAGCCTATGGGGTCGCCATCGCGGTGGTTCAGGCGGGGTTGATCCGGGCGATCCTGCCGCGCATGGGCGAAACGCGGGCGGTGGTCTGGGGCCTGATCCTGAACACGGTTTGCCTTGTGCTCTACGGCTTTGCCACGCAGGGCTGGATGATCTGGGTTCTGATCCCGATCTCGGCCGTGGGGGCCATCGTCGCCCCGGCCATGCAGGGCGTGATGAGCCGCGCTGCAGGGCCCGATGCACAGGGCGAGTTGCAAGGCGTCCTGTCCTCGATCTCGGCCCTGTCGATGATCCTGTCGCCCCTGATCATGACGCAGGCGTTTTTCTGGTTCACCCGGCCCGAGGGCGCGATCATCCTGCCCGGCGCGCCCTTCCTGATCGCCGCCGTCCTGATGGCGGGGGCATTCGTGCTTTACGTCTCGACGCGCGCCACCCCGACGCCGGTCACGGCGGCGGAGTGAGGCCTGCATATTTTCGGAAAGATGAAGGATCAGCCGCCCGCGAGGATCTCGGCATAATGCCCGGGATCGGCATTTCCGCCAGACAGCGTGCAGATCACCGGGCCGTCGGCAAGATCACACCCGTGAAAGAGCGCTGCAGCGAGCGCCACGGCACCGCCCGGTTCGACGACGAGCTTGAGGCGGCTGGCGGCAAGGCGCATCGCCTCCTTCACCTCGAGTTCGGTCACCACGATACCGGCGCCACAGAGCCGCGACAGGATCGGAAAGGTGATCTCGCCCGGCATCGGGGTCAGGATCGCGTCGCAAAACCCCGCTTCGGGTGAGGCATGGCGGGTGCGGGTGCCCGCGGCGAGCGAAAGCGTGGTATCGTCGAAGCCTTCCGGCTCTACCGGGCGGACGGTCAATCCCGGCGCATGGGCGGCAAGCGCCAGCGCGATACCGGCGGTCAGGCCACCACCGCCGCAGCAGGTCAGGACCGTGCCGGAGGTGACGCCCATGGCCGCCGCCTGCGCCGCGATCTCGAGCCCGCAGGTGCCCTGCCCCGCGATGACCTGCACATCGTCGAAGGGTTTGACGAGCGTCATGTTGCGTTCGGCCTGTAGCCGCGCGCCGATCTCTTCGCGGTTCTCGCCCCCGGCGCGGTCGTAGAGCACCACCTCCGCCCCGAGGCTGCGGGTATTCTCGATCTTCAGCGCGGGCGCGTCCCTGGGCATGATGATGACGGCGGGAACCCCGTGAAGCGCCGCCGCATAAGCCACGCCCTGGGCATGATTGCCCGAGGAAAAGGCCAGAACGCCGCGCGCGCGCGTTTCGGGATCGAGTGCCGAGACCGCCGACCAGCCGCCCCGGAACTTGAAGGAGCCGGTATGTTGCAGCACCTCGGCCTTGGCATAAACGGGACGGCCCGCGATCTCGTCGAGGAAAGGCGAGGACAGGAGCGGGGTTTCCCGCACAACCCCCTTGGCGCGGGCGGCGGCAGCTTCGATCAGGGCGATGTCGGTCATCTTGTGGCTTGCTCCAGCACGGTTTCGATCACGCGGATCGCGGGGATTTCGTCGAGAAAGGGCACATGGCCGCGGTCGGCCAGTTCGGCAAATTCCATGTCGGGGCGGCGGCGGCGCATCCTTGCCGCCGTTTCCGCCGAGAGGATGTTGGACCCCGCCCCCCGGATCAGGCCGAGCGGCGCGCCCGCAAGCAGGTCGAAGAGCGGCCAGAGATCGGGCGCCACGGCGCCGGGCGCAAAGGCGGGGGCCACGGCCTCGCACAGGGCGGGGTCATAGCGGTTCACGAGGCCCGTTTCCTCCTGCCGGTAGATGCGGCGCGCCATGGCAGCCCAGGTCTCGGACGGCACATCGCGAAAGGCGGGCGCATAATGGCGCGGCAAGGCGGCTGCGGCTTCCTCCAGCGTTTTGAAACGCGGCGGTTTGCCCAGGTAATCCATGATATAGGCCAGCCCTTCGGGCATGATCTCGGGGCCGATGTCGTTGAAGATGACGCCCGCGATGCGGGGCCGCGCCATGGCCGCGAGCACCATGGCGACAAGCCCGCCCCGCGAGGTGCCGAGGATCGTGACCCGATCCAGCCCCAGATGGTCGAGAAGCGCCAGAACATCGGCCGCTTCCTGCGGCACCTGGTAGGTGGACGGATCACCCCGATCGGAGGCACCGCGCCCGCGAAAATCCATGCGGATGACCTGCGCGCGATGGGCGAAGGCGTCGAGCACGGGCTCGAAATCCTCCATGTTGCGGGTCAGGCCGGGCAGGCAGAGAAGCGGCGCCCCCTGCCCCTGCACGTCATAGGCAAGGCGCAGACCGTCGGGGGCGGTCAGAAACTGCATTCAAACCTCCGGCATCTCGGGGATCGCGGCAAGATCGGCGGCGATGCTGTCGGGCTGTCCCGGCAGGCGGTCGACCGGCAGGCCCGCGCGATTGACCCAAAGCGTCCGAAAGCCGTAGGCGGCCGCGCTGCAGATGTCCCACCCATTCGAAGAAACGAACAGGACCTCGTCACAAGACGTGCCGAAGCGCGCGCCCACAAGGTCATAGACCCTGCAGTCGGGTTTGAAGGTCGCCAGCGGTGCGACGCTGAGAACCGCGTCGAGCCTGTCACCGATACCCGCACTGTCAACGGCGGCCTTCAGCATGGCGGGCGATCCGTTCGACAAGATGGCACAGGTCAGACCCCGCGCCTTGAGCCGCGCGAGCATGTCGGGCACTTCGGGATAGGCCGCGAGCCGGTGGTAAAGATCGAGAAGGTCGGCCCGCAAGCCGGGATCGGACAGGCCTGCACGCTCCAGCGCCCAATCGAGCCCGTCTTGCGTGAGGTCCCAGAAATCGACGTAATCCCCCGTGATCGCGCGCAGCCAGGAATATTCCAGCTGCTTCAGACGCCAATCAGCGGCGACCTGCTGCCAATGCGGGGCGAAATCCTCGCGCCCCGGCGCGGAAGCCAGCGCACGCGCGGCGGCGGAGACATCGAACAAGGTGCCATAGGCGTCGAAAACGCAGGTCGTGATACGGGCCATCATCCTCCCCCTTGCCGGTCGGCCGCACCCTTGCACGACACGCGGCCCGCGACAATTCGTGTCGGCCCGGTTTCATCCCGGCGACCTGTCGCCTATACTGCGCCAGAGCCGCGGCAGATCAACCCATGCCGCAAAACCCATTTCCCCAAAAAGGATATCCCATGACCCAGGCCATGCCCGGCACGACAGTTTCTATTCACTACACCGGCACCCTGCCGGACGGCAGCACCTTTGACAGCTCGCAGGGGCGCGAACCGCTGACCTTCGAGATGGGCGCGGGCCAGATCATTCCGGGGCTCGAAGCAGCGCTTGACGGCATGTCCGAGGGCGAGACCAAGACCGTGACGATCCCTGCCGCGCAGGCCTATGGCCCCCGCCGCGAGGAAGCCGTGCAGCAGGTGCCGCGCGATGCGGTCCCCGACCATATCCCGCTCGACCTCGGCACGCAGTTGCAGGTTCAGACGCCCGACGGTCAGGCCATGCCCGTCACGGTGACCCAGGTGACCGAAGAGGCCGTGACGCTCGACGCCAATCACCCGCTGGCCGGTCAGGACCTGACCTTTGCCGTGGAACTGGTCAAGGTCGCCTGAGCATCGACCCTGACGCGGCGGGGGCGGTCTATGGCCGCCCCGGTCCGGCCCCCGGCCCGGCACCGCCGCGGCCGGATGCATCGACCCTGCACCTGCCGGCGCGACAAGGGGCTTTTGTCACCGGCAAGCATGGCCTGCGATGAACCGTTGACGGCAAAAGATACCGGGTTATCTTTCGCTGCGTCGGTCTGTCGCGGTAGAATGTCCGGGAATGCTTGCCCCAAACCCTCCGCGCCCGGGCCGCGACGGCCATGGAAGGGAGGGTCCATGAAATCTCGTCTATTTGCCGCGTCCTGCGCGGTGCTTCTGGCAGGGTTGCACCCTGCATCTGCCGATACGACCAATACCGCGATGGCGGCGGACATGTACGCGGCATCCTGTTCGGCCTGCCACGGGCGTACCGGGCGCGGGGTCTCGGTCTATCCGTCGCTTCAGAACCGGTCGGTCGAATATCTCGTCGAGAAACTCGAGATTTACCGCGCCGGAGAGGCGATCGGGCCGAATTCCGGCCTGATGATCCCCAATGCGCGCGACCTCAGCGATGACGAGATCGCGGCGCTGTCGGAATTCATGTCCAGCACGTTCCGCTAGGCACTCCGAAAATCGGCGCAGGCGGGATCGGACCCGCCTGCCCTGACCCTATCCGACGGTGTCGCAAGGGATGGGCCGCTTTCGTGCGGGCGGCCCTTCCCGGCACTGCCGGTTCGTGGCGGCATCTGCCGTCTGGTTTCGCACGGCGCGGTGTCGGGGAGGACACCGTTTCATTCACAGGGAGGAAGACAATGAAGACTGCAAAGATCGGCCTTTCGTTGATCGTGGCGCTTGGCTCCACCGCATTGGTGGCCTTGCCCACGACCAGCGCGCGGGCCCAAGCCCCGAGCCTGAGCCATGACGTGGTCATGACCGACCTGCGCGCGCCGTGGGACATGGCCTTCCTCGAGGATGGCACGATGTTCTTCACCGAAAAATGCCACGGCCTGTCCGTGCGCATGCCCTCGGGCGATGTCATGCCGCTTTTGGGGATGACGGGGACCGACGGCTATTCGCTGACGGGCGATGACCTGTTCTGCGAGGGTCAGGGGGGGATGCAGGGCGTGGCGCTTGATCCCGCTTTCGTCGAGAACCGGACGATCTACGTCTATTCCTCGTCCCGCGCCGGGGATGCGCCGAGCAACCGGGTGCTGCGCATGACCGTGGCCGAGGATTTCGCCTCGGTCTCGGACCGGGTCGATATCGTGACCGACATCCCCTACAAGCCTGCCGCCTCGAACCATCCCTTTGGTGGGCCGGGCGCACATAACGGGGGGCGCATCCGGTTCCATGACGACGGGTTCCTCTATGTGACCACGGGCGACACCCACAACGGGGTCGGCCCGCAATCGCCGACGCTCTTGTCCGGCAAGGTTCTGCGCATCGACACCGATGGCAATGCCGCCCCCGACAACGGTGCGCCCGATGGGTTCGATCCGCGCATCTTCACCTATGGGCACCGCAACGTGCAGGGCATCGCCTTTGATCCCGACACGGGCGCTGTCGTGATCGCCGAACATGGGCCCTGGCATTCGGACGAGGTCACGGTGCTGCGCGCCGGCGGCAACGGCGGCTGGGACCCGCGCCCGAACATGGCCGGGCGCGGCGATTGTCCGGATGATTATTGCGGCTATTCGCCCAACCAGATGGACGGCATGGACCCGGCCGAGCGCGCGGCCTTCATGCCGATGACCGACACCGCGACCTATCCCGACGCCATGCCGCCCGCTTGGGTCAACAACGGCCTGTCGCAGGGGACAAGCTCTGCCGCCTTCCTCGAGGGCGAGCAGTGGGGCGACTGGAACGGCAACCTGGTCGTGGGCGTGATGGGGATCGGCTTTGGCGGCACGCCCGTCGGACAGCGGATCGACATGCTCGACATCGCCGAGGACGGCCTGTCGGCCGAGGTGATGACCCTGCCGCTCACCATGCCGCCGGGGCGGTTCCGCTCGGTCGTTCTGGGGCCGGATGGCAACCTTTATGCCGCCATGGACGAGGGTGAGATCTACCGGATCATCCCGAACTGATCCCGCCAAAGCCGCGCCGCCCCTGCATCAGGGCGGCGCGGCACTCCGGGAAAAGAGCAAGGCTGTGCAAGCTTGCACAAAACCCCAAGGCATTGATAAGTCGCGTGATTCCCCCGGCATTAACCTGAGGGAAAGGATGTGACGCCCCGCAGGCGCTACATGTTCTCGGGCTGCATCATGCCCAGCACGTGATAGCCGCCATCCACGATGACGATCTCGCCCGTGGTGCAGCCCCCGTAATCCGAACACAGGTAGACCGCCGTGCCGCCGATGGCCTCGAGCGTGGCATTGGCGCGGAGCGGCGCATTCGCCTCAGTCGTCTTGAAGGTCTTGCGTGCACCGCCGATGGCGGCCCCCGCCAGCGTCTTCATCGGGCCGGGGCTGATCGCGTTCACGCGGATGGCTTGCGGCCCAAGGTCATTGGCCAGATAGCGGACCGAGCTTTCCAGCGCCGCCTTGGCCACGCCCATCACGTTGTAGAAGGGCGTCACCCGGTTCGACCCCTGGTAGGTGAGCGTGATCAGGCTGCCCCCATCGGGCATCAGTTCCGAGGCGCGGCGCGCCACGTCGATGAAGGAATAGCAGCTGATCGTCAGCGAATTGCGGAAATTCTCGCGGCTGGTGTTGATGAAGCGGCCCGTCAGCTCGGTCTTGTCGGAATAGGCGATGGCATGGACAAGGAAATCGATGGTCCCCCAACGCGCCTTGAGCGCGGCAAAGGCCGCATCGAGGCTGTCGTCATCCATCACGTCCACATCGACGAGAAAATCCGACCCGACCGAGGCGGCCAGCGGTTCGACCCGCTTGCCGAAAGCTTCGCCCTGGTAGGAAAAGGCCAGCTCCGCGCCTTCGGCATGGAGCGCCGACGCGATCCCCCAAGCGATGGAGCGGTCGTTCGCGACCCCCATCACAAGCCCGCGTTTGCCCGTCATCAAATTCGCCATGTCCGTCTTACCCGTCAAACCGGCTGAGCAGCATGGAGCCGTTCGTGCCACCAAACCCGAAGGAATTCGTCATAACCGTGTCCAGACCCGCATTTTCACGCAGGCTGGTCGCGATCTCGTCCGGTGACAAGGCGGGATCAAGCGTTTCGACATTGATCGAGGGGGCGATGAAATCGCCTTGCAACATCAAAAGGCAGAAAATCGCCTCCAGCGCGCCGGCGGCACCCTGGGCATGACCCGTCATCGACTTGGTGGAGCTGATGGGCGGCGTCGTCCCCTCACCGAACACGCGGCGCACGGCCTGGACCTCGCCCACATCGCCCACGGGGGTCGATGTGCCATGCGCGTTGATGTAATCGACGCGGCGACCTGCGGGCAGCGTCTGCAGCGCCAGCCGCATCGCCCGTTCCCCGCCCTCGCCCGACGGCGCGACCATGTCATGCCCGTCGGAGGTGGCGGCAAACCCCGTGACCTCGGCAAGGATATTGGCCCCGCGTGCCAGCGCGTGATCGAGGGCTTCCAGCACCACGATACCGCCGCCGCCCGCGATCACGAAGCCGTCGCGTCCCGCGTCAAACGCCCGGGAGGCACGCGCAGGCGTGTCATTGTATTTCGACGACATCGCGCCCATCGCATCGAACAGGCACGACAGCGTCCAGTCCAGTTCCTCGGCCCCGCCCGCGAACATCACGTCCTGCTTGCCCAGCATGATCTGTTCCGCCGCCGCCCCGATGCAATGGAGCGAGGTCGAGCAGGCCGAGGTGATGGAATAGTTGATGCCCTTGATCCGGTAGGCCGTGGCAAGGTTCGCGCTGATGGTCGAGGACATGCACTTGGGCACGGCGAACGGCCCGATGCGCTTGGTGGCCCCGGTCGAGAGCACCGATTGATGCGCGGCAAACATGGCGCTGGTCGACGGCCCGCCCGAGCCTGCGATCAACCCGGTCCGTTCCGACACGATCTCCGCCTCGGTCAGGCCCGCATGGGCGATGGCTTGCCCCATGGCGATATGGGCATAGGCCGCCCCCGGCCCCATGAAACGAAGCGCACGCTTGTCGACATGTTCGGCGGTGTCGATCTTGAGCGTTCCGGCGATCTGGCTGCGGAACCCGCGTTCCACCATGTCGGGATGCGTTTCGATCCCCGAACGGCCGGCGCGCAAGGACGCCTCCACCTCGGCGGCGGTGTTCCCGATGGGCGACACGATGCCCAAGCCCGTGACGACGACCCGTCTCATGTGCAAACCTGTGGTTTGACGCGGCGCATGTGGCCTCCCTTGCGTTGGTCCGGGCCTGTTTAGGCAAGCACGGTCACTGACGCAAGCAGATGGGGGCCGCGCGACCTTGCGTCGCCGCGCCCGTCCTTCAGCTTTCGCTCAGCGCGACCTTCATGTCCTTGACGAGGTAGATCACCTCGCCATCCGCCTCGACGCGCCCGTCCGCCACGCCCATGGTCAGGCGGCGGGTCTGGATCGCCTTGGTGAAATCGACGTGATAGGTCAGCATCTTGCGGTCGGGGCGCACCATGCCGGTCAGCTTGACCTCGCCCACGCCCAGCGCATAGCCCCGCCCCTGCCAGCCGCGCCAGCCAAGGTTGAAGCCCGTCAGCTGCCACAGACCATCCAGCCCAAGGCAGCCGGGCATGATCGGGTTGCCGGGGAAATGGCATTCAAAGAACCACAGGTCCGGCGTGATGTCGAATTCGGCGACCACATGGCCCTTGCCATGTTCGCCGCCATCCCCCGAAATCTCGGTGATGCGGTCCATCATCAACATGGGCGGCGCGGGAAGCTGCGCGTTGCCGGGTCCGAAAAGCTCGCCACGGGCGCAGGCCAAAAGCCCCTCGCGGTCGAAAGATGTGGGATAATCTGCCATGTCCCCCCGCAGATGCCGTGACCGCTCGGGCCGAAAAATTTGCAAAGCTCTAGCATCGCCCGCACGCGCGGTGCAAGGCCGCCCAACCCCGCCCATGGCTTTGCGATTGAAACCAGCGGGGAAAACGCCCTATATATGGGGAAACCGCCACGAAAGCCGCCGCCATGACGCCCGCAGCCCTCGAACGCAGCAAAACCTGGCTCGCCCAAGGTGACCTGAGACCGACGCGCCAGCGTCTGGCGCTTGCCTCTTTGCTCGTCGGCGACGGGGAAAACCGCCATGTGACCGCCGAGGGGCTGCATGATGCGGTGATGGCGACGGGTGACAGGGTGTCGCTGGCCACCGTCTACAACACGCTGCGCGCGTTTTGCGATGCGGGCCTCATGCAGGAAGTGACCGTCGACGGCTCGCGCAGCTATTTCGACACGCGGATGGATGATCACCCGCATTTCCACTTCGAGGACAGCGGGCATCTGACCGATGCGCCCGGCGGCGACCTGGAAATCCGCGGCCTGCCCGAGGTTCCCGAAGGCTACGAGATCGCCAAGCTCGACGTCGTGATCCGCCTGCGCAAGACGCGCTGACCCGACGCTTTCGCCGCAGCGCGGCACCATTCCGCCCTTTCGGCCTAGCCAAAGCCCGCCCGAGCCTGTAACGGCACGGCCAACCCTGTCCCCTTTCCGATCCAAAGGCCCTTTCCCCCCATGGACCTCCGCAATATCGCGATCATCGCGCACGTCGACCACGGCAAGACCACGCTGGTCGACAACCTTCTCAAGCAATCCGGCGCTTTCCGCGAAAATCAGGCCGTGGCCGAACGCGCGATGGACAGCAACGATCTGGAACGCGAACGCGGCATCACGATCTTTGCCAAGCCCACCTCGGTGGAATGGAAAGGCACGCGGATCAACATCGTCGACACCCCCGGCCACGCCGATTTCGGCGGCGAGGTGGAACGCATCCTGAGCATGGTCGATGGTGTGGTGCTTTTGGTCGACGCGGCCGAAGGGCCGATGCCCCAGACGAAATTCGTGACCTCCAAGGCGCTGGCGCTTGGCCTGCGGCCCATCGTGGTCCTGAACAAGGTCGACAAGCCCGATGCCGATCCCGACCGCGCACTGGACGAGGTCTTCGACCTTTTCGCAGCGCTCGATGCCGATGAGGATCAACTCGATTTTCCGCATCTTTACGCGTCCGGCCGGTCCGGCTGGGCCGATCCCACGCTCGACGGCCCGCGCAAGGATCTGCACGCGCTCTTCAACCTGATCGTGCGCCACGTGCCCAAGCCGCGCCAGATCGCCCGCCAGAACGAGGATTTCCGGATGCTCGCCACGACGCTCGGGGCCGATCCCTTCGTCGGACGGCTCCTGACGGGTCGGGTCGAATCCGGGCGGCTCAAGGTCGGCCAGACCGTGCAGACGCTCTCGCGGCTTGGCGAAAAGGTCGAACAATTCCGCGTCACCCGGATCCAGGCGTTCCGCGGCCTCGCCCAGCAAGACATCGAGGAAGCGCTCGCTGGCGATATCGTCAGCCTTGCGGGCATGACGAAATCGACCGTGGCCGATACGATCTGCGCGCTTGCGGTCGATGAACCGCTCCACGCACAGCCCATTGATCCGCCGACCATCACCGTCACCTTCGGGATCAACGACAGCCCGCTCGCAGGCCGCGACGGCAAGAAGGTGCAAAGCCGCGTGATCCGCGAGCGTCTGCTGAAAGAGGCGGAAAGCAATGTCGCCATCCGCGTCACCGACACGCCCGGCGGCGAAGCCTTCGAGGTTGCGGGCCGCGGCGAATTGCAGATGGGCGTCCTGATCGAGAACATGCGCCGCGAAGGGTTCGAATTGTCGATCTCCCGCCCGCAGGTGCTCTTCCGCGAGATCGACGGCCAGCGTCATGAACCGGTCGAGGAAGTCACCATCGACGTCGATGACGATTACACCGGCGCCGTGATCGAAAAGATCACCGGACCCCGCAAGGGCGAGCTGAAGGAAATGAAACCCGCAGGCGCCGGCAAGACGCGGATCATCGCGTTGGTGCCCTCGCGCGGGCTCATCGGCTACCACGGCGAATTCCTGACCGACACGCGCGGCACGGGCGTTCTGAACCGCGTCTTCCACGCCTGGGAACCCTACAAGGGCCCGATCGAAGGGCGGCGCGCGGGCGTTCTGATCTCGATGGAAAACGGCGTCTCGGTCGCCTATGCGCTCTGGAACCTCGAGGAACGCGGCCGGATGTTCATCGGCGCGCAGGAACCCGTCTACACCGGCATGATCATCGGCGAGCATTCGCGCGACAACGATCTCGAGGTGAACCCGCTCAAGGGCAAGAAACTGACCAACATCCGCGCTTCCGGCACGGATGAGGCGGTGCGCCTGACGACGCCCATCACGATGACGCTGGAACAGGCCATCGCCTATATCGACGATGACGAACTGGTCGAGGTTACGCCGAACGCGATCCGGTTGCGCAAGCGCTATCTCGATCCGCATGAACGCAAGCGGATGTCGCGCGCGGCCGAGTGACGGGGGCGCCCAAAAGCGGATACTGCGACCGCATGGGGGCGCCTTGAGGCGCACCCCCCGTCAACGCGCGTTCCACCTATGGACCCGTAGGGTGGGTGCAACCCACCATTGCCGTTTCCGATCGATGCATGTCTGGTGGGTTCCATCCACCCTACATAACCAACTTGGGTGTGCCTCAAGGCGCATCCCACCCGTGCAACACCCGGTCCTGCGTAGGGTGCGCCTTTAGGCGCACCACCACGATCACCCTACCCGGCCACACCCGTCCCCGGATTGGGCAACAGGTGATCCATGCTCATCGCCGGCTGCGCACAGCCCGCCTCGCCCACGATCCGCGCGGGCACGCCCGCCACCGTCTTGCAGGCGGGCACTTCCTCCAGCACCACGGAGCCTGCCGCGATGCGCGAGCAGTTACCGATGCGGATATTGCCCAGAACCTTGGCCCCTGCCCCGATCAGAACACCGTCGCCGATCTTGGGGTGGCGATCCTCGGTCTCCTTGCCGGTGCCGCCCAGCGTCACGGAATGCAGCATCGAGACATTGTCGCCCACGACCGCCGTTTCCCCCACCACGATGGAATGGGCATGGTCGATCATGATCCCCTTGCCGATCCTTGCGGCCGGATGGATGTCGACCCCGAAAACCTCGGACACCCGCATCTGGATGAAATAGGCCAGATCCTGCCGCCCCTGCGTCCAAAGCCAATGGCCGACGCGATAGGCCTGCACGGCCTGGAAGCCCTTGAAGAACAACAGGGGCTGGATATAGCGGTGGCAGGCCGGGTCCCGGTCATGGACCGCCATGATATCGGCGCGCGCCGCAGCCCCCAGACCGGGGTCCGCGCGATGCGCCTCATCCGCGATCTCGCGCACCAATTGCTCCGACATCTCGCCCGAGGCGAGCTTTTGCGCCAAGCGGTAGGCCAGCGCCCGCTCCAGGCTGTCGTGATGCAGCACGCAACCATGGATCAACCCGCCCAGAAGCGGCTCGTCGATCACCGCCTGTTCGGCCTCGGTCAGGATGCGCTGCCAGACCGGATCGACCCCGGCCAGTTTTCTTTGCACCTTCGCCATGGCTTTGCCCTCCGGTTCTGGCCCCCTGAATACCGCAGATAGGCAGCAGGGTCCATCATGGAAGGGAAGGACCGGATCGCTCAGACCGGATCTGGCAGGAACAATTCCGTGTAATGCACCGCGAACCGCACCAGCCCCCCGGTGAACGCAGGCCCCGCCGCCGTCAGGACCAGCGCGGTCGCATCCCAATAGACCACGGGCGCCGCAGGCCCGTTGACCCAGGAATTCTGGCCCATGCCAAGCCCCGTGCCGAACCGCCCCGGATCGCCCGCAACGCCCAGGGACCAGCTTGCAGCACCCCCCGTGATCGCCTCCACCACCCGGCCTGTGACCCCGAAAACGGTTGCGCGCGCCGGAATGACGGGGGCGGTCGTGACCGATGGCCCGCCGCCCATCGGTTGGTCGAATTCCACCAACCCCACGGACAGACCCGCCCCCGACGCACCCAGCGTCATGGCTCCAAGCCGCCAGTCCGCTCCCGAATGGATCGCAGGCAGACCCCGGTCCAAAACCAGCGCCTGCCACCCCCGGCGCGGCTCCACGAAAACCCAACCGCCATTGACCGCGATGGCAAGCTTTCCCCCCTGGCCTGCCCAGGTGTTCAGCGCGCCTTCGGGCACGGCATAAACCTCACCCTCCACCGGCACGACGGGCGGGGTCGCCACATCGATGGAAACCAGCGTCAGTTGCGTCAATCCGTCGATGCGAGCCAAGGCTTCGTTCACGGTGACATGCTTTTGCGCCTGCGACGGCGACAAGAGCGGCAGGGACAGGCGCGGTGTGTCAGTCATTGATCGTGATCCTTGCAAACGGGCCCGGTCCGAACCTGTCGGAAAGCTGGGCAACCTCGATGGTGAAAGGCGCAAGCGTGCCATCCCCGGACCGCATCGCGCTCGTGTAGACGAAACCGGGCGCGCCCAGCGTCACCTCGCGCCGCAGCCCGGCGGCATCGCTGATCCGCAGAAGGTAGCTTTCCGCGCTCTCGCCCAGCGGCACGTCCACCCCCTGCCAGCTGTCGGCGTCGATCCGGCTGCGCCGGATCCAGCTGACCGAAAGCCCCGCTTCCCCGGGCATCGCGCGCAGATGGACGGGGGAATAGGGCCGCAACCCCGCCCCGGCAAAGGCCAGACGGCGCGCCACGTAGCTTGCGTCCTCCACGCTCCGCCGCGCGGGCCCGATCCGGTAGTTCCGCGCCAATCCCCGCGCCGCCATTCCCGGATCGATCTGAACCGGCGCCCCGTCGAGCAGCACGAACAGGCTGCCCTCGGGCCAGATCTCGGGCATCAGCGCATCGGTGCCTTGCTGCCCCCTCAGCCGCAGGCCGATCTCCCACAGGTCGGGTCCGACCAGCTCCGCGCCGGCGAACTGGATCACCTCCCACGGCCCGTCATCGCCGATGCCGACCGCGGCGGCATTGGCCCCGTTCAGCACCGCCTCCATCTCGGCCCCCGCCAGACGCGCCTCCGGAATGCGCAGGCGCAAGGGGCCGGACCGGTCCCACAACCCCGGCCTCGCCCCGAAAAGCGGCGTCTCGAGCCGCCCGATCACCGCGCGCCGCTCGATGAAACGGACCAGCGAAAACCCGTCCTCGCTGGCCGAGGCATAGACCGCCGCAGCCCCCGCCCAGGGCGTCGCCGTGACGGCCAGATGCGGCGCATGCTCGATCTCGCCCCCCGTCAACAGCGGCAGGTCCATGAAGACCGGGCTGACCGGCATGGGCGGCACAAAGGGGATGACGGGCGCGCGTTCCTCCACCGCGTCCGACGGGTCGAACACCGATGGCTCCACGCGCACCGCCTCGATGGCCCGCGCGCCCCGGTCCTCGACCCGGTCGATCCGCCAGGTCGATCCGTCGCCCAGCGCCACCATGTCGCCCGCGCCCACCCCCCGCGTCGAGGGCGGCAGGACAAGGCTCAGCCCATCGCGCGCCACGCCCGCCTCCGCCAGCCAGCGTTCCGCGATGGCCTGCGCCTCGGGTCCGGTCATCGCCAGGGGAAGATCGCTCACCGTGACAAGATCCGATCCGTCGCCGGGAAACACCGCCTCGGCCACCCGTTCACCGTAATCGGCCTCCGCCGCGGTGAAGCCGATGCGCACGCGCCCCGTCACCTCCGCTTCCGCCGCCCGGCTCAGCGTCAGACCGCCAGCGCCCCCCTCGCCCAGCGCGGTCAGACCCGGATCGATCACCGCCGCAGGCCTGCGCGGCAGATGCCGAAAGACCAACATGCCCTCCCGCTCCACGGCGAGAAAACCATAGGCCAGCATCAGGGCCTGCACCCTTGCCCGCGCGCTTTCCGTCTCGCCCGACAGATGCCCGCGCACCAGACCCTGAAGGTCTGAGACGTCATAGCGGGTCACACCGGCCGCCTCGCACAATTCGGCCACCACATGGCTGAGCGGCACCGCCTCGATCCGCCCCGAGATCCAATGCCCCAAGCGCCAGTTGTCGCCATCCGACCACCGCGCCGTGTCGCGCGGGAAAGCGGGCCATGGCCGCGCATCCCAGGCCCAGACATGCGCGCGGTCCATCTCCAGCATCGGCCCGCCATAGATGGGCGAAACGGGGTTTTTCCCCGGTTCCGCCCAATAGGACAGGATCGCGCGCAGATATTGCGCCTGGATCAGATCATCGCGCCGCCCGTTCGAAAACTGCGGCAAGGCGCTTTCCGAGCTCTTGGGATCAAAGAACTTGTTGGGCTCGTTCGTCCCCTTGTCGACGGCGGGACAGCCGATCTCGGTAAAGCGGATGGGCTTGGACATCGGCACCCAACCCGTCTTGTGCAGCGCGCGCGCCGTCACCCCCAGCCCGACGAAATCCACGGTCTGGCCCACGACATTCGACCCCGGCCCAAAGCCGATGTTCATCGCCGGATCATGCCCTTTCAGGATGATCTCGCAGCGGAATTCATGGGTGCCATCGGGATGCAGGATATTCTCCACCCCCTGCACCACATGGCCCGAGACCGTGATCGGGGCAAGCGCGCCCGGCGCGCCCACGACATAGATCCACGCCACCACCGGATCGCGGTAATCGACCGTCAGCCGCAGGTAGGTCGCACTCCCCGCCCGGTAGAACAGCCGCACCTTGTAGGGCGTGCCCGCCAGCCCCGGAAAATCCGCCGAGCGCGCCATGGACAGGAAATTGCCCGCCGCATCCGTCACCCGCACCGCATTGCGAAACCGCCCCTCGACGAAACTGCCCGCCACGGGGCTCAGAACCGCGCCCCCCGCCGTGCCCCACAGATCGGGCCGGTCGCCATTGGGCACGGCCCAGCCGCGCGGACCGGGGATGCGGTTGTGATGCTCCGCCTCCCACCAGCCGCGCAGATCCTTGTAGCGAAAGGTCCAGGGCTCCCCGTAAAGCCCGTCGGTGATGGGCTCGCGCCGCTGCGCCGCCCGCGCCTCGGCGGTGGGGTAATACCAGTCGTATCCCTCCCCCCCCTCGATATTGGCGCGCAGGTAGTCCAGATCGTGGATCACACCCCACTCCGCATCGGCATGATCCGGGCCCTCGCGCCAGTCGCTGAGCGGCATGTAATTGTCGATGCCGATGAAATCGATCTGCGGATCGGCCCAAAGCGGATCGAGATGGAAATGCACCTCGCCGCTGCCGTCCTGCGGATGATAGCCGAAATATTCCGACCAGTCGGCGGCATAGCCCAGATCGGCATGGGGCAGCAGGATACGCACCTCCGCGGTCAGCGCCCGAAAGGCCGCCACCGCCGGAAAGCCCAGATCGTCGCGCATCTGCGTGAGCGACCGCATCTCGGACCCGATGCAGAACGCCTCCACCCCTCCCGCCGCCGCACACAGCGCCGCAGCATGCAAGATGAAGCGCCCATAGCTCCATTCCGCAGGGCCGGAATAACTGACCTGATCGCCCGAGATGCTGAAATGCGCCGCCCGTGCCGTGCCGAAAAATGCCGCCACCGCCGCGCGGTTGGCGTCCGTGCCATCGGGGCTGCCAGGCATTCCGGGGGCCAGGTCGCCCGTGATCCGTCCCCGCCACGGCAGGGGGGGCTGTTCCGCCCCGCCCCAGGGGTCCGGCCGCCCGTTGCCCGACAGGATCTCCATCAGCAAGAAGGGATAGACCATCACCTCCTGCCCCCCGGCCCGGATCGCGCGGATCGCCTCGATCACCGATCCATCGGCGGGCGTGCCGCCATAGATCGGGCGACCATCCACACGCGCCAGCGTCTCGGCCTCGGCCCGCGCGATCCCGCCCGCGCGCCAGGGCATCTGCGCCCCGTCCCGGCTCTGATCCTCGACCTTGGGCTTCACCCGGCACGCCCCCGCGCGCAGATCATCCCCGAACCACGAATAGATCAGGCTGACCGATCCGAGCCCCGGCAAGACCTCGCGCATCTGCCTCAGCGCATGGGGAAAATCCGCACCCCCCATCGCCGTCCCGGCATTGAGCGCGCCCCCCGATCCGAACCCGTCGGAATAGGTGACGACGCGGGTCGCCAGCGCATATTCCCCCGTTCCCGGCATCAGCGCCACGGCGCGCACCATGTCGGCGGCGGCGGGCAGGATATCGGCCTTGGGCTGCGCCCCCCGCGTCACCTCAAAGGCGAATTGAGGCACCCGGTTGCCATAGGGCGTCAGGTCCAGATCCTCGAACACGACATAGGCGATCCCGCGATAGGCGGGCACGGCACCCGCCCCTTCCACCGCCGCCATCAACGGATCGGGCATCTGGTCCGCGCCGCCATGATAGACGCGCATCACCACGCTGCTCTGGTCCAGCTCGATCCCATCGGCCCAGACCCGGCCCACCCGCCGGATCTCCCCCTCGCACAGCGCCAGCGCAAGACTGATCGAATAGGAATAGGTCGTCGTCGTGGTGGTGAATGTCGGCTCGGGCGGGCGGCGCGGCGCACCCTTGCCGCCGCCTCCGCCACCGCCCCCGCCGCCGGTCGTGGTCGTGGTCGTCGTGACATGTTCCACGAATTGCGTGGCCCAGATCACCTGCCCGCCCAGCCGCATCCGCCCGAACAGCTGCGCCACCGGCACGCCCTCGTCGGCCTGCGTGATGCGGAACCGGTCGATCCGGCCCCGCTCGACCAATTCCGACCCGCTTTCGGGGGCGGCGCGCTGGTCGCGCTGGTCGATCATCCGCCCCAGCGTCGCGCCCACCGCGCGCCCGATTACCGCCCCGCTCAGACCCAGAACCGTGCCCGAGGTCATGCCGCCGATGGCCGCGCCCGCAGCCGACAGAAGTAGCGTCGCCATGTCCTCAGATCCTTTCGGGAAATACGAAACGCGCCACGATCCGCCGCGCCCAGGGCGGCGTCAGCGCGCTTTCGACCACGCCACGCCCCGAATAGGCGTGGATGAAACTGGCCGCAGGCCCGATCTCGGCCTGCAGGCCAAGATGCTTGGCGACCCCCTCGTCCCGCATCCGGAACAACAGGACATCGCCCGCCGCAGCCTCCGCCAACGGCTTTTGGTGCAGATGGCGCATCGCCGCCGCCCACAGCCGCTCCTGCCCGCCCGCCTCCGACCAATCGGCGGTATAGGCGGGCACGGTTTCGGGCTCTGCTCCCAGAACCTCGCGCCAGACCCCCCGCAAAA
The DNA here is from genome assembly GCF_036322625.1 of Roseicyclus marinus. Lineage (NCBI taxonomy): Bacteria > Pseudomonadati > Pseudomonadota > Alphaproteobacteria > Rhodobacterales > Roseobacteraceae > Roseicyclus > Roseicyclus marinus. Next base: position 1,237,560 of record NZ_AP027266.1, on the reverse strand, counting down.
GCCCCAGGCAATCGCAGCCCGCACCCCGGCAACTGGCCTGGTGCACATAAGGCGTGCCGATCCAGCCGCGCGCCGCCGTCACGACGGCGCTCATCTCCGGCTCCCCCCCGACCGCGCCGATTGCCGCGCGGGATGGGCCACCATCCAATCGGTGCCGGGAATATCCGGAAAGCCTTGGAAATTGAGCAGGTTGGTGAATTTGAACCGGCAGGTGTCCATGCTCTTGTCACAACCCGCCGTCAGACGCAGCCGGTCACCCGGGGTGATCTCGGACCGCAGCCTGTCCCACAATTCGATCCGCCTGAGCGCGCCCTCGGGCCGGTCGATCTTGATCGCCCCACCCAGCCCCGCCGCCTGCCCGTCCAGCATGTCGCAGCGCCCCCGCTCGAACCAGCGCGGCTCGAAGCCTTGGGCACCCTCAACATGGATCACGCGGCCCCCCTCCACGCCGACCACCTCGGCCTCGATGGCATAGCCCGGCGTCGTCAGGTCAAACCGGCAGGCCCCATCGCCCAGAACCGCCGAACAGCTCCGCTGATAGACCAGGCCCGTGGCTGCGTTCATCCGCTCCGCCAGCCCGCGCAATTCCGCGCTGAAGGCGCCATTGGCCCGCGTCACCTCGCCCAGCGCGCCCCGGAATTGCAGCACCCGGTTCTCCGGTGCCTCCCAGTGCACCAACCAGGCCTCGATCTCGGCCCCGTCATAGCGGCCCGCCGCGATATCCGCCTCGGTGATCGCCGCATCCGACAAAACGCCCACGGCCTCCGTATTGTCGACCGACAGGCCCGTGCTCTGCATCAGCGCCGCCGCCGACAGCCCCGTCTCGGGCGCAAAGGTCACGCCGTCGAACACCAGCGTCCGGTCGTGATCGGTGAACCCCAGCGTCAGCCCGTCGCCCCGCACAAGCTTCCAGCACCGGCAGACCGAACTGGCACCCCCCGCCAGATGCGCCTCGAGCGCGCCCGCCCCGCTCACAGCCGGATCTCCACCACCGGCACGTCCGGCACCTCGCCCGCCTGGAAACTGGCGACCGATGTCTGGATGACGTCGGTGTCGAACCGGACCGGCACGTCGAATTCGAACCCCGCCGTGATCGCCTCTCCCGCATCGGGCGCTTCGGCAAAGCTCACGACACCCGTCGTCACATCCAGCTCGAAATCCACCCCCAGGATCTGCGCATCCCCCGTGATGCCGACCAGAACGCTGCCCTCCACGGGCTTGGTGATCTCGCGCAGATATTCCGCCCCGCCCGAGGCATAGGTCTTGGCCAGCCGAAATTCCCGGCGCACCCCGTCCCCCGTCCCGATCCTCTGATCGGCGAACCCGGGCAGCGCCGAGGGCAGGCAGCTCTTGTAATCCGACCAATCCTTCCAGCGGAACCCGTGCAACTGCCCCCGCCGCGCCTCGAAAAAGGCGATCAGCTCGGCGATATCGTCGAGCGAGCGCAGGCTCACCCCCGCATCATAGCGGCGGCGCGATTGCGCCCAGGGCGTGTTGCGCTCCTCGAACCCGTTCGTAAGCGTCACCACCTCGGTGCGCCGCTCGGGGCCGCCCACCGACCCGAAACTCAGCTTGGCCGGAAACCGGACCTCGTGAAATGCCATGTCCCTGCCCCTTCAGCGGTTGCGCTGGCCGCGCGCAAGCGCCCGGCCCATCTGTGCCGCGATCTGCGTCTGGCTGCGGGCAAAGCCCTGCACATCGGGCGTGGTGATGTTCATGACCACCTGCACCGGCCCCGCGCCGCCGCCGGGCCCGGCAACCCCCAGCCGCCCATCGGCCCCCCGCGCCAAGGGCAAGATCGCTTCGGGCCCCGCCTCGCCCATCAAGCCGGTCGCGCCCCGCATGGGAAACATCGTCGGCCCCTGCACCACGCCCCCCCGCGCAAAGGGCATGATCCGCCCCCCGCGATGGCCCCGCCCGCCTGGAACGGCAAAAGCCGCCCCAGCAGACCCCCGATCCCGTCGCTCAGGGCCGATCCGACCGCATCCTGCACGGGCCGCATCGCGCGGGTATAGGCGGCATCCGACATGCTGCGCGCCACCATCCTGAGCGCATCCGACAGCCGCATCCCGTCGAACACCACCCCGTCAAAGGCGCGCCTCAAACCCCCGCCCAGCGTCCGGCTCATCGCGTCGATCTCGCGGCCTGTCGCCGACAGCACCCCCGACATGCCCCGCAATTCCGTCTGAAAGGCCGCCGTCATCCCCGCCGCCTCCCCCAGCCGCGCCTCCAGCTCGCCGAGCTGCGCCTCCAGCGCCACCGATCCCTCGTCCAGATCTGCCATCATCCGCATCCTTTCGCGTCACATCCGGAAACCGTGCCAGAAGCGCCTCGAACCCTGCGCGCCCCATCGGCACCGGCCCCCGCCCCTCGCCCAGCATCAGCGCCAGCTCCGCCGGGCTCAGCCGCCAGAAGACATCGGGATGAAGGCCCAGACCCTGCATCCCCGCCCGCATCAGCGCGGGCCAATCCAGCCGCGCGCGGCTCATCCCGCCCCCCGGAAGGCCAGGGCCAACAGCCGTGCCGCCATCCGCGCCGCCTCCAGCGGGCCGCCCTCGATCTCGGCGGACAAGAGATCGGGCAGATCGCCCCGCCAGCCCCCGCCGCGCAACCCCGCACAGACCAGCATCAGCACATCGCCCGCCCGCAGGCTTTCGCCCTCGAACCGCGCCACCAGGTCCGCGAGGCTCTCGGCCTCAAGCCGCGCTTCCAGCTCGGCCAAGGCCCCAAGCGTCAGCTTGGCCACCAGCCTTTCGCCATCGACGACCAGCGCCACCTCCCCCGCCCAAGGATTGGCCATCCCTCAAAGCGCCGTGAAGACCAGCCGCCCGGCCGAGGCCATCGCCATCTCGTAGGTCGCCTCCCCGTCATGGCTGCCCGCATATTCGATCGCCGTGATCTGGAACGCGCCCTCCACGATGCCGAAATCGGGGATCACCACCTGGAAATCCGGCACCGCCCCGTCGAAAAAGATCTGCCGCGCGCGCTCATCCGTCGCCGCGTCGCGGAAAATCCCCGACCCCGCGATGGCCGCCGATTTGACGCCGCCTCCCGCCAGCAATTCCCGCCAGCCCCCGGCGGATTCAAGGCTCGTCACATCCACCTGTTCGGCGTTGAAACTGAGCCGCGTGGCCCGCAACCCCGCCAGCGTCTCGAAAACGCCCGTTCCATCCATGTCGACCTTCACCAAAAGATCCTTGCCGCTCTGCGCCGCCATGCCCGTCTCCATCCTTGCCTGAAACAGCCTGACCTATTGTCAGACCCCGTGATCCACCCTTGCGCGAAACCAGACCTCGATCTCGCGCTGCCCGCTCACCCGCCGGGCGCGCGCCCGCAGGAAATCAAGCCGCACCAGGTGCCCGCGCGCCATGACCAGCGCCGCCCCCGACAGCGCATCCGACACCGCCACCGCCAGCGCCTTGGCCCCCGCGAACCCGGCCCCAAGGCTGACCACCGTCACCGCGAAATCATGCACCGCGCCCGCCCCCGTCTTGTCCGAGGCATCGCGCACGCTCTCGGGACCAAGGCTCACGTAAAGTGGCGGCACCGGCCCCGGCGGCAGCGCATCATGCACAGCCCCCCCCGACAGGCTCGCCACCAGGGGATCGGCCACGAGCGCGCCATAGACCGCCGCCTGAAGCGCGGCAGCACCCCCATAGCTCATTGCCCCACCTCCTCGATTGCGTGGCAGACCAGCGTGCGCCCCCTCGTGTCGCCCTCATGGACAGCCTCGATCCGGTAGATCCGCGCGCCATCGACGAACCGCATCGCCGCATCGGGCCGCGCGCCGGCACCCTGGGGCACGCCGCGCATCGTGATCTTGAGCTGCATCCGCGCCGCCTGTTCCCCCTCGCGCCCCGCGCCGCGCGGCTCGACCGCCGCCCAGACATGGCCCAGGGGGACCCAGATCTCGCTGAACCCTCCCGCGCCATCCTCCAGCCGCTCGGGCGCCTCCAACAACAGGCGCCGGTTCATCTCGGGCGCGCTCATTGCACATTCCCCCGCAGACGCAGCGGCCGGTGCGGCTCCAGCAGCACCGACACCGCAAAGGGAAGCCCCGATTGCGCCTCGAGGTTCTGGCCCCAGTATTCCCCCGCAAGGATCAGCGCCGCCTGCCTCAGATCGGCCGGAATGCCGGTCCATTCCGCGGCGAACCCGGCGGTGAATTCGACCTCGATCGTTCCGCCCTGCCCCGGCGCGGGCAGGCTTGCGCCCGTCGCCGCCAGCGCGGGCCTTTGACCATCGGGTTGCAACCGGTACAGCCCCGGATCGACCAGCGTCTCGGCCCCGGCCCGCGTGATCAGCTTCACGCTGTCGATCCGGCTGACCGGCGCAATCGGCAGCACATGCAGCCCCGGACCATGCCAGGCCATCAGCGTCAGCACGAAACGCCGCCGGAACAGCGCCTTGCCGATCCGCGCCTCGATCCCCGACAGGGCCGCGCGCAGACAGCTTTCCAACTGCCCGTCCTGGCTGCCGTCATCGTGGAACCCACGCGCAAGCCGCAAGTGATCGGCCAGTTCCGCCACGGGCAAGGCCGCGCCGGGCACAGAGGTCAGTTCGACCATCATCATTGTCCATCTCTCCGAATTGTCGCGGGTGTCAGGGTTGGGGCGATGCGCCTTGCGCACTGCTCGTGCGGAGAGCCGCGCAGCTGGATCGCGCGCGCCGCACCGCCCCGCCCGCGCCCCTGGACCATCACCGGCCAGGGGCGGGGTTTCATGTCGTGTCATCGGCCCGTGCGGGGGGCTCGTCTTGCCCCCGCACGGGCTTGCCCGGATCTGTCGCTGCGCGTCAGGACAGGCCGAATTTCAACAGCTTGATCGCCGCGTAATCCGAAATCGCACCGCCCACGCGCTTGGTTGCGTAGAACAGGACATGGGGCTTGGCGCTGAACGGATCGCGCAGCACCCGCAGATCGGGCCGCTCCGCGATCGTGTAGCCCGCCCGGAAATCACCAAAGGCGATGGCCACGCTGTCGGCGGCGATATCGGGCATGTCCTCGGCGATCAGCACCGGATAGCCCATCAGCCGCGCCGGTTCCCCCGCCGCCAGCCCGTCGGACCACAGGAAACGGCCATCCGCGTCCTTCATCTTGCGCACGGCACCGGCGGTTTTCGAGTTCATCACGAAACTCGCGCCCGCCCGGTATTGCGCGCCCAGCGCATAGACCAGGTCGACGATGGCATCGGCGGGGGCATTGGCGTCGAAATCGCCCGCCGTGCCCGTGGCCACATAGCCCAGCGCGCCCCAGGTCCAGATCGCCTCGGGCAGGAACAGACCGCTCAGAAAGCCCGTGGGCTTGCCCATCCCGTCCCCGCCGACAAAGGCCGCGGCCTCGGCGCGGGCGAACTTGTCCGCGATGCGCCCCGCCAGCCATCCCTCGATGTCGAAGGCGCTGTCGTCGAGCAGCCGTTGCGAGGCCTTGGGCATCGCCGACAGCTCGTAGAGCGGGATCGAGATGCGCTCGATCTGCGGCGCGGCGGTCTCGGCCGTGTCCGTCACCTCGTCGGCCCAGCCTGCGCCGGTGTCGGTGGTGTCGATCAGCACGTCAAAGGAACTGGCCTCGACCTGCACGACATTGGCGACGGCGCGCAGGCTCGCAGCGCTGCGCAGAACGCCCCGGATCGTCTCCGCCGTCTGCGGATCGACAAGAAATCCGCCCTCGGCATTCACCGCCGTGTTCAGGCCCTTCTGCTCCAGCTCCAGACCGCGCAGCGCGTCGTCATCGCCGTTGCGCAGATAGGTCGCCAGCGCCTTGCGGTGGGGGGCGCCCGGATCGGCCGCCGCGGCCAAAGGGGGGCGGGCATGGGTCATGGTTTTCGTGCTCAGCATCGCGATACGCTCTTCCTGTTTTTCGAACCTGGTGTTGAGATCGGTCTGGAACTGGCTGAATTCGCTCAGGAAACCGCCAAGGGCCTCCCGCATCTCAACCATTGGGGCCTTGGCCGCAGGGGGCTGTTCCGCCGCCCCCGATCGGGTCTCGGTCATGCATCACCTTTCACTCTGTGCTTGGGGTCAGCGGGGCTCGCGCGCCGCCAGTCGGGCCCGCGCATCCCGAAACGCGCGCGCCAAGTCCCGCAGGTCCTCGCCCGCCTTGGCCTCCCGGGCCTCGGCCAGGGCGCTCACCCGCGCCTCGGGCAGCATGGGAAAGGTCACAAGCGACACTTCCCACAGCTCCACCTCCGACAGGAGCCTGCGCCCCTGCCCGTCCTTCGTCGCGCGCAAGGTGCGGTAACCGATGGACAGCCCATCGATGGCCCCCGCCGCAATCAGCGCCGCCGCCTCCCGGGCGCGCGCCACCTCGGGCAAAAGCCGCCCCTTGACGTAAAGCCCGCGGGCATCCTCGCGCACCTCGTCCCAGATGCCGATGGGTTCGGCCGGATCATGCTGCCACAGCATCCTGACCCGCCGCCCCTCGCCCGCCAGCCGCGTCAGGCTGCCCGCATAGGCCCCCGGCGCGACCGTGTCGCCGCCCCCGTCACAGGCCCCGAACAGGCTCGCGTATCCCGCGATCTCCCGCCCGCCCGTGACCGTGACGCCGCCCGCGTCGAACCGCGCGAACTTGGTCTCCAGCCCCATGATGTGAAACTCCCGCATCTGCCCTCCTATCCGGCTCCGCCCAACTGGATCAGCTCCTGGATGCCCTGCGCCAGGATCACCGACACGACGCCGAAAACCGCCAGCCACAGCCGCCGCTCCAACCGGTCCAGCGCCGCCTCGATCGCCTCCAGCCGGTAATTCAGCGCCTGCCAGCGCTCGTCCTGCACCCGTTCATTGGCCTCGATCCGCGCGCTGGCCGCGTCGAAGGGCGCATAAAGATACCGCGACCCGCCGGCGCGGCCCTCGCTCATGCCTCCTCCGGCCGCTCCGGCAGACCCAGGAGCCGCCGCTTCTCGCCCGCGCTCAGGAAATCGGCCTCCGCCACGCGCCGCCACTGCGCCTCCCGCTCGGCGGCCAGCGCCGGCACCTGGTCCAGATCGGGGGCCAGCGTGATCGCCTCCCCCGTCAACCCGCCCAGCCAATGCCCCATCTGCGCCAGAACCTTCTGCGCAAGCGGCAACACCGTCAGCCGGTAAAACGCCCGATGCGCCTCCGCGTAATTGGCATAGGTCGCATCCCCCGGTATCCCGAGCAGCATCGGCGGCACGCCAAAGGCCAGCGCGATATCGCGCGCCGCCGCCTCCTTGGTCTTCTGGAATTCCATGTCGCTGGGGCTGAAGCCCATGGGCTTCCAATCCAGCCCCCCCTCCAGCAACATCGGCCGCCCCGCATTGCTTGCGCCCTGGTGATGCGTGGCCAGTTCATCCTGCAACCGGGTGAACTGATCCTCGCTCATCGTGCCCGCGCCATCCGCGCCGCGATAGACGATCGCCCCCGAAGGCCGCGCCGCATTGTCGAGCAGCGCCTTCGACCACCGCGCCGCCGCATTGTGCACATCGATGGCCGTGGCCGCCGCCTGCAACGGGGCCAGCCCGTAATGGTCGTCTTGCGGATGGAAACAGCGCACATGGCAGATCGTCTCGGGCGCATGGCGATGGGTCTTGGCCCCCACCACGTAATCATAGCCCACCGGCCAGCCATCGGCCCCCGGCACAAGATGCATCCGGTCCGAGCGCAGCACATGCAATTCCACCGGCACCCCGCCGCCATCCTGCACCGCCTCGACATAGGCATTGCCCGACAGCATCAGCTGGGTGATCACCGCCTCCATCAGATCGGCCCGCCCCTGCCCCGGATTGGGCCGGGTCATCAGCGCCAGAACCGGGTGGCTGTCATAGCGGCAGCGCGCATCCTGGCACAGCACGGGCAAGGCCGCCGCCGCCTCCGCGATCATCCTGACCGACCGAAAGCCCACCGGGTTGCCCAAGAACCCCGCCCGCGTCAGCGACACAGCATCCCTCGGGCTCCAGGCGACACGCCCACCCATCCCCCAAAACGCCACCCTCGCGCTGGCCGAAGCCTTGCGCTCGGGCACCGCCACGGGGTTTTTCCGCAAGAAATCCAGTACCATGCGCCACTCTCCTGCCACTTTCCACGCCAAGGGGGGCCGCAACCCGCGACCGCAGCCTTCGTTCGTCTTCTTCGCCAGATCGGCCCTACAGCGCCCGGATCCGGGGCCGGGCGGCCCGCCCACCGGGCACCAGCAAGCCCTCGGTCACCGCCCAGACCAGCGCATCCACCCGGTCCGGACTGCCCCTGCCCTCGAACCCCCTCAGGCTCATCAGGCACATCTCGTCCTCAAGCGCGGCCAGAACGCCCAGGTGTCGCACCCGCCCCTGTTCATAAAGGGCGGCCACCGGCTCGGCCCGCGCGGTCTTGCCCTGGCTCGCCCGGACGCTGCGCAAATTCACATGCGGATCGACCTGCCGCATCAGCACCGCCACCAGGTCACCGCCCTGGTTCACCTCGGCCACCATCCGCACCGCCCCGTGCCGGTGATAGGCCGCCGCCGCCGCTTCCGCCCATTGCTTGGGGCTTGCCGCCGACACGCTCGCATCCTCCAGCACCACGGCCCGCCAATCATGCGGCGGCCCCTCTTCCACCACCGCCAGAACCACGATCCCGCAGGCATCCGATCCCGCATGTCCCGTCACCGGCGGATCGACCGCCACGATCACCCTTGCGCCCTCGGGCACGGCATCGGTCCGCAATCCATCCAGCCGCGCGCGCGTCCACAGCGCGTCCTCGGCATCCTCAAGCATCTCGCCATCCAGCTCCTGCCGCCCCAGCCGCGTCTGGCCGTAGCGCGCCCGCACCTCGCGCAGGAAACCGGGCGCCAGATGCGCGCGATTGGCCTCCGTCGCGGCCCGCGTCACCACCGTCCCCTCCCGCGCCAACAGCGCCTTGAGCAGCCCGATGTTGCGCGGCGTCGTCGTCACCACCTGCCGGGGCGCCTCCCCTAGCCGCAGCGCGAATTGCAGCATGTCCCATGTGTCCTGGCCCTTGGGCCATTTCGCCAGCTCGTCGCACCAGGCCGCATCGAATTGCGGCCCCCTCAGCGCTTCGGGGTCATGCGCGGAATAAAGCCGCGCCTCCGCCCCGTTGGGCCATTCCAACCGCCGCTCCCCCGCGATCCAGCGCGGGCACCGGTCGGGCGGAGAGCAGGCGATCAACCCGCTCTCCCCCTTCACCATCACCGCGAGCGCCTGGTCATAGGTCTCCCCCACCAGCGCCACGCGCCTTGCCCGTCCGGGGGCCGCAGGCGTCGGTCCCTCGACCATCGCCCGCACCCACTCCGACCCGGCCCGCGTCTTGCCCGCACCCCGCCCGCCCAGGATGACCCAGGTCAGCCAATCGCCCTCGGGCGGCAGCTGGTGGGGCAGCGCCCAGAACTCGAACAGGTAGGGCAGCGCCGCCAGCGCGCCGTCACTCAGCCCCGCAAGAAAGCTCTCCACCCTCTCCGGCGGCCCGGAGGCGAGCCAGCCTGCCGCGGATTTCAACCCGGGCAGCGTCAAGATCGAGCATTCCCCCCTCGGGTCCGGCCCCATATTTTCGGCTTCCTGCCTCACGCGCCTTCGCCTCCTGCTGGATGGCCAGTTGGAAGGCGGCGACAATCGCCTTCACCTCCTGGACCACCTCCCCCTCGCTCAGCTCTTCCTCTGCCGCGCGGGCCCGATCCAGCCGCCGTTCCAGCAACCGCGTTGCCGTCTCCAGCGCCTTCAACGCCTGCGCCGCGCTGCGTTCGGCACGAACCAGCCCCTCAGTCTCGTCAATGTCTTCGGTCATCGAACAAATCCCGTGTCCCAAAAAAACTCCCGGGCACGAGCAGCACATGGGCAGGCCGCGCGGGGCGTTTACCGTCCGGCGGACGGGTCTCACCCGGCAACGCATGAAAAAACGGCCACCGGGGCTAATCCCGAGGCCGTCGACCCATGTATTCCAGCATGCCCCATGAGATGCCATGGAGCGCTCGCGGGGTCAAGAAGTTTTTTCTTTACAAATGGTTAACGGGTTTTTCCCGCGTTAACGAACCGGCAAGAAAGGGGCCGGATCGTCAAGCCTTCCTTAACCATTGCCTCACTGGCGCTGCGCCTCGCGCTCCGCCTCGATCCGCCGCCAGACCGCGACGTTCCGGTTGTGCTCTTCCAGCGTCTCGGCAAAGGCATGTCCGCCCGTCCCATCCGCCACGAAAAAGATATAGGGGCTCCCGTCCGGGTTCACCGCCGCCTCGATCGCGGCCCGCCCCGGATTGGCGATGGGCGTCGGCGGCAACCCGTCGATTACATAAGTATTCCAAGGGGTTTCCGCCCGAAGCTCACTCGCCCGGATCCCCCGCCCCAGCACGCCGCGCCCCTCGGTGATGCCATAGATCACCGTCGGATCGGTCTGCAAACGCATGCCCCGGTTCAGCCGGTTCACGAACACGCTCGACACCATCCGCCGCTCATCGGGAACGCTCGTTTCCTTCTCGATGATGGAGGCCAGGATCAAGACCTCTTCCGGGCTTGCCAACGGCAGCCCATCTTGCCGGTTCGCCCAGGCGTCGGCCAGAATTTGTTCTTGGTTTTCAATCATCTGGTCGATGATTTCCTGACGGTCCTGTCCCCTCCGCACCTCGAACGTATCGGGCGCCAGCATGCCTTCGGGCGGAATTTCCGCGATCTCTCCCGACAGGAAATCCGCCATCCGCAAGCCTTCGACGATCTGCCAGGATGTCAGACCCTCGGGAACCGAGACGCGATAGGCAATCGGCGTGCCGCTGTCGACAAGCTCCGCGTAGACCTCGGGTATGCCGTTTTCATAAGCGAAATCAGCCAGTTCCACGACCTCACCCGTCCCCGGAACCCGCTCGCGCAAGCGCAACTCGCCGGTGCCCGCCAGCTGCAGGACATAGGTCGCCGTATAGCGGAACTGCGACGGCCCGCCCGCCGTCACGATCTCCAGCACCTCCTCCATGGAGGCACCCGCCGGGATCTCGTAGCTGCCGAAGCGCAGCTGTTCGGCCATGCCGGAATATTCCGCGCCCAGCCGAAAAAGGATGGATGAAGAAACCGCGCCAAGCTCTTCAAGATCCTCGGAAACCCGGCGCAGACTCGCGCCGCGTGGCACTTCGAAAAACACCGGCTCCGCCAAAGGACCCGCCGCCCGAAACTCTCTCTGCCCCCAGGCGATCGCGCCCGCCAGCGCGATGAAGAGGACGATCAGAAAGCTCATGCCATTGGCGGCGACACTCTTCCACATGAACCGTTTACACCCGCCCCATGATCAGACAGGCATTGGTTCCGCCAAAGCCGAAGGAATTGGACTGCACCACGTTGATCTCACCCTTCTGCGCAGCATTGGCGCACAGGTTGATCGCGGTCTCGGCCGCCACGTTGTCGAGGTTGATGGTCGGCGGCGCGATCTGGTCGCGGATCGCAAGGATCGAAAAGATCGCCTCGATCGCACCGGCCGCGCCCAGCAAATGCCCGGTCGCCGATTTTGTCGATGACATCAACACCTTGGCCGCGTGATCGCCCATCAGACGCTCGACCGCGCCCAGCTCGATCGTATCGGCCATGGTCGATGTGCCATGCGCATTCACGTAATCCACGTGCGACGGCTCCAGCCCCGCCCGCTTCAACGCCGCGCGCATCGCGCGTTCCGCACCCTCGTGATCGGGCGGCGGCGCGGTGATGTGATAGGCATCGCCCGACAGACCATAGCCCAGGATCTCGGCATAGATCTTGGCCCCGCGCGCCATGGCGTGTTCGTATTCCTCGAGCACGACAACGCCCGCGCCCTCGCCCATGACGAAGCCGTCGCTGTCGGCATCCCAGGGGCGGCTCGCCTTTTGCGGCTCGTGGCCCCGCTTGGTGGACAGCGCCTTGCAGGCGTTGAACCCCGCGATCCCGATCTCGCAGATCGGGCTTTCCGCGCCGCCCGCGATCATCACCTCGGCATCGCCCCACTGGATCAGCCGCGCCGCATCGCCGATGGCATGCGCGCCCGTCGAACAGGCGGTGACGACCGCGTGGTTGGGTCCCTTGAACCCGTAGCGGATCGACACCTGGCCCGATATCAGGTTGATCAGCGCGCCCGGAACGAAGAAGGGCGAAACCCGCCGCGGTCCCTTTTCCTTGAGCGTGATCGAGGTGTCGGCGATGGAGGACAGCCCCCCGATCCCCGACCCGATCAGAACGCCCGTGCGCTCGCGATCCTCGGTGCCCTCGGGCATCCAGCCCGAATCCTCGACGGCCTGCACGGCGGCGGCCATCCCGTAGAGGATGAAATCATCGACCTTGCGCCGTTCCTTGGGCTCCATCCAGTCGTCGGGGTTGAAGGTCCCGTCGCTGCCGTCGCCCAAGGGCACCTCGCAGGCATAGGTCGTGGCCAGGTGGCTGGCGTCAAAGCGCGTGATCGTGCCCGCGCCCGATTGCCCGGCCAACAGCCGTTCCCAGGTCTTTTCCACCCCGGAGGCCAAGGGCGTCACCAACCCCAGCCCCGTCACAACCACTCGCCGCATGCTGCCCAGCCCCTTCGTCACAGGTCTTGCCCTGGCCGTTCTGATACCGCGCAGGGCGCGCCTTGCGCAATCCCTCCGGCCCGCAGCACCGGCAGATCACCGCTTGGCCCGAATGGAAACGGCCCCCGCATCGCTGCGAGGGCCGCGCCCGATACCGTCACCGGATGCGCGATTACTGCGCGTCCTTGATGAACTTCACGGCGTCGCCGAAGGTCTGGATCGTCTCGGCGGCGTCATCGGGAATCTCGATGCCGAACTCTTCTTCGAAAGCCATGACCAGCTCGACCGTGTCGAGCGAATCCGCGCCGAGGTCGTCGATGAACGAAGCGTTCTCCGTCACCTTGTCCTCTTCCACGCTCAGGTGCTCAACCACGATCTTCTTCACGCGCTCTGCGATGTCGCTCATCTTCATCCTCGTTCGTTGCGGCCCCGCTCGTCATCCGGCGCCTTCGTTTGCGTTCTGCCTCTCGGGCCGCTCATCGGATGCCGGGCGACATGCCCGACCTTCTCCTGCCGAAAACGCGACGCCCCCGGCAAAATCTGCGCCGCCTATAGCATAGAAACAAGCAAGCGCAACGGCCTTCGCGTCACCCTTGCCCGCTCGTCCGCGGCGCTCAGATCATCGCCATGCCGCCATTCACGTGCAAGGTCGTGCCGGTGACATAGCCCGCTTCGGGGCTGGCGAGGTAGAGGGCTGCCGCCGCGATCTCGTCGGCATGGCCCATGCGGCCCGCCGGGATCTGGGACAGGATCTTGCCCTTCTGATCCTCGTTCAGCTTGTCGGTCATGGCCGTCTCGATGAAGCCCGGCGCGATGCAATTCACCGTGATGCCCCGGCTCGCCACTTCGTAGGCAAGGCTTTTGGACATGCCGACCATCCCGGCCTTGGAGGCGGCGTAATTGCCCTGACCGGGATTGCCCGTGGCCCCCACGACCGAGGAAATGTTCACGATCCGGCCCCAACGCGCCTTCATCATGCCGCGCAGAACACCCCGGCACAGCCGCATGGTGGAGGTCAGGTTGACCTCGATCACCTGCGCCCATTCCTCGTCGGACATGCGCATGAACAGGTTGTCGCGCGTGATGCCCGCATTGTTCACAAGGATATCGAGCGCGCCCATCGCCTCGACGGCCTGTTTGGGCAGCGCCTCGACCGCCGTGGCATCGCCAAGGTTGCAGGGCAGGACATGCGCCCGCCCGCCCAGCTCGGCGGCCAGCGCCTGAAGCGGTTCCACCCGCGTACCGGACAAGGCCACGGTGGCACCCGCGCCATGCAGCGCCCGTGCGATCGACGCCCCGATCCCGCCCGATGCGCCCGTCACCAGCGCCGATTTTCCTGTCAGGTCGAACATTTCCGCCCCTTTCCCGTGTCAGTTACGCGTCAGACCAAAGCGCGCGATATCGGCTTCGGTCAGGATGTATTGCGCGCCCGATGCGCGCGTTTCGGACATGAAGTCCGCGAAATCGGGCGCGCCCAGCACGGCCTCGACATAGCGCAGCCTGTCGCCCTCGGCGGCGGTGCTCTGGTCGACGGCCACGCCCGCCTGTCGCTGCGCCGCATCGCTTTGCAAGACCAGCGCGCCCCCCGCCATGCTGCGCGTCGCGCCCCCCAGAAACAGGAAGATCGCGTCGTTGACCACCTGCCCCTCGACCCGCGTTTCCAGCCCTGCGGACCGAATCAAGCGGCCCATGCCGGTGACCCAGTTCACGTCATCGGCACCGGGGATATCGCCCAGCGCCAGAACCGTGAGACCGGTGTTTTCCTCGAGCAGCCGGTCCAGCCGATCCGCCGCCGCCCCCGAGACCGGGCCGGACATGTGCAGGACCGCCCCCTCGACCCGAAAGGCCGTGGCGCCCGTGTCCATCATGCGCACCAGCACCACGCCCCCCGCGCCCAGCGCAAGGACCACACCCAGCGCAAGGCCCAGACGTTTAAGCATTCTTGAAGCTTTCGGCGGCGGCCTGCACCTCGGCGGCCGTGCCGATGCCGCGCGTCTCCACCTCGCGGGCGATGCGCTTGACCATGCCGCTCAGCGCCTTGCCCGCGCCGATTTCCCATGTCTCGGTCACGCCATTGGCGGCCATCCATTCCACGCTTTCGCGCCAACGCACGCGGCCCGTGACCTGATCGACCAGACGCGCGCGGATCGCATCGGGATCGCGCGAGGCTTGGGCGGTGACATTGCCCACCAGCGGCACGGCGGGCGCGTGGAACGCGACATTGGCCAGCGCCTCGGCCATGGCTTCGGCGGCAGGCTGCATCAGCGCGCAATGGAAGGGCGCGGAGACGGGCAAAAGCAGCGCGCGCTTGGCCCCATGCGCCTTTGCGATCTCGACCGCGCGCAGAACGGCGGCGTGATGGCCCGAGATCACGACCTGCGCCGGATCGTTGTCATTGGCGGCGGTGCAGACCTCGCCTTGCGCCGCCTCTTCGGCGACTGCCATCACGGCGGCGAAATCAAGGCCGAGGATCGCGGCCATCGCGCCCTCGCCCGCCGGAACGGCGGCCTGCATCGCCTCCCCCCTCAGGCGCAGAAGCCGGGCTGCATCCGCAACGCTCAGCGCACCTGCGGCGCAAAGCGCCGTGTATTCCCCCAGCGAGTGGCCCGCGACGAAAGCGGCCTCGGTCACCTCGACCCCTTCGGCCTTGAGGGCGGCCATGGCCGCCATCGAGGTCGCCATCAAGGCGGGCTGGGCATTGCGGGTCAGGGTCAGCGTCTCCTGATCCCCCTCCCAGATCAGCGCCGAAAGCTTTTCGCCAAGCGCCGCATCCACCGTGTCGAACACCTCGCGGGCGGCCGGATAGGCCTCGGCCAGATCGCGGCCCATGCCGATGGTCTGCGCCCCCTGTCCGGGGAAGAGAAAGGCTTTCGTCATCATGTCCCTCAGCGTCACCTGTCGGGACGGGCTACCCCATGGTCGCCCTTTGCGCAACGCCGGAGGGTGGCCCGCGCACCGCCTCAGGGGTGGCGGACCACGATGTTGTCGATCACCACATCCGTCGCGACCGTGGCCGAGGCCCATGCGTTGGTGAAGCGGATCACGACCTGCGGCGTCATGGGCGTGAACGGTATCGTGACATTCTCCGTCTGTCCGTTGCCGAGCAGACGCCAATCGACGATCGCATGCAGACCGGTCGAATTGAGGACCTCGGCCATCAGCAGGTGATCGCCCAGGCCCGATCCGTTTTCCCAGGCCGTGTAGGTCAGGACATAGGGCAGCCCCGGTTCGACCGTGATGGTCTGGGAGATGCTGCTGCCCACCCCGCGGTTCTGCGCGTTGAAGGCAAGCCCCTGATCATAGACCAGAAGTCCGCCGACCGGGTCGGACAATGTCCAACCCGTCGTATCGCCGGTCGCGAAATCGCCGTTCGTCACGATGGACGCGGGCGGAGGGGGCGGCGGCGGGGGTGGCGGCGGTGGTGGTGGTGGCGGCGGCGGCGGTGGCGGCGGCGGCGGTTCCGGCTCCGGTTCGGGTTGGGGCTCGGGTTCCGGCACCGGTTCCGGCTCCGGTTCCGGTTCAGGCGTCGGATCGACGACGGGGATGATCGGCACGACCGGCGGTTCATTTGACCAGAACTCGCTCGGCAACGCATCGGGCGGCGTTGCCCAGGAGGCGTTGAAATAGGGGTTTTGCACCTCGTCCCGCACGGATTGGCTGAAACCGCGCGCGCCATCCGTCCCGACATCGAGCGCGATGACAGCAGCGCCTGTCGCAAAGGCCGCGACGATCACCCAATCCACGGTCGCAACGCCCCGGCTGTCGCGGGCAAAGTCCGCAAGCGGGTCGGAAAGGGGGCGAAGGATACGAATCATCCGGGTTTCGAGCCTTTGGCGTATCGGGGCAGGTCCTGATCCCGCTCTTGGCCCGCAGGCTTGTTGAAAATATGGCGCTTGCTGGGACAGATTTGGATGCCGCCCGCCCGTTTTGCGCCCTGCGGCTCTTGCCACGCTGATCCACGGCGTCTATAGCCCGGCAGTCTCCGCCGCAGTTCATCCTGATCGGCGATCTACCTCGTGGTCCGGGGGGCGGAGATGCGAATGCCCCGGCCTTTGAAAGACGCCCGTAACAGAACTGGAGCTTCCATGCCTCTCTACGAGCATGTGATGATCGCGCGCCAGGACCTTTCCGGCACGCAGGCCGAGGGCCTGATCGAACACTTCGGCACCGTCCTGTCGGACAATGGCGGCAAGGTGGTCGAAAGCGAATACTGGGGCCTCAAGACGATGGCCTACAAGATCAACAAGAACCGCAAGGGCCATTACGCCTATATCCGCACCGACGCGCCTTCGGCCGCCGTGCAGGAGATGGAGCGTCTGATGCGCCTGCACGAAGACGTCATGCGTGTCCTGACCGTCAAGGTCGACGCCCACGAGGAAGGCCCCTCGGTCCAGATGCAGAAGCGCGACGAGCGCGACCGCGGGGATCGTGGTGACCGCGGCGATCGCGGTGACCGGGGTGATCGTGGCGACCGCGGCGAACGCCGCGAACGCCGCTGAGAGGAAGGAACACGAAAATGGCAGCAAAACCGTTTTTCCGTCGTCGCAAGTCCGATCCGTTCGAGGGCGAAGGCGCCCCCAAGATCGACTACAAGGACGTTCGCCTGTTGCAGCGCTACATTTCCGAGCGCGGCAAGATCGTCCCCTCCCGCATCACCGCCGTCGGTGCCAAGAACCAACGCAAACTGGCCCAGGCCATCAAGCGTGCACGGTTCCTGGCCCTTCTGCCCTATTCCGTGAAGTAAGGAGACGATCCGATGGAAGTCATCCTGCTCGAACGCGTGGCCAAGCTGGGCCAGATGGGCGAGGTCGTGACCGTCAAGGACGGCTACGCCCGCAACTACCTTCTGCCGCAGAAAAAGGCCCTGCGCGTCAATGACGCCAACCTCAAGGCCTTCGAATCGCAGAAGGCCCAGCTCGAGGCGCGCAATCTCGAGACCAAGAAAGAGGCCGAGGCCCTTGCCGCCCGTCTGGACGGCCAGCGCTATGTCATCATCCGTTCGGCCTCCGACGCCGGTGCGCTCTACGGGTCGGTCACGCCCCGTGACGCGGCCGATGCCGCGGCCGAGGCCGGCATCACCGTGGACCGTCGCCAGGTCCAGATGACCAAGCCGATCAAGGAACTGGGCCTGCACGAAGTGCTCGTCGTCCTCCATCCCGAGGTCGAGGTCACCATCGTGCTGAACGTCGCCCGCTCCGTCGAAGAAGCCGAGCTTCAGGCTTCGGGCAAGTCGATCCAGGAACTGGCCGCCGAAGAAGAAGCGGCAGCCGATTTCGAGATCGCCGAATTGTTCGACGATATCGGTGGCGCACAGAACGACGACGAGGGCGACAGCCGCGAAGGCTGATCCCCGAGACGCTCGCGAAAATCTCAGGCCGCATCCACCGGGTGCGGCCTGTTTCTTTGTCCGGAACCGACCCGGGTTGGGCCTGATGCACCAGCCGCCCGGCCCTCACCCCGCTCCGGGGCTGGCCCGGTTGGTCGTCCGGCCTGATCTGGCTGGCGCGCGGGATGCACCCGGAAACGAAAAGACCCCCGGCCTGGCCGGGGGTCTTCTCAGTCTCGCGGGGAAAGCCTGTCAGCTGTGCCAGGTTTCCAGCTCGATCGTCGCCGGGCAGGACGTGCCGCTGTAGCTGCCGACCCAGACATCGACGCGACCGTTCAGCATGAACATGTTCGTCAGGTCCAGCCGCGGGTTCAGGTTCCCGTTCGAATCGTCATCGAGGAACCACTGGCCATCCGGCGTCCGCACCAGAAGGACGGTATCGCACGAGGCCTCGCCCTCGATCTCGAGCCGCCCGTATTCCTGCATCCCCGACAGGAAGAAGCTGAAATTGGGCTGTGCGTTGAAATAGCCGGTGCTGAACACGGGCAGGCCGCAGGCGCTCAACTGCTGGCTGCCGCTGGCGGTGGTGAAGTAATCTGTCGGGCTATAGAGCGCCGAACCGGTCGTGCTCACCGGCACACCCTGCATCGACGGGTTCGGGCAGCCGCCCATCATCATCCCCCCGCCTTGCGGCATGGTCGATGCGGTGCGGAAGGTGATCGTGCCCTGGCAGGCCGAGGACCCGAAACCGCCAACCCAGATATCGACCTTGCCGTTCAGGGACGCCCCGTCCACCACGAGCTGCGGCTGCAGACCATTGGTGTCGTCGTTGAAATGCCACTGGCCAAAGGCGTCGCGCATCAAGAGCGTGGGATCGCAATCCGACGCGATATCCGTGGTCAGCTGGAACCCGGCCATCTGCGACAGGTAAAGGGTGAAACTCGGCGCCTCGGTCGCGCTGCCCCAGGCGTCAATCCCCGGGCAGCCCGAGAGGTCATGCGGCCCGCCCACCGTCGCCATATAGGCCTGCGGCTGCAACAGCTGCGCGCCGACAAGCGTCAGCGAGGGGCCGACCATGTTGGGGTTGGGGCAGATCGCGACCGGTACCGGCATCGGGGCCGGGGCCGGCGCGGGAACCGGCACCGGCACGGGCACCGGCTGCGGGGTCTGCACGGTCTGCGGCATCTGCGGCTGCGGCACGATCGGCGCAGGCGTGCCGGGCAAGGGCGGCGGCATCGTCGTGGCCACATTCGCACCGGGTGCCGGACCGGTCGAGGGCGCGCTTACGGGCGGTGCGGCATCGGCCTGGGCCAGCGTCAGGCTGGCGGCGCAATCGCCCCCCGCAAAGGTGCCGAGCCAGACATCGACCTGCCCCTCGAGCGCGGCCCCAGCGGGGATCGTCAGGCGCGGATCGAGATTGCCGTTCGCGTCATCGTTGAAATGCCACTGGCCATCGGCCGTGTTCACCAGCATCGCCGCATCACAGTCGGAAGTGACGGCCAGAACGACATCCTGCGGGAAACCCGCCTCGACGACAAAAGAATAATCGGGCGCGGAGCGGAACTGGCCAAAGCCGAGCATCCCCAAACCGCATTGATCAAGACGGTTCTCGCCGCCCGCGCTCAACATCACGTTCATGGGGCTGGCCAATTGCCCCGCCCCGAGATTGGTCGCGCCTTGCGACATGTTCATGGCAGGACAGGCCACCGCAGCGGTGGTGCCTGCCAGCCCGGCAAGAAGAGTGAATACCAACAGACGCATGGAATGTTCCTCCAGCTGATGCTCCGGCCCTGCTCATGCTGCGGGCCCATTGCGCGACTGTGCGGAGCCTAGATCACGCCCGGTGCACGCCGGAATTGCGGGAAACCTGACCCTGCCGTCCCCGAAACCTTACGCCCGGACCGGGGCTTGCGCTAGAAAAACCATGCGCATGCAAGCAAATGGCCCGCCCGAACGGAAAAGGGCGGCCCGCAAAGGCCGCCCCTCTCGTCTTGAAACCGGATCGTCGCGCCCGCAAGCGCGGCAGGATCACTCGTCTTCCAGCGCGTCGACCGCAGCTTTCAGATCGTCCTTGGTGATTTCCTTTTCCGTCACCTCGGCCAGTTCGACGATGAAGTCGACGACCTTGTCCTCGAAGAGCGGCGCGCGGATCTGCTGCTGCGCGGCCTGGTTGGACTGGATGAACTCGAAGAAGGCGCGTTCCTGGCCCGGATACTGGCGGGCCTGCATCATGATGGCCTGCGTCATCTCGGCGTCGGAGACCTTGACCTCGTTCTTCTGACCCAGTTCGGCCAAGAGAAGGCCCAGCTTCACGCGGCGCACGGCCAGCTTGGTGTGCTCTTCGGTCGGGGTGATCTCGGGGTGGTCGTGGCCGTGCACATCGGGGTTTTCCTCGTGCCACAGCTGATGCGCGATCTGACCCGCCTCGGCCTCGACCAGCCGCGAGGGCAGATCGAAGGTCACGAGCGTGTCCAGTTGGTCCAGCAGGCTGCGCTTGAGCACCTGGCGCGCGGCGCCGGTGTATTCGGCGGCCATGCGCTCGGAAATCTGGCCCTTCAGCGCCTCGAGGCTTTCGGCACCGTATTTCTTGGCCAGCTCGTCATCGACCTCGGCCGGAACGGGCTTTTTGACTTCCTTGACGGTCACGTCGAAGGTCACCGCCTTGCCCGCCAGATGCTCGGCACCATAGCTTTCGGGGAAGGTCACTTCGATCACCTTCTCCTCGTCCTTCTTCAGGCCGACGAGCTGCTCTTCGAAGCCGGGGATGAAGGAGCCCGAGCCCAGCACCAGCGGGTAATCCTCGGCCGCGCCGCCGTCAAAGGGTTCGCCATCCAGCTTGCCCAGGAAATCGATCACGACCTGGTCGCCATCGGCGGCCTTGCCCTTCTTGGTCTCGAAATTCTGCGCATTCTCGGCGAGGTTCTTGAGCGCCTCGTCGATATCGGCATCCGACGGCTTGGCGACGAGCTTTTCCAGCTTCACGGCCTTGAAGTCGATCGCGGGGATCTCGGGCAGCTTTTCGTAGGACATGGAAACGACGATATCGTCGCCTTCCTTCCAGTTCTCGTTGATCATCTTGACGTCGGGCTGCATCGCCGGACGGTCGCCGCTGGCGGTCAGATGGTCCTGCATCGCGCCATCGACGGCTTCCTGCATCGCTTCGCCCAAAAGACGGGGGCCGAACTGCTTGCGCAGAAGCGCCATCGGGACCTTGCCCTTGCGGAAGCCCTTCATTGCCACTTCGGGCCGCGCCTCTTCCAGCTTCTCGCTCACGCGGGCGTCAAGATCGGCCCCGGTGATGGTGATCTGGTATTCGCGCTTGAGGCCCTCGGCCAAGGTCTCGGTGATCTGCATCGCATCCTCACGAAAGTCGGGGCCGGACCGGGCAGCATCCTGCGACCCGGGACAACCCGATGGCGTCACGAAATTTGCGCCCTTCTAGGGTTGCGGGCCGGGCACTGCAAGCCGAATCCCGGCGCTCCGCATGCCCTGCCCCGGCTCTGACGCAAAACTGCGGTTCTGCGACCGGAAAAACCGCAGGTTTTCCCGCGAACGCCAGCGTGTCAGGCCGCGCGCTTGGGCCCTGCCCCGACCTGCAACCGCCCCGGACCCCAGTGACTCAGATCGTTCTCGGCCACGGCCTTGCGCAAGCGCTCCATCCGGTGACGCCGCTCCATTCCGTCCATCTCGAGCGCCTGCAAGATGCCCCGGTCCATCGCCCGGTTGGAGAACGGATTGACGATCAGCGCGTCGCTCAATTCCACCGCCGCGCCCGCGAATTCCGACAGGACCAGAACCCCCTCGCCATCCACGCGGGATGCGACGAATTCCTTGCACACAAGGTTCATCCCATCCGCAAGCGGCGTGATCCAGGCCACATCCGCCGCCCGGTAATAGGACACCAGCTCATCAAAGGGGATCGCGCGCGAAATCAGCGCCACGGGCTGCCATTCCAGCGTGCCGAACCGCCCGTTGATCCGCCCCGCGATCTGTTCGATCTCGGTCTGGATATCCTCGTAGGAGGACATGTTGCGGTTGGCCGACACCGAAACATGCATCAACCGCACCCGCCCGCGCAGATCGGGTTTGGCCTCCAGCACCCGCTCGAAGCTCTGCAATTGCTGCGCGCCGCCCTTGGTGTAATCGGTGCGCCCGACCGACAGGATCAGCTTGGCCGGGCCCAGATCCTGCCAGATCTCCTTGACGCGCGCCTCGGTCTCGGGGCGGCGGGCGCGGGTCTCGATGAATTCCGTCGCCACGCCCAGGGGGCAGATGCTGACGCCCGTCTCATGGCCCTCATGGGTGATCGTCTCGCGCATCACACGTTCGGTCAGGGCCGTGCCTTCGGTGAACCACTTGTCGGGCGCGCGGATCGGGGGCGAGACCTCCACGTCGAACAGGCTGCGCACGACCGACACGAAATTCGCCGCATAGCGCGGGATATGAAAGCCCACGTCGTCGCAGGCCAACAGGCTTTCCACGATCTGCTTGCGCCAGGGCAGCACGTTGAACATGTCCGCCGAGGGAAAGGGCGTGTGATGGGTAAAGGCGATGCGCAGATCGGGACGGATCGCGCGCAGGTAGCCGGGCACGAGCCACAGGTTGTAATCATGCACCCAGACCAGCGCGCCCTCCGCCGCTTCCTCGGCGGCGGCTTGGGCGAAACGCCGGTTCACGTCCTGGAAATTCTCCCAGTCCACGGGGTCGTAATTGTAGCGCTCCTTGAAGGAATGCAGGATCGGCCAGAACGCCTCCTTCGACGAAACATGGTAGAATTCCCGCACCTGATGCTCGGTCAGCGGCAGGCGGGAAACCGTGTAGCGCCCATGGGCGTCGTCGATCTCGACCCGCTGCTCAAAGCCCGGGTTTGCCGGGTCCTCGGCCAGTTTCCACGCCACCCAGGCGCCGTGGTTCACCGAACCGAAAAATCCCTTGAGCGTCGGCACGATGCCATTGGGGCTCTTGTTCTCGCGAAAGACGATCTTGCCGTTTTCTTCAACCTCTTCATAGGGTTGACGATGGTAGACGATGACGAGATCCGATGCCATGATCCGCCCCCCTCAGGCCAACAGCTTGTGGTGCAAGATCGCCTCGGCAATGCCCGCCACGCCGGCCTGCCGCGCGGCATGGACATGGGGCAGCTCCGCCACCCGCTCCAGCAACGCAGGTTCCGAATTGCCGACCGCCACGGCGGGCAGACCCATCGCCAGCATCGACAGATCGTTGAGCGTATCGCCCGCCACCAGCACCTTGCGGCTGTCCACGCCCAGATGCGTCAGAAGCCGCAACAGCGACGGCCCCTTGCTCACATCCTTGGGCAGCACGTCGAAAAACCGGTTGTCCGACACCAGCGCATCCAGCCCCAGCCCCGCCACGATATCGAGCGCGCGGGCCTCGAACCTGTCGGGGTCCATGTCGTAGCTCACCCGATGTCGGAACCCGGTGGATTGCAGCCGCAGCCCGCCTACCCCCTGCAACGCGGCCTGCACCCGCATCCCCGCATTGTTCCAGGCTTTCTCGATCTCGGCCTCGAGCTCGGGGATGGGGGTAAGGAAATGATCCTCGTCCACCTCGGCGATCGTGGTCCCCACGTCGCCCACGACGAAATCGGGCTTGGGCACACGGCGCTTGCGCGTCAGTTCGCGCACATAGCCCGGGTCGCGCCCGGTGACGAAGATCAGGCCGACGCGCGCGCGCGTCCCCTCGATCCAATCGTAGAATTGACGACGCTCCGCCTCGGTGCCCCCGAGAAAGGTGCCGTCAAGATCGGTGGCAAGGACAAAATCCTTGTCCGCAATGGATTTGGTCGGGAAGGTTTCGTGACGGGTCATGCGATCCTTTCTGCAAGTGTTGCGATATCCTTGTCGGTCGCGGGATGCGAAAACGACAGGTCCATGGCGCGGGGTTCGGCCTCGATGGGCCGGGCCCAAAGCGCGGCAAAGGCCTCGCCCAAGGGGCGGCCTTCATGCAGGATGGACCGGACCGTCTCGCAGATCGGCAGGTCCACCCCAAGCCGGCGCGCCAGATCGGTGACCGAGGTGGCATTCACCTCCCCCTCGACCACGACGGGCGCACCGTCGAAACAGGCCGCGCGCGGAACGCCCCGGCCCAATTGCAGCCCAAGCGCCATGTTGCGCGAGGTCGGGCTGGAACAGGTCAGCGTCAGATCGCCCACGCCCGACAATCCGGTGACCGTCTCGCGCCGCCCCCCCAGCGCCTCGGCCAGCCGCTTCATCTCGTCCAGGCCGCGCGTGATCAGCGCCGCGCGCGTGTTCTCGGCAAAGCCCGCGCCGGTCATCATCCCGCAGGCGATGGCGATGACGTTCTTCAACGCGCCGCCGATTTCCACGCCCACCAGGTCATCCGAGACGTAAGCGCGGAAGCTTTCCGTCGACAGCGACAGCGCCAACCGCACGGCGGGGCTTGTCGCGGGGTTCAGCCGGTCGGCATAGGTAAAGGGAAAGGCCACCGTCGCCGCCGTCGGATGGCCAAGCGCCGTTTCCACGGCAAAGGTCGGCCCCGATACACAGCCGACCGGGCGGCGGCCCAGTTCCTCCTCGGCCACCTGCGTCATCAAGAGACCCGTTTCCGCCTCGATCCCCTTGGCGCAGACCGCCACCGGCAGATCGGGCGCTGCATGTTCGGCCACGGCCCGCGCGACCGACCGGACCGAGCGCGAGGGGACGACGATCAGCGCAACCTCCACCCCGGCCAGCGCATCGGCCAGCGCATGGGCGCCCAGAACACCCTCGGGCAGATCGACACCGGGCAGGAAATCGGGGCTTTGTCCGGTCCGGTTGATCGTGTCGATCACCGCACGGTCGCGCCCCCAAAGCTGCGTCCGCACCCCGGCCCCGGCCAGGGTCGCCGCCAGCGCCGTGCCCCATGACCCCGCCCCGATGACAGCAGCGCTGCGATAACGGTGCGCATGAGACGGGAGCGGATCGCCGGACAGGGGTTGATGTCGCATGGAACCTCCAAGGTTCGGAACGGGACGCTTTGGCGGGTCCGGCGGGTCCGAAACCTGCCGGGGAATGTCGTTAACAGTCTTTGCGTGTCGTAAATGTTATATTTCTGAGCCGGAAAATCAATGCCGCATCTGCGAAAGCGCGCAAAAGCGACGCTCGCACCGGGGCGCGGAATGCCCAAAACGGCCCCAACTGCTGGCAATTTCAGCACATCGCCCGCGATCTGCGCAGCAAGATAAATCAAAAGCGACTATTTTTTGTCGTTTTTTGACACTGCCGCGCAATCCGCTATCCTTCTGCGATGCAGCGTGACCAGATGAACAAGGAGACATTCGCCATGACATCCCCTGTCCGCACCGCCATCTTTCCCGTCGCAGGTCTGGGAACCCGCTTCCTTCCCGCGACCAAGGCGACGCCAAAGGAACTCTTGCCGGTGCTCGACACGCCCCTGATCCAATACGCCATCGACGAGGCGCAGGCGGCGGGGATCGAGCGGATGATCTTCGTCAGCCACCCCTCCAAATCCGCCATCGAGCGCCACGTGATGGATGACGCCCGCCTGCGCGCCGAACTCAGGTCGCGCGGCAAGGCCGATCTGGCCGAGGCGCTGCGCGATGCCGCCCTCTGCCCGGTGGAGGATGACGTGATCTTCACCATGCAGCCCCAACCGCTGGGCCTTGGGCACGCGGTGCTCTGCGCGCGCGACCATGTCCGGCCCGGACCGGTGGCCGTGATCTTGCCCGATGACCTGATCCTCGGGGCACCCTGCCTGCCCGAAATGGTGGCGGGCTACCGGGGCGGCCACATGGTCGCCACCATGCAGGTCGACCGCGACGACGTGTCGAAATACGGCATCCTCTCCGTCACGGGCCGCGACGGCGCGACGCTGCACGCGGATGGCATGGTCGAAAAACCCAAGCCCGCCGATGCCCCCTCCCGCGATGCGGTGGTGGGGCGCTACATCCTCGATGCCGCGATCTTCGAGGCGCTCGCGACCCAGACCCCCGGCGCGGGCGGCGAGATCCAGCTGACCGATGCCATCGCGCGCGGCGCGGGCAATCTGGGCCTGTCGGGCTTCCGCTTCAGCGGCGAGCGCTTCGATTGCGGATCCAAGGCGGGCATGCTGCGCGCGACCCTCCATCTTGCCGCCCAAGACCCCGATTGCGCCGAGGTCCTCGACGAATTGCGCGGCCCCGCCGCCCCGCCGCGCGCCGCCTGACGGGTCTCAGGCCTCGGGAATCAATCCCGGCCGCCCGATGCAATCATAGGCGACAAAGCCCGCCCGCTTGGCATCCTGCACAGAATAAATATTGCGCAGGTCGGCCATGCGCGGGCTCGCCATTTTCCGGGCCAGCTTCTTCAGATCCAGCGCCCGGAATTCGTTCCATTCCGTCAGGATCACCACGAGATCCGCATTCTGCGCCGCCTTGTAGGGGTCATCGGCCCAGACCACACCGGGCAACAGCCCCTCGCCCTCGCGCCGCCCCTGCGGGTCGACCACCCGCACCTTGGCCCCGCCGCCCACCAGCGCGGGCACGATCGTCAGGCTCGGCGCATCGCGCATGTCGTCGGTATTGGGCTTGAACGTCACCCCCAGAACCGCGACCGTCTTGCCGTTGAACGACCCCTCGCACAGGTCGCGCAGCTTTTCGATCATCCGGTGCTTCACCGCGTCATTCACGCGGATGACCGTTTCCACGATGCTCTGGGGCGCGGCGTGATCCTGCCCGATCCGCGCCAAGGCCGTGGTATCCTTGGGAAAGCACGACCCGCCATAGCCCGGGCCCGCATGCAGGAACTTGTTCCCGATCCGGCCATCCAGCCCGATCCCCTTGGCCACTTCCTTCACATCCGCGCCGACCTTTTCGCACAAGGCCGCCACCTCGTTGATGAAGGTGATCTTGGTCGCCAGAAACGCATTGGCCGCGTATTTGATCATCTCCGCGGATTCCAGATCGGTCGTGACGATGGGAAATTCGCGCAGGAACAGCGGGCGGTAGATCTCGGCCATCACTTGCGCCGCGCGCTCGGTCTGGACCCCCACGACCACGCGGTCGGGCTTCATGAAATCATCGATCGCCGCCCCCTCGCGCAGGAATTCGGGGTTGGAGGCGACATCGAAGTCCGCGCCCGGATTGGCCTTGGCCACCACCTGCTTGACCTTGCGGTTGGTGCCCACCGGAACGGTCGATTTCGTCACGATCACGGCATAGCCCGTCAGCGCGCGGGCCACATCCTCGGCCGCGGCCATCACATAGGTCAGATCGGCATGCCCATCGCCCCGCCGCGTGGGCGTGCCCACAGCGATGAAGATCGCCTCCGCCCCATCCACCGCCGCCGCCAGATCGGTGGAGAAGGACAGCCGCCCCGCCTCCACGTTGCGCGCCATCAGCGCATCGAGCCCCGGCTCGTAGATCGGCACCTGGCCTGCGTTCAGCATCTCGATCTTGCGCGGGTCCTTGTCGACGCAGATCACGTCATGCCCGAAATCGGAAAAACAAACCCCCGACACAAGGCCCACATAGCCCGTCCCGATCATCGTGATACGCATGAAAATCGCCCCTAGGTCCCTGCCGTTTTGAGGAGGGTGTCCCCGAAAACGCTCCGCCGTTCAAGGGTGGAGGGGGCCTGAGGTGGCCGCCGGCTCACAAGCGAGCGCACAGGGAACGGACGGCAGGCTGGAAATGGTGCCCCCAGAGAGACTCGAACTCCCGACCCTCTGATTACAAATCAGATGCTCTACCAGCTGAGCTATAGGGGCACGCCCGTCGCAATACGCCATGGCCCGCCGCCGCGCAAGATCGGGCGGATTTGCACCGCGCCGCGCCCCGGTATAGGGTCCGCCCAAAAGGTGCGTAAACGGGACAGGGTCTTTCACCACATGCAGGTCGTCTTTCACCTCGGCGCGCCCTGCACCGATGGCGGTCTTCTTCTGCAATCCTTGGCCAGGAACCGCGCGCGGCTGGCGCAGGACGGCATTCTCGTCCCCTCGCAATCGCGCTACCGCCCGCTCCTGCGCGACACGGTGCGCGCGCTCAAGGGCCGGGTCGCCAGCCCCGATGTCGAGGATGCGCTCCTTGACGCCATCATCGAGGACCACGAGGTCGAGCGGCTGATCTTTTCCGATGCGCTTCTGGTCTCGATCCCCCGGCTTGTCGTCACGGGGCCCCAGATCTGGCCGATGATCGAGCGACAGGTGGCGGCGCTGCGGGGTCTCTTCCCCTCCGCCAGCCCCGAGATCTTCCTCGCCATGCGCGACCCCGCGACCCTGATCCCGGCGCTGTTCGACGCGTCCAAATTCACCGATTTCACCGAATTCACCCAGAACATGCAGCCCCATGCCGCGACATGGTCCGAGATGCTGCGCCGCCTGCGCATGGCCCATCCCGACGTGCCCGTCACCGTCTGGTGCAACGAGGATACGCCGCTTTTGTGGGGTCAGCTCCTGCACGAGATCACCGACACGCCCCATGACTACCCGCTGCAGGGGGTCGATGACCTGATCGAAACCATCATGGAGCCCACGGGCTTCAAACGCCTGCAGCGCTACCTTGCCGACAATCCCGCCCAATCCGAGATCCAGCGTCGCCGGATCGTCAGCGCCTTTCTCGGGCGATACGCGCTCGAAACCGCGATCGAGGAAGAACTCGACCTGCCCGGCTGGACGCCCGAGCTGATCGAAACCCTGACCCTCGCCTACGAAGACGACATGGCCGAGATCGCCCGCATTCCGGGCGTCACGCTGCTTGCGCCCTGACGGATCGGTGCTTCAGCGCATCCCCAGCGCTTCCTTGTACATCTCGAGGATCGCTTCCTCCTCGGCGATGTCGTCGGGCTGGCGCTTTCTCAGCGCGATCACCTTGCGCATGATCTTGGTGTCATAGCCGCGCCCCTTGGCCTCGGCCATCACCTCTTTCTGCGCATCGGCGATGTCCTTTTTCTCCGCCTCCAGCCGCTCGTAGCGCTCGATGAACTGGCGCAGCTCGTCGGCGGTCACGTTGTAGCTGTCGGGGCGGTCGGCGGTCGGGGCTTGTGTCATGTCCATCGGATCTCTCGCGCTCTCGCAATCGGGGCAAACTCGGACCCCGGGTCTAGCCGCCCGCTCGCCGCGCCACAAGTCTTGCCAGCGGCGAAGTGCTGGCCTAGGTCAAATATCGCGTGACCGCAAAAGGAATGCCGATGCCCCTTCTCGTATATGCCGGAACCGCGATCGCGCTCATGGGCCTTCTTGTGCTTGGCTGGTGCATCTGGGCGGCCATCGCGGCCAAGCGCTCGGGCCTGCCCGACGCCGATCTGCGCGCGCGCCTGCAACGGATCGTGACGATCAACATGGGCGCGCTCCTGATCTCGGTTCTGGGGCTCATGTCGGTCGTGATGGGCATCTTCCTGTCCTGAAGGGCTTGCGAAACCCGGGCCTTTCGCGTCTAGCCTCGTCGCCATGAGCGCCATCGACACCCTCCCCCCCCTGCGCGAGGTCATCGCCACCCACGGCCTGACCGCGAAAAAGGCGCTTGGGCAGAATTTCCTCCTCGACCTCAACCTGACGGCCAAGATCGCGCGGGCGGCGGGCGATCTGTCGGGCTGCGACGTGCTCGAGGTCGGGCCCGGTCCCGGCGGCCTCACCCGGGGCCTTCTGGCCGAAGGCGCGCGCCGCGTGCTCGCCATCGAAAAGGATGCCCGCTGCCTGCCCGCGCTGGCCCAGATAGCCGATGCCTATCCGGGCCGTCTCGAGGTGCTCAATGCCGATGCGCTGGCGCTCGACTGGACGGCGCATCTCGCCCCGCCGATCAAGGTCGTGGCGAACCTGCCCTACAATGTCGGGACCGAGCTTCTGGTGCGCTGGCTCACCCCGCCCAGCTGGCCACCGCAATGGCAATCGCTCACGCTGATGTTCCAGCGCGAAGTGGCCGAGCGTATCGTGGCCCCGCCGGGCTCCAAGGCCTATGGCCGCCTCGCCATCCTGGCCCAATGGCGGACCGAGGCGCGCATCGCCCTGACCCTGCCGCCCGAAGCCTTCACCCCGGCACCCAAGGTCCGCTCGGCGGTCGTGCATATCACCGCACTCCCCGCGCCGCGCTTTCCCGCCGATCCCGCCGTTCTGGAACGCGTCGTGGCCAAGGCGTTCAACCAGCGCCGCAAGATGCTGCGCGCAGCACTCAAGGGCCTTGCCCCCGATATCGAGGATCGGATCGTCGCCGCGGGCCTTTCGCCCACCGACCGCGCCGAACAGGTCCCGATCGAAGGGTTCTGCGCGCTGGCCCGCGCGGTCGCCTCCTGACGCACCGCGCCCCTGCCCCGCACCAATCGCACGCAATGGCGCCGAACCGCCTGACGTTCTGCCCATGACCGGGACATTGGCCCGCGCATCCGGCCCCATGAGCGGAAACATGGGCCCCCGCCCGCAACACCCCTGCATGATGCCAGGACAGGCGCAGGCCACGAACGAAACAGGCGCGTCACCGGGGTGACGCGCCTGCTGCATGAATCTTGGTGCCGGGTCCTGGCCGCCGGGCCTATTCGGCGGCTTCTTGCGGCGTGTCGGGCGACGGATCGCTGCCGCCCCCCGCCTGCCCGCCATCCTCGGCGCTCTTGCGCGGACGGCGCGTACGGCTGCGCTTGGGCTTGGGGGCGCTTTCGGGCGTCTCGACCAATCCGCTCTCGCCCTCGCCCTCGGCTTCGATCACGGCATCGAACTCGCCGCGCTCGGGACGCGCCTCGCGCTGGTCGCGCTTCTCGCGGGGCTCGGCCTGCTCCTGCCGGCGCGGCTCACGCGGTTCGCGCGGCTCTTGCTGGCGCGGCTCGTACTGGCGGTTTTCCTGTCCGCCGCCCTCTTCGCGCGGGGCCGCGTCACGATCCTCGCCGCCCTCGCCGCGGTCGCGGCCACCACCGCCCTGCTGACCCTGCTGGCTCTGCTGACGGGCATCCTGCTCGCGCTGCGCCTCCGCCAGCATGCGCAGGTAATGTTCCGCATGCTGCTGGAAATTCTCCGCCGCGACGCGGTCATTGGACAGCTGGGCATCGCGTGCCAGCTGATTGTACTTGTCGATGATCTGCTGCGGCGTGCCGCGGACCTTGCCTTCCGGCCCCGACGAATCGAACACGCGGTTGACGATATTGCCGACCGAGCGATTGCGGTTCCCCTTGGACCGCGAACGGTTCTTCGATGATCTCATGTGTAAAATACGGTTCCAGTTGTCCTGGGTTGGCAGCATCCGCACGACAGGCGCGAGAACGCTTCGAACCCGTACCGGCACCCGGGTGTCACGGCACGGAATTTGAGGCAGAACCGCGGGGGATGATCCTTCGACGATCCCGCTCGCTGGGCCTGAGTAAGCACGGGACGCGGCCCATGACAAGCGGAAACCTCGCGCCGCCTGTCAGGACTGCGGAATTTCGCGCCCCTGCGGCGCTTTCGCCGCAAAAAGACGATGTTTTGGCGCTTTCGACGCGAAAAACGGACCCAAGCGGCCCAAAGACCGCATCAGACGACAGCGCGCGCCCGTCCCGATACAACCCGCGCCTTCCCCGTCATGTCGGGATGAACCACCACCGCGTCAAGCCCCGCCGCCGC
Source organism: Roseicyclus marinus (assembly GCF_036322625.1). Taxonomy (NCBI): domain Bacteria; kingdom Pseudomonadati; phylum Pseudomonadota; class Alphaproteobacteria; order Rhodobacterales; family Roseobacteraceae; genus Roseicyclus; species Roseicyclus marinus. The sequence continues at coordinate 1,206,247 of NZ_AP027266.1, read as the reverse complement.
GAAGAGCGCCACAACCGCCTCCCCCTGCGCCGCGCCGATCTCGACCAGCACCCGCCCCCCCGGCGACAGATGCAGACCCACCCCCGCCAGGATCGCCCGATAGGCCGACAGCCCGTCACCTCCGGGGGTCAGCGCCGCGCGCGGCTCGTAGCGCGTGATCTCGGGCGCAAGCCTGTCGTATTCCGCGGCACTCACATAGGGCGGGTTCGACACGATCAGGTCAAAACGCCCCTCGACCCCCTGCCACCAATCGGCCTGCACAAACGCCAGCCGCCCCGCAACCCCGTGCCGCGCCGCATTGCCCCCCGCCACCTCGAGCGCCCCCGCCGACAGATCCGTCGCAACCCCCGATGCCGCCCCCCGCTCCGCCAGAAGCGTCACGGCAATCGCCCCGCTCCCCGTGCCCAGATCGATCACGCGCCCGAAAGGCTCGGCCAGCGCCAGCTCCACCAGGGTCTCGGTATCGGGCCTTGGCACCAGCGTGTGCCGCGTCACCGCGAAGCTGCGCCCGAAAAACCCCCATTCCCCCAGGATCAGCGCCAGGGGCTCCCGCGCCAGCCGCCGCTCCAGCATCGCCTCGGCGCGCCCCAGCACCTCCGGCGCCAATCCCTCCTCCCGCGCCACCGCGACCCGCGCCGCCGACCAGCCGCTCGCCGCCCCCAGCATCAGCCGCGCCTCGCGCCCCGCCTCTCGGCCCGCAAAGGGCTCCAGCACCGCGCCTGCCCGCAACAGCCACTCCCCGGCCCTCATCGCCTCATCCCCACGGCCTTCATCTTTCCCCAAATATGCCCGCCGGAGGCAGACAAGACCGCCGCAAGCGCCCCACGCCCGGCAAGCGCCCCCTCAGCCATCCATCTCGGCCAGAAGCCGCGCCTGCGCCTCGGCGGTCAGGGCGTCGATCACCTCGTCCAGATCCCCGCCCAGGATCTGCTCCAACCGGTAGAGCGTCAGGTTGATCCGGTGATCCGTCATCCGGCCTTGCGGGAAATTGTAGGTCCGGATCCGCTCCGACCGATCGCCCGTGCCCACCTGTGCGCGGCGGTCGGCGGCCTCGGCCTCCGCCAGCCTCCGGCGCTCCATGTCATAGAGCCGCGCGCGCAACACGCCCATGGCGATCTCGCGGTTGCGATGCTGGGATTTCTCCGAGCTCGTCACCACGATCCCGGTGGGCAGATGGGTGATCCGCACCGCCGAATCCGTCGTGTTCACATGCTGCCCGCCCGCGCCCGAGGATCGCATCGTGTCGATCCGGATGTCGCCTGCCGGAATGTCGATCTCGACCGCCTCCGCCTCGGGCAGGACCGCGACCGTCGCCGCCGAGGTATGGATGCGCCCGCCCGATTCCGTCTCGGGCACACGCTGCACGCGGTGCACGCCGCTTTCGTATTTCAGCCGCGCGAAAACCCCCTCGCCCTCGATCCGGGCCGTGACCTCGCGGATACCGCCGAGGTCCGTCTCCTGCAGATCGACGATCTCGATCCGCCAACCCCTGGCCTCGGCATAGCGGCTGTACATGCGCAAGAGATCGGCGGCAAAAAGCGCCGCCTCCTCGCCACCCGTCCCGGGCCGGATCTCGATCATCGCGGGCCGCGCATCGGCGGCATCCTTGGGCAAAAGCGCCAGTTGCAGGGCTTTTTCCGCCTCGGGCAAGGCCGCGCGCAGGCGCGGCAATTCCTCCTCGGCCAGCGCGCGCATCTCGGGGTCGGCGCGCATCGCCTCGGCCTCGGCGATATCGGCCTTCAGCCTGTCCCAGGCCGCGATCTGCGCCACCACGGGCTTCAGCTCGGAATATTCCCGGCTGATCGCCGCAATCTCGTCGGCCGCGGGCCCGGCATTCAGCCGCGCCTCGAGAAACTCGAACCGGTCGGTGATCTGGCGCAGGCGATCTTCGGGTATCATGGGCGCGATGTGACGGGCGGGCGCGCGTTGGTCAAGGGCCGGACAGGGCCGCGCTCCAGCGCGCCACCCTTGCCCCGTTCACGCCCATGTCCGAATAGCCGAAGCGCGAGCGCGAAAAGATCTCCATCCGCGTGCCGCCCTCCACCGGCACCAGCCGGATCGACACCGCATCGGGAAATCCCATCAGCCGCGAGCGCAGCACATAGGTCATCTGCCCCAAGGCCGGATCGCCCGCGATCCGCTCGGCCCCCTCCGCCAGGGCGATGGCCTCGATCCGCAGACCCAGCGCATCGGGGGCCATGTCGAACACGGGCGCCTCCGCCCCGCGCAGCAGCGCGAAATTTGGGCTTGCGGGCGGGGTCACGCGGGCGGGATCCACGTCCCAGACCTCGGGCGGCATGGACACGCTGCGAAAAAAGACCGCCGCGCCGATCACACCGGCCAGCGTCAGAAGGGCAAGGATCAATAAGATACGCATAACCCTCCCCTCGACCCTCCCCGCGCCAAGGTCAAGGGGCAAGCGCCATGGCGGCCCGTGCGATCACCCGCTCCTCGTCGGTCGGCATCACGAGGATCGGCACGGGGCCCGCATGGATCATCGCCGCATTGGCCGCGTTGCGCGCCGGATCGACCGACAGGCCCAGAAACCCCAGCCGCTCCAGCGCGCGCGCCCGGATCGGGCCCGCGTTCTCCCCGATCCCGCCGGTAAAGACCAGCGCATCCACCCCGCCCAGCGCCGCCGCCAGCCCCCCGATCTCGCGCGCCAGCCGAAAGGTGAAATAGGCGATGGCCTCCTCGGCCCCCGCACTATCCGTGGCCAACAGGACCCGCATGTCATGGCTCAATCCCGACAGGCCCAAAAGCCCGCTTTCGCGGTAGAGCAGGTCAGTGATCTCGCCCCCGCTCATCCCCTGCTCTAGCAGGTAGAGCACCACGCCCGGATCAAGCTGGCCCACCCGCGTGCCCATCGGCATCCCGTCCAGCGCCGAAAACCCCATGGTCGAGGCGATGGATCGCCCCCCATCGAGCGCGCAGAGCGATGCGCCATTGCCCAGATGCGCCACGATCACCCGCCCCCGCGCAAGCTCGGGATGATCCTGCGCCAGCCGTCCGGCGATGTAGTCATAGCTCAAGCCATGGAACCCGTAGCGCCGGACGCCAGCCTCGTAGAACCGTCGCGGCAGGGCAAAGGTGTCGTTCACGAAAGGATGGCCCCGGTGAAAGGCCGTGTCGAAGGCCGCGACCTGGCAGGCCTGCGGAAAGGCCGTCATCGCCGCGCGCAGACCGGCAAGGTTATGGGGCTGGTGGAGCGGCGCGAGCGGCGTCAACGCCTCCAGCTCGGCGACCAGCTCCGGTGTCAGCAGGCGCGGCCCGTCGATATCCGCGCCTCCATGCACGATCCGGTGCCCCACCGCCGCGATCTCGCGCCCGGCGAAAAGCGGCTGCAAGCCCGCGATGAGCCGCGCCAGCGCCGTGGCATGATCGGCAACGCCGATCTCGACACGCGCGCGCGCCCTGCCCGCGTCGATCTCCATCACGGCGGCAGCGCCCAGCGCCTCCACCTGCCCCCGCGCCAGCTCGCGCGGCTCGCCCAGCCCCCCGGCGGCCCCGGCCTCGTAGAGCCCGACCTTGATCGAACTTGACCCCGCGTTCAGCGTCAGGATCAGGCGCATCCCCGCGCCTCCGCGCACAATACGGCCACCGCGCAGGACGCCAGCCGCGCCTTGTCGTCATCGGCCCGGCTCGTCAGGATCACCGGCACCTGCGCCCCCATCACGATCCCCGCCGCCCCCGCATGGGCCAGGAATGTCAGCTCCTTGGCGATCATGTTGCCCGCTTCCATGTTCGGCACGACAAGGATATCGGCCCGCCCCGCCACCATCCCGGTCAGCCCCTTGGTGCGCGCGGCCCCCGCATCGACCGCATTGTCCATGGCGAGCGGCCCATCGACCAACCCGCCCGTGATCTGCCCGCGCTCGGCCATCTTCGACAGGACCGCGGCATCGAGCGTCGAGGGGATCGAGGGCGTGACCGTCTCGACCGCCGACAGGATGCCGACCTTGGGCTGGTCCACCCCCAGCGCGCGGGCCAGGTCGATGGCGTTCTGCACGATCGACACCTTGCATTCGAGGTCCGGGGCGATGTTGATCGCCGCATCCGTGACGAACAAGAGATGGTCGAGCCCCGGCACATCCATCACGAAAACATGGCTCACCCGCCGGTTCGTCCTCAGCCCGCCCTCCTTTTTCAGGATCGCATGCAACAGCTGGTCGGTGTGCAGATGCCCCTTCATCAGCGCCCGCCCCCGCCCCTCGTGGATCATCGCGACAGCCCTGAGGGCGGCGGCCCGGTGGTCGGGCACATCGACGATCTCGATCCCCGCCAGATCGGCCCCCGCGGCTTCAGCCGCGAGCGCGATCTTGTCGGGCGCGCCCACGAAAACCGGCTCGATCAACCCATGCGCCCGCGCCATCACGGCCCCCATCACCGCATCGGGGCTTTCGGGACAGACGACCAGCGTGGGAAGCGCGGGAAATGCGGCCGCCCGTGCCAAAAGCGCATCGAACTGGCGATGGGCCTGCACGATCAGCCCCGGCACCTCCAGCCCGTCGAACCGCCGCGCGGCATCGGGGGCGCGCACGCGCGCCTCGCCCTCGGCTATGCGCCCGCCCGGCCCATCCACCCAGACCGCCATCCGCACCACACGGTCGGGCAGCTTTTCCACCACCCGCACGCCCGCCTCCAGCGTCTCGCCCGCATGGGCGCGCCCCAGGAACCGCAGATCCTGCGACAGGTAAAGCGTCCCCGGCCCCGGCAACTGGTTGCCCAACACCCCCGAGATCAGCGCCGCCACCCAGGCCGAAGGCGCGACCGCCTCTGCCCGCCCGTCGCCATCCCCGTCCAGCTCGGGCAGATGCATCGGGTTCAGATTGCCGCTCGCATGGGCAAAGACATAGAGATCCTCGGCCCGGCACAACCGCCGCACCACGGCCTCCTGCCCGATTTGCAGCGCATCATGGGGGGTGCTTGTCAGGCTGGTCATCTGGGTCCTTCCGCATCGCGCCGGGCCATCGGGCCAGGTCCGCATGCCCGAACCCTAGACGCCTCGCCACCGCGCACCTTGATCTGGGTCACGCTCCGCCCCCGACCGGACCCGCGAAACACCTTTACTTTCAGACGCGGATAAGGCACTCTCTTTGCGCTATCTCTACTCTATCGACCCCTGTCTTTCGCCTCTTCGGCAAAGCTTGTGCTCTCGATCTTGCATGGGTGACGCCGAAGCTGCCGCATGTCGCGGGCAGCGCAACATGACAGGAGACACGGATATGGCCACCGGCACCGTGAAATGGTTCAACACCACCAAGGGCTACGGCTTCATCGCCCCCGATGGCGGTTCCAAGGACGTTTTCGTCCACATCTCGGGCGTCGAGCGTTCGGGCCTCACCGGCCTCGCCGACAACCAGAAGGTCAAGTTCGACCTCGAAAAGGGCCGTGACGGCCGCGAAAGCGCCGTGAACATCGAACTGATGTAATCGACCCTTTCCTTCGGGAATACGTCAAGGGCGCGCCTTTCATGGCGCGCCCTTTTCGCATCCGGCCACCATGGCGACATCGGCAGGACCAAAAGCTTCCGAACCGGCGGAATTTCGGCTATTCCCAAGAACAACAGGTATAGCGCAAGGCCCAAGGGCCCGGCGCATGTAACGATCAAGATCGAGTAGCCCCATGGATCGCGACCCGGATATCGTCGCCGAATTGCACGGCATCCGCATCCCCGCCGCCCCGCACCTGTCGCCGCGCACCATCGCCGCGATCCAGCGCGGCCTCTACGAACGCCCCGAGATCGAAGGCACGCTTGTCAACCTGCGACCGGGGGACCGCGTGGTCGAACTGGGCTCGGGCGCGGGCATCGTCAGCGCGATCATCGCCCGCAATGTCGACGAGGTGCAGGTCCGCACCTTCGAGGGCAATCCCGACCTGATCGACCATATCCGCAAACTGCATGCGCTCAACGGCCTCTCGGATCGGGTGACGGTGCAGAACGCGCTTGTCATGGCCGCGCCCGATCCCGTGCCCTCCACCCTCTTTTCGGTCAGCACCAGCTTTCTGGGCTCGCGCATCGCCGCTGCCGATGCCGCCGAAACCGATGCCCGCACCGTCCGGGTCGAGACCCTGTCCTATGAGGACCTCCGCCGCGACTTTCCCCACAATGTCCTCGTCATGGACATCGAAGGGGGCGAGCTGGATTTCCTGGGCTCGGCCGATCTGTCCGGCATCGACTTCCTGATCGTCGAACTGCACCCCACGATCTACGGCGCGGATGCAGCCGCCGAATGCATCCGCCGGATCGAGGCGGCGGGCCTGATCCTCGATCCCGCCTCCTCCGACCTTCAGGTCAAGGCGTTCAAGACCCCGGCGCGGATGCAGCTCGGCCTCGACCAAAGCCGCGTGGCCTGGCGCGCCATCCCCGAATGTCTCGCCTTCGACCCAGACACCGAATGGGCCGAGGCCATCGAAACCGTCACGGACGCGGTTCTGGTCAAAAGCCCCGGCACAGGCACAGGCCCCATCACCGCCAGCGTCTTCGACGCCGACCAGCGCGAGGTGCCGGGCGCGATTTCGTGGCACGATGCCACCACCCGCGCCACGATCAGCCGCCACCACCCCCGCCCCAAACGCATCACCGACATCGCGGGTACATGGGTTTTCGGCGGGCCGCTCGACCCGCTTTCCCCCGATGCGCTCCGCCAGATGCTGGCGCGGCTCTGGTGCCTGCCGCATCTTGCCGGGATCGCGCCACGCGGTGTGGTCTTCTTTCCCCATGGTCCCGCGACGGCGGATCGCTACGCCGCTTTCCTTGCGGCCCTGCTGCCCCGCTGGGCACCCGGGCTTGACCCGCTCATCCTGTCGGGCCCCAGCCGGTTCGAAACCCTGATCGTGCCGCCGCAGGCCGTGGCGGCAGGAACCTTGCGCCATGGCACCGCCGATTTCCGCGCCTTCCTCCGGTCCCGCGCTGCACCTGCCGCAAAGGGGGGCGCTGGCGGGCGGCTCTGCCTCCATGATGGCCCAAGCGCCCCGGCGATGGCCGCGGGCAGCCCGCGTCACACCGCGCTCACGGGCGCAGGCTACAGGGTCCAGGACCTTGCCTGCGCACCCCTGCCCGAGCTGCTCCCCCGGATCGAAACCGCCGATACGATCCTCGTCTCGGGCAGCGCGGCCGAGGATCTGGCCCTTTACGCCGCCCCCCGAACGGCCAAGATCGCCAGACTTGCCGCGACCCCGGGCGATCACGCCACGGATTTCGCCCCCCTCGCCCGGCTCTACGGTCTGGACAACGCGCAAGACATCCCCCTGCAAGACGGCGAGGATGCCGACGACCTCCTCCACCGCCTTGCCGCCCATGGGTTTGTCTGAGCCATGGGGACGGACAGCGCCACCTTCGACCCCGACGCGCCGCTCGCCCGCAGCATCACGACACTGGATGCGCCGCTGATCTGGCCCGTCACCCACCACGCCAAGAACCACAGCCCCCGACCCGGCGGCGTGATCGGGGCGGATGGGCACTTCGTCGACCTTTCCCATTGCCGCTACACCAGCACCAAGCGCTGGACGCTGCCCTGCGTGCCCGACCCCGATGTCCCGGTGACCGACATGCCCGGCACATGGCTTTACGGAGGCGTGCTCGACCCCGCCTTCGGGCATTGCATCATCGAAAGCCTGTCACGGCTCTGGGTGCTCGATCATCTCGACACGCCGCCCGACGGGATCGTCTTTCTTCCGGCGGTCCATCGCAGCTTCTACCAACGCCCCAAGCGCTATCTGGCCGCGACGCAGGCCGTGTTCGACGCCTTTCCCGGCCTGCCCACCCGCCGCGCCTGCCCCACGCAACCCGCCCGTCCCGAACGTCTGATCCTCGGCGCGCAGGGCATGGGCGGCGGCGATTTCAGCCCCGGCGCACCGGAATTCCGCGCCTTCATCAAGCGGCATTTCCTGCCCGATGTCGCCCCTGCGGGCAGCGAGAATCTCTATGTCTCGCGCGCGCGTCTGTCGGTCATGGGCAACCTGATGTTCGAGGACAGGATCGAGGCGCTATTCGCCGCCAACGGCTACGAGATCTTCCACCCCGAAGCCCACAGCCTCACCGAACAGGTCGCCCGCTACCGCGCCGCACGCCGCATCGTCACCGTCGAAGGCTCGGCGCTGCACGTGATCGCCTATGCGCTCGCGCCGGATCAGCCGGTCGAGATCGGGATCATTCCCCGCCGCACCACCGGCAATACCGCCTCCTTTGTCGCGCAATTGCACTGGCAAAGCGCGGCACGGGTCCATGTGATCGACACGCTGACTCGGCTCTACCATCCGGGCCGGATCTACGGCGAGCAATCGAATGTCCGCGCGCTCCATGATCTGCGCCGGATGGCCGACGAATTGGCCGCCCTGGGCCTGATCGAAAACGCCACGCCCATCGCCAACCCGACCGAGGACGAGATCGCCACAGCCCTCGCAGCCCTGCCCAAGCAGATGGTGCGGATGGAGCTCTGACCGCGCGCGCGATGCTCGCCCGTCAGTGATTGTCGCGCGGCAGGTCCTTTGCGATCCGCTGATACGCCGTGGCCAGTTCAAGGCATCCACCTTGCGCCAATTGCCCGACATGGGTCCGGTAGATTTCCTGCCAGGGCGTCTGGTTGACGATCTCGGGGGGCGTCCAGCCCGCGCGCCGCGCCTCCCAGTCCTCGGGGGCGACCATCGCATCCATCCGCCCCGTGTTCAGGTCCAGCCGCACCGGGTCGCCCGTCTTGATCAGCGCAAGACCGCCCCCCACCACCGCCTCGGGCGAGGCGTTCAGGATCGAGGGGCTTTCCGATGTCCCCGATTGCCGCCCGTCGCCCACCGTCGGCAGATGCCGGATGCCCGCCCGGATCAGGTGATCTGGCGGCTGCATGTTCACCACCTCCGCCGAACCGGGATAGCCGACACAGCCTACGTTTCGGATGAACAAAATTGAGGTTTCGTTAATACCTAACCCCGGATCGTTAATCCTTTGGTGATAATCTTCCGGCCCCTCGAAGACGACGGCCCGCCCTTCGAACACCCCGTCCTTCAGGAAACGGTCCCGGAAATCGGCCGAGATGACACTCGTCTTCATCAACGCGCTGTCAAACAGGTTCCCGCTCAGAACCGCAAAGCCCGCCTTTTCCCTAAGTGGTTGATCGCACGGGCGAATGACGTCGTGATCAAGGCTCCGCGCAGGACCCAGCGCCTCCGCCAGCGGCTTGCCGCTCGCCGTCATGACGCCGCCCTCCAGATGCCCCGCCGCCAGCAATTCCCCCATCACCGCCGGAACACCGCCCGCGCGAAAGAAACTCTCGCCCAGATACGCGCCCGCAGGCTGCATGTTGACGAGCAAGGGCAAATCCAATCCGTGATCCTGCCAATCGCGCACATCCAGCTCCACGCCCGCATGACGCGCGATCGCGGCCAGATGCGGCGGCGCGTTCGTCGACCCGCCGATGGCCGTGTTCACCTTGATTGCATTGAGAAAAGCATCCCTTGTCAGGATGTCGGAGGGCTTCAGATCCGCCTCCACCATCTCCACGATCCGCCGCCCCGTCAGATAGGCCATCTCCATCCGCTCGCGGAACGGCGCGGGGATCGCCGCGGCACCCGGCAGCGTCATGCCCAAGGCTTCGGCCAGCGCGTTCATCGTGCTGGCCGTGCCCATCGTGTTGCAATGCCCCAGCGACGGCGACGAGGCGCAGGCGCGCGCCATGAATTCCTCGTAATCGATCTTGCCCTCGGCCAGCAGGCGGCGGCTTTCCCAGATGATCGTCCCCGATCCCGCGCGCTTGCCCTGCCACCAGCCATCCAGCATCGGCCCGCCGTTCAGCGCGATGGCGGGCAGATCGACCGTCGCCGCCCCCATCAGCATCGCCGGCGTGGTCTTGTCGCAACCCGTGGTCAGCACCACCCCGTCAATGGGATAGCCGTGCAAAACCTCGACAAGGCTCAGATATTGCAAGTTTCTATCCAGCGCCGCCGTGGGCCGTTTGCCGGTTTCCTGGATCGGATGCACCGGGAATTCCATCGGAATGCCGCCCGCATCGCGGATACCCGCCTTGATCCGGTCCATCAGGAACACGTGGATCTTGTTGCAGGGCACAAGATCGCTGCCCGTCTGGGCGATGCCGATGATGGGCTTTTCCGCCTGCAATTCGGCTTGGGTAAAGGCCTGGTTCTGGTAGCGCTCCAGATACAGCGCGGTCATGCCCGGGTTGTTGGGATTGTCGAACCATTCCTGGCTGCGGTAGCGGCGATTGGCGCGGGTGTCGGACATGGCTTGTTCCACATGTTGAAACCTTGGGCCGCATAGTGAAACGACCTGCGCCAGTCGTAGCGGAGGACGGGGCATCGCCACAAGCCCCAGCCCCGATACCCTGCAAATTTCAGATCATGGGCAGCGCCCGGCGCACAAGCACGTCCATCTCCTGTTCATGGTCAGCTGCCTGCGCCTTGAGCTCCGCGCGCATCTCGGGCGCCCAGTAATCCTTGAGATGGGCCGCGACCTTTTCCACCTGATCGACGCCGGGCTGGCTGTGAAAGAAGGTGGCGATCTGGTTGGCCATGCGGATCAGCTTGTCATGCGACATGGGAACGATCCTCCTGGATGCGATGGGGATGGGTGAAAACCTGCAAGCGCCCCTCGCGCCCGAAGGCCGCAACGCTCAGGCCAGCCGCCTCCGCGCTGCGCAGCGCCTGCGCGGTGGGGGCCGATACGGCGATCAGGATCGGGCTGCCGAACATCACGGTCTTCTGCACCATCTCGACCGAGACGCGGCTGGTGATGACCACGGCGCCGCAGGCAGGGTCGATCTCTGCCCGCAGCGCCGCGCCGATCAGCTTGTCGAGCGCATTGTGCCGCCCGACATCCTCCCGGACCATGACGATACCCTGACCGGGAATGAAAAATCCAGCCGCATGAACGGCATGGGTCAAATCATGCAGCGGTTGATGCGCCCTGAGCGCATCCCCCGCCCCCGCGGCCTCGGACAGGGACAGCGCAAGCCGCCCCGTGACGGGCGGAAGATCGCGCAGGGCCTGCTCCAGACTGTCGATACCGCAAAGCCCGCAGCCGACCGGCCCCATCATCGCACGCCGCCGCGCGCCCAGGGCATTTGCCGCCTCTTCGGCGATCCAGAGCCGCGCCTCGATCCCCTGCGCCAGTTCCATCACCTCGACCCGCTCGATCTGGTCAAGCCGCGCAAAGCCTTCGGTCATGGCAAAGCCGATCGCGAAATCCTCCAGATCGGCGGGGCTCGTCATCATCACGGCCTGCGTCGTGCCATTGCAGGTGATTGCAACCGGCACCTCCTCGGGCAGGGACCGCGTGATGTCGCGCGCGCCTTCGGGGCCAAGCGCCCGGGCGGATATGGACCGGCTCGCCTTCATTCGGCCGCCGGCAGGATCCGGCGCGACAGCCGCGCCTGTTCCTCGTAGCTTTCCTGCCACTCGGTCGGTCCGTTCGACAGCCCCACCTGAACCGCCGTCACCTTGTATTCCGGGCAATTCGTGGCCCAGTCGGAATAATCGGTGGTGATCACATTGGCCTGTGTCGTGGGATGGTGAAAGGTCGTGTAAACCACACCGGGGCTGACCCGATCCGTCAGATGCGCCCGCATCGCCGTTTCGCCCGAACGGGACGCCAGCTTGACCCAATCCCCCTCCTTCACGCCGCGCACCTCGGCATCATGGGGATGGATTTCAAGCACATCCTCCGTGTGCCAGACCGTGTTCGGCGTCCGCCGCGTCTGGGCCCCCACGTTGTACTGGCTCAGGATGCGCCCGGTGGTGAGCAGGAGCGGGAACCGCGGGCCGGTCCGCTCTTCGGTCGCGACATATTCGGTGACGATGAAACGCCCCTTGCCCCGCACGAAGCCATCGACATGCATGATGGGCGAACCTTCGGGCGCGGCATCGTTGCAGGGCCATTGCACAGAGCCCTTTTCCTCCAGCATGGCGTAATCGACATTGGCAAAACCGGGGGTCGTGGCCGCGATTTCCTCCATGATCTGGGCCGGATGGGTGTAATGCCACAGCGGGCGCCCCTCGGCTTTCAGGATCGCATTGGCCAGCATCTGGGTGATTTCCCAATCCGCATAACCGTTGCGCGGTGCCATGACCTTGCGCACGCGGTTGATGCGCCGCTCGGCATTGGTAAAGGTTCCGTCCTTTTCCAGAAAGGTCGAGCCGGGCAAGAAGACATGGGCGTAATTCGCCGTCTCGTTCAGGAAAAGGTCATGGACGATGACACAATCCATCGCCGCCAGCCCCGCCGCGACATGGCGGGTATCGGGATCGGATTGCAAGATATCCTCGCCCTGGCAATAGAGCCCCTTGAACTGCCCCGATACGGCCGCGTCGAGCATGTTGGGAATGCGCAGACCCGGCTCCGCGTCGATCTCGACCCCCCAGGCGCTCTCGAAAATCGCGCGCACATCGGCGTTCTTCACATGGCGATATCCCGGCAATTCATGCGGGAAGGATCCCATGTCGCAGGACCCTTGCACGTTGTTCTGCCCGCGCAGCGGGTTCACGCCCACGCCCTCGCGCCCGATATTGCCCGTCAGCATCGCGAGGTTCGCGATCCCCATCACGGTGGTCGACCCTTGGCTATGCTCGGTCACACCCAGCCCGTAGTAGATCGCGCCATTGCCGCCCGTCGCATAAAGCCGGGCTGCCGCGCGCAATTCCTCCGCCGGAACGCCCGTCAGCATCTCGGTCATCTCGGGGGCATGGCGGACATCGCTGATGAATTCCGCGTACTCCTCGAACTCGTCCCAATCGCAGCGCTGCCTGATGAAGCTCTCGTCATAGAGCTTTTCGGTCACGATCACATGCGCAAGCGCGGTCACGACCGCCACATTGGTGCCGGGGCGCAGCGCCAGGTGATGGGCCGCCTCGATATGGGCCGATTTCACAAGATCGATCCGGCGCGGGTCGATGACGATCAGCTTGGCCCCCGCCCGCAGGCGTTTCTTGAGACGGCTGGCGAAAACCGGGTGCCCGTCGGTCGGGTTCGCCCCGATCACGACAACGACATCCGCCTTGGCCACGCTGTCGAAATTCTGCGTGCCCGCACTGGTGCCGAATGTCTGGCCCAGGCCATAGCCCGTCGGCGAATGGCAGACGCGCGCGCAGGTGTCGGTGTTGTTGTTCAGGAACACCGCCCGCGTCAGCTTCTGCACCAGGTAGGTCTCTTCGTTGGTGCACCGGCTCGAGGTTATGACCCCCACCGCCTTGCGCCCATACTTGGCCTGGATGCCCCGCATCTTGGCCGCGGCAAACCCAAGCGCCTCCTCCCAGCTCACCTCGCGCCAGGGCTCGTCGATGGTCTCGCGGATCATCGGGCTCAGGATGCGGTCGGCATGGGTCGCATAGCCATAGGCAAACCGCCCCTTCACGCAAGAATGCCCGCGATTGGCCGCGCCATGCTTGTAGGGCGTCATGCGCACCAATTCGTCGCCGTTGAGCTCCGCCTTGAAGGAACATCCCACCCCGCAATAGGCGCAGGTGGTGATGACCGACCGCGTCGGCGTGCCCAATTCGATGACGCTCTTTTCCTGCAGGGTCGCGGTCGGGCAAGCCTGCACGCAGGCCCCGCAGCTCACGCAATCGGAGGACAAGAAATCGTCACCTGCCCCACCGGCGGACACACGGCTGTCGAACCCCCGGCCTTCGATCGTCAGGGCAAATGTCCCCTGCACCTCTTCGCAGGCCCTGACGCAGCGATTGCAGACGATGCATTTCGCCGGATCATAGGTGAAATACGGGTTGCTGTCGTCCTTGGGCCTGTATTCGGGGTTCGCCTGCCCGCTCGTGTCTCGGGTCGCGAAATGGGTCCGCATGCCCCCCTCGGGCGCCTCGAAGCGCTGATCGCGCAGGCCCACGACACCCGCCATATCCTGCAACTCGCAATCGCCATTGGCGCTACAGGTCAGGCAATCAAGCGGATGGTCCGAGATATAAAGCTCCATCACCCCCTTGCGGATCTTCTTGACCTGCTCGGATTGGGTCCGCACGACCATCCCGGGTGCCACCGGCGTGGTGCAAGACGCAGGCGTGCCGCGCCGCCCCTCGATCTCGACCACGCACAGTCGGCACGACCCGAAAGCCTCCAGGTTGTCGCTGGCGCAAAGCTTGGGCACCTTGATGCCCGCGATCGCCGCCGCCCGCATCACGGATGTGCCCTCGGGCACCGTCACCTCGAACCCGTCGATCTCCAGCGTGATGGGCGCGCCCTCTTTCGCAGGCGTGCCCATGTCGCGGTCGTCACCCCAGGGAATGATGAAATCCTTCATGCGCGGAATGCTCCCTGCTTCATCTTGGTCGAAAAACTCTGGGGGGTGCGGGGGCAAGGCCCCCGCGGGTCGATGCCGAAGGCAGCGAAACCGGGAATTCTGGCTCATTCCGCCGCCTCCCGATGACCCGCGAACTCCTCGGGGAATTGCGTCAGCGCACTCATCACCGGATAGGGCGTGAACCCGCCCAAGGCGCAGAGCGAGCCATGTTTCATCGTCTCGCACAGATCGACCAGAAGCGGCACGGCGGATGCATCGCCCGCCGCGATCCGATCGATGGTCTCCACGCCCCGCACCGCGCCGATGCGGCAAGGCGTGCATTTCCCGCAGCTCTCCACCGCGCAGAATTCCATGGCGAACCGCGCCATGGCGCGCATGTCGGCGCTCTCGTCAAAGACCACGACACCGGCATGCCCGATCAAGCCGCCCTGCCCGTCGAATTCCTCGTAGGCAAAAGGCGTGTCGAATTTCTCCGGCGCGAAATAGGCGCCAAGCGGCCCGCCCACCTGCACCGCCTTGACGGGCCGCCCCGTGGCCGTGCCGCCCGCGATCTCGTTGACCAACGCGCCCAAGGGCATGCCAAAGGCCGTCTCGAACAACCCGCCACGCGCGACATTGCCCGCGATCTGGATGGGCATCGTCCCCTTGGACCGCCCAAGGCCAAAGCCCGCGTAATGCGCCGCGCCCTTCTCGAGGATGACCGGGATCGTGCCGAGCGAGATCACGTTGTTCACGACCGTGGGCCGCCCCATGAACCCTTCGAGCGCAGGCAGCGGCGGCTTGGCGCGCACCACCCCGCGCTTGCCCTCGAGCGAGTTCAGGAGCGAGGTTTCCTCGCCGCAGACATAGGCGCCCGCACCGACCCGGATCTCGATATCGAATTCATGTTCCGAATGAAGAACGTGCCCCAAAATTTTGTTTTTTCGTGATATTTCGACTACTCGGTACATCACCTCGATGGCATCGGGATATTCCGAGCGGATATAGACGAAGCCCTTTGTCGCCCCCACGGCGATGCCCGCGATCACCATCCCCTCGATCAGCGAGAACGGGTCGCCCTCCATCAGCATCCGGTCGGCAAAGGTGCCGCTGTCGCCCTCGTCGGCGTTGCACACGATGTATTTGCGGTCGGCCTGGGCGCGCGCGACCGTTTCCCATTTGATCCCCGTGGGAAAACCCGCGCCGCCCCGTCCGCGCAGGCCGCTGTCCTTGACTTCCGCCAGGATCCCTTCGGACCCCAGCTCCAGCGCGCGGCGCAGACCGGCAAGCCCGCCATGGGCCTCGTATTCCGCCAGGTCGAGCGGGTCGATCAGCCCGCACCGGGCAAAGGTCAGCCGGGTCTGCCGCGCAAAGAACGGAATATCTTCAACGGGGCCAAGGCTTTGCACTTCACCCGACAGGATGCCCGCGACATCGGCAGGCGTGACCGATCCATAGGCGCGGCGCGCGCCGCCCTCCTCGATCTCGACCAGCGGCTCCAACCAGACCATCCCGCGCGACCCGTTGCGGATGACCCGCACCCCCGCCTTGGCAAAGGCATCGGCCACCGCATCCGCCCCAAGGGCGCGGGCCGCCGCATCGCGGGGAACATAGACTTTCATGCGCCCACCTCCGCCAGAATGGTCGCGGCCGTGACGCGCCCTTTCAGCTTGCCATCCACCATCGCGGCCGGCGCGCAAGCGCACAGGCCGAGGCAATAAACGGGCTCGATCGTGACGCGTCCGTCGCGGGTGGTTTGGTGCCAATCGAGGCCCAGTTTCGCGAGGATTGCGTCGGACATGGCGGCGCCGCCCATGGCTTGGCAGGCCTCTGCGCGGCAGAGTTTGATCACGTGAACTCCGGCCGGTTTGTCCCTGAAATCATGGTAGAAACTGATCACGCCATGCAGCTCGGCGCGGGTGATGTTCAGCGCCTCGGCAATGGGGGCATGCGCGGTTGCGGGGATGTGGCCGAAGGCGGACTGGATCGCGTGGAGGAGCGGCAGGAGCGGGCCTTCGAGCCCGATGTGGTCATTTATAAGCCCTTGAATCAGAACAAGTTCTTCGGCTTTTTGCTGATCGATCACGGCGCGCTCCAGGTTGACCGCGCCATGATGCTGGAAATCATTCAAGGTTCAATATCGTTGTTCCGTTGTTTGATAGAAAAATCAAATGAAACAAAGACGACTCCTGCCCCGTGGAAACCGACATGTGGCGGCTCAGGATGCGGCGAGTTCCGCCGCCTCGGACAGGAGCGCGTCCAGAACCGGGGTATGGGGTTCGCGGTGGGGCGCGACGAGGCCGACGCTGTGTTCGACATGCCCGCCCACGATGGGCACGATGGAGAGCCGTTTGCCCGAGGCAAGAAACCGCGCCATGTCGGCGGGCAGGATCGTGACCCAGCCGCCCTGTTCGACATGGGCGGCCAGGACCACGGTCGAATTCGCCTCGACCAGCGCATCGGGGGTCACATCGGCCTCCATGAAGCACTGGTTGATGATGCGGCGGTTCTGCATGTCGGGGGTGAGCAGGCAGAGCCTTTCGCCCGCGATATCGGCCCAGCTGACCTGCGTCTCGAGGGCGAGCGCATTTTCCGCATGGCAAACAAGCATGTAGCGCTCGGTATAGAGCGGTTGGGTGGTCACGCGGCCCAGCGGTTCATTGTCGAGATAGGACAGGCCCGCGTCGATCTCGAGGTTTTCGAGCATCTTGAGGATCTCGACCGAATTGCGGGACTGGATGGTGAAACGCACCTTGGGATGCCGGTCGGAAAAGCGCGCCGAAAGCTTCGCGGCCCAGGTGAGCGCGGTGGGAATGACCGCCAGCCGCAGATGGCCCGAAAGACCATGGCGGCTGACGCGCATTTCCTCGCGGAAGGTGCGGCTGTCGGCCACCAGCCGCCGCGCCCAGACCAGCGCGCGCGCGCCTTCGGGCGTGAGGCCGCCATAGCGCGAGCCGCGAAAGATGAGCTGGACGCCCAGCATGTCCTCGAGCTGCTTGATCCCGGTGGAAAGTGTCGGCTGCGTGATCCCGAGGCTTTCGGCGGCGCGGCCGAAATGCCCCTCCTTGGCGACGGCGATGAACATTTCGAGCTTGTTGATCATTTGATACGCCTATCGAAGAGCGGGTTCTTGTTCCATGATCTCTATCATACAGGCCCGGATCAGCCCATCCGGAAAGCTTGCGAAAGGGTAAAGAATTCGGCGGAAAGCTTGCGAATGGGTTAATTTTCCGCGCCGTTTCTTGCCAAATCCCTGCCGCGACGGCGCATCGTCAACACTCCGGCAAGGGATGGGTGCAGGCGCTGCAGGATCACCGGTCGAAGACGGCCTGCGAGGGTCAAAAATCGTTGGACCGGGCCCACCGCCTATTGTATCGAAAGCGGCAATGGCGACTATCTTTAGATGGTCGCCTTTTGCAAGGTAACGATTTTTCCAGTGTGGAGCATAGACGATGCCGACATTCGTGCTGCGTGGGGTTTCCTTTTCGACCGATGGCGTTCCGGAGTTCCACGGACCGACGAATCTGACGATCACCCTGCCCGAGGGTCAGAGCTCCACCTATACCTATGGTCCCCCTGTCCCCGGCAGTGATTTCGTGCCTGCCGCGGTCTTTGGCCCGGAAAGCCCGCCCATCTATGTCCGCCCCTATGGCGAGGATGAGGCGGATGACGTGTTCTTTGCCCTTGCGACCCTAGACGACGGCAGCACGCTGACGATTCTCGTGATCACGGACAGTTCCGCCGGACGGGACAACCTGTTCATCCTGCAAAGCAGCGATCCGGCTTTTGCCCTTCCTGATAACCCTCTGGAACTGGCCGCGCTCGAGGCGAGGATCGACACCTTCACGCAGATCACCTCCGGCCCCTTTGCGCCCGGCGCGCCCATCGATTTCTCGCTGGTCCGGCCCCAGACGCTGATCTCGACCACCGACGATGACCTGTGGATCGGGACGGACGAGGACGAGGCCTTCAATGGCGGGGTCGGCAATGACACGCTCGATGGCGGCGCGGGCGATGACAGCATTATCGGCGGTGCGGGAAATGACAGCCTGATCGGCGGTGCGGGGTTTGACCGCCTCGATTACCGGGATGCGACCGGTTCCGTCGTGATAGACCTTGTCGCTGGCACCGCAACCGGGGCTGCGGGCAATGATACGGTGTCGGGCTTCGAGGATATCATCGGCGGTGCCTTCGACGATACGATCATCAGCAATACCACCGGCTTTACCTGGCTGAATGGCGGCGCGGGCAACGACCGTCTTGTAGGGGCCGGTGGCATATCGCTGGCCGATTATTTCAACGCGCCGGGCGCGGTATCGGTCAATCTCGGGCTTGGGACGGCCTTGGATGGTCAAGGCGGCACGGATACGCTTGTCGACATCGACGGTGCCTTTGGCAGCGATGAATTCGACGACACGCTCATCGGATCGTCCGATGACAACAGATTCTGGGGTCTTGGCGGCAACGATTCGATCGATGGCGGCGCGGGGGACGATGTCGTTTCCTATTTCTACGCGCAGGAGGCGGTTGACGTAGACCTTGAGGCCGGCACGGCGAGCGGCGAAGGCACCGACACGCTGGTCAGCATCGAAGACGTGTTCGGCTCCTATTTTGACGACACGCTTCGGGGCACGGAGGGCGGCAATGCCATCGTGGGCC
This sequence comes from Roseicyclus marinus, assembly GCF_036322625.1. Lineage (NCBI taxonomy): Bacteria > Pseudomonadati > Pseudomonadota > Alphaproteobacteria > Rhodobacterales > Roseobacteraceae > Roseicyclus > Roseicyclus marinus. The sequence continues at coordinate 1,187,354 of NZ_AP027266.1, read as the reverse complement.
TGCTCGGGAATGACCTGATCGATGGGCGGGGCGGCGACGATTCAATCCGAGGCGACGCGGGCAATGACAGTATCGCGGGCGGCGACGGCAATGACACGCTCGATGGCGGGACGGGCGATGACAGCCTTGATGGCGGGGCGGGCGATGACCTGCTGATCGGCGGTGGCGGGAACGACACCATCGAGGGCGGCGAGGGATCGGATACGCTCCGGATCGACGGGAATATCGGGGATTACACCATCGAGGTGGCGGAAGGCGTCTGGACCGTCACGGGCGGTGGCGACACGCTGATCCTGACCGGGGTCGAGTTCATCGAGTTCAACGCCGACGAGACGGCGGTTCTGGCTCCCGCGCCGACGGACCCGACCGGGACCGAGGGCAACGACACGCTCATCGGCACCGAGGGCGCCGATACGATGGCGGGCCTGGGCGGCGATGACGTGATCTTTGGCGATGCCGGGGATGACAGCATCGAGGGCGGCGCGGGCGATGACCAGCTGATCGGCGATGCGGGCAATGACACGCTGTTGGGTGGCACCGGGGCGGATACGCTGGAGGGCGGACAGGGCGATGACCTGATCGACGGCGGCGAGATCACGGACCGGAGCCCCGACAGCGAGGATGGCAATGCCGTCTCCTATTTCTCGGATACCGGGACGAATGGGGTGCTGGTCGATCTGGCGGACGAGACCGCCACGGATGGCTGGGGCGGCACCGATACGCTTCTCAACATCAACGGCGTCGGCGGCTCGGGGCGCGACGACACGCTTCTGGGCGATGACTTCGGCAACTTCTTCATCGGTGCAGAGGGCAATGACAGTATCGACGGTCGCGGCGGGCTGGATTTCGCGGTCTATGACCTGCTGTCCACGGGCGGTGTGCTGGTCGAGCTGGCCTCGGGCCGGGCGCGGGACAGCTGGGGCGGCACCGACACGCTGGTCAGCATCGAAGGGGTGATCGGATCGCGCTTTGACGACACGATCATCGGGGATGAGGGCGACAACATCCTCGAGGGGCTCGACGGGGATGACAGCATCGATGGCGGTGCGGGGAATGATTACCTCGAAGGTGGGCTTGGCGACGACACGATCGAGGGCGGCGAGGGCTCGGATACCTTGCGGATCGAGGGGCTGCTGGCGAGCGGGAATTACAGCATCGAGACCGGCGAGGGTGCCGCGACGGTGACGAATACCGAGACCGGCGAGGTCGATATCCTGACCGGGGTGGAAGTCATCGAATTCGACGACGGCACGGTCGAGGTGCCGCCCGCGGCCCCGACCGCGACGGAGGGCGACGACAGCCTGACCGGCACGGCGGGTAATGACAGCATCGACGGGCTGGGCGGCGATGACACGATCGACGGCGGCGACGGGGCGGATGATCTCATCGGCGGCGAGGGCAATGACAGCCTGACGGGTGGCCTTGGCGACGACAGCCTGACGGGCGGCGCCGGAGACGACACGCTGGCCGGCGACGTGGGCAATGACACGCTGATCGGAGGCGATGGCCTCGACCTGCTCACGGGTGGCGAGGGCAACGACAGCCTCGACGGCGGGCTGGGCAGTGACGTGTTGTTTGGCGGAGAGGGCAGTGACAGCCTTTCCGGTGGCGAGAGTGCCGATTGGCTCGAAGCCGGAGGGGGTGATGACAGCCTCGATGGCGGGGATGGCCATGACGACCTGTACGGTGGCCAGGGCCATGACACGCTGATCGGCGGGGCGGGTCACGATATCATCCAAGGCGAGGCCGATGACGACAGTCTCGACGGCGGGCTGGGGGATGATGATCTCTATGGTGGCACCGGCGATGACTTGCTCGATGGGGGCAGCGGGTCTGACATGCTTTATGGCGAAGAGGGCGATGACACGCTGATCGGGGGCGACGATTTCGACTCGCTCGAGGGTGGCGTGGGTCACGACAGTCTCGACGGCGGCGCGGGTGACGACACTCTCGACGGCGGGTCGGGCGACGACATCCTCGATGGCGGGGAGGATGATGACGAACTCCTGGGCGATGCCGGGAATGACACGCTGATCGGCGGCGATGGCATGGACTGGCTCGACGGTGGTGAGGATCACGACAGCCTCGATGGTGGGGCGGACAGTGATATTCTCTATGGCGGGCCAGGCGATGACAGCCTCGAGGGCGGCAGCGAGAATGACACGCTCTACGGGGATTCGGGCAATGACACGCTGATCGGCGGCGATGGTTCGGACAGGCTCGAGGGGGGCGAGGATCACGACAGCCTCGAGGGCGGCAGCGGGCTTGACACGCTCTATGGCGATGCGGGCGATGACGTGCTGATCGGCGGCGACGGGATCGACACGCTGCTCGGCGGCGCGGATAACGACAGCCTTTACGGCGGGGCGGGCGATGACCTGCTCAATGGCGGGACCGGCGATGACAGCGTCGATGGCGGTGAGGGCGATGACGACATCTTTGGCAACGATGGCAATGACACGCTGATCGGGGGCGCGGGTGACGACATCCTCGACGGCGAGGCCGATGACGACAGTCTCTCCGGCGGGCTGGGCTTTGACGAGCTCTATGGCGGGGCGGGTGATGACAGCCTCGATGGCGGCAGCGACGATGACTACCTGTACGGCGACGATGGCGATGACACGCTGATCGGCGGCGAGGGTTGGGACACGCTTGCCGGGGGGGCTGACCAAGACAGCCTCGATGGGGGCGCGGGCGATGACAGCCTTGATGGCGGTGACGGCGATGACACGCTGTTCGGCGGGGCGGATGAAGACCAGCTCTTTGGCGGGGCGGGCACAGACAGCCTCGACGGCGGGGCGGAGGCTGACGACCTGTCGGGTGGGGACGGCGATGACATCCTGTTCGGGGGGGCGGGTGAGGACTTCCTCGAAGGAGGTGCCGATCACGACAGCCTCGACGGCGGGATCGGAAATGACCTGCTTTATGGCGGGACAGGTGACGACACGCTCGATGGCGGGATACAGAATGACATGCTCTTTGGCGAGGAGGGCAATGACACGCTGATCGGGAACGCAGGCTTTGACCTGCTCGATGGCGGCGAAGGGAACGACAGCCTCGACGGTGGGGCGCTGGCGGATTTGCTTTACGGCGATAACGGCAGTGACACACTGGCCGGGGGCGATGGCAACGACCTGCTCGACGGCGGCGACGGCGACGACATCCTGATGGGCGACGATGGCAACGATCGCATGTTCGGCGACGACGGCAATGATACGTTGGAGGGTGGCACAGGCAATGACTGGGTCGTCGGCGGTTGGGACGAGGATAGCCTGACCGGCGGGGACGGTGACGACCTGTTGGTCGGTGACGCGGGCAACGACACGCTGGAGGGCGACGAGGGCAACGACACGCTTCTGGGCGGTTTCGAGGAGGACAGCCTCTATGGCGGGGCTGGCGATGACAGCCTCGATGGTAGCTTCCAGGACGATGAACTTGAGGGCGGGACCGGACAGGACACGCTGGATGGCGGCAGCGGCAACGACACGCTGCGGGGCGATGCGGGCGATGACAGCCTGATGGGCGGGGCGGGCTTTGACCTGCTCGAGGGCGGCGACGGCCACGACAGCCTTGATGGTGGTGCCCATGCCGACCGGCTCTATGGCGAGATCGGCAATGACACGCTGATCGGCGGCGATGGCAACGACCTGCTGGACGGCGGCGAGGACGACGACAGCCTGTCGGGAGACGAGGGCCACGACCGTCTGACAGGCGGGGACGGCAATGACACGCTGGACGGCGGTGCGGGCGATGACTGGCTTTTCGCCGGTCTGGATGATGACAGCCTGATCGGCGGGGACGGTGACGACCTGTTGGTCGGCGACGCGGGCAGTGACATGCTGGAGGGCGACGAGGGCAACGACACGCTTCTTGGCGGGTTGCAGGACGACAGCCTTGTCGGCGGGGCTGGCGATGACAGCCTCGATGGTGGCTTCCAGAACGATGCGCTGGAGGGCGGGATCGGCCAGGACACGCTGGACGGTGGCAGCGGCAACGACACGCTAGAGGGCGATGCGGGCGATGACAGCCTGATGGGCGGGGCGGGCTTTGACCTGCTGGAGGGCGGCGAGGGCGACGACAGCCTTGATGGCGGAGCTCATGCCGACTGGCTCTATGGCGAGATCGGCAATGACAGGCTGATCGGGGGCGATGGCAACGACCTGCTCGACGGCGGCGACGGCGATGACAGCTTGCTGGGCGATGATGGCCGCGACCGCCTGTTCGGCGGGGATGGCAATGACAGGATGGATGGCGGTGCGGGCGATGACCGGCTCTTGGCCGGTATCGGGCGCGACCTTGTGCTCGGGGGCGAAGGCGATGACCTGCTTTATGGCCAAGCCGGGTTCGACACGCTGGAGGGCGGTACGGGTGACGACCGGCTGTTCGGCGGGGCCAACTGGGATGTCTTTGTCTTTGCCGATGGCAATGGCGCGGACACGATCGAGGATTTCGATGCGAGGAACCGTTTCGAGCGGATCGATCTGTCGGGTGTCACCGATCTGGACGGCTTTGCCAATTACGACGCCTTGCTTGCCGATGGCCGGGTCACGACCGTGTCGACGGGTGTGCTGATCGACACGGGATCGGGGAATTCGATCCTGTTGGCGGGGGTGGATATCGCCGATCTGGACAATGGCGATTTCATCTTCTGACGCTTGTCCGACGCGGTCATGACAAGAAGAAAGGGCGGCCTGTCGGGCCGCCCTTTCGCGTTCGGGACCGGGTTTGGGTCAGGCGCGCAGGCCCGCCGCGCGCAGGCGGGCGTCGATTTCGGCGATATGGGCGGGGCCGGTTTCGCAGCAGCCGCCGATGATCGTGGCGCCCTGGTCGATCCAGCGCATCGCGTGATCGGCATAGGCGGCCGGGCCCATGTCGCGCCGCGCGGTCAGGGTGTCGGAGGTGGGGCGGGAGGCGAGAAACGCCTTGGTGATCTGGGTGAAGCCATTGGCATAGGCCCCGAAGGGCAAGTCGCCGCGGGCAAAGATGGCGAGGGCTGCGGGCATCGCCTCGGGGGCGGAGCAATTGGCCAGCACCGCCGAGGCGCGCCCCGACAGCAGCGGCAAAAGGCCCGCGACATCCTCGCCCGAGCGGAGTTTCGTGCCGTCCTCGTCATCGAGCGTCACGGACAGCCAGACCGGCCTGCCCTGCCCCTCTGCCGCGGTGAGGGCCGCATCGGCATGCAGAAGCGAGGCCACGCTTTCAAAGAGGATCAGGTCCACCCCGTCCGACAAGATCCCCACCATTTCGGCATAGAGCGGCACGGAGGTCGCGAGATCGGGGTGCATGTCGGGGCGGTAGGTGGCGCCAAGGGGACCGATGGAGCCTGCGATCCGGCCCCTGCCATGGGCGGCGCGGGCGGCCTGCGCCTCGGCCAGGGCTGCGGCGTGGAGGGGGGCGAAGAGATGTTCGAGCCCGTCGGGCGCAAGCCTGTCGCGGTGGATCGCATAGCTGTTGGTGGTCGCGATATCGGCCCCGGCGGCGAAGTAATCGGCATGGACCCCCTGCAGGAGGCCGGGGTGATCCATCATGGCGCGGGTGGACCAGAGCGGCGTGGGCTTGTCGCCCGCGCGGGCCACCATTTCCTGTCCTATGCCGCCGTCCAGAAGGGTTATCGTCATCGCAAGCTCCGTGAAAGGAATGGGTGGGTGCGGGGCTTGTGACCCCGCATGCCGGTTTGGCCCCTTGATCGGACGGGGCATGGCCGAGTTCAACGGGAAAATCCGGCCTGTGCCGCGGTGATGCGGCAAGACAGCCGCAGATGGCAGGCAGAATGCGGGTTTCGCGGCGCAACAGGTCTTGAGCAACGGCGCGGGGGGTGGCATGGGCGATGCGGCCCGCCGCTGTGCTGGCCGGCGCAAGCCATGGACGGATCGCGGCGGGCCTTTCTTACTCAAACGATATTTCGACATTTGACAAAACGATTTTTGAACCTTGGGCCTGGCACGGCCTTGTTGGCTTGCGCGCTTGTGCTGGCGGGCTGCCGCCACGAGGAAGCGGCCTGTGCAGCGGCGCTGATCTCCGAGCTGGAGACCGCGCATGCGCAGACCGTCGCGGCGGGGCAAGCGGCGGAGGATGCGATGGACCGTTACCGGCTGTTCCTGACGCAGGTGCTGATCCAGGGCGATATCGAGCGCGTGGAGATGCTGCTGCAGTCGCGCGCGACGGATGTGTGCGATTTCAGCGTCGTGAACCGGCGGCTGCGGCGCGACTAGGGCGCGCCCTGCCCCGGAGGATCGGGGGCATGGTGCGGGTGAAGGGACTCGAACCCCCACGCCTTGCGGCGCCAGAACCTAAATCTGGTGCGTCTACCAGTTCCGCCACACCCGCAACGGGGAGCGATCTAGCAGAGGCGGCAGAGCGGCGCGAGGGTGAAAATCGCCCGCAGGGCGGGTCATCGCGGCCCGACAGGCACCGGTCCGGCACGGGGCCATAGGTATTCGGGCAACAGTTCGGGCGGTGATGCGGCCAGGGCCTGATTTTCGTTGTGCGCATGGAAAGGTCCGGGTTACCTTTTTCCCATAACAAAGGGCGCGAAAAGCGTCCGTGACCGAGCAGGTTTCGACATGACAGACATAATCTCTCTCGCAGCGGGGCTGCGGGCGGATGGCGTGGGTGCAGGTGCGCCCATGGCGATCGCGCCCGGAACGCCTGTGCTGACCCTCGACGGTGCGCTGCCGGTCGAGCATCTCTATCCCGGCGACAGGGTGGTGACGCGTCACGGCGCGCGCGCGCTGGAGGCGCTGGATCGCGTGACGCTGGCTGCGGGCACGGCCATCGTGCAGATCGCCAAGAACGCCCTGGGCGGACGGCCCGAGCGCGATCTTTGGCTGCCTGCGGCGCAGCGGCTGGTGATCCGCGATTGGCGGGCCAATGCGCTCTATGGCCAGGCGCAGGTCTGCATCCCGGCAGGGCAATTGGTCGATGGCGAGTTCATCCGCCTGTCGGTGCTGGACGAGGATGTCACGGGCTTTGCCCTGCGGTTCGGCAGGCCGGAAGTGTTCTATGCCGATGGGCTGGAGCTGGCATCGGCGGATGCGCTGACCATTCCCGCCTGAGGGCGGCTTTATTCGACAAGCTTGCGCAGGATCGCGGGCAGGGTTTCGGGCAAATCCTCGGCGATGAGGCCGGGGCCGAAGTGGCGCGCGGTTTCCACGTGGAGCCATGCGGCGGCGGCGGCGGCCTGAAACGGGTCGAGCCCGCGCGCCAGAAGCCCGGTGATGAAGCCGGCCAGCACATCGCCCGCCCCCGCCGTCGCAAGCCAGGGCGCGGCGCGGTCCCCGGTGGCGGCATGGACGGCGCAGCGGCCCGTGTGATCGGCGATGATCGTATCGCGCCCCTTGAGAAGCAGGGTGCAGCCCGCCCGCGCGGCGGCGGCAAGCGCGGCCTCGACCCGGCCAAAGGCGGGGCCATGGGTGGGCCTATCGGCGAGGTGCGCCGCCAGATCGGGAAAGAGCCGCGCGAATTCGCCATCATGGGGCGTCAGGATCACGCCCGGATGCAGGCGGGCGAAAAGCGCCGGGGGATCATCGGCAAAGGCTGTCAGCGCATCGGCATCGAGCACGAGGGCGCGGGGTGCGGCAAGGGCCACCGGCACGAGGGCGCGGGCCCGGTCGAGGCCGAGCCCCGGCCCGAGGCAGAGCGCGTTCAGGCGTCTGTCCGCCAGCAATTCGGCACAGGCGGCCGCGTCGGGGATGTCGCGCAGCATGATCGCGGTGAGCTGGGCCGCGCATTCGGCCATGGCCTCGGGCGGGGCGGCGAGGGTCACGAGCCCTGCCCCGATCCGAAGTGCTGCGCGCGCGGCCAGTCGTGCGGCCCCGCTCTGCCCCTGCCCGCCTGAAAACACCAGCGCATGGCCGTGATCGTATTTGTGCCCCGGCGGCTTGAGGATCGCGCCGGGTGCGGGCGGGCCGACGAGGCGGAGGGGATCGGGCGTGTCGGAGGCCCCTGCCCCTGCCCCGAGGCCGATGTCGGCCACGGCGAGCGCGCCGCACAGATCGGGGCCCGCGCCCAGCACATGCCCGCGCTTGGCGGCGTGGAAGGTCACGGTCAGATCGGCGCGAAAGGCGGTGGCGCTGCCATCGGCGGCGGCCAGCACCCGGCCGGAATCAGCACAAAGCCCCGAGGGGATATCGACCGCGACCCGGCGCCAATGGGCGAAATCGGCCTGATCGAGGGGGGCCAGCACGTCTTGTGCCAGGTCCGGGCCGAGACCGCGTGTGAGACCCGTGCCGAAAAGCGCGTCGATGATCACGCCCGTGCCGCCGCGCAGATCGGGTGGCGCGGTCATCGGCAGGGGTTTGACCGCGCCGAGATCGGACCAGAGCGCGTGGTTGGCAGCGGCATCGGGCGGCAGGCGGGCCGGATCGCCGAGGAAAAACAGCTCCACATCCCAATGCCAGCGGGCGAGCAGGCGAGCGATGACGAAACCGTCGCCGCCATTGTTGCCCGGACCGCAGAGCACGATGGCGCGGTTGGGCGCCCGGGCAAGATCGGGCCAGTGCGCAAGAAGCGTTTCGACCACCCGGCGACCGGCGGTTTCCATCAGCGCGCGCCCGGTCGCGCGACCGCTGGCGATCACCGCCTGTTCGGCCGCGCGCATCTGGGCGGCGGTCAGAAGCAGGTCGGGAGGGGTGGTTTTCAAACTGCTCATTTCTTATGCGTCATGCCCAATATTTTTGCTGCGCAGGTGGAATCCCGCTGCTCCATCCCGATCCCGGAACGCTAGCGCATGGACGCCCCCCCGTGAAAGTGCTGTCAGGGGTCCGCGTGCACTGTCGAGGAGGCGGAGAGACCAATGAAAAAGATCGAAGCGATCATCAAACCCTTCAAGCTCGACGAGGTGAAGGAAGCTCTCCAGGACATCGGCATCCAGGGTCTGAGCGTGACCGAGGTCAAGGGCTTTGGCCGTCAGAAGGGCCACACGGAACTTTATCGCGGTGCGGAATATGTCGTCGACTTCCTGCCCAAGGTGAAGATCGAGGTGGTGTTGTCCGACGATATGCTGGATGCCGCCATCGAGGCGATCATCGATGCGGCCAAGACCGACAAGATCGGCGACGGCAAGATCTTTGTCTCGGATATCGCGCAGGCGATCCGCATCCGCACAGGGGAATCGGGCGACGACGCGCTGTGAGCGCGCGCTGACCCAGAGAAACAGGTCCGCGCCATTCCGCACGGGCCAGACACAGACCACTACGTCAAGGGAAGGTCACGATGAGCAAAGAAGCATTCCTGAAACTCATGAAGGACGAAGGGGCGGAATACGTCGATATCCGCTTCACCGATCCGCGCGGCAAGCTGCAGCACGTGACGGTCGTCGCCGATCTGGTCGACGAGGATTTCATCGACGAAGGCTTCATGTTCGACGGCTCGTCGATCGCAGGCTGGAAGGGCATCGAAGCCTCCGACATGAAGCTGATGCTCGACACGTCGAGCGCCTATGTCGATCCGTTCTACGCCGAAAAGACCATCTGCGTGCATTGCAACGTGGTCGAGCCCGACACCGGCGAAGCCTATAACCGCGATCCGCGCGGCACGGCGCTGTTGGCCGAGGCCTATCTGAAGTCCACCGGCATCGGCGACGCGTTCTATTGCGGCCCGGAAGCCGAATTCTTCGTCTTTGACGACGTGCGCTACGCCGTGACGATGAACAAGGTGTCCTTCGAGGTCGACGCCGTCGACGGCGCGTGGAACACCGACACCGAATACGAGATGGGCAACACCGGCCACCGTCCCGGCATCAAGGGCGGCTATTTCCCGGTCAACCCGATCGACCCCGGCCAGGACCTGCGGTCCGAGATGCTGTCCACGATGAAGCGGATGGGCATGAAGGTCGACAAGCACCACCACGAGGTGGCATCGAACCAGCACGAGCTGGGCCTGATCTTCAGCACGCTGACCAAGCAGGCCGACGAGCTGCAGAAGTACAAGTACGTCATCCACAACGTCGCCCATGCCTATGGCAAGTCGGTGACCTTCATGCCCAAGCCCATGGCGGGCGACAACGGCACCGGCATGCACGTGAACATGTCGATCTGGAAGGACGGCAAGCCGCTGTTCGCAGGCGACAAATACGCCGACCTGTCGGACGAGGCGCTCTATTTCATCGGCGGCATCCTGAAGCATGCCAAGTCGCTGAACGCCTTCACCAACCCGTCGACGAACAGCTACAAGCGTCTGATCCCCGGCTTCGAAGCCCCCGTTCTGCGCGCCTATTCGGCCCGCAACCGGTCCGGCTGCGTGCGTATTCCGTGGACGGAAAGCCCCAAGGCCAAGCGCGTCGAGGCCCGTTTCCCCGATCCGTCGGCGAACCCCTACCTCGCCTTTGCGGCCCTGCTGATGGCGGGTCTGGACGGTATCCAGAACAAGATCCACCCGGGCGACCCGTCGGACAAGGACCTGTACGATCTGCCCCCCGAGGAGCTGGCAGGCATCCCCACCGTCTGCGCATCCTTGCGCGAGGCGCTGGAAAGCCTGGAAGCCGATCACGACTACCTCATCAAGGGCGACGTGTTCACCAAGGACCAGATCGAAGCCTACATGGCGCTCAAGTGGGACGAGGTCTATGCCTTCGAGCACACCCCGCACCCGATCGAGTACAAGATGTACTACAGCTGCTGATCGCAGTCACAGACCACGGGAAACGGGCGCCACGGGCGCCCGTTTTTCGTTTCGGCCTCGGGATTTTGGCAAGAAGGCCGTTCAGAACCGCCCGAAGCGGCGCAGGAGGCGGAAGGCCTGTTTCGCGCGCTGGCCGCCCTGCCGCAGCTGCGCCTGTTGTTCGGGCGTCGCATCGGGACGGTCGCGCGTCATCCGGCGGACGCCTGCGTCGATGCCACGGTTGAGGATCTGGTTGATCGCGCGGCGAAGGATCATCGTGATCATTCGGTCCATGTCTTGCACCCCTTTGCCCTGCCCGTCTTGTCGCGGGCGCTGCCTGTCGGCGGATGCGGGCGGGATTACACCGCGATTGCGGCAAAATTCCGGACGGGATCAGTAATCGTCGTCGTTTTCGGGCAGATGGGCCTCGGCATCGTCGTCGAACATGTCGCCCGTCGAATCGTCGCGCGGGGCCTCGGCATCGGCGCCGTCGGGGGGACGGCTTTCGAGAAGCCCCGCCTCGCGCAATTCCTTGAGGCCCGGCAGGTCGCGGGCGCTTTCGAGCCCGAAATGATCGAGGAAGGCCTGGGTCACGACATAGGTGACGGGGCGGCCCGGGGTCATGCGCCTGCGGCCGAAGCGCACCCATTCCAGTTCGATCAGCTGGTCGACGGTGCCGCGCGAGACCGTCACGCCGCGGATCTCCTCGATCTCGGCGCGGGTGACGGGCTGGTGATAGGCGATGATCGCGAGCGTCTCGATCGCGGCGCGGCTGAGTTTGCGGGTCTCGACCGTTTCGCGCGCCATGAGAAAGCCCAGATCGGCCGCCGTGCGGATCGCCCAGGCATCGCCCACGCGGGTCACCTGCACGCCCCGCCCCTCGTAGCGGCGGCGCAAAAGCTGCACGGCCTCGGCCGGGTCGCAGCCATGGGGCATGCGCGCCTCCATCTCGGCGAGCGTCAGGGGGTCGGCGGAGGCGAACAGCATCGCCTCGACCATGCGTTCCTGTTCGGCCAAGGGCGGCGCGCGAAAGAGGCTGTCGCCCCGGCTCTCGGGTGCATCGCTCATCTGTCGTCCCTGCGGCGGAGTTCGATGGGGGCGAAGGTTTCGGTCTGGCGGATCTGCACGCGGCCCGCCTTGGCCAGTTCGAGGGCGGCGGCGAAATTGGCCGCCGTGGCCGAGCGGCGGCGCTTGGGATCGGCCTGCCAGCCATCGGGAAGATAGCTCATCAGGTCGGTCCAGTCGCCCGCGTAGCCGATCAGGCCGCGCATGCGGTCGAGCGCCTCTTCCATGGTCAGGACGCTGTCGCGGTCGAGCACGAAGGGGCGGAAATCGTCGCGGGTGCGGATGCGGGCATAGGCCTGCATCAGGTCGAGAAGACCCGCCGTATAGGTGATGCGCTTGGCGGTCGTCATCTGTTCGGCGGCGCCACGGGGAAAGCGGTCCTGGAACAGGCGGTCGCGCGCCATCAGCTTGGCCGCGCAATCGCGCATGGCGGCAAGGCGTTCGAGCTGGAAGGCGAGATAGGCGGCCATCTCCTCGCCCGATGGTCCCTCTTCGGTCGGGTCGGGCGGCAGGAGGAGGCGGGATTTGAGAAAGGCGAGCCAGGCGGCCATCACGAGGTAATCGGCGGCCAGTTCGATGCGCAATTCGCGCGCCTGTTCGATGAAGGCGAGATATTGCTCGGTCAGTTGCAGGATGGAGACGCGGCGCAGGTCGACCTTTTGGGTGCGCGAGAGCGTGAGCAACAGGTCGAGCGGCCCCTCGAACCCGTCGACATCGACGATCAGCGCCTCGGCCGCGCGGCGCGAGGCGACGGCATCCCATTCGGGGCTTTCGTCATTGGCGGCGATGGGCCGATCAGCCATAGACCTCTCCGTCCAGAAGATCGGCAAGGTCGGCCTCGGCGGCCTCGATGTCAAGCGGCGCAGGCGCGTGGCGGAGGGCCAGCGCGGCGTCAGCGCGTTGCAGGGGCAGGCCTGACAGCGTGCCCGATTGCGCCACGACCTGTTCCATCTCGGGGCGTTCGCCGTTGCAATGCAGGATCAGGTCGCAGCCTGCCGCCCGCGCGCGCGCGGCCCGTTCCCCGATGGGACCGGGCAGCGCCCCCATGGACAGGTCATCGGTCATGAGCGCGCCCTGAAAGCCCAGATCCTCGCGGATCAGGCGGATCATGTCGGGGGACAGCGTGGCGGGCAGTTCGTCGCCCAAGGCCTCGTAGACGATATGGGCGGTCATGCCCAAGGGCAGGTCGCAGAGCGGGCGGAAGGCCGCGAAATCGACGCGGCGGAGTTCCTCGAGGGGCGCGGTGACGCGGGGCAAGGTCAGGTGGCTGTCAACCTCGCCCAGACCGTAGCCGGGCAGGTGTTTGAGGACCGGCAGCACGCCGCCTGCCAAAAGCCCTTCGGCGACCGCGCGGCCCGCGCCGATCACGGTGTCAGGCTCGGTTCCGTAGAGGCGGTTTTTCAGGATCGGATGGGTCGTGTCGCGCGCCACATCGGCCAAGGGCATGCAGTTCACATCGATGCCGACGCTGCGCAATTCATGCGCGATGAGGCGGGCGCGCAGGCGCATCGCGCGGGCGGCGCGCAAGGGGCCTGCCTGTGCCATCTGGTCGAGCGCGGGACGCCATTGCCGCCAATGCGGCGGGCGCATCCGCTGGACCCGCCCCCCTTCCTGGTCGATCAGGATGGGCGCATCGCGGCCCAAGGCGGCGCGCAGATCGGAGGTGAGCGCCAGAAGTTGCGTCGGATCCTCGATGTTGCGGGCGAACAGGATGAAGCCCCAAGGCTGCGCCTCGGAGAAAAAGCGCGCCTCGTCGGGGGAAAGGCGGGGGCCTTCGCAGCCGAGGATGGTGGCGGAAACCCCGGCCATCGGCGCGCTACCGGACCGTGACGGGAATGCAGGGCGCGTTCTGGGCCATCAGGACGGCGCAGAAGCGGCGGGAGGCGGCGAGATCCTCGAACCCATGGGCGCGCAGCCGGAAGAAGGCGGAACCGCCGGAGGTGGCTTCCTCGATCACGCGGGCGCGGCCTGCGAAGTAATCGGGAAAGCGCGCCGCGAGCCTGTCCCATTCGCTGCGTGCGATCTCGGGGCTGTCGAAGGCCCCGAGCTGGACAAGCCGGGTGCCGGTCGAAAGCTCGGCGGGGGCGATTTCATTGACCGCACCGGTGGCGGCGCGGGAGGTGGAGGAGGTGACGGTGGCACGGGCGCGGATCGCCTCGGGCCGGGTCGCGGGCCGGAGCGAGCGCGCGGGACCGGGAACTGAGGCCGGGATGACCTGCGGGGCGGGCGCGGGATCGGCAGAGGGCGCGGCCACAGGCGCGGCCTGTTCCATCAGGCGTTCGATCAGGGCCTGGGTGCCCGCGCTGACGGCTTCGGGCGTGGGCAAGGGTGCCTCTGCCGCGCTGGCGGCCTGGTCGGGCATGGCGGGCGCGGAGGCGGAGGCAAGCGCCACGACATCGAGATCGACCGGCGGGGGCGCAAGGATCAGGCGGTCGGGGACCGGTGCGGCCTCGGCCCCTTCGGCGATGCGGTTGACGGCAAGGCCCTGATGCTCGGCCTGCGTGCCGCCGGGATCGGCGGGGGGCACGCGCATCGGCCCTTCGAGGGCGCGGATGACGGGCACGCCGGACAGATCCCGCATGGTGAGCTGATAGGCCCAGATGCCCATGCCGATGACCAGACCAAGCGACACGAAGGCCCCGGCCCAATTCACCAGCGTTCCGATGCGGGGCGTGCCGTCGGAAAATGTCCCGTCGCGATGGGGCGCGTGCGCCTCATCCGTTTGGGAATAGTCGTAATCCGCCATGACCTGCCATGCCTGTTCCTGCCGCCCGGGACGACCTGCACGGGTCGCCTCGGGGCCTTAGACTGTCTCGATCCGGCCGGTGGAAGGTCTTGAACGCCTTACATCTTGTCGGCCGGTGTGACCCCAAGAATACCAAGACCGTTGGAAATGACAATCGCAACGGACCGGATCAGGGCCAGTTTGCCCCGGCTTGTGGCAGGATCGTCCTCTTGCCAGAAGCGCAGCGCGGGTTCGGCGTTGCCCTTGTTCCACAGCGCGTGGAATTCCGAGGACAGGTCATAGAGGTAGAAGGCCACGCGATGGGGCTCGTGCGTCTGGGCCGCGCTTTCGACAAGGCGCGGCCATTCGGCGAGCTTTGCCACCAGGGCAAGTTCGGCGGGATCGGCGATCACGGACAGGTCGTCGGGGCCGCCGGGGGCGACGCCCGCCTCGGCCGCGCGGCGCAGCACGGACTGGATACGCGCATGGGCATATTGCACGTAGAAGACCGGATTGTCCTTGGATTGCTCGCGCACCTTGTCCACGTCGAAATCCAAGGGCGCGTCGTTCTTGCGGGTGAGCATGACGAAGCGGGTGACATCGGCCCCCACCATCTCGACCACGTCGCGCAGCGTGACGAAAGTGCCCGCGCGCTTGGACATCTTGAGTTCCTGATCGCCACGCTTGAGCTTGACGAGCTGGGTCAGCTTGATGTCCAGCGGCACGCGATTGCCCGAGAGGGCTGCCACCGCCGCCTTCATCCGCTTGACGTAGCCGCCGTGATCGGCACCGAAAATGTCGATCAGCTCGTCGAAGCCGCGCGTGATCTTGTCGTAGTGATAGGCGATGTCGGGGGCGAAATAGGTCCAGGCCCCGTCCGATTTCATCACCGGGCGGTCCACGTCATCGCCGAAATCGGTCGATTTGAACAAGGTCTGGCTGCGCGGTTCCCAATCTTCGGGGGTCTTGCCCTTGGGCGGTTCCAGCACGCCCTCGTAGATCAGGCCCTTGGCGCGCAGATCGTCGAGTGCTGCCTCGATCCGGCCGGTACCGTAGAGGGATTTCTCGGAATAGAACACGTCCATCTCGACGCCGAGCGCCTTGAGGTCCGCGCGGATCAGGTCCATCATGCGGTCGGTGGCGAAATCGCGCACCTCGGCCAGCCATACCCCTTCATCTTTCCCCAAATATGCATCGCCCACGGCGTCCTTCAGCGCGCGGCCGACCTCGATGAGATAGTCGCCCGGATAGGTGCCGTCGGCAAAGGCCACCTCTTGCCCATGCGCCTCGAGGTAGCGGAGATAGACCGAGCGCGCGAGGACATCGACCTGCGCGCCGCCGTCGTTGATGTAATATTCGCGGGTGACGTCATGGCCGGTGTAATCCAGAAGGCTGGCCAGCGCATCGCCAAAGACCGCGCCGCGCGTATGGCCCACGTGCAAGGGCCCGGTCGGGTTGGCCGAGACATATTCGACATTGACCCGCCGCCTCTGCCCCATCGCGGACCGGCCATAGGCCGCGCCCTGGGTCAGGATGGCGGCCACGACACCGCGCCAGGCATCGGGGGTGAGCCGCAGGTTGAGAAAGCCCGGGCCCGCCACTTCGGCGCTGGCGATGCGGGGGTCGAGGGCGAGTTTGCCTGCCAGCGCCTCGGCGATGTCGCGGGGCTTCATGCCCGCGGGCTTGGACAGGACCATCGCGGCATTGGTCGCCATGTCGCCATGCGCCGCATCGCGGGGCGGTTCCACCGCCACATTCGCGCGGTCGAGACCCGCGGGCAAAGCCCCCTCGGCCTCGAGCGCATCAAGCGCGGTCAGAACGGCGGCATGGATATCGGCGAACAGCGTCATGGCAAAACCTTCCCAGTCTATGTTAGCCGTTTAGCAATGGCATGGGCGAGGTCAACAGCCGCGATGTCGGCCCATGCGGTGGTGTGACGAGTATCGAGGGATGTCTTCGATGTCGGGCTGGTTCAGGAACTGGACCGTGGCGGGTGCTTTTGCCTGCGTGCTGATCGGCGCGGCCCTGGCGAACCAATCGCTGATGTGGCTGCCGTGGCTGAGCGACCCATCCGACTGGGTCGGGGCGATCTTGATCGGCATTTCGCTTGGCTACCTGATCCTTCTGGTCGTGGTCTTGCCGGCGGTGGCACAGAATGCATCGCTCCAGATCGGCGAATTGCTGCTTCGGCTGGTCGTGTCATCGGTTTTGACGATCACGGCCTATGCCTATGTCTATCTGCTGCAGGGCGTGCAAGGCCCGGGTGAAGACGCGGCTTCGGCCCTCACGACGCTTTATTTCTCGATGGTTACCTTTGCGACGCTTGGCTATGGCGACATCTCGCCCCAAGGCCCGATCTTGCGGTTGGTTGCGGCTTTTCAGGCCATTGTCGGCAACCTGCACCTCGGGCTTTTCGCCGCCGCAGCCTTTTTCCTGCTGCAAGACGGGTTGCTGCGGGGAAATCCGACGCAAGACGATCCGGGCCATGATCCGGAAAGACCCCCGGTGCCAGCCGCACCGGCAGATGCGCGGACCAAAGATCAAGGCAAGGGGACGACGACCCCGTCGACCGGGGACGAGGCTTCCAGTCCGTCAGCCGACGAAACCGATGGCAAGAACGATCAAGACCCCCACAGGTAGCAGGAAGGCGTATTTGTTGAGCCGCTGCTCCAGCTTGCTGGATCGGTCCGAGAGCCGTCTTGCATGTTCACGCATCCGGTCACCTTCGCGCTGCTGGGGGGCGCTGTATTGCATGGCTGAAAGATAGACCAACCCAACGAAATATTCAACTCCGACAGTCCGGTTTCAGACAGGCAAGCGGTTTTCCCGGGATGCCGCCCCGAACACCCGGGCATGGGTCTGGAGCGCGAAACGATCGGTCATGCCGGAGATGTAATCGCACACGATCCGGGCAAGGGCGGTTTCGTCGCCCGACACCTCCTCCACATCCTTGCGCCATTGCTTGGGCAATTCATCGGGATGGGCGATGAAATGGGGGAAGAGGTCATGGACCACCGCCGTCACCTCGCGCCGCATCTCGACCACGGCGGGGGCGCGGTACATGCGGTGGAAGAGGAAGTCGCGGATCACCTTGAGATCGTCGAAGACGGGTTTCGAGAAACGGATGATGGGGCGGCCCGCCGCGCGGATATCGGCTGCATCGCGAGGCGCAAGCGCGGCAAGCTCGGTCCTTGCATAGGCGATCACATCCTCGACCAGCACGCCGAAAAAGCGGCGCAGCGCCTCGTGGCGGCGGCGGTAATAGTTGAGGCCGGGATAGAGGCGGTCGACCTCGGCGAAGCAGGCATCGAGGATGGGGAGTGCGGCCAGTTCGTCGGTCGAGAAGAGTTCCGCGCGCAGACCGTCGTGCAGGTCGTGGTGGTTGTAGGCGATGTCATCGGCGATGGCCGCGACCTGCGCCTCGGCGCTGGCATGGGTCGAAAGCTCCAGATCGACGGTTTCGCAGCAGGCGGCCAGCGCCCAGTGGATGGGTGGCGTCACTGGACCATTATGCTTGGCGATGCCTTCGAGGGTTTCCCAGCTGAGGTTCAACCCGTCGAATTCGGCGTAATGGCGTTCGAGATGGGTGACGATGCGGATCGCCTGCGCGTTATGGTCGAAGCCGCCATGGGGGGCCATGAGCGCCTGAAGCGCATCCTCGCCCGTATGGCCGAAGGGGGGATGGCCAAGGTCATGGGCCAGCGCCACGGCCTCGGTCAGGTCCTCGTCCAGGCCCAGCGCGCGGGCGATGGTGCGGGCCACCTGCGCCACTTCGATGGAATGGGTCAGGCGGGTGCGGAAATAATCGCCCTCGTGTTCGACGAAGACCTGCGTCTTGTGCTTGAGGCGGCGAAAGGCGGAGGCGTGGATGATCCGGTCGCGGTCGCGCTGGAACGGCGAGCGGAAGGTGCTTTCTTCCTCGGGCACGCGGCGGCCACGGGTCTGGGTGGGGTCGCAGGCAAAGGGCGCGCGCATCGCATCGGTTCCGGTTCTTGTCCGTTGTTGCGGGGTTCATATATGCTGGGGAGAAGAATTGCGACAGCGCCCCGAAGGAATGCCGCCCATGTCCATGTCCCTCACCCTGACCGTGCCGCCCAAGGTGACCGAGCGGGCCTTTGCCCGGCTGGCCGAGATCAACGAGGCCGCAGGCGAGGCGCGCGCGCTGCGCGTGGCGGTCGAGGGGGGCGGCTGTTCGGGGTTTCAATACGAGATCAAGCTCGACGATCCCACGAGCGATGACCTGGTGCTGGAGGGGCTGGGCCAGAAAGTGGTGGTGGACAGCGTCTCCCTGCCGTTCCTCGCCGATGCGGTGATCGATTTCACGGAAGAATTGATCGGGGCGCGGTTCACGATCCAGAACCCCAACGCGACATCGTCTTGCGGGTGCGGCACCTCCTTCTCGATGTGAGGGAGGGGGGCGATGTGACCTTGCCCCCCTGCCCTGCCCCGTGTGAAAACCGGGGCAAACGGGGGACAGGGCCATGAAGATCGCGACATTCAACATCAACGGCATCAAGGCGCGGATCGAGGCGTTGAGCGATTGGCTGGCCGCCTTCCAGCCCGATGTGGCGCTGTTGCAAGAGATCAAGTCGGTCGACGAAGGCTTTCCCCGCGAGCATTTCGAGGACATGGGCTACCGGGTGGAAACCCATGGCCAGAAGGGCTTCAACGGGGTCGCGATCCTGTCGAAACTGCCGCTGGAGGATGTGAGCCGGGGTCTGCCCGGCGATGCGGAGGACGAACAGGCGCGCTGGATCGAGGCGAGCGTGATCGGGGATACCCATGCCGTGCGGGTCTGCGGGCTGTACCTGCCCAACGGGAACCCCGCGCCGGGGCCGAAATACGACTACAAGCTCGCATGGATGGCCCGGATGGAGGCCCATGCCAAAAGCCTGCTGGCCCAGGAGATGCCGCTGGTTCTGGCGGGCGATTACAACGTGATCCCGCAAGACGAGGATGCGGCCAAGCCCGAAGCCTGGCGCGCGGATGCGCTGGCGCTGCCGCAAAGCCGGGCGGCGTTCCGGCGGATCGTCAACCTTGGCTTTACCGAGGCGATCCGGGCGCGGACGCAGGCACCGGGGCTCTATTCCTTCTGGGATTACCAGGCAGGCGCCTGGGAGCGGAACAACGGCATCCGCATCGACCACCTGCTGCTCAGTCCGCAAGCCGCCGATCTGATGCGCGATGCGGGCATCGAGAAGGACGTGCGGGGGCGGGAAAAGCCCTCTGACCACGTGCCGGTCTGGATCGATCTGGCGGCCTGAAACGGGCCGATCCTTGCAAGTGAAAAAACTTGTGCGCGGGCTTTGACCTTTTGGTTGATTTTCGACCCGACGTCATGTCTCAATCCGGCTCGGGGTGTAACACACCTGTCACAAAAGAGCGTTAAGCGCCGCGCGGAGGGGATGCCACGAAGGCCCCTTTCGTTTCCTGACCGACACATGCGCCGGGTGACCGGCCGGAGGAGAAACATATGAAATTCCGTCATTTCGCTGCGGCCAGCGCCGTCAGCGTCATCGCACTGAGCACCCATGCGGGCGCGCAGACCCAGATCGACTGGTGGCATGCCATGGGTGGCGAACTGGGCGAAAAGACCGAGGCGCTTGCGACCGCCTTCAACGCGACCCAGAGCGAATTCGTCGTCGTCCCGTCCTATCGCGGCTCCTACGCGGAAACGATGACCGGGGCCATCGCGGCCTTCCGTGCGGGCGAGCAGCCCGATATCGTCCAGGTCTTCGAGGTCGGCACCGGCACGATGATGGCGGCCGAAGGCGCGATCGTTCCCGTCTACCAGCTGATGGCCAATGCGGGCGTCGATTTCGACCCCTCGGCCTTCCTGCCCGCCGTTGTCGGCTATTACACCGACCCCGAGGGCAACATGCTGTCGATGCCGTTCAATTCGTCGACGCCGATCCTCTACTACAACCGCAACGTCTTCGAGGCGGCGGGTCTTGACCCCAACACCCCGCCCACCACCTGGGCCGAGGTCGAGGCATTCTCGCGCCAGATCGTGTCGTCGGGCGCGGCCCCTTGCGGCTTCACCTCGCGCTGGGTCAGCTGGGCGCAGCTGGAAAACTTCTCGGCCTGGCACAACCAGCAGATCGGCACGCTGCAAAACGGCTTTGGCGGTCTGGAAACCGAGTTGACCTTCAACGGTCCGGTGCAGGTGCGCCATTGGGAGAACCTTGCACGCTGGGAAGACGAGGGCCTGTATCGCTATGCGGGTCCCGGCGGCGGCAATGATGCCGGCCCGTCCTTCTACTCGCAGACCTGCGGGATCATGATGGAATCTTCGGCAGGCCGCGCAGGCGTGATGGCCAATGCCACCGATTTCGAAGTCGGCTTCGGCATGCTGCCCTATTACGACGACGTTCCGGGCGCGCCGCAGAACTCGATCATCGGCGGCGCGACGCTGTGGGTTCTGGCGGGCGGTTCGGAAGAAGAGCAGCGCGGCGTGGCCGAGTTCTTCAACTTCCTCTCCTCGCCCGAGGTTCAGGCGCAGTGGCACCAGGACACGGGCTACCTGCCGATCACGCAGGCGGCCTATGAGCTGAGCCAGGCGCAGGGCTATTACGAGGCCAACCCCGGCGCGGACACCTCGATCCGGCAAATGACGCTGAACCCGCCGACCGACAATTCGCGCGGTCTGCGCTTCGGCAACTATGTCCAGATCCGCA
Organism: Roseicyclus marinus; assembly: GCF_036322625.1. Classification (NCBI taxonomy): domain Bacteria; kingdom Pseudomonadati; phylum Pseudomonadota; class Alphaproteobacteria; order Rhodobacterales; family Roseobacteraceae; genus Roseicyclus; species Roseicyclus marinus. The sequence continues at coordinate 1,166,288 of NZ_AP027266.1, read as the reverse complement.
CCGTCATCGACGAGGAATTCGAGCGCCTGCTGTCGGGTGCCGTCGATGCACAGGGCGCGCTGGATGCCGTGGTCGAGCGTGGCAACGCGCTGATCCGCGACTTCGAGGATGCCAACGGCTGAAGCCGCTGACCTGACGACCGGCCCGCGCCGCAAACCTTTTGGCGCGGGTCTTTGCACCTTGGGGGCGAGATGCAGACCAAACGCACGATTTTCGGCAACAAGGGCCTGCCCTATCTGTTGCTGGCACCGCAGCTGATCATCACCGGCATCTTCTTTCTGTGGCCTGCCGCACAAGCCGTGCGCCAATCCTTTCTGCGCGAGGATGCGTTCGGGCTGAATTTCACCTTCGTGGGCCTGCGCAATTACGAGCGGCTCTTGGACAGCCCCGAATATCTGAACGCGATCAAGGTGACGGTGATCTTTTCGATCTCGACCGTGATCCTCGCGCTGGGTGTGTCGCTGGTGCTGGCCTTGGCCGTGGACCGGATGATCCGGTCGGGGCGGGCCTATACGACGCTTCTGGTCTGGCCCTATGCGGTGGCCCCTGCGGTGGCGGGCATTCTGTGGTGGTTCATCTTCAACCCCACGATCGGGATCATGCCCTATATCCTGGAAAACTGGTTCGGCTATGACTGGAACCATCTGCTGACGCCGTCGGATGCGATGATCCTTGTGGTCGTGGCCGCCGCGTGGAAGCAGATCAGCTACAATTTCCTGTTCTTCGTGGCAGGGCTGCAATCCATCCCCAATAGCTTGCGCGAGGCCGCCGCGATCGACGGCGCGGGGCCGTTCAAGCGGTTCTGGACCATCACCTTGCCGCTCTTGTCGCCGACGACCTTTTTCCTGTTGGTCGTCAACATCGTCTACACGCTGTTCGAGACCTTCGCCGTGATCGACGCCACGACCGAAGGGGGGCCTGCACAGGCCACCAATATCCTTGTCTACAAGGTGTTCCGCGACGGGTTCGTCGGCCTGAACTTCGGCTCGTCGGCGGCGCAATCGGTGATCTTGATGGGCCTTGTGATCGTTTTGACCGTGATCCAGTTCCGCTTCGTGGAACGGCGCGTGACCTACTGAGGGGGGCAAGGACATGGTCGAAAATCAACGCTGGCTTGACTACCTGGCCCATGCCGTCCTGATCCTGGGCGTCGTGATCGTGGCCTTTCCGGTCTATGTGGCAGTCATCGCCTCGACGCATGAGCCGACGGCCTTCACCTCGGGGACCATCCCGCTCTTGCCGGGGGCGAACGCGGTCGAGACCTATTCGGGCGTCTTCGAGGGCGGTATCGCCGCGCAGATGTCGGTGCCCATCGGGGTGATGCTGACCAATTCGATGATCATGGCGCTGGCCATCGCGTTCGGCAAAATCGTCATCTCGATCCTGTCGGCATTCGCCATCGTCTATTTCCGCTTTCCGTTCCGGGTGCTGGCCTTCTGGATGATCTTCATCACGCTGATGCTGCCCGTTGAGGTGCGGATCGTGCCGACCTTCGAGGTGATCTCGAACCTCAACATGCTGAATTCCTACACCGGCCTGACCGTGCCGCTGATGGCATCGGCCACGGCCACCTTCCTGTTCCGGCAGGTGTTTCTGACCATCCCCGACGAGATGATGGAAGCCGCCCGGATCGACGGGGCGGGGCCGATGAAATTCTTCAAGGACATCCTCTTGCCGATGTCCCAGACCAATATCGCGGCCTTGTTCGTGATCCTCTTCATCTATGGCTGGAACCAGTATCTCTGGCCCATCCTTGTCACGACCGATGACAGCTACCAGACCATCGTCGCGGGCATCAAGCGGATGGCCGATGTGGTCGACAGCGAACCCTTGTGGAATTCCATCATGTCGGTGACCGTGCTGGCCATGCTGCCACCCGTCGCCGTCGTCATCTTCATGCAGAGGCTTTTCGTGAAGGGCCTTGTGGACAGCGAGAAATAACCATGGCCGAGCTGAAACTGAGAAACGTGGGCAAAACCTATGCGGGCGGCGTCAGCGCGGTGCGCGGGGCCTCGGTCGATATCGCGGATGGGGAATTCATCGTGCTGGTCGGCCCCTCGGGCTGCGGGAAATCGACGATCCTGCGGATGATCGCAGGGCTCGAGACGATCACGGAGGGCGAGGTCGAGATCGCGGGTCGGGTCGTGAACAAGCTCGAACCCGCCGAACGCGACATCGCCATGGTGTTCCAGAATTACGCGCTCTACCCCCACATGTCCGTGCGCAAGAACATGGAATACGGGCTGAAGAACAAGGGCACGCCGCGCCCCGAGATCGACCGGCGCATCGCGCAGGCCGCGGCCACGCTGCAGATCGAGAAATTTCTCGACCGCAAGCCGCGGCAATTGTCGGGCGGTCAGCGCCAGCGCGTCGCCATGGGGCGGGCCATCGTGCGCGAACCGGCGGTGTTCCTGTTCGACGAGCCCTTGTCGAACCTCGACGCCAAGCTGCGCACCCAGCTGCGCGCGGAATTGAAGGACCTGCACCGCCGTCTGGGCGCGACATTCGTCTTCGTGACCCATGACCAGGTGGAGGCGATGAGCCTTGCCGACCGGATCGTGATCATGTCCGAGGGCAAGATCGAACAGATCGGCACGCCGATGGACCTTTATGAACGGCCCGCGAGCCGCTTTGTCGCGGAATTCATCGGGGCGCCGCCGATGAATGTCTTCGAACTGGGCACGCCAGCCGGTCAGGCCATCGCGGCGCTGGCGGGCGGCGCGCCTGCGGGGGCCGTGGCGGCGGGTGTCCGGCCCGAAACGCTGCGGATCGGACGCGAGGGCCCCGAGGCCGAAGTGGTGCTGGTCGAAGCGCTGGGGGCCGAGACGCTGGTGCATCTGCGGATGGGCGAGGATCGGCTGATCCAGCGCGACGGTCACGCAAGCCGGGTGCGCGAGGGCGACAGCCTGCGGCTGTTCGCGGAGCCCGAGACGGTGCTGTTTTTCGACCAGGCTGGCCGGTCGATGGCGCAGCATGCGCAACCGGCGCTGAGCGTGGTGGAGTGAGGCGGGAAACCTCGAGGTTTCCCACCCGAAAAACCCGGGTTTTTCGGCCCCCTACCCGGCCGCTTTCGCGGGCGGCGGGGCGGCGGTGAGCGCCACCCAGGCATCATATTGCGACAGGAACACGCGGCCCGTCAGATCCTGCAGGAAATGGGTCTTTTCCAGCCGGTCCGTCACAGGCCCCTTCACCTCGGACAGGTGGAGCGTGACGCCCATGTCCTTGAGCCGGCGATTGAGCGCCTCGAGCGCCTCGAGCGCCGAGAAATCGATCACGTTGACCGCCGAACACATCAAGACGACATGGCGGATCGGCCCGCCTTCGACCACGCGGCCCAGCACGTAATCCTCGAGAAAGCGGGCATTGGGGAAATAGAGGCTCTCGTCGATGCGGATCGTCAGGACGGCGGGGTCGGTTTCGACCTTGTGGCGGTGGATGTTGCGGAAATGCTGGGTGCCGGGCACCAGGCCCACCTCGGCGACATGGGGTTTCGAGGTCTTGTAGAGATGCAGGAGGATCGACAGGATCACCCCCGCCGAAACGCCGGTTTCCACGCCGAAGCCCAGGGTCAGAAGGATCGTCGCGGCAACGGCGGCGAAATCGGCCTTGGAATAGCGCCAGGCGGTTTTCAGGATCGAGAAATCGACAAGCGACATCACCGCGACGATGATCGTGGCCGCAAGCGTCGCGGTGGGCAGGAAATAGATGAGCGGCGTCAGCGCCATGGCCGCAATGGCAAGACCCACGGCGGTGTAGGCCCCGGCGGCGGGCGTTTCGGCCCCGGCGTCGTAATTCACGACCGAGCGCGCGAAGCCGCCCGTGACCGGATAGCCGCCCGTGAACCCTGCCCCGAGATTGGCCGCCCCCAGCCCGATCAATTCCTGGTTGGGGTCGATCCGCTGGCGTTTCTTGGCGGCCAGCGTCTGGGCCACCGAGATCGATTCCACGAACCCGATGACCGAGATCAGGAGCGCGGGCACGAAAAGCGCCCTCAGCAGGTCGACATCGAAGGAGGGCAGCGTCAGCGGTGGCAGGGATTGCGGCACGTCGCCCACGATGCGCACGCCCCTGTCGGCAAGACCAAAGCCCCAGACGATGAGCGTGGTCACGACAACGGCGGCGACAGGCCCGGCCTTTTGGGCCACATCCGCAAGCTTGGGTTTCAGGCCGCGCGCGATCAGAAAGGGCTTGAGCCCCTTGCGCACCCAGAACAGGAAGGCCGTCGCCCCCACGCCGATCACCATGGTGACGGGATCGGCGTCGCCCAGATGCTCGACGAGCGTCCAGAGCACCTCGGGCAGGGTATGGCCCGAGGCCGAGATGCCCAGGATATGCTTGAGCTGGCTTGCCGCGATCAGGATGCCCGATGCGGTGATGAAGCCCGCGATCACCGGATGGCTCAGGAAATTGGCCAGAAAGCCCAGCTTCAACAGGCCCATGCCGAGCAGGATCGCCCCCGACATCGCGGCGAGCGTCAGGGCCGCGATCGCATAGCCCGCCGTGCCCTGTTCGGCCACCTGCCCCACCGCCGCTGCCGTCATCAGCGACACGACGGCCACCGGCCCCACCGCCAGCGCGCGGCTTGTGCCGAAGATCGCATAAAGGATGATCGGCAGGATCGAGGCGTAAAGCCCCGCCTCGGGCGGCAGGCCCGCCAGCATCGCATAGGCCAGCGATTGCGGGATCAGCATGATGGTGACGATGACCGCCGCCATCAGGTCATTGTGCAGCGCATCGCGGCTGTAGCTGCGCCCCCAGTCGAGGACGGGAATGTAGCGCGTTGCAAGGGCGATCAGGTCGGTCTTCATGCCGGTCGGTCTTTCATCGGTTCAGGCGACCCGAGGGTCCGGGTCGCCTTGGGGCATCTTAGCGGGCGGTGACCTTTTCGGGTTTCACCATCCATTCCTTTCCACGCAGCATCGCCTTCCAGTAGAAGGGCGGCAGGATCTGTTCCTTGAGCAACCATGCCGCGCGCGAGGGGCGCGTGCCGTCGATCACCCATTTCGGGAAGCTCGGCAGCAGCGTGCCGCCATAGCCGAATTCGGCCAGCACGATCTTGCCCTTTTCCACGGTCAGCGGACAGGAGCCGTAGCCGTTGTAGATGGCCGTGGGCGAGCGCCCCTCGATATCGTCGCAGAGGTTCTCGGCCACGATCGGGGCCTGCATGCGGGCCGCGGCAGCGGTCTTGGCATTGGGGGCGTTCATCACGTCGCCCAAGGACCAGATGTTCTCAAAAGTCTTGTGGCGCAGCGTCGCCTGATCCACGTCGACCCATCCAGCAGCATCGGCAAGCGGCGAGACGCGGATGAAATCGGGCGCGATCTGCGGCGGGACGACATGGATCATGTCGAACTCCACCTCGACGGTGCGCGCCTCGGCCTCGGGGGTCTTGACCTCGAACCAAGCCTTTTTCGCCGGACCGTCGATGGCGGTCAGGTTGTGGAAGAAATTCAGCTCGGCCTTGTAGCGGTTCATGTAGCTTTGCAGCGCCGGGACGTAATCCTTGACCCCGAAAAGCACGCCGCCTGCATTCATGAACTGGATGTCGATCTGGTCGAGCACGCCCTCGCGGTGCCAGTGATCGCCCGAGAGATAGAGCGCCTTTTGCGGGGCACCTGCGCATTTGATGGGCATGGGCGGCTGGGTAAAGATCGCGCGCCCCTGTTTCATGCCCTTCACGAGGTTCCAGGTATAGGGGGCAAGATCGTAACGGTAGTTCGAGGTGACGCCATTCTGGCCCAGCGTGTCCACCAGACCCTCGACCCGGTTCCAGTCGAGTTTCAGGCCGGGACAGACGATCAAGCGGCGGTATTTCACCACGCGGCACCCGTCGAGGATCACGGCATTGTCGGCAGGCTCGAAGGCCGCGACGGCGGATTTGATCCAGTGGACGCCTGCGGGCATCACGCTGCCCATGGTCTTGGCGGTCTTGGCCGCGCCGAAGATCCCGCCACCCACCATGGTCCAGCCGGGCTGGTAATAGTGGATATCGGCCGGATCGATCACCGCGATATCGAGGTCCGGTTTGCGCGACCGGATCGAGGCCGCAACCGACAGGCCCGCCGCCCCGCCGCCCACGATCACCACGTCGAATTGCGCATCCGCTCGGTCGGTGGGCGTCTTGCCGCCATTGACGATGCGCCGCACGACGCCCGCCATGTCATAGCCCGCAGCCTTGGTCGCGGCGAGAATGTCGGAGACCGGCTTGTCCTTGGCCACGGCCAGCGACCAGAGCGTCGCGGAACGCGTGCCGGTGCGGCAATAGGCCAGCACGGGGCCGGGCAATTCGGTCAGAAGCTTGCCGAAGGCCGTGGCATCCGCGTCCTGCACCTTGCCCGCCGTGATCGGCAGGTAGCGCGTCTCGAGGCCCAGCGCCTTGGCCGCCGTTTCGATTTCCTCGAAATTGGGCTGGTCCATGCCTTCGCCATCGGGGCGATTGCAGATGATGGCGCGAAAGCCGTGGTCCTTTGCGGTCTGCACGTCATCCGCCGTGATTTGCGGGCTGACCGACAGGCCGGCATTGATCGTTCTGGCGTCCATTGCGGCGCCTCCTCCTGATGAAAATCCCTCGCTCCCCACGAGGGGAATGGCTGCGGGGGGCTGCCCCCCCGCGGATCGTCTTGATGTCAGAGACCGTTCACCGGCACCTTGAGCATCGGGCGGCCATCCTTGTCGGTCGGAATGGCGCCTGCGCGCATGTTGACCTGCAGGGAGGGGATGATCAGCCTGGGCATGGCGAGCTGCGCATCGCGTTCGGTGCGGAACTTGACGAATTCCTCTTTCGTCTTGCCGGCGCCGACATGGATGTTGTGCGCCCGTTCCTCGCCCACGGTGGTTTCCCACTGGATGTCACGGCCATTGGGACCATAGTCGTGGCACATGAACAGCCGCGTCTCGTCGGGCAGGGTCAGCACCTTCTGGATGCTGTCGTAGAGCGTGCCCGCATCGCCACCGGGGAAATCGGCCCGCGCCGAACCGCCATCGGGCATGAACAGCGTGTCACCCACGAAAGCCGCATCGCCCATCACATGCACCATGCAGGCGGGCGTATGACCGGGCGTGTACATGGCGAAAGCCTGCATCGTGCCGATCATGTAGGTGTCGCCATCCTCGAAGAGCGCATCGAACTGGCTGCCATCGCGCTGGAATTCGGTGCCTTCGTTGAAGATTTTCCCGAACGTGTCCTGCACCACCATGATCTTGGAGCCGATGCCGATCTTGCCGCCCAGTTTTTGCTGGATGTAGGGCGCAGCCGACAGGTGATCGGCATGGACATGGGTCTCGATGATCCATTCCAGCTTGAGGCCCTGCGTCTCGACCTGGCGGATCAGCTCGTCGGCGTGGTCATAGGTGATGCGCCCTGCGGCGTAATCGATGTCCATGACGCTGTCGACGATGGCGCAGGAAGACGAATTGGGGTCCTTCACGATGTAGCTGATCGTGTTCGTCGCCTCGTCGAAAAAGGCCTGAACCTCGGGCGTGACGGTCATGTTGACGGGATAATCTTTCATGGCGTGGTCCTCCGGATCACTAGGCTGCCTGCGCCTTTGGGCGCGACAGGTTTTGCAGGAATTTCGCGGTGAAGATGCCGAGGATCAGCGCACCGACGAAAGCGATGACATCGATCCGCCCCGTGCCGAGTGCCGGCAGCGCACCACCGGGGCAAAAGCCCGCGATGCCCCAGCCGATGCCGAAGACGGCGGACCCGCCGATGAGGCGCGGATCGAGATTGCGGGCCGTGGGCAGCATGAAGCGCCCCTCCCAGATCGGGCGGCTGCGACCGAAGACAAGTCGGTAGCCCACGGCGGTCACGATGAGCGCGCCCCCCATGACGAAGATGAGGCTCGGGTCCCAAGTGCCCGCGACATCGAAGAAATTGATGACCTTGGCGGGATTGGCCATGCCCGACACCACGATGCCGGTGCCGAAGATCACGCCGATGAGATAGAGGGCGATCAGGTGCATCGGCTTATCCTCCGATCACGTGGCGGATGACGAAAACGGTCGCAGCCGTGGTCGCCATGAAGGTCAGCGTGGCCGCGATCGAGCGGGGTGACAGACGCGCCATGCCGCAGACGCCATGGCCCGAGGTGCAACCCGACCCGTAGGTCACGCCGATGCCCACGATGAAGCCCCCGATCAGGAGCATGGGCATGGACGCGGGCACGGTGATCTCGGGCATGCCGCCCGTGACCAGCCAATAGACCGCAGGCCCTGTCACCATTCCCAGCAACAGCGCCACGCGCCAGCTGAAGTCGGCGACCGAGGCAGGCGCAAAGATCCCGGCCAGAACGCCGGTGGCCCCCATGATGCGACCGACCGACAGCATCAAGAGCACCGAGGCAAGCCCGATCAGCACGCCGCCGCCCAGCGACTGCCACGGGGTGAAAGCGGTTTCGATCATGCCACACCTCCGGCGAGAATGCGCAAGCATGCGTCAACGATAGCAGTCATCTGGACTGTCTCCTTCCTGTTCGCTGGATGATGCATAGCGATTCTGTCGCTGCATATCGGTGATCTAGTCACACAAGCCGCAAAGGACCGCGCGCGCGTCAGCCTTCGGCCAATTGGCGCAGGGCCGCGCAATCGAGGATCTCGACCGTGCCGCGCGATTGCGCGACCCAGCCGCGGCGCTGGAACTCGGCCAATTGGCGGGAGATGACCTCGCGCGCGGTGCCAAGCTCGGCGGCCAGCTGGGCATGGGTGGCCTTGAGCACGCCGGTATCGGCGCGTTCGATGATCTTTTGCGCCAGACGGATGTCCATCCTGCGAAAGGCGATATCCTCGATCACGCGGAACAGGTCGGTCATGCGGCGCGAATAGGCGCGGAACACGAAATTGCGGAATTCCTTGGAAGAGGCCACGAGATCGTCAAAGACTGCGCGCGGGATCGCGGCCGCCGTCACCTCGGTTTCGGCGATGCCTTCGGCGGCGTGATCCTCGTAGGCCAGCATGCAGGCCGTGGTCAGAACGCAGCTTTCCCCCGCGGTCGCGCGGTAAAGCACCACCTCGCGCCCGTTTTCGCCCAGTTGCTGGACGCGGACCGTGCCCGACAGAAGCAACAGAAGGTTCTCGGGCGATTTGCCGGGGGCGAAGACCACCGTGCCCTTGGGCAGGCGCACAAGCTGGCTGCGCGCGGTGAGGATATCGCGGATGCGGGGCTCGAGCCCGCTCAATCCGTCGAAACGGTCGATCCATGACCCTTCTTTGGCGGGGGCTGGCATGGGTGTTGTCCTCGGGTTCTCGTGGGTCACACGCACATCTAACCATGCTCGGGCCGGATTGCACGTGTCCCGCGCAGCGTCTGGACATGACGGCAAACCTCTCCATACTCGGGGGCCGGTCAACACATAACAGATCAGGGAGATTACTGATGACCATGAAACTCGCCGCCTTCGGCGCGGCGCTTCTGGCGACCACCGCGCTCACTACGGCCAGCGCCTCGGCCGAGACGCTGCGCTGGGCCCGCGCATCCGAGGCGCTGACGCTTGACCCCCATTCGCAGAACGAGGGTCCGACCACGACGCTTCTGCACCAGATCTACGAGCCGCTGATCGTGCGCAATCATCGCGGCGAGATGGAACCGGCGCTGGCGCTGAGCTGGGAACCGTCGGCCAGCGACCCCAATGTCTGGGTGTTCCAGCTGCGCGAGGGCGTGACCTTTCACGGCGGCGAAAGCTTCGACGCCGAGGATGTCGTCTTTTCCCTGAACCGCGCCCGCACCGAGACCTCGAACTTCAAGGAACTTCTGACCGGCGTGACCGAGGTCCGTGCCGCAGGCCCCTATACGGTCGAGGTGGTGACGAATGGCCCGAACCCGCTTTTGCCCAACAACCTGACCAACATCATGATGATGGATGCAGGCTGGACCACGGATAACGGATCGGCCGAGGTGCAGGATTACGCGGCAGGCGAAGACACCTTTGCCGCGCGCAACGCCAATGGCACCGGCCCCTTCGTCTTGCAAAGCCGCGAGGCGGATGTGCGCACGGTGATGACGCAGAACGCCAATTACTGGGGCATCGGCACCTTCCCGATGGATGTGACCGAGCTGGTCTTCACCCCGATCCAGAACCCCGCGACCCGGGTTGCCGCGCTTTTGACGGGCGAGGTGGATTTCATCCAGGACGTGCCGGTGCAGGATCTTCAGCGCGTGTCCGACGCCGATGGAATCGGGCTTGCGACCGCGCCGCAGAACCGGGTGATCTTTTTCGGGATGAACGTGGGCGATGCCGACCTGACGCTCGACAATGTCGAAGGCGCCAACCCGCTGGCCGATGTGCGCGTGCGCCAGGCGATCGACATCGCGGTCAACCGCGAGGCGATCCAGCAGGTCGTTATGCGCGGCCAATCCGCGCCCGCGGGCGTCATCTCGCCCCCGCCGGTGAACGGCTGGACCGCCGAACTGGACCAATACCCCGCCTATGACGTGGCAGCCGCCCGCGCCCTGATGGCCGAGGCAGGCTATGCCGACGGGTTCTCGATCCAGCTCGATTGCCCCAATGACCGCTACATCAACGACGAGGCGATCTGCCAGGCGGCGGTCGGCATGCTGGCGCAGATCGGCATCACGGTGAACCTGTCGGCGCTGCCGCGCGCCCAGCACTTCCCGCTGATCGCGAACCTTCAGACCGATTTCTACCTGCTGGGCTGGGGCGTTCCGACCTATGATGCGGAATATATCTTCAACTTCCTCTATCACACGCTGGGCGATGGCCGCGGCTCGTGGAACGGCACGCGCTATTCCAACCCCGAGATGGATGCGATGATCCAGTCGCTGACCTCGAACACGGATCTGGCGGCGCGCAACCAGACCATCGCGGATCTTTTCGCCATGGCCGAGGAAGAGCTGATCTACATCCCGATCCACAACCAGGTTCTGAACTGGGGCGTGTCGGATGCGTGGTCCACGGATGTGGATGCCGATGACAGCGTGAAGTTCAAGTATTTCGACATGAACTGAGGCCCTGCGGCCTGATCCTGGAAACCGCCCCGATCCATTCGGGGCGGTTTTTTCATGGAAAGACAAAAGGTTGAGCGCGCCGCCCGATCACCAGAATGCGGGCTTTTCCAAGGGCGCGACGCAGCGGGACGGACCCGTGAGCGTGACCGGACCGGACCCGGTCAGGTCCTGTCCCAACCAGCCTTCGGGATAGGTCAAGGGCAATGGGGCGGCGGCGCACTCCTGGGGGACGGGGGCAAAACCGCCCCGTCCGTAAAAGCCGATATCGCCATAGGTCAGCACCACATCGACGCCCCGCGCGCGCAAGCGGGCCAGCCCCTCTTGCAAAAGGGCAAGGCCCACGCCCTGCCCCTGCCGGTCGGGCGCCACGGCCATGGGCGACAGGATGAAGACCTGCCTTGGGTCTTGCGGGTAATCCATCCTCGTGAAGATCACCGCGCCGATCAGCCGATCCCCCTCGTGGGCGGAGAGGACGAGGATGTCGGATGCCGCCACTTGGGCGAGCATGTCGGAGACCAGACCGGCGATGGCCGCCCCCTCTGCCGCGCCCTCGGACCGGGTGAAGGTCATCTGGAAGAGGGCCACGATATCGGCGGCATCTTCGGTGGGGTCGCTGGTCATCTTCATGAACAGATCCTTAAAATTTTGGGGCAATTCCTGACGGAAGGTTAAGGCGCGAACGCGGAATGGGTCCACTGCCACAGGCAGGCCGCAGCCCGGTTGCGCAAGACCCGCACCCGGGTCGAGGCCCGCGAGATCGGTTGCGGCGATCCCGTGGCGGCGCCCGATGAGGCACCGCCCGGAAGACGCAAGGGATCAGGCGGGGGCGACCAGCGTCACGCCCAGCGATCCGATGCCGTCGATCACCACCTCGACCCGCTGACCGGCCTTGACCGGGCGCGCGCCGAGAGAGGTGCCGCAGGCGATGACATCGCCGGGGTTCAGCGTCATGTCCTGCGACAGGAGCTGCACGATCTGCGGCGGGGTCAGGATCATGTCGGAGGCTTCGTAGCTTTGACGCTCGCGGCCATCGACCAGAACCTTGACCACGAGGGCGCGCCAATCGAGGCCGGTCGCGATGACCGGGCCGATGACGCCGAAACCGTCGAAGCTTTTGGCGCGGGTCCATTGCGCAAAGCTGGGATCGGCGTTGAGCACGTCGAGCGAGGTGATGTCGTTCACGCAGGTATAGCCAAGGATCGCCGCCTCGGCCTCGGCCTCGGTCGCGGCGTTCTTGCAGGTCTGGCCGATGACGATGCCCAGTTCCCCCTCGAAGATCACGCGGCCCGCGCTGTCGGGAAGGGTCACTTCGGCCTCGGGACCGGCAAGGGAGGTGTCGGCCTTGAGAAACCAGAGCGGATGGGTCGGATGCGCCTGCCCGCCCTTTTCGGCGGCGGCCTTGTAATTGTTCCAAAGGCCGATGAATTTGCCCGGCACCACCGGCGGCAGCGGCGCGAGATCGGCGAGCGGCACGGGCGCGCCCGCCGTCGCGGCGGAACCGAGCCCGTCACGGGGATGCAGCATCCCGTCCATCACCACACCGGTCAGGACGCTGCCGTCGGCCCGTCCACCCCTTGCCCATGTCATATGTCGCGCCCTCCTCGCTTGGCCCTGCGTCACTGCGGGCCCCTTTGCCCCGGGTTTGTGCCAAGCCCGGACAGGGCGCACAAGGTGAGGCCGGGGTGCCGGAGGGCAAGGGCCGTGGAGGGGTCTTGCGCATTTTTCGCGCAAGGGGGCCCTGCGCGCGGGCGCTTTTCGCCCCTTCGGGCGGTTGCAAGGCTTGACGCTCGCCCCCCGGACATTGCAACCCTGTCCGACGCCAAGGAGACTGCAAGGCATATGCTCAGCTACATCTTCCGCCGCATCCTGCAATCGGTGCTTGTTCTGCTCGTCGTGGGGCTGGTGGCCTTTGCCATGTTCCGCTTCGTCGGCGATCCGGTCGAGACGATGCTGGGACAGGAACGGACGGTGGAGGATATCGAGCGCCTGCGCGACAGTCTGGGCCTGAACGACCCGTTCTTCGTGCAATACTGGAATTTCCTTGTGCGCGCGGCGCAGGGCGATCTGGGCATTTCCTACCGCCAGGGCCGCCCGGTGGCCGAGATCATCGCCGAACGCCTGCCCGCGACGCTGGAGCTGGCCGCCGTGTCGGGGGCTTTCGCGCTGATCCTTGGCATCGTTCTGGGCATTTTCACCGCGATCAGGCGCAACGGATTTGCCGCCAATGCGATCATGACCATCAGCCTGATCGGGGTGTCGCTGCCCACATTCCTGATCGGCATCTTGCTGATCTACCTTTTTGCCGTGGAACTGAGCTGGCTGCCCAGTTTCGGGCGCGGCGAGGTGGTGCAGCTGGGGGGCTGGTCCACGGGCTTTCTGACGCAATCGGGGCTGGTGGCGCTGATCCTGCCCGCGATCACGCTGGGGCTTTACCAGATGACGCTGATCATGCGGCTGGTGCGCTCGGAGATGCTGGAGGTGATGCGGCAGGATTACATCCGCTTTGCCCGCGCGCGCGGCCTGTCGCAGCGCGCGATCCATTTCCGCCATGCGCTGAAGAACACGCTGGTGCCGGTGATCACGGTCACGGGTCTGCAGCTGGGGTCGATCATCGCCTTTGCCATCATCACCGAGACGGTGTTCCAATGGCCGGGTGTGGGGCTGTTGTTCATCAACGCGATCCAGTTCGTCGATATCCCGGTGATGGCGGCCTATCTGATGCTGATCTCGGTCATGTTCGTGGGCATCAACCTGGTCGTCGACCTGCTCTACGTCGCCATCGACCCCCGGCTGAGGAGCTGAGGCCATGACCGACACACCCGCCCCCCGCCCCCGGTCGCGTCTGGCGATGACATGGGACAGCGATGTCGCCCATGCCTTTCGCCGCTCGCCCGTGGCCATGATCTCGGCCGCGGTCACGATCCTGTTGGTGGGGGCTGCGGTGCTGGCCCCACTGATCGCGCCGCATGATCCGTTCAACCCCGCCACGCTGAACCTGATGAACGGGTTCACCGCGCCCGGAACGCCCAACATGTTCACCGGCGAAAGCTTTGTCATGGGGACCGACGACCAGGGGCGCGACGTGTTTTCCACGATCCTTTACGGTCTCAGGATCTCGCTTTTCGTGGGCTTTGCCGCCGTCGGCTTTGCCATGGTTCTGGGCATCACGCTGGGGCTGATCGCTGGCTATGTGGGCGGGTTGGTCGATACGATCATCATGCGCATCGCCGATGTGCAGCTGACATTCCCCGCGATCCTGGTGGCCATGCTGATCTTTGGCGTGGCCAAGGGGATCACACCGCCCGAATACCGCAATGACGTGGCGATCTGGGTTCTGATCGTGGCCATCGGCCTGTCGGATTGGGTGCAATTCGCCCGCGTGGTGCGGGGTGCGGCCATGGTCGAGAAATCCAAGGAATACGTGCAGGCCGCGCGCCTGATCGGGCGGAGCCCCGGGGCGATCATGCTGCGGCACATCCTGCCCAACGTGCTGTCGCCCGTGCTGGTGATCGCCACGATCTCGCTGGCGCTGGCCATCATCGCGGAGGCGACGTTGAGTTTCCTCGGCGTGGGCGCGCCGCCGACCGAGCCGAGCTTGGGCACGCTGATCCGCATCGGGCAGGGGTTCCTCTTTTCGGGCGAGTGGTGGATCCTGTTCTTTCCCGCCTGCACCCTGTTGATCCTTGCGCTGGCCGTGAACCTTTTGGGCGACTGGCTGCGCGATGCGCTGAACCCGAGGCTGCGCTGATGTCCTTGCTGGAAATCGACAATCTGACCGTGCAATTCCCGACGCGGCGCAAGACCTTCACCGCCGTCAGGGAGGCGCATCTGACCGTCGAGGCGGGGCAGATCCACGGCCTTGTGGGCGAAAGCGGCGCGGGCAAATCGACCATCGGGGCGGCTGTCATGGGTCTCTTGGATCCGCCGGGGCGGATCACGGGGGGCGTGATCCGGTTTCGGGGCGAGGAGATCTCGGGGCTGGATGCGGCGGCCATGGCCGATCTGCGGGGCAAGAAGATCTCGATGATCTTCCAGGACCCGCTGACGAGCCTGAACCCGCTCTTCACGGTGGGCCAGCAGCTGGTGGAGACGATCCAGGCGCATCTGGGCCTGTCCGAGGCGGAAGCCCAGGCGCGCGCCATCGAATTGATCGAGCGGGTCGGCATCCCCAATGCCAAGGCGCGGGTGAACCAGTATCCGCACCAGTTTTCGGGCGGCATGCGGCAGCGCGTGGTGATCGCGCTGGCGCTGTGTTCGGAGCCCGATGTGATCATCGCCGACGAGCCGACCACCGCGCTCGACGTGTCGATCCAGGCGCAGATCCTGGAGCTGATCAAGGGGCTTGCGCGGGAGCGGCAGGTGGGCGTGATCCTGATCACCCATGACATGGGGGTGATCGCGGATACGACCGATGTCGTCACCGTCATGTACATGGGCGAGGTGGTGGAAAGCGGGCCGACGGCACAGGTGCTGGGGCAGCCCGAGCATCCCTATACCAAGTCGCTGATCGCGGCCGTGCCGCGCCCCAACGTCAAGCTCAAGCGCTTTCCGCTGATTTCCTATGGCGGGCGGGTGACGGGCTTTGCCATCGAGGACCTGGCGCGCAACTGGCCCGCGCCCGAGACGCCGCGCGGCGCGCCCCTGATCGAGGTCGAGGGGATCACCAAGCGCTTCGTGTCCAAGGGCGCGATCCTGCCGTCGCGGCGGGAATATTTCACCGCCGTCGATGCGGCGCGCTTCACCATCCGGCAGGGCGAGGTTTTTGGCCTGGTGGGCGAAAGCGGATCGGGCAAATCCACCATCGCGCGGATGATCGCGGGGCTTTACGCGGTCGACGGGGGCCATGTGCGCTATGGCGGGCGGGATGTGACGGCCAATGCGCGCGGCGTGCCAGATTGGTATCGGCGCGAGATCCAGATGATTTTCCAGGATCCCTATTCGAGCCTCAACCCCCGCATGCGCGTGGACGAGATCGTGGCCGAACCCGCGCGCCACCACGGGCTGTTGAGCGGCACGGCGCTGCGCGACCGGGTGGCGGAATTGCTCGATCGGGTGGGGCTGGGGGCGGAGGCCGGGCTGAAATATCCCCACGAGTTCTCGGGCGGCCAGAGGCAGCGGATCTCCATCGCCCGCGCGCTGGCCACCCAGCCGCGGTTCCTGATCTGCGACGAGCCGACAAGCGCGCTCGACGTGTCGATCCAGGCGCAAATCCTGAACATTCTCAAGGATTTGCAGGAGCATCTCAACCTGACCATGCTGTTCATTTCCCATGACCTGCCCGTAGTGCGCCAGATGTGCGACCGGGTGGGCGTGATGAAGGATGGCAAGCTTGTGGAAGTGGCGGAGACCGAAGCGCTGTTTGCCGATCCGCAGCATCCCTACACGCGGGATCTCTTGTCGCTGATGCCGCGGCTCGATGGATTGTCGGACGAGGGTTTAGCGGTGGCCTGAGCGGGATTTGCGAGGGGGTTCCCCCCTCGCGCTCCCCAACATATTTTTGGAAAGATGAAGGGGTCGGAGGGGCCCCGGGGGGAGGAACAGCCATGCCGCAGCCTGATCACGTGTCGATCTACGAGCTTCCCGACCCGGCCGATCTGGACGAGGACATGCGCCGCTATTTCGAGGTTTGCGCCGAGAAATTGGGGTTCGTGCCCAATGTCTTGCAGACGTTTTCGCGCCATCAGGACAAGCTCAGGGCGTTTTCGGCCTATTACAACACGCTGATGCTGGCGCCGTCGGGTCTGTCCAAGCTCGAGCGCGAGATGGTCGCGGTCGTGGTGTCGAGCGCGAACCGGTGTTTCTATTGCCTTGTCGCCCATGGGCAGGCGGTGCGCGCCTTGTCCGGCGATCCGCAGCTGGGCGAGATGCTGGTGATGAATTACCGCGTGGCGCAGTTGGAGCCGCGCCAGCGGGCGATGCTGGATTTCGCGTGGAAATTGACGACAGCGCCCTGGGAGGTGGAAGAGGTCGACCGGCAGGCGCTGCGCGATGCGGGCTTGAGCGAGGGCGAGATCTTCGACCTGGCCGATGTGATCGGCTTTTTCAACATGTCCAACCGCTTTGCCATCGCGGCGGACATGATGCCAAACCCCGAATATCACGAGATGAACCGGTAAATCTCGGGCGTAGGTCCTGACCGAACCTGTCACTCTGCCAGGGCGCGGGCGGCGCCGAGCGTGCCGGGGCCGACGATGCCGTCGAGCGCGCCGAGATAGAGGCCGCGCTCTTGCAAGATGCGCTGGAATTCGATCGCGGTCTGGCGGTCCCAGCCGGGCGGGCGCGCGCCCCCTGCGGCGCGGAGCGCGTCGGGCGGGACCGCGCCGGTTTCGAGCGCCGCGATATAGCCTTGGGCCGCCGCTATGGGATCGGCGGGGGTGCCGATGCCCTGTTCCAGGAGATAGGCGCGGGCGGCGATGGCGGCGGGATCGCCCGCATCGGCCAGATGCCGGGTCCAGCGCAGGCGCAGGGCGGGATTGGGCGGCACGCCCTCGGCCCCGGTGGCGTAGAGGGCTGCGAGCGTGCGCGCGGCATCGAGATTGCCCGCCCGTGCGGCCAAGGCGAGATGGGGCACGGCGGCGCGGGGATCGGGGATGCCGAGCGCGGCATCGGCCCCGCCCGGAACCCCCTCGCCAGTCAGATAGGTCTGGGCGAGATTGACCTGGGCGAAATGGTAGCCGCCGTCCGCCGCGATGCGGAACAGGCGCAGCATCTCGGCCGGATCGCGCGGCACGCCGCGCCCGAGCCGGTGCATGAAGGCCAGCGTCGTCGTGCCCGCCAGATCCCCCAGATCGGTTGCGGCGCGATAGGCGGCCACGGCACGGTCGATGTCGGGGCGGATCGGGCCGATGCCGAAATTGTAGTAATCGCCAAGCCGCGTATGGGCCGCGCCCTCGCCTGCGGCGGCGGCGCGGTCGTAGAGGGCCACGGCCTGCCGATGGTCGCCGCGCGCCTGGGCGATGGTGGCCAGATGGAAGAGCGGGCCGCCTGCCTCGGGGGCAAGCTCGGCGGCCTCGCGGCAGGCGGGGAAGGCGTCGCGCAGGCGGTCAAAGAGCGCGCGCTGGGCCGCCTCGCTCACGGGAACCTCGGCGGAGGGGGGGCCTGCGAGATCGAGGCAGGTGGCCACGGCGGCATCGGCCAGGCGGCGGGCCTCGCGCGCGGCGGCGAGGCGGGCGATTTCGGCGGCGACGATGGCGCGGCGGGCCTCTGCCTCGGCTTCGGCCTCGGCGATGGCCTGCGCCTGGGCTGCGGCGGCGGCCTCGGCGGCGCGGCGGGCGGCCTCTGCATCCGGGGCGGCGGGTGCGGGGAGCGGTGCGTCCGTTGCCTGTTGGGCGTGTGTCATGGGGGCCGTGACAAGAAGGGCTGCGACGAGGAGGCGGGGCAAGAGATCGGGCACGGGCATTCTATCCTCGGCAATGGGTCGTCCTAGGGCCGGAGCCTAGCCCGCCCGGCGGGCGCGTGTCGAGCATGGATGCCCTGCGAGGGGACCCGTTGCGCGGCCAGAAAGGGCTGGCAATGCGCATGGGGCTAGTGCAGGGTTCGGGCGATTGAAAACGCAAGGGAAATCGACCGAGCGTGCGCGCCGAACCGAGCCAGATGGGTCAAGGGACCGAGGATCGCGACCTGCCGGTGCTGGTCGTGGATCTGGACGGCACGCTGTTGCGGTCGGACATGCTGCACGAGACGTTCTGGGACGTGATCGGGCGCGAGCCGCGCAGCCTGCCCGCCATCGCGGCAAGCCTGTTCAAGGGGCGGGCGGCGCTGAAGGCTTTCCTTGCGGAGCGGACGCGCATTCTGCCCGCCACCCTGCCCTATGAGCCGCGCGTGATCGCGAGGCTCGAGGCCTGGCGCGCGGCGGGCGGGCGCACGGCGCTGGTGACGGCAAGCGATGCGCGATTGGCCGAGCGGATCGCGGAGCATCTGGGCCTTTTCGACGAGGTGCATGGGACAGAGGGCGCGACCAATCTGAAGGGCGCGGAAAAGGCGCGGTTCCTGGCCGGACGCTATGGGCGCGCGGGCCATGTCTACATGGGCGACAGTGCCGCCGATCTGCCGGTCTGGGCGGGTGCTGCGGGGGCCATCAGCGTGAATGCGAGTGGTGCGGTGCGCGCCCGGCTGGAGGCGGAGGCCAAGGGGGGCGAGGTCGAGCATCTGCCGCGCGATCCGGGACGGGGGGCCGCGATCTGGCGCGCGTTGCGCCCGCATCAATGGGCCAAGAATGCGCTCGTGTTCGTGCCGATGATCGCGGACCTGGCCTTTGACCTGCCCACGGTTCTGGCGGCACTTGTGGCTTTCGTGGCGCTGAGCCTCGCAGCCTCGGCGGGATACGTGCTGAACGATCTGCTGGATCTGGCCGATGACCGGAGCCATCCGCGCAAACGGATGCGGCCCTTTGCGTCGGGGGCTTTGCCCGCCTCGCTGGGGAGTTTCCTGTTTCCCGCGCTGTTGGTCGCGGGGCTGGCGGTGGCGATGGTGCAATCTGGGCTGCTGTTGGGGGTTGTGGCGCTCTATTTCGCGGCGACCATGGCCTATTCGGTGCGGCTCAAGCGGCACAGCATCGTCGATATCTGCATGTTGGCGACGCTGTTCACGCTCAGGATCGTGGCGGGGGGTGTGGCCATCGGGGTGGAATTATCGGTCTGGCTTTTGGCCGTGTCGATGTTCCTGTTTTTCTCGCTGGCCGCGATCAAGCGTCTGGCCGAGCTGGCCGATGTGCAGGCGGCGGGGCGGGCGGTGTCGCGGCGCGGCTACCGGGTGGAGGATCGGAGCCTTTTGAGCCAGATGGCGGTGGCTTCGGGCTATCTCGCGGTGCTGGTGCTGGCGCTTTATATCGACGAGCCCGTGGTGCAGGAGAAATTCGGCGCGCCCTGGATGCTGTGGGGGGTTTGTCCGCTGCTCTTGTTCTGGATCAGCCGGATGGTGCTGGTGGCGGGACGCGGCGAGATGCATGACGACCCGCTGGTCTGGGCGCTGGAGACGCGGACGAGCCGCAAGGTGATGGGTCTGATCGCGGTCTTTGTCGTGCTGGCGGTGGTGTTGTGAGCGGGAGGCCCAAGGGAGCGGCGCTGGTGCTGCGCTATGCGGGCTTTGCCGTCGTGGCGACGCTGGCCAACCTGGGGGCGCAACGGCTGGTGCTGGCGGGGGCCGAGACCGTCGACGGGGCTTGGCTCGCTCTGGCAATGGTCTGCGGCACGGGCGTGGGGCTGGTCGTGAAATACGCGCTCGACAAGCGGTGGATCTTTTACGACGCGACCAGGGGCGCACGGGCGCAAGGCGCGCAATTCGCGCTGTATTCGGCCATGGGCCTGGTGACGACGGCGATATTCTGGGTGACGGAGACGGCCTTCTGGCTGGTCTGGGGCACGGATCTGGCGCGTGAGGCGGGCGCGGTGCTGGGCCTTTCGGTGGGTTATGTCACGAAATACCTGCTGGATCGGCGCTACGTGTTCCGGGCGGAGGCTGCGGCATGACGCGGCTTGCCGGATGGGGGCGGTTTCGGCCTGTCGAGACGCGGCTAGCGCGGATGCGGGACGACGGGGATGTGGCCGCGGCGCTGGCCGGGGGAACTGCGCTGATCGCGCGGGGCAACGGGCGGGCCTATGGCGACAGCGCGGTCAGTCCGGGGCTGACGCTCGACATGCGGGGGATGGACAGGATGCTGTCCTTTGACGCGGATCGGGGCGTTCTGGTGGCCGAGGCGGGCGTGCTTTTGGCCGATGTGATCGCGGCCTTTTTCCCCCAGGGTTGGTTTCCCGCCGTCACGCCGGGGACGAAATTCGTGAGCCTTGGCGGGGCGATCGCGGCCGATGTCCATGGCAAGAACCACCATGTCGACGGGGGCTTCGGCGCCTTTGTCGATTGGGTGGAGGTGATGGGCGCGGATGGCAGGATCGCCCGGGCCGAGGCGGGATCGGAGCTGTTTGACTGGACGCTCGGGGGGATGGGTCTGACCGGCGTCATCTTGCGCGCGCAGATCCGGCTCAGGCCGGTCGAGACGGGCTGGATCGTGCAGGACATGCGGGCGACCCAGACGCTGGCGGCCACGATCGACATGATGGAGGCGACGAATGATGCGCCCTATTCGGTGGCCTGGCTCGATTGCGTCACGACCGGCGTGATGATGGGCCGGGGGCTGGCGATGCTGGGCCGCCATGCGGGGCTGGAGGATCTGCCGCGCGAGAAGCGCCGCAAGCCCTTTGCCACGCCCCAAAAGCCCGTGCTGCGCCTGCCCGTGGATCTGCCTGCCGCAGCCCTCAACGGGGTGACGCGGCGGGTGTTCAACGCGGCCTATTACTGGAACGGACGCCGCAAGCCGGGGCCGAGGCTGGTGGATTGGGACAGTTATTTCTACCCGCTCGATGCGATCCTCGACTGGAACCGGGGCTATGGGCGCGCGGGGTTCTTGCAATTCCAATGCGCGCTGCCGCAGGAGGCCGCGCGGCCCGGCATGGCGGCGCTGCTAGAGGCCATCGCGGCCTCGGGCGAGGCGTCGGTCCTGTCGGTTCTCAAACGCTTCGGGGCGGAACGCGGGCGGTTTTCCTTTCCCATGGCGGGCTATACGCTGGCGCTTGATTTTCCCGCCAATGACCGGAGCCTGAAGCTGATGGAGAGACTGGACGCGATCACGCTCGATCACGGGGGGCGGTTCTACCTGGCCAAGGATGCGCGGATGCCGCGTGCGGTGATGGAGGCCGCCGATGGGCGCGTGGCGGCGTTCAGGGCGATGCGGGCGCAGAGCGGGGCCAAGGGGCTGTTCGTTTCCGCGCAATCCGAGAGGCTGGGCCTGTGAGCGGGGCGGTGAAGGGGCCGGTCCTGATCCTCGGCGCGGGGTCGGATATCGCGCGGGCCTGTGCCAGGGCCTTTGCGGCAAGGGGCTGCGCGATCCAGCTGGCCGCGCGCGATCCGGGCAGGCTGGAGGCGGACCGGGCCGATCTGGAAACGCGCTACGGCGTAACCGTCAGCCTTCATGAGGTCGATGCGCTGGAGGTCGAGGCGCATGAAAGCTTTGTCGCGGGATTGCCGGAGCTGCCGATGGTGGCGATCTGCGCGGTGGGGCTGATGGGCGAGCAGGACGAGAATGCCGCCGACATGACCCGCGCGGCGCTGGTGATGCGGTCGAATTTCGAGGGGCCCGCGAGCCTGTTGGGGGTTCTGGCCAACAGGATGGAGGCGCGGGGCGCGGGCACGCTTGTCGGCATATCCTCGGTCGCGGGAGAACGCGGGCGGGCGTCGAATTACATCTACGGCAGCGCCAAGGCGGGGTTCACCGCCTATCTGTCGGGGCTGCGCAACCGGTTGGCGGGGCGCGGTGTGCATGTGGTGACGGTGCTGCCGGGTTTCGTGGCGACGAAGATGACGGAGGGGATGGATTTGCCGAAGCCCCTCCTCGCGCAGCCCGACGAGGTCGGGCGCGCGATCCTCGGGGCGGTCGAGAAGGGGCGCGACGTGATCCATGTGCGCCGCATCTGGCGGCTGGTCATGGCCGTGATCAAGGCGATCCCGGAAGCCATCTTCAAGAAGACCTCGATCTGAGGGGCGCGCCGGTTTTCGCCGCCGCAACGTGAAATTGCGCGGGAATCCGCCGCAAACAGGGCCTGCGGCCCCGGTCTTGCATGCGCTTTATTGTTAAATTCACGATTTCGGCGTAGGGCGGATCCATGAACGGGACAGTGACGGCGCAGCCAAAGGCGCGCATTTCGAGCAGGATCGGCCAATTCGTGGACAGCCCCAACACCGTGATCGCGGCGCTGGCGCTGTCGGTCTGCGTGGCGGCGACGGCGGGCTACGTGGTGACCTCGCGCGCGCTGGGCTACATGTTCGGCCCCCCTGGTGAACTGGCCCAATCCGATGTTCCGGCAAGCCCGGCCGAGCGGCCCGCGCCGCGTGTGCGCCCGGCCCTTGCGCCTGCCGATCCCGCCGCCGTGGCGCTGGGTTTCGTCGACAGCCTGCCCGCCCGCGCCCTGCCGCCCCGCATGGAGGCCGCAGCCCTGACCGATCTGCCGCCGCGCATCGCGGGCCGGGATGGGGCAGCGCCCTCCGCATCGGGGCCTGTCCGCGTGATCGCCGGGCGGCCCGCCGTCATCCCGCCCGTGCGCCCGCGCGCGACGGGCGGGGATGGGGGCATCTTGCGGCTGGCCGATGGGGTGACGCCCGCGCGCGCGCTGGGGCTGCCCGGACCGGTGGCCCGGCCCGATACCGTGATGGCCCTGGCAGAGGCGCGAAGCACGGAGTCAGACCCCGGGGCGCAACCGGACGCCGGGGAGGTCGCAAGCCTGCGACCGGCGCTGCGCCCCGCGACGCTGTCCACGCGCGCGCGCGCGCCTGAGGAGGCCGATGCCGTGATCACGCTGGCCGCAGCCGCCCCGCCCGAGACCGTCGCCCCAAGCCCCCGCCAGATCGAGCCCGTGGCCCCGCGCGCAGGGGCCAACCCCTGTTCGTCGCGGCTTGCGCGCGAGATCCCGCGCCGTCCGGGGCGTGCGGCGGGCGGAACGGCGGTGATGGCGGCGCTGGGCGATGGCAGCGGATCGGGGCGTGACAGCGCCATCGTCGCAGAAGCCCTGCGCGGCAATATCCCCGATCATCTGCGCGATCTGCAGCCGGTGCGGTTCGCCGGGATCGTGGGCGGTCGCCAGACCGAGATCACGATCTGCGTCATGCCCGATTACCTGGCCATCGGATCGGACGAGGATCATGTGCGCGTGCCGCTGGGCCTGCCCGCGGCGCTGAGGGTCGCGGAGGCCTTCGACATGATGCTGCCCACGACGCGGATGGTCGATGCGATCTATGCGCAGGCCGATGTGCGGCTTTCCCCCGCGCCCATGCCGCCGACCTCGGCCATGTCGTCGACCTCGTATTTCCTGCGCCATGATGCGACGGTGACCGCGCAATTCGCCCGCGCAGGCGCAAGGCCCGGTCTGTTGGTCGCGGGCCACAAGAAGGATGTGGTCATCGCCAACAGGCTCGCCAATGCGCCGGGGCGCGTGGCGATCTATGGCTGGCACCGGTCGAACGGCGACCCGATCCAGCCGCTGTCGACGGTGCATGGCGAATATTACGCCGATTACAGCCATGGCATAAGGTTGATCGCGCGGACCGCCTATGTCGACGGGCGCGCGGTCGATCTGCGCGGGCTGTTGACCGATGGGCAATATGCGGGGCTGTTGAACAGCGACGGCCCGTTGAGCGGGACAACGGTGCGGCTGGCCGCGCTGCGCTGACGGCGGGGGCGTTCTGCCCTTTGGGATGGGGATTGGGGGCTCTGCCCCCGTCGCCTTTGGCGCCTCCCCCGGAGTTTTTCGGCCAAGATGAAGGGGTGGTGGGTCTTGCGGTGGGCCGGGGCCGCGCGGCTTGCGGCTTGCGGCGGCAAGCTGGCGCGGGGGGCAAGGGTTTGGCCGTGCTGCGCGGAGGGCCCGTGCGTTTGGTCCTTTGGGCCGGGGTTTGGTGGGGGCGCTGCCCCCGTCGCCCATGGCGCCTGCCCCGGAGTTTTTTTGCCAAGATGAAGGGACGTTGAGGGCTGTGCGGGGGGTGGTCTGTGGTGATCCGCGCGCAAGCTGGGCTGCGCGCGGGGTCGTGGGGGGGCGATGGGGGGTTGCGACGGCGCGGGGGAGCGCGCCGGGGCGCAGGGTTCGAGGGGCGCGCGGGGTGGCCTTGCAGGGGTCAGCCCACGTCGCGGAAGCAGCGGAAGCCGAGGTGGTAGTTGCGGTGGCTTGCCTCCGACATCACGGCGGTGCCGTGCCAGAAGGGCGCGCGCCAGCGGGCCCAATGTTCATGGGCGCGGATCGTGTCCCAGATGAACCACGAGCCCTTCATCTCGGTCACGCCGAGCGTGGTCGAGCCGCGGCTGGCCATCTGGTCCTCGGAGAGCGGCAGGTTCATGTGTTCGGCGGCATTGCCGTCGATGTCGAAAACGCCCAAGGGCGAGCGGCATTCGGGGAAGGACCCCGCCGGATAGGTGTTGGAGCCGCAGCCCGTGAAGCTGCCGCCGTTGCACGACGCATTCTTGAAACTGCCGGTGGCGCAGACGCCCGAGCGCCAGCTGCCGATGGAATAGGTGCCCGACGTGTTGGCGTAGCGGGAATTGTGGAGCGAGCGCATCGTGTTGACGGCGGCGGACGCCCCCATGCCGCGAATGCGGTCGAAGGGGTAATCGGGCGGCAGGAGCTGGCCTGCGGCGGCGCCTTCCCATTCATGGGCGTCGCCCATGCGCTTGCCTTCGGCGGCGCAGAGCTGGGCGGCCTCATTGGCGCGGACCCAGACGACCGGGTAGGCCATGGGAATGTTGGGATATTCGAACATGTCGGCGCAGACGGTCGCGTCGCGCGGGCTTTGGGTTGCGGGATCGTAGAGGGGCACCATGAAGGGCTCGCCGCAGATCCGTTCATAGTCCCGGTTTCGGTAGCCTTGCTGGACCTGCGCGACCGAGCCGCCGAGGCGGGCGGCGGCCTCTTCAGGGGTGAGGGGGTGCCGGGTGACGGCGGGATTGCCCTGCCCCATCCAGCCATTGGGCGAATTGGCGAAGATCTGGCGGATGCGGCTGATTTCCGCGCCCGAGACGCCGCGGACCTGTTGCATCTGGGCAAACATCGCCTCGTTGCGTTCGGCCAGTGTCTGGGCCCCGGCCGGAAGGGCCAGGATGAGGGCCGCAAGCGCGGTCTTGAGGATCGGTCGGATCATTTTCGTCAGTCCCTCCGCACAAGGTAGAAGAAATCGCGATTGTCGGGGGCGGCGATGAAGCGGGGCACGCCGCCCGGATCGGCTTCGGCCATGCCGCGCACGAGATGGCGGGTTTCCAGATCGCCGCTTTCGCGGGTGTAGAGCGCCATGTAGGTCAGCTCCTGGCTGTTCATGTCCAGAAGCATCGCATAGTCGCAGTGATAGGCCTGGAAGGTGCGCGCCATGCCCGAGGGGGTGGCGGCGGAGAAATAGGCGTAGATCAGGAATTGCCGCCCATCGACGGTGCGCAGGCAGGCACCCCCGCGGAGCGTGCGCAAATTCGCCTCGGCCGAGCCCGACCAATTGCCGCCGCCCCAGGAGGTCACGCGGTCGCCGGGCACGCCGTTCTCGATCAGGGGCACGCCGTTCTGGCGGGCGAAGACGAGGCGGTCGCCAAGGGTGGCCGCGTCGGCCTCGGTCCAGCTGCGCATGTCGATCGTGCCGTCATCGCGCACGTAGAGCGTGGCAAGCGTCGGCCAGAGGCGGGAAAAGGTCACGCCATGGCTGAGAAAGCCGTAGTGATTGCCCCAGTTGAAGGTGGCGTAATCGCCAAAGCGCCAGGCCCCGTGTTCCCGCTTGAACCCGCCGGTGAAGGTGGCCGCGACGGTTTCGTAGAGCGCGGGGGAGAGCATGCCGTTGAAGACCAGCGGATCGGGGCGGTCGAAGCCGTCGGGACCCGGGCCCTGGTAGTGGCGGCCCGCCCCCGAGGGGCGCGGCGACCAGCCAAGCGCGGGATGGTCGGTGCCAAGCTCGTAGCCGAGGTCGAAGCGCGACATGTCGAAGGCCACGAGATAGACATCGGCGCGGTTTTCGACCCCGTCGAGCCCGTTTGCGCCCGGAACCTCGAAAACCGAGCGCTCGATCATGCCGGGCTGCATCACCGAGGCATAGATGCCGGGCGCGTCCGACACCTCGTACCAGCTGCCCGCGATCATCGCGCCGCCATCGGTCCCGTCGAGGTCGAAGCCCATGGCGGGGCGCATCGCGGGGGTTTGCGACAGGCGGGCGGTTCCCAGCAGGTCGACGCCGCTGATCTCGGCCTCGGTCTCGATCCCTTCGGAGGAGACCATGAAGGCGTCTTCGAAAAAGGCCCCCTTGATCAGGTTCACGATCTGGTCGCCGAAGACCACGTTGTCGCGCAGGAACTGGGAGACGGCTTCGCGCGTGGTGCGGTTGCCGCGCACGGGGTTGCGCAGGAAAAGCGCCCAGTCACACAGCGGCGCGAAGGGCAGATCGGTTTCGGCAGCCGCCGCGAGCGCGCCGTTTTCCCAAGGCGCGCAGGGGATGGAGAAGCCATCCTGATCCAGAAGGAGCGCGGGTGCGTCGCCGTCCAGCCCAAGCGAGATCTGCATGGTTTCGGGATCGGCATTTTCGAGATGGTAACTGCGCGGGCGGGCGTCGGGGGACGTGATCTCGACCACGAACCACGAATTGACGTTCGGATTGACCGAGGTCAGGCGATAGGTGGTGCCATCCGGTCCGGTCGCCTCCTGATGGTTGCGCAAGGGGTTGAGCGCAAAGACGGAGCCCGGAATGTCGCGCCCGCTTTCAGCCCGCTGGGCGGCGAGGGTGGCGGCATCGGGAAGGCCGATCCCCTGTGCTGCAACGCCCCCCGGCCCGAGCGCCGCAAGCCCCGCAAGGAGGCACAGGCTGACGAGAGGGCGGCGGGAACAGCGGGTCGGCAATGGCACGGGCAAGGCAATCTTCCTTTGGTCAAAGCGGCGGCGGGCGGCGGGGCCGAAATGGGCCCGGGTCAAGTGTTGCAACAACTTGCCCCGAGGCGCAACGCGGCTGCGCGGCAAAGGGATGGAAATACTGCGCAAGACGGCGGTGCCAAAAGCGGAGGCGCGGCTTTGGCGAGGCCCGCGTTAACCCTGTGTTAACCCATCGTCGCAAGGGTGGCGAAAGGGGGATGTCGATGCGCGGACGAGGCGCGGCCAGCGATGGGCGGGCCGGAACCATGCTGCGCGCCGTATCCCGTGATCGACACGCAACAAGGGGTTGGGCATGGCGCGTCATTCAGCATTCGGTGAGCCCGAGGGGCTTGCAGCAGGCACGGGCGGGGATGGCGTGCCTATCCCCGGCACGGGCGAGCATCTGTTGATCCGGGCCCTGTTGGGGCGCGGCGATATCGAGGCGGCGCTGGAACGGGCGCGCCGCGCGCAGCCCATGGCCAGCCGGTCCGATGCGGTCGATCTGGTCGTCGACCTGGCGCTTGAGGCGGAACGCCTCCAGCTGGCGCGCGGGATACTGGCGCATGTGGGGGCCGAGATTTCGCCCCTGCAGGACGCGCATGTCCGGGCGCGGATCGCGCTGTGCGAGGGCGATCTTGCGGCGGCGACCGCGATCCTTGTGACCGCGATCGAGGCGCAGCCGGGCGCCATGCCGCTGCGCGCGCTGCTTGCGGAGGTGATGGTGGCCGCGGGCAATGCCGCCGATGTCCGGGCCGTGCTGTCGATGCTGGGCATGGCCCCGGTCAATCCCCTGCCCCGGGACGGATCGGAAGCGGCGGAGGATCTGGGCGGGGTGGACCAGCGGCTGGGCTGAGCGGGCGCGGTTTGGTTTGACCTCTGCCGCCGCACGGCCCATGCTGGGCCAAGCGGGACATGGGAAGGCGGGCGCGCGATGGACGGCGGCGGCACGGCTGAGGAAAGCGGCCCGCACAGGCCTGCACGCGGGCTTTCGCGCCTGCGCGCAACGGACGGCAAGCCGATGGCGCGGGGCGTGGCGTCGCGCACGGCATCGTCCGGGACCGTCGGAACATGACCGGTGCGAGCCCGAGCCCGGCCCGGGCCCTGCGCCCTCCGGCGCACGTCATGCAATTGGCCCGATTGGGCGAAATGCGGCCAAGCCGGCTGAGTTTCGTGCCACAACTGCTGCGCCGCCTGTCGCTGTCCGGCCGGGCCCTCGAGCGGCGGGTTTTCACCTGTGATGCGGCGGGGCATGGGCGGGCGGTCTACGGGATCGGGATCGGGGGCCGGTCCTATGCCCTGGTGGCGGTCAGCGGCGGGGACGGGATCGGCGTGGCGCTCCATGACGGGGTGCCAGACAGCCTGGCGCTTGCGCGGCTGTTCGATGAGCTTGGCGGGGATGGGCCGTTCCGGGCCAGCGAGCGGGAATTGTGCGTGGCGCGGTTGCAGCGCGACGAAGGATCATGGACCCGGGTCGTCGCGGCGCTGTCGCAAGGCGCGCAGCCTGCGCCGATCCCGGAGGGGGGGGCGCT
The DNA here is from genome assembly GCF_036322625.1 of Roseicyclus marinus. NCBI lineage: Bacteria > Pseudomonadati > Pseudomonadota > Alphaproteobacteria > Rhodobacterales > Roseobacteraceae > Roseicyclus > Roseicyclus marinus. Next base: position 1,137,393 of record NZ_AP027266.1, on the reverse strand, counting down.
GGTCTGGACCGGGGCGGTCCTGGCCTCGGGCAAGGCGGGGACGACCGACCGGGACCTGATCGAGGATCGGCCCGAGCTGCATGCGCCCTACCAGGCCGAATTGCTGATGCTGTGGCTGGCGCGGATCCTGGCGCGCGACCTGTGCGAGGCGATGGCGCGGGACCGCGGCGGCGCGGGGGCCGTCGCGCTGGAGGAGGCGGGGGCGCGCGCGCTGGGTGTCGGGCTTTGGGCCGGGTTGGGCATGGCCGCTTTCGCGGTGAACCATCCCTGCCTGTTCAACACCTGGATGATGGCGCGCGAGGAGGCGCTGGGACGTGTGCGCGCCCTCGAGACGGCGGGAGAGGCGGAATGGCGGCAGGTGGCCGCGCGGATCGCCGCCCCCGATTTCGAGGGGCGCGCGGCGCTGATCGGGCGGATGGCGGCAGGCCCTGCGGCGCGCGCGCCCTGGGCGGATCTGGCGCGCTGGGCCGACGGGGCGCTGCCGATCGCGGCGCAGGAGGTTCTGGCCTCGGCCATGCTGGAGCCGCATGGGGTGCTGGTGGACGGGTTGGGCCATTGCATGTCGGACCGGCTGGACCGGGATTACCGGATCGACGGGGCCATGGCGGTGGGACGCGTGCGCGGGCTGATCGCGGGGGTGCATGGCTGGGCGCTGGAGCGCGACTGGTCGCAGGTGTCGATGACGGCGCTGGCCTGGTCGATGACGGGCGAGGAACAGGACCCGAGGCTGGGCGCGCGAGACGGCGGGCCGGGCGCACCGTTCGAGCTGCCGCTGGCGGTGGTGCATGACGCGGTGCGGGCGTGGCGGGACCTGGGGCTTTATCCCGACGAGACGCCGGTGGCGCAGGTGTTGCTCGATCATCCCGACCATCGCGCAGCGATAAGGCGGGCGCAGATCGCGGCTTTTGCGCCCTATGCCGAGATCCGCGAGAACCTGATCGATGCCGATATGCGGCCCGCTCTGCTGATCCGGGCGATGCTGGCCTTTCTGGGGGCGGAGGTCCGGCAGGGGCATGAGGCCGACCGGGTCGCGGCACGGGTCTTTGGCGGGGCGCCCTGCCCTGTCGCGCGGCTGGCCGCGCCATGACCGACAGCCTGTCCTTTGGCGAGATCGAGGCGTTGGGGCGGCGGGCGGCGCGGGGCGCGGGCCTGCCCTGGGGGCTGGCGGAGGAGGCCGGGCGCGCGGTGCGCATCCTGTGCGCGGCGGGGCTTGACGGGGCGGCGGCGCTGGCGGGGCTTTTGGCCGAGATCAGGGCGCGGCGCGATCCGAGGCTGGCACCGGTCCGGGCGCTCGACCGGGTCTGGCGGGCCGAGGGCGGCGCGCTGTGCCCGATCCGGGCGGGGGCGAGCCTGAGCGACATGGCGCGGCTGATGCCGCCCGATGGCGTAGGGATGGAGGGGGTGCTGGTGCCGGTGCTGATCCTGCCCTTTGCCGCTGATGTGGCGCGGATGCTGGAGGGGCCGGTGACGCTGTCGTGGCGGGGCGGCATCCTGAGCCTGGGCCCCGAGGGGCTGCCGCGCGCCGAAGGCGTGGACAAGCTGATGCGGGTCCAGCAGGCAGGGTTGCACCTGCATCCGGGCGGACCGGGCCTGCCTGCGGCATCGGCGCAGACGCGGGCGCGGCCCGATCCGCGCGCGCTGGCCGCGCTGGAGGCGCTGGCGCGCCGGACCCGCGCGCCGGGTTAGGGGGTTAGAGCGCGTCGCGTTCATTCGCAGTCACGCGCCGCACTCCAACCTTTTGGTGTCGCATGTCCGGGGAGCGCAAAACCGGTTCCCACTTTTGCGCGACATGCTGTCTGATTTCGCATGTCCGGGGAGCGCAAAACCGGTTCCCACTTTTGCGCGACATGCTTCAGGGGCGGTATTTCTCGATGAAGGCGTCGATGGACAGGGCGCGGAAATCGGGGATGGCCGCGCCGAAGCGGGCGTGGTCCCAATCCCACCAGGCGATGTCCATCAGCGCCTGTTCCTGGCCTTCGGTGAAGCGGCGGCGGATGGGCCGCGCCGGGCTGCCCGCGACAATGGTGTAGGGCGGCACGTCGCGGGTGACGACGGCCCCTGCCCCCACCACGGCACCTGTGCCCACGGTCACGCCTGCAAGCACCGTCGCGCCATGGCCGATCCAGACATCATGGCCGATGGTGACCCAGTGTTCCTTGCGCCATTCGAAGAATTCCGCCTCGTCCGCGCCGAACCCGTATTGGGCGGCGCGGTAGATCGCGTGGTGCTGGCTGGCGCGCCAGGTGGGATGGTTGCCGGGGTTGAGGCGCACCATGTTGGCGATGTTGGTCCATTTGCCCACGGTCGACCAGATCACGTGGCCGAAATCGCAGATGTAGGAATAATCGCCCAATTCGCACTGGGCGAGCTTGGTCAGGCGGCCCACCTCGGTCCAGCGGCCGAGGGTCACATCGGCCCCGATCTCGGCTTCCGGGTGGATGGTCGGGGCCTCGGTCAGCTGTTTGGTCATGGATCGTGCTTTTCTCCGATGGCCCAGAGGCGCACGCGCTTGGACAGCCAGTCAATGGCGAAGATGAGGATCAGCACGTTCAGCACCACGAAAGCCACCTGGTCGTAGAGCTGCGCGCGGAAGCGTTCGATGATGATCATCCCGATGCCGCCTGCGCCCACGATGCCGAGGATGGTGGCCGAGCGCGTGTTGCTTTCGAGGAAATAGAGCGATTGCGAGATGAAGACCGGCAGGACCTGCGGGATATAGCCGTAGCGGATCACGCCGAGCTGGCTGGCACCGGTGGCCTTGACGCCTTCGACCTGCTTGCGGTCGATGTTCTCGATCGCCTCGGAATAGAGTTTCGACAGCGTGCCGAGATCGGAAACGAAGATGGCGAGAACGCCCGCCAGCGGCCCGAGCCCCACGGCGCGCACGAAGACGAGGCCCCAGACCAGGCTGTCGATGCCGCGCAGGATGTCGAGGATGCGGCGCACGATCTGGCGCACGATCCCGAAGGGCATGACGTTGCGCGCGGCCAGGAAGCCCGCGCCCAGCGCCCCGATCGTGCCCAGAAGCGTGCCGAGAAAGGCCATGGCGAGGGTCTGGGCGATGCCCACGTAGATCTGGCGATAGGACCAGGTTTCCATGTCCTGCCAGACCACGAAATTGCGCAAGAGGCGCAGGACGCGGTCGGAGGCATCGAGAAGCCGACCGAATTCGAAATACCACATCGAGCCGATGACATAGATCACCGCAAGGATCAGGGGCGCCCAGCGGCGCAGCCTCCGCAGCGGCGTGTCGAAGGCACCGGGATGGGCCTGGCGCAGGCCCGCGACCTGAGCCTCGGTGACGGCGGAAAGGGAGGCGATGCTCATGCGAAATTCTCCCGCCCGATATAGCCGAGGCGGATCCGCTCGGAGATCAGGTCGATGATGGTCACGGTCAGCACGACGAGGATGAGGACGGCCATCACCCGGTCATCGGAATAGAAGGAGATGACGCGGTTGAGTTCCTGCCCGATCCCGCCCGCACCGACGAAGCCGATGATGGAGGAGGCGCGCACGTTGATCTCGAAGCGCAGCATGGCGTAGCTGAAGAAATTCGGCGCGACCTGCGGAACGACACCGTAAGCCATCTTTTCGGCCCATGTGCCGCCGACGGCGGTGATGCCCTCGACGGGTCGGGAGGAGGCGTTCTCATTCACCTCGGCAAAGAGCTTGCCCAGGGCACCGGCGGTGTGGATCGCGATGGCCAAGACGCCCGCAAGCGGGCCGATCCCGATCATGAAGACGAAGACGAGCGCCAGAAGGATCTCGGGGATGCCGCGACAGATTTCGAGGAACCGGCGCGAGACCCAGTAGACCCAGCTGTTGGGCGCAAGGTTCACGGCCGCCGGGAAGGACAGGACGAAGGCCACGGCCGCGCCAAGCAGCGTCGCCGTGATCGCCATCAGGATGGTTTCCCAGATCAGCGCCAGATAGGTCCAGAAATCGGTATACCAGAAGGTGAGCGAGCCGGGCACGGCGCGGCCATCGGGCGTGCGCCCCTCGAAGAGCAGGTTCCATTGCAGGTCGGGCAGGATCGTGCCGAAATATTCGAAGATGCGCGGCAGGCCATTGGCCAGCCGTTCGGGGTAGAACTGGCTGATCCAGACCGAGAGGCCGAGACAGACGAGAAAGGCCAGAAGCGCCACGATGTTCCAGAGCCGCTTGGAGGCGCGCAGCTCGGCCCGGTGGCGTTCATAGGTGGAGACGGCGTCGCGCGGGGCATCGCCCGGCACGCCGTCCGCGGGATTGGCATAGGTCATGCGTGCTGTCCCCCTCAGGCCGGAACGCGGACAGGCGCGGGCGCGGTCGGGATGGCGGTCGAGGTCGCGGCCTCGTTGAAGGCTTCATCCGCCTCGGCGCCGTAGATCTCGCGCGCCATCTGGGTGGTCAGAAGATCGGGCGTGCCGTCGAATACGATGCGGCCATCCTGCATGCCGATGATCCGGTCGCAGTAATTGCGCGCGGTGTCGAGCGTGTGGAGGTTACAGATCACGGTGATCCCGTCCTGCCGGTTGATGTCGCGCAGAGCGTCCATCACGATCTTGGCGTTCATCGGATCGAGCGAGGCGATGGGTTCGTCGGCCAGAAGGATCTTGGGTTCCTGTGCCAGCGCGCGGGCGATGGCGACGCGCTGCTGCTGGCCACCCGACAGCGTTTCGGCGCGCTGAAGCGCGGTATGGGCCATGCCCAGACGGTCGAGCGCCTGGATCGCGAAGGCGCGTTCGCGCGGCGTGAAGACCTGCGCCATCGAACGCCAGGCGGGCACATCGTAGAGCCGCCCGGTCAGGACATTGGTCACCACGTCAAGACGGCCGACAAGGTTGAATTGCTGGAAGATCATCGCGCAATCGGACCGCCAGGCGCGCAGCTCGCGCCCCTTGAGGGCGGCGATATCGGTGTCGCCGAACAGGATCTGCCCCTCGGAGGGGTCGATCAGGCGGTTCAGAAGCCGCAGGAGCGTGGATTTGCCCGCCCCGGAACGCCCGATGATGCCCACCATCTGGCCATCGGGGATTTCCAGGTTGGCGTTGTTGACGGCAAGGTTCTGGCCGAACCGGCGGGTCAGTTTCTCGATCTTCAGCATGGGGTCAACCTTTTGGTCATGGCCGAAAGGATGCGGCCGGGCGGACAGGACGAAACGGGGCCGGCCCAAGGCCAGCCCCGTTCCTGTTTGTTTGGTTCAGCGCGTGCCGGTGGCCTGGCGGCGCATGTTGATGATCGGCTCGTAGAATTCGGAGGTGATCGGCCAATAGCCCATCGCCTCGCCATCGTTGATCGCGTCAAAGCAGGCGCGGTCGATGGTCTGGAGCTGCATCATCGCGCCCATCACCAGATCCTGCAGTTCCTGCGGCAGGTCGGCGCGGATCACGCGGGGGCCGTTGGTGATCAGGTTCGACTGCCAGATGATGTTGATCTCGGACATGTCGAGCAGGTCACGGTCGACCATGGAGCGCAGGTTGCCGCGGCTGTAGCCCTGGTTGATGTCGCCCACACCCGAGGTCCAGGTGACGCCACCATCGTACTGGCCGTTCAGAACCGCGATGACCGCCTGTTCATGACCGCCGCCAAAGCCGGTTTCGGAGAAATAGGCTTCCGGCTCGATCCCCATTGCGCGCAATTCGGCGTTCGGCACGAGATAGCCGGAGGTGGAATTCGGGTCGGCCCAGGCGAGGCTGCGGCCTTCCATCTGTTCCAGCGTCTCGATCCCGCTGTCGGCGCGGGTATACATGACCGAGTAATAGCCGAGCGAGCCGTCCACCTGCATGGTGGTGTAGAGCGGGCGCACCGCCTCGGGGTCCTGCAGGTAGATGCCGGCGTAACCCGCCGAGCCGAGCCCCGCGAATTCCAGCTGACCGGCCAAGAGACCCTGCATCACGCCGGCATAGTCGGAGGCGGGGTAGAGCTCGACATCGACGCCCAGACGCTCTTCCAGATAGGCTTCCTGGCAGGCGTGGTCGCGCAGGCGGTCGGCCTCGTTCTCGCCGCCCAGAAGGCCGATGCGGAAGACGGGAACCTCGTCGCGCCAATCCTGCGCGAGGGCTGCGGTGGAGGTGAGCGCGGTGGCGCCGGTCAGGAGTGCAAGGACGGTGAATTTCATCTTGTGACCCTTTCTGGACGGAAATCGTCGGTCGGTTGGTTGGTTTGGTGGTGTTCGGATTGCCCGGCACGGTGCCGGACGCTCGTGAAGCCGGACCAAGCCGCGACGGGCGCGACCAACCCCGGACACGACGCGGCGGGGACTGCCGCGCCGTGAGGCCCCGTGCAGATCAGCGGCTGCTGGTCTGCATGCGGCGCATTTCGACGACCGGCTCGAAGAAGCTGTGGTCGACGGCGACATAGCCCATGCCGTCCCCACCCGAGGTGGAGTAGTAGCATTCGGGCTCGTTCTGGAGCTGGTTGGCGAGGTAGTCGGTGATCAGCGCGCGCGGCTCTGCGGGCATGTCGGTGCGCACGACGATCGGGCCGTTGGGGATCTGGCTCGACTGCCAGATGATGCGCAGATCGGCCATGTTCAGAAGGCCATTGTCGATCATGGAGCGCAGGTTGCCACGGGTATAGCCCTCGGCAGGATCGCCCACGCCGGACACCCAGGTGACGCCCGCGTCATACTGGCCGTTGAGCACGGCCACGACCGCCTGCTCGTGTCCGCCGCCAAAGCCGGTTTCCGAGAAATAGCTCTCGATATCGATGCCGCCGCGCGTCAGTTCGGCCAGCGGCACGAGATAGCCGGAGGTGGAATTGGGATCGGCAAAGGCGAGGCTACGGCCCTGCATCTCCTCGAGCGAGGTGATGCCGCTGTCGGCGCGGGCATACATCACGGCGAAATAGCCGGTCGATCCATCGGCCTCGGCGGCGACGAAGATCGGCTCGACCGCTTCGGGGTCCTGCAGGTAGATGCCCGCATAGGACGACGCGCCAAGCTGGGCGTAATCGAGCTGGTCGGCCAGAAGGCCCTGCATCACGCCCGCGTAATCGGGGGCCGGGAAGAGGTCGACCTGCACGCCGAGCAGCTCTTCGAGGTCTTCTTTCAGGCAGGCATTGTCGCGCAGGCGATCGGCGTCATTCTCGCCGCCCAGCAGCCCGATCCGCAGGACGGGCATTTCGGTGCGCCAATCCTGCGCCAGCGCGGCGGTGGAAAGAACGGCGGTCGCGGCAAGGGCTGCGGCCGATACGGTGAGCTTGAACATGAATGTGCATCCCGGTGTTGAAACATGGGCCACCACGGGGAGCAGCAGCGCCCGGCGGTGACGCGCCGAGGCCTAGGGGCGTTGCATGATCGTTGTGTAATGGTTCCACGAATGATTTGTGACGATCCGCGAAACGCCTGATCCCATGGGGGAATCATCGAGCGACACCCCACGCGCCCTGGTCCCGCCCCAGGGGGCGCGCCTCGACAAATCGGCCAAATGTCGAAGTAAACCGGCGCTTTGGCAGGCGAATCCCCCCAAGGCACCTACCCGGATCACGATTCGCCCTGGCGGGTCGGGAAAGCATCCACCGCGACGGGGCAGGCGCGTCACGAAAGCTTCACCCGACCGCGACATGGGCGTTACATGGCGGCGATTCATACGGTGCGTTCAACGGCCCGGTCAGCGGTCGTTCAAAAGGAGCCTTTCCGATGTTCGACGCCCAGCCCCCCAGCCTGCCCCTCACGCTGCGCAATGCGCGCATCGTCATGCCGCGCGGCATCGTCGAGGGCGGGCTTGCGATCGAGGACGGGCGCATCGCGGGCATGACGCGGGCGGGCGATGGGGTCGATCTGGGCGGGGCCTTCCTGATCCCCGGGATCGTCGATCTGCATACCGACCACGTGGAGCGTCACACCCATCCCCGGCAGGGCGTGCTCTGGCCCTTCCTGCCCGCACTGATGGCGCATGATGCGGTGGTGATCTCGGGCGGGACCACGACGGTCTTCGACAGCCTGTCGGTGGGCGCCTCGATGAAACGGCCCGAGCGGCGCGAGATCCTCGAGCCGCTTGTGGCCGCACTGGCCGAGGGGCAGGCGTCGGGCGCGTTCCGCGCCGAGCATCTCTTGCACCTGCGCTGCGAGATTTCGGATCCCGACACGATGGCGCTGATCGATGCCACGGCGGATCATCCGCTGACGCGGCTCGTGTCGGTGATGGACCATACACCGGGCGACCGGCAAAGCCCGGATATAGGGCGCTGGTTTTCCCACATGATCCACGAGATGGAGGTGGACGAGGAGACGGGTCGGGGCATGCTGGACGAGCTGCTCGACCGCTCGCGTCGGCGCGGGGCCGAGGTGCGCGCCCATGTCGTGGCCGCCGCCCGCGCCCGCGCCCTGCCCGCGATGAGCCATGACGACCGCAGTGTGGAACAGGCAGACCAGGCCGCGCGGGAAGGGCTTGCGATCTCGGAATTCCCGACCACGGTCGCGGCGGCAGCCCGCGCCCGCGAGCTGGGGATGGCGATCGTGGCGGGCGCGCCGAACTACCTGCGCGGCGGGTCGCAATCGGGCAATGTCTCGGTGGCGGAACTGTTGTCGCTGGGCCTCGTCGATGCGCTGGCCTCAGACTACATCCCGCGCTCGCCACTCGACGCGGCCTTCCGGCTGGCGGCGGACCCGGCCTTTTCCCATGATCTGCCGGGTGCGATCGCCCTTGTCACCGATGCGCCTGCGCGCATGACCGGGCTGCCCGACCGGGGGCGGATCGAGGCGGGCTTGCGCGCCGATCTGGTCGCGGTACGAAGTGTCGGCGATCAACCCGTGGTCCAGGCCGTCTGGCGCTGTGGAAGGCAGGTGTTCTGATGCTCCCCCTCAAGATCGGTGCGGCCCTGATGGTCGCGGATCTCCCCCGCTATCGCGACTGGCTGATCGACGGGCAGCGCGACCTGGAGGTGCAGGATTTCCTGCGCCCGGGCGTTCTGACCGGGGATTGGCAGGGCGTGGTGGCCGAGGCCAGGCGCCATCTGGACGGGTTCGAGGGACGGCTCGGCATCCACGGACCCTTCTACGACATGGCGCTCGACATGGCGGATGTGGACATCGCCCCCATCGTCGCGCGCCGCTTCGTGACAGGGGTCGAGGCGGCCGCCGCCCTTGGCGCGTCGCAGATGGTGATCCATTCCCCCTTCACCACCTGGGATTGGTTCAATTTCGGCGACAATCCCCAAAGCGGCAACCGCCCCTCCGCCTTCGAGGCCAAGATGGAGCGCGCCGTGGCCCTCCTTGCCCCCGCCCTCGCCCGCGCCGAGGCCGAGGGCGTGACGCTCGTGATCGAGAATATCGAGGATATCGCCCCGGGCTTTCGTCGCGAACTGGCCCTGCGCTTTGCCAGCGATGCCGTCAGGCTCTCGATCGACACGGGCCATGCCCATTACGCCCATTGCGCCACCGGCGCGCCGCCCGTCGATTATTTCGTCACCGATGCGGGCGCGATGCTCGCCCATGTCCATCTGCAAGATGCCGATGGGTTCGCCGACCGGCATTGGCCGCCCGGGCGCGGCACGGTGAATTGGCACGCCGTCTTTCGCGCCATCGCAGCCCTGCCCCAGCGCCCGCACCTGGTGCTGGAGCTGCGCGATGCGGGCGACATCCCCGCCGCCATGAGCTGGCTGGAGCGCGAAGGGCTGGGGCACTGAGCACGGTGCGCCCCCTTCATCTTTCCACAAATATGCAGACCGGACCGCACCCGCGCGCGCGACGCTCAGGCTACGCGCCCTTGGCGCGATCCTCAGGCGACGCGCCTTTGGCGCGATTATCACGCAACGCGCCTTTGGCGCGATTATCAGGCAACGCGCGCCCCCGCCGACCAGACCCCGCGCAGGACCGGCACGCCCTCGACCAGCCGGAACCGGATCACATCGGCCCGCATCCCTTCGGCGAGGCTTCCCCGGTCCATAAGCCCCGCCGCATGGGCGGGCGCGCGCGTCACGGTCGCCAGCGCCCGGGGCAGATCGCCCCAGATCTCGCCCAGAAGCACGGCCGCATAAAGGAGCGCCGCAGGCACGTAATCCGACGAGACGATGTCGAGGAGGTCCTCGCGCGCCAGGTCCATGGCCGAGACATTGCCCGAATGCGATCCGCCCCGCACAAGGTTCGGGGCCCCCATCATCACCGCGATGCCATGGTCACGGCAGGCGCGCGCGGCCTCGCGCGTCGTGGGAAATTCCGCCAGCGCGATGCCATGGCCGGCGGAGCGGATCACATGGTCCACCTCGGTGTCGTCATGGCTGGCCAGGACCGCGCCCAGCCGTTGCGCGGCCTCGACGGCGGCGGCCTCATGGGGCGCGCGCACCACCTCGCCCAGCGCCTTGCGCGTGCGGACATGCTCCTGGAACACCTCCTCGGACAGCCCGTGCTTGCCCTTCATGTAGGTGGCGTATTGCCCCAGATCCGCGAATTGGCGCTGGCCCGGCGTATGGTCCATCAGGCTCAGGATGCCGATCCGGTCCTCGGGCCCGAACTGGGCCAGTTCCTCGATCAGCGAATGGGAACAGATCTCGGCGCGCAGGTGGATGTGATGGCTGATCTTGAGCGCCCCCGAGGCCCGCATCGCCAAGAGTTCATCGGCCAGGTCGCGGGCATAGCGCGACCAGCCGATGCCGCCCTTGCCCTCGATCGAGCCCACCCGGATCGCGTCGAAGACCGTGGTGATCCCGCAGCCCGCAAGCTCGGCATCATGGGCGACAATGGCGGGTTTGTGCGGCCAATGCGCCGAGGGTCGGGGGCGGATGTGACGCTCGAGGTTGTCGGTATGCAATTCCACCAGGCCCGGCGCGACGATATCGCCCTCGCAATCCACGGCCCCTGCCGGCACAGCGCTGCCATGGGCCAGTTCGACGATCTCGCCCCCGCGAAAGCTGATCCGCCCCGTGATGTCGCCCTCGGGCAAGATCAGCCGTGCATTGGCCAGCGTCAGGATTTCTGTCATCGGGGCATGGTCCTTGGGCATGTCAGTCTCGAAAGGTCTCTGTGATATGGACGGATTTCGCCGCTATGGTCTTTACGTGGTGCCCGAGGGCGGGCTTTACCGCGCGGGCGCGGATTGGCTGGGTTGGGACAGCGTGGCGGGGGCCCGCACCGTGCCGCCCGATCTGCCGGGCCTGCCCGACAGCGCCGAGGCCTTGACCGCGACACCCCGCAAATACGGGTTTCACGGCACGGTCAAGCCGCCCTTTCACCTCGCCCATGGCACGAGTGCTGCAGCGCTCGACGCCGCCGCGCGGGGGTTTTGCGCGAGCCGCGCGCCCGTGACGATCCCGGCAATGACGCTCAGGCGGCTGGGCCGTTTCATCGCCATCGTGCCTGCGGCCCCTTCGGCGGCGCTGGCCGATCTGGCAGGGGCCACCGTCGCAGCCCTCGACCCGTTCCGCGCGCCACCCTCCGAGGCCGAATTGGCACGGCGGCGCAAATCCTCCCTGACCGAGCGGCAAGAGGCGCTTCTGGCGCTCTGGGGCTATCCTTACGTGATGGAGGAATTCCGCTTTCACCTGACGCTCACCGGCGCGCTGTCGCCAGAGGCGGCCGAGGTGACGGAACGCGTGCTCGCCACCCATTTCGCGCCCCATCTGGCGGCCCCCGTCGTGATCGACAGCCTGTGCCTGATGGGCGAGGATGACGACGGTCTGTTCCACCTCGTCCACCGCTACACCCTTTCGGGGTAGAGCGCCGAAAGCGCCGCGTCGACGGCGCGCTCGAGCGGTCCGGAATTGTCGATCTCGGTCACGGTCAGGCCTGCGGGGAAGGCGGGCGCGGGCCGCGCAAGGCGGCGGGCGATCTCGGCCCGCCCCTCGCGCCCCCGGCCAGCCAGCCGTGCGGCCAGAACCTCGGGGCGCGCGGTGACATGCAGGACATGGAGGCCCGGAAAGACCCGCGCGGCCTGTCCCAACATGGCCCGCGACAGGTTCGCCAGCGCATCCTGCCCGCGCGCCAGGGTCTGATGCACCTCGCGCGGGATGCCGTAGCTCAGCCCATGGGCCTGCCAATGCAGCGCGAAATCCCCCCCCGCCGCGCGGGCCGCGAAAAGCGCGGGCGATATGGCCTCGAAATCCTCGCCCCCTGCCTCAGGGGCGCGGGTGACCACGCGGCGCACACGGACAAGATCGGGGCGTTTGGCGCAAAGCGCCTCCATCAAGCTGTCCTTGCCGACGCCCGAGGGGCCGACGACCGCGATCAGGCGGCCCGGTACCGTGCCGCCCTCGCTCACGCGAGCCTCGGGGTGAAGACCGAGACGTCGATCTCGCGGTCGGCGACACGGGCGCGGGCCTCGAGATCATGGAAGATGCCGACGATGGCCGCGCCGCCTGCCTTGGCCTCCTCGATCAGGGTCAGGACGGTTTCGCGGTTCGTGGCGTCAAGGCTCGCAGTCGGCTCATCGAGCAGGAGCGCCGGATAGGCATGGGCAAAGCCGCGCGCGATGTTCACGCGCTGCTGTTCGCCGCCCGAGAATGTGGTGGGCGAGAGCGACCAGAGCCGTTCGGGAATGCGCAGCCGCGTGAGCAGATCGCGGGCGCGGTCGAGCGCTGCGGCCTCCGGACGGCCAAGGGCCAGAAGCGGTTCGGCCACCACCTCCAGCGTGGGCACGCGCGGCACGACGCGCAGGAACTGGGAGACATAGCCCAAGGTCTCGCGCCGGAGCGCGAGGATCTCGCGCGGCTCTGCCCGGGTGATGTCGAGGCTGCCGATCCGGACGCTGCCGCCCTGGGCCAGGTAATTGCCATAGAGGATGCGCATGATCGTGGATTTGCCCGCCCCGCTTTCACCCGTCAGCGCCACGCATTCGCCGGGTGCGACGGCAAAGCCCGCCCCCGCGATCACCGGAATGGTCGCGCCGCCCTGGTTGTGGAGCGTGAAATTCTTGGCCAGATTTTCGACATGGATCATGGGGGTCATCGGGTCACACCTGCAGGACGGAGCTGACGAGCAGCTGGGTATAGGGGGCTTGCGGATCGTCGAGCACCTGGTCGGTCAGGCCGGTTTCGATCACGCGTCCATCCTTCATCACCATGAGCCGGTCGGCCAGAAGCCGCACGACGGCAAGATCATGGGTGACGACGATGGCCGACAGCCCCATCCGCCGCACCAACCCCCGGATCAGGTCCAGAAGCCTTGCCTGCACGCTCACGTCGAGCCCGCCCGTAGGTTCGTCCATGAAGACGAGCCGCGGACCGGTCACGAGATTGCGCGCGATCTGCAGGCGCTGCTGCATCCCCCCCGAAAAGGCGCTGGGGCGATCGTCGATGCGGGCCTCGGCGATCTCGACCCGGCCCAGCCAATCGGTCGCCTGCGCCCGGATCTCGCCGTAATGGCGCGCGCCCACGGCCATCAGCCGCTCGCCCACATTGCCGCCCGCCGAGATGCGCATCCGCAACCCGTCGCGCGGGTTCTGGTGGACAAAGGCCCAATCGGTGCGCCCCAGCATCCGGCGCTCGGGCTCGGACATGGTCAGCACATCGCGCGGCCCCTCGGCCCGGGTGTCGAAGATGACGCGGCCCGTGTCGGGGGGCAGATGACCGGCCAGGCAATTCAACAGCGTCGACTTGCCCGAGCCGCTTTCGCCCACGATGCCCAGCACCTCGCCGGGCCACAGGCGGAAGGACACATCGGCACAGCCGATCCGCCCGCCATAGCTTTTTCCCAAGGATTGCACGTCGAGAAGCGGTGTCATGCGCCCTTCCCCTTCATCTTTCCAAAAATATGCATGCCAGCATCGGCCGCCCCGCGCAGGTTTCGGGGCAGATGCGCGGTTTGCTGCCGCAAACCGTGCCGGAAAACTGCAGTTTTCCGCGCCGGAAAACCCGGGTTTTCCGACGCGAAAAACGCGCGTTTTTCGCCGCCCGTCATGCCGCCTCCCCGCGCCGTCCGGCGCAATAATCGGTGTCGGAACAGACGAACATGCGGCTGCCCCGGTCATCGGTGATCACCTCGTCGAGATAGCTCTCCTCGGCCCCGCACAGCGCGCAGGGGTGGGGCGCTTTGGACGGGTCGAAGGGATGGTCCTCGAAATCGAGGCTCACCACGCGGGTGAAGGGCGGCACGGCATAGATGCGCTGCTCGCGCCCCGCACCGAAGAGTTGCAGCGCGGCGGACACCAGCCGCGGGTTGTCGAATTTCGGGATCGGCGAGGGCGACATGACATAGCGGTCCTCGACCATCACCGGGTAGGAATAGGCGGTCGCGATTTCGCCGTGGCGGGCGATATCCTCGTAGAGCTTCACATGCATGAGCCCGTAATCCTGCAGCGCATGCATCTTGCGCGTCTCGACCTCGGAGGGTTCTAGAAAGCGCAAGGGTTCGGGCATCGGCACCTGGTAGACGAGGATCTGCGCCTCGGTCAGGGGCGTTTCGGGGATGCGGTGGCGGGTCTGGATGATCGTTGCCTCGGTCGTGCGTTCGGTCACGGCGATCTGTGCCGTCTTTTCAAAGAACTTGCGGATCGAGACGGCATTGGTCGTGTCATCCGCGCCCTGGTCGATCACCTTCAACGTATCCTCGGGCGTCAGGCAGGCGGCCGTCACCTGCACGCCGCCCGTGCCCCAGCCATAGGGCATCGGCATCTCGCGGGAGGCGAAAGGGACCTGGTAGCCCGGCACGGCGACCCCTTTGAGGATCGCGCGGCGGATCATGCGCTTGGTCTGTTCGTCGAGATAGGCGAAATTGTAGTCGCTCATTCCGCGGCCTCCTGCCGTGTGGTCGCCATCGCCTCGGCCCGCAGACGCCGGATCAGTTCCAGTTCCGACTGGAAATCGACGTAATGGGGCAGCTTGATATGTTCGAGGAACCCCGTCGCCTGCACGTTGTCGGCATGGTAAAGGACGAATTCCACGTCCTGCGCGGGCGCGCCGGAATTGTCCTCGCCCAGTTCCTCCCACCTGAGCGCGCGGTCGACGAGCGCCATGGAAATCGCCTTGCGCTCGGTCTGGCCGAACACCAGGCCATAGCCGCGGGTGAATTGCGGCGGCTCGGTTTTCGAGCCGGTGAACTGGTTCACGGTTTCGCATTCGGTCAGAACGACCTCGCCCAGTTCGATGGAAAAGCCGAGTTCGGGGATCTCCATCTCGACGGGCACGGTGCCGATGCGCAATTCGCCCACGAACGGGTGGTTCTTGCCGTAGCCGCGCTGGGTGGAATAGGCGAGCGACAGGACGAACCCCTCGTCGCCGCGCGTCAGCGCCTGCAGGCGCAGGGGACGGTCGGCGGGGAAATCGAGCGGTTCGCGCGTCAGGTCGCGGGGGGTTGCGGGGCCATCGGGTTCCGGCTGGATCAGGTCCTCGCGCGCCAGAAACCCCGTGACATGGGGCACGGGGGTGCCATCGGCCTCGGCCTCAGGGGCGGCATCGGGGGCAAGCCCTTCGGCGGCCAGCGCGAAATCGAGCAGCCGGTGGGTATAGTCGAAGGTGGGGCCTAGGATCTGGCCGCCCGGCAGGTCCTTGAAGGTCGCCGAAATGCGCCGGTCGCAGGCCATGGCGGCGGTGTCGACCGGGTGGGAGGCACCAAAGCGGGGCAGCGTCGTGCGATAGGCGCGGATGAGGAAGACCGCCTCGATCAGGTCGCCGCGCGCCTGCTTGATCGCAAGCGCCGCAAGGTCGGGATCGTAGAGCGAGCCCTCGGCCATCACACGGTTCACGGCAAGCGTCAGCTGTTCGCGGATCTGCGCGATGGAAAGCTCGGCGACGGACGGGTCGCCGCGCCGTTCCTCGGCAAGCCAGGCATGGGCATTGTCGATGGCGCGCTCGCCGCCCTTGACTGCGACATACATGGCTCAGCCCTCCACTGTCGTGCTGCGCGGCAGGCCGGCCAGCCGGTCGCCGCAGGTGAGATAGGTGTCGAAGCCCAGGGGGAAGCGGCGGCGATTGGCCTGGAAAGCCGCGATCTCGGGCAGGGACAAGGACGATGTCGTCTCGATCCCCGGACCGGTGAGGGTCGCGCCCACCTCGCTGAGCGTCTCCATCTCGACGATCAGGGTGGCGGCGCGGTCGGGATATTCGGGCGTGCCGGGGGCAAAGCGCGTGACGGGCTGCAAGGCCGCCCATGTGCCCAAGCCGAACATGGCCTGTTCCGGCCCGGTGAAGGGCGCGCCGGTGTGAAAGGTGATCCAGCCGCGCAAACCGTCGGTGTCATGCGAGGGCGCGAGGTAAAGCGGCGTTGTCGTGTCACACAGCGTCAGGATCAGGGATGCAGCGGCCACCGAACAGGGCGCGGGCGGGGCTGTTCCGGTGATCGTTTCGATCCGGCCGGGCCGCGCCATCGCCTGAAGGGCCGCCCGAAAGGCATGGGCCGCGTCGCGGGCGGGATCGGCGAAACCGCCGTCGAGATACTGGATCGTCATGGCTCAATCCCCCCGGACCATGGTGAAGAATTCGACCTTTGTCGCGGCGGCGCGGGTGGCGCGCGCGGTCTTGCGGGCCTGCGCCTCGCTCCGAAGGGGGGCGAGGATCGCGAGATCAAGCCGCTCTGCCTGCCCATCCTCGGACAGGGCGTCGATGAGGGCGGCGATGCGCGCCGCCTCCCGGTCGCGGCCCTGCACATGGCCGTGGCCCACCGCGCCCGAGGCCAGCCGGACCGAGCAGCGCGTGACCGTCATCTCGCCAAGGTTGAAGGGCGCGCCCGTGGCCCCTGCCCTGCCGCGCAGCATGATCGTGCCGATCTCGGGCGGGCGGATCAGGTCGTGGTCTGGGCTTTCGGCCATGTGGTCGGTCCAGAGCGCCCGCAGCCGTTCGGCGGGGGCCCCGGCCAGAACCGACAGGCGGTCGCGGCGGGCGGCGGTTTTGGGGTCGGTGGCAGACATCTTGGCAAGTTGTCCATTTATTTATACAACTATACAAATCTGATCTCACAGGCCCCGAGTCGACACAAGGGGCCGCCGCATGAAGTTTTGGTGACACCGATGGGACGATCCCCCCTCTGGACCGCGATCCGCGACCACATCACCGAGGATATCGCGCGCGGCCAATATGCGCCGGGCGACCGGCTGCCGACCGAGGCGCAGTTGGCCGACCGCTTTGGCGTGAACCGGCACACCGTGCGCCGGGCTTTGGCGGATCTGGCGGAGGCGGGCATGGTCCATGCGCGGCGCGGCGCGGGCGTTTTCGTGCGCCACAGGCCCACCGCCTATCCCCTGGGGCGAAGGGTGCGGTTCCACCAGAACCTGACGGCGGCGGGCCGGGTGCCGGAACGGCGCATCCTGTTGCTGGAAACCCGGATCGCCAATGCCGAGGAGGCGGAGGCGCTGCAACTGGAGACGGGCGCACAGGTCCATGTCTACGAGGGTCTGAGCCTTGCCGATGGCGCGCCCATCGCGCTGTTTCGGTCGGTGTTCCCGGCGGCGCGGTTTCCGAACATGCTCGCGGCGCTACGGAGCAGCCAATCGGTCACGGCGGCTTTCGCGGCGCATGGCCTGGGCGATTACACCCGCGCAAGGACCGAGATCACGGCGAAACCCGCGACGCCCACGCTGGCCGCGCAATTGCAGCTGCCTGCGGGGGCCGCGATCCTGCGCACGGTCGCGGTCAACGTGGATGGCGCGGGTTTGCCCGTGGAACTTGGCCGGACATGGTTCGCGGGCGACCGCGTGGCGCTGACGCTCGGGGCCGAGGGGCTTTAGCCTGCCGGACACGAAAGGGGGGTTGCGGCGGCGGGTCCGGCCCTGTTCATCTGGGGGCAAGGACAGCGCGGGAGGCAGGACGATGGCGATACATCTGGCCCGGAGGATGGCGCGGGTCGAGCCCAATGCCATCGGCGAATTGCTGGCGCTGGGGGCCGATCCCTCGATCATCTCCTTTGGCGGCGGCTACCCGGACCCGACGCTGTTTCCGGCCGAGGCGCTGGGGCAGGTGATGGCCGAAGTGATCGCGGCACCGGGCGGGCAGTCGATGCAATATGCCCCCTCGGACGGTTTGCCGGAGCTGCGCGAACAGGTGGCGGCCCTGATGCGGGCGGATGGCACGCCCTGCAACGCGGCGGATGTGCTGATCTTGCAAGGCAGCCAGCAGGGGCTGGATTTCGCGGCGCGGATGCTGGTCGATCCGGGCGATGTCATCGTGACCGAGGACCCGACGTTCCTGGGCGGGCGGATCGCCTTTGACCCCTGCGAACCGGTTTATGCGCCGGTTCCCATGGATGACGACGGCATGCGCATGGACGTGCTGGAACATGTGCTCAAGACCCGGCCAAAGGTCCGGATGATCTACACGATCCCCGAATTCCAGAACCCCACGGGCGTCACCCTGTCGCTGGAGCGGCGTCACCGGCTGCTCGAGCTGGCCAATGCCCATGACGTGGTCGTGCTGGAGGATACGCCCTATCGCCAGATCCGGTTCACGGGCGAGACGCTGCCGACGCTGAAATCGCTCGATACCGAGGGGCGGGTGATCCATCTGGGATCGTTTTCCAAGGTGCTGGTGCCGGGGCTGCGGGTGGGCTGGGCCGTGGCGGCCCCTGCGCTGCGGGCCAAGATGGCGCTCTTGAAGCTCGCCAATGACACCCAGACCTCGACGCTGAACATGGCCGCGACGAGCCTGTTTCTCAAAAAGCATGATCTCGATGCGCATGTCGCAACGCTGCGGGCGGCCTATGCGCGGAAAAAGGCGGTGATGCTCGATGCGATGCGCCGTCATTTCCCGCAAGATGTCGCGGTCACCGACCCCGAAGGCGGGCTTTTCACCTGGGCGACGTTTCGCGACGGGTTCGATGCCACGGCCTTCATGCGCGACGTGGCCTTGCCCGAGGCGCGGGTCGCCTATGTGCCGGGGGGCAGTTTTCACCCCGTGACCGAACGCGCCAATACCGCGCGGTTCAACTATTCCGCCCAGTCCGAAGCCCGCATCGAAGAGGGGATCGCGGCGCTTGGGGCGGCCCTGAAACGCCATGCCTGAGGTCTGCCATGCCCGTGACGATCCATCCCGCGCCCGCGCCCCTGCCCGAAACCGCCATCGCGCCCTGGCGCGCGGTGCCCGTGGCGCTGGCCGTCGATTGCGCGCCGGGCGCGCGCCAGATCGACCCGAGCCTGCGCCCGCTGCGCCCGGCAGGCGAACAGCCGCGCCTGTTCGGGCGGGCGGTGACGGTGCAGGTCACCCCGCCCGATTTCGGCGCGATGCTGCATGTGCTGGACCTTGTCGGACCGGGTGATGTGCTGTGCGTGGCGGCGGGCGGCAACGCGCACTGGGCGATGATCGGGGATATCCTGTCGGGTCAGCTGCGGCGCAGGGGTGTCGCGGGGCTGGTGGTCGACGGGGCGGTGCGCGATGTGGCGACGCTGGCGGGCTGGCCGGATTTCGCGGTCTTTGCCCGCCACATCACCCCGCGCGGCCCCACGGGCGCCGAAGGGGGCGTGATCAATGCGCCCGTGGATCTGGGGGGCGCAAGGATCGATCCGGGCGACCTGATCCTTGGGGATGATGACGGTCTTGTCTGCCTGCCGCCCGAAACCGTCACGGGCGGGCTGGACCCGGTGCGGGCCAAGGCCGCGCGCGAAAGGGAGTGGGAGGCGGGGCTTGCCGCAGGGGCAAGTGCCGCCGTGGTCTTTGGCCTGGGGCCCGCCGACCCCGGTTGAGCGCGAGGCGCCGTGCGCGCTCAGACCATGCCCGCGATCCGGGCAAGATCTGCGGCCGCCGCGCGATCGGGTGTGCCGAGCTTGCGGCACAAGGTCTTGAGATGGAGGCGCACCGTGGGTTCGCCCAAGCCCAGGTCGCGGGCGATATCGGCGTCGGATTTGCCCTCGCACAGCTTTTCGAGCACATCGCGTTCCCGCCGCGTCAAGGCGCCGGGGGGCGTTGCATCGATCGATGCCGCACGGGGCGCGGAGGGGTCATCTTGCAGCGTGATCCTGTCCCCCTTGGCCATCGCGCGAACGGCGGCCACGAATTCGTTCGGCGGCATCACCTTGGACAGGAAACCCGCCGCCCCCATGCGCAACGCATCCTCGACCACGTCACGCGCGGCATTGCCCGACATCAGCGCGACAGCCGCCCCCTTGCCCTCGGCCAGGAACCGCGCGAGGCCATCGAGCCGGTCCATGCCCGGCATGCGGAAATCGAGCAGGACCAGATCGAAAGGCTCGGCCTTTCGCGCAATCTCGAGCGCAGCAGGCAGATCGCAGGCCGCCGTCACCTCGATGCCTTCCTTTCGGAGCCAGGCATCGAAGAAATCGCGCAAAAGTTCATGGTCATCGGCAATCAACACACGCATGGCTACTCGTCTCGGTTCACTGAAGAAAGAATGACGCGCTCGGCCGTGGACAACAGCGCCTCGCGGTCGAGCGGTTTGGGCAAGACGGCGGAGAAATCATCGCTGTTGCGCCCGGTTTCCCCGACCAGCGCCGTCACGAGGACCACCGGCAGGCCGGGTGCATGCAGCCGCGCCGCCCGTGCCAGTTCGGCCCCGTTGATCTGGGGCATGTCGTAATCGGTGACCAGAAGATCCCAGGCCCCGGGATCATCTTGCAGCGCATCGACAATGTCGCGCGGATCGGTCGAGGGGGCGACCTCGGCCCCGGCCGCCTCGAGATAGGCGGTGAGCACGTCCAGCACCTCTTGCTGGTCGTCGAGAACAAGGATCGTGCGCCCATCCAGCCGCCCGGTCAGCGGCGCGCCCGGCAGCGTGTCGGGCCTTTGGCTGTTGGACAGCGGCTCGGTCGGCCAGAAGACATCGAAGCGCGTCCCCTGCCCCGGCGCGGTTTCCAGACGCATCGCGCCCCCGTTGTCCGCGATCACCGAGGACACGACCGCAAGCCCGAGCCCCGTGCCCTTTTCCCCCTTGGTGCTGAAATAGGGATCGAAGATGCGCGCGGCGACATTGGGCGGCATGCCCGGCCCCGTATCGACCACCGACAGGCAGGCGTAGCGCCGCTGGGGGTCGAGCCTGCCGACGGTCACGCCGCCCATCACGGCAGGAAGTTCGGGCGGGGTCAGGTTGATGGCGATCGACCCCGGCCCATCGGCCAGCGCGTCCCGCGCATTGATGGCAAGGTTCAGGATGACCTGAAGAATGTCGGTCGGATCGGCCAGCGCCTCGACCGCCTGATCGGGCAGGGACAGGAAAAGCCGCATCGGCGCGCGCAGGCTGGAGCGGACAAGCTCGGCCGCTTCGCGCACGGGTTGGCGCAGGTCGAGCGTGACCCGCGCAGGCTGACGCGCGCCAAGCGCCAAGAGACGCCGCACGAGGCCCGCGGCCTGGTCGGAGGCCGCCAGGATGCGCGCCGCGCCGATGGCGGCGCTGTCGTCCTGCGAGGCCGTTTCGCGGATCAGGGAGGCCCCCCCCGCGATCACGGCCAGCAGGTTGTTGAAATCATGGGCAAGCCCCGCGGCCATCTGGCCGATCATCTCGCGGCGCTGCGCCAGTTGCAGCTCGTGCTCCAGACGCTCGCGCTCGGCGCGCTCCTGCCTGCGCTGGGTGATGTCGCGGCTGATGATCAGGAAACCGCCATCATCCTTGCGGGTCATCGACACGTCCTGATCCACCGGCCTGCCGTCGCGGGCAAGGCCCATGATCTCGCCCGACCAGCCGCCGTCGCGCATCAGGACCGGCATCGCATGGGCCGTGAGCCAGGCGGTTTCCTCGGGACCGTAGAGGATGGACCAGTGCCGCCCCAGGACCTGGGCTTCGGAGCTGAAGCCGAACATCTCCAGATGGGCGCGGTTCATGTAGGTGTAGCAGCCCTCGCCATCGGTAATGGCGATGCCGTCAAGGCTTGCCTCCATCGCGGTGGCGCGGTCGGCGATGGCGCGCTGTTCGGCCAGTTTGAGTTCGGTGATATCGACCCGTAGACCGACGCGACCGCCATCGGGCGTGGCCTTTTCGTAGATCCTGAGCCAGGTGCCGTCCGCCAGCCGCTGTTCCACTTCGCTTTCATCCGCGCCATGCAGGCCGAGCCGTTGGGCCAGCCATGCCTCTTCGCGGCCATGCGCATCGGGATACTGGCCTTGCGCCAGCCCGTAGCGCAGGATGCTTTCGAAACTGGCCCCCGGCACGATGGCGGGCGCGGACAGGGCGTAGATTTCGCGGTAGCGGGTGTTGCAGATCACGAGCCGGTCGTCGCTGTCGTAGAGGACGAAACCGTCTCGAAGCGCCTCGACCGCCGTTTCGAGCGTCGCGCGCGCAGACGCCGCTTCGCGGGCGGCTTGGCGCAGCGCATCGGCCTGTCGCTTTTGCTCGGTGATGTCGACCTGCACGGCCATGAACCCGTCGAGATTGCCATCCTCGTCCTGCACGGGCTGGATGTCGATCGACAGCCAGTACCGTTCGCCGGTCCGCGACTGGTTCAGGATCTCGCCCTGCACGGCCATGCCCGCATCCAGCGCCGCGCGGAACCGGGCAACGGTTTCGGGGTCGGTATCCGCGCAATGCAGGAACTGGCCCGGATTGCGCCCGCGCACTTCCTCGAGGGTCCAGCCGGTGGTCTTTTCGAAGGCGGCATTCACCCATTCGATCCGGCGCTTTGCATCGGTGACCACCACGAGGTTCGTGGTGCGCCGCGCGATCTTGGACAGGCGTTCGATCTCGGCGCTTTGGGCGCGCAGGTCGGTGATGTCGCGCAAGGCGAAGATATAGCCGCTGTCGCCCTGCGCGGTGCCGATCACCTGCCACCAGCGTTCATCCGGCCCGAGCAGCGCGAGCTTGAAATCATGGCTGATGCTGCGCGCGCCCGCGTCCAGTTCGCGCAACTTGGCGCGCGCGATCGCAGCCAGCTCGGGCGGCAGGGTTTCCTCGGGGGTGCGATGGAGGAAATACTGGTAGACCGGATCGGGCACGGCGATTGCCCCGGAATGCCACGAGGTGAACCGCCCCTCGCCGTCAAGCTCGACGATCAGATCGGGCATGGCGGCCAGCACGGCCTCGAGCCTGCGGCGCTGGACGACGGTTTCGGCATGGGCCTGGGCCAGACGCTCGACCGCATCGCGGCGCGCCAGAACGGATACGACCACCTTGGCCACGGAGCGGATCAGGTAGACCTCGCCGGGCAGGAAGCTGCGCGTCGCGCGCACGGCGTCAAAGCCCACGAAACCATGGAACCGCCCGTCGCTGACCATGGGTGCGGCCAGGAGCGAGCGGATGCCCTGCAGGCGCAGCGTCTCTTTCTCGGGGGCGCTGTCGGGCATCGTTTCGACATCGGGGATCACGACAGGCTCGCCGGCATCGAAGACCGCCCGCCAATGGTCGATCATCCCCGACGGGATGTCTTGCAGCGTTTCGCGCATGGGCGCGATGCCGGGCGCGCACCATTCATGGGTATTGTCGATGAAATCGCCCTCGGGCCGAAGCCGGAAGACATAGACACGGTCCGTCGCGGTCAACCGGCCCATCCGGGCAAGGGCATCGTCGATGGCGATGTCCGTGTCATGGAGCGGCGCCCCCAGAAGCGCATCGAGAATGCCAACCGCCTCGCCCTGCATTTCGGTCAGGCGGGAAAAGGCACCGTGGATCGCCTCGAGCGGCGTATCGAGAATGCTGTCGGCCCGTTCCGGCGGCTTGCCCTCGACCAGGGCGACAAGGAGCGCGTTGCGCCGCGCCTCGCGCAGGGCACGCAGCGCCTGTACCGCGAAGCCCGCCACCTGTTCGAGCGTCCTGAGCCTGTCCGATGTCAGATCGGTGGGCGCATCAAAGACGAGCAAAAGGGCCGCCGCCGTTTCATCGCCGAGCTTCATGGGAACGATCAGCGCGGGGGTGGCGCCCGGCAAGCTGTCGGGCCAGGGCGCCCCATCGGCGGCCAGCGACCTCAGGTCGGGTATGCGGCGCGATCGCGCCAGGATGCCGGGCGGGATGGGCAGGTCCTGTCCCGCGAACCCATCGCAGGCGGAGGCCGCAATGCGCGTCTGCCCGCCTTCGTCGGTCAGGAAGAAACACTGGCGCGCCGGGACGCTCAGCCTGAGCACATCAAGCAGGGACTGGAGCGCCGCATCGGCGCTGTTGCGGCCGGTCAGCGCCTTCAATGCCTCCGACAGGATGGACCGATCCCTGAGCGCCGATGCCTCGCTCTGGCGCAGGGCGTCGGTGACCGAGAGGGCGTCGCGCAGCGCCTCTGTTTCGGCCAGCAGGCGTTGACCGAGATCGTCCAGTTCGCGGCTGCGCTCTGCCAGTTGCCGTTCGGCGGCGCGCCGGGCCTCCTGTTCCTCCGCGAGGCGGGCGGCCAGCCAGTCTGGATCGGTCTTGGCGTCTTTCATGCAACCGCACCTTGCCGCGCAGCCATGCGGGCCGCGGTCACTCGATACCGTGGGACACAGGATCGCGCATCGCGTATCGGACCGCAAGCCTTGCGGCAGCGATGCGCCTGCCGGTCCGGATGCGGGAAACCGGGATGCTCACGCATCAGGCGCGGCCAGCACACTGCACGAAATCATCAGGTTGCCGTGCCGGACCTCGTCGCCCGCAGGCACGCCCTGTTCGCCGAAGGTGAACACGCCCAGCCAGGGCGCATCCCCCAAGGCTGCGGTGACGCCTTGGGCCACCTCGCCAAGGCGGTCGCGCATCGACAACATGCATCCCCCGCAATAGACGACAAGGGCACCCGCCGCCGCCCCGCCGACATTTGCCCGCGCGGCGGCCGCCACCGCGCCGGCACGGCCAAGAATGCTGTCGGTCGTGCCACGCATCTGCCAGAGCCGATCCCCGACCGAGACATCGGCGAAGAGATCGACCGATCCGTCCGGGCAGACCGTCGCGGGATGGACGATCAGGTGGAAGGGCACATTAGCCACATGGCGCACCACGCGACCGAGCGGCCAAAGGGCCGTGGGCGCAAGGATGGACTGCGGCTCCGGGCCAACGGGGGGAACGACGCCGCCCGACCAGTGATGCAGAACCTCGGCCGCGCTCTGCCCGTCGATCTCGATCAGCTTGCGCCCTTCGGCGCGGGTGACCACGCCGCTGGGACCGATCGGGGCATAGCCGCTTTGATAGACCGATGCGATGGGCTGCGTGGGAAAGAGGACCGACACCACGATCCCGTCGCGGTGCAGCCCGTCGGGGCCGAAGAGCGCCCATTGGCCGCTCACGTCGTTGTCGGCCGCCGAACCGCCGACGATCAGGGTTTCGGACCCGAGCACGGAGCGCAGGCCCGCGAGAACCGCTTCCTCCCGCCCGGGAGAGGCCGTGACCCAGACCATGTCGGGCAATTCGCCCGGACGACCGGCCCGCACGAGCGCGGCAAGAACCACGGCGCGCGCCGCCGCTTGCGGATCTTCGCCCAGCGGGGCCGATGCCGTCCCGTAGCTGCCGTCCGGGTCCCAGATGGCAAAGGCGCCGCTTCCCGATCCGTCGATGGAGATGCCGTCCGAACCCATGACCCCCAGACAGGAGGACCCGCCGTGCAGGGGCACATCCCCAAAGGCCACGCGGCCCGCAAGAGCCAGTTCCTCCCGATCCAGACCGACCGCGAAATGGAGCGCCACGAAATCGGGCCGGGGTCGATCGGCAAGACCCAGGCCGGCGCAAAGCTCCGCGATCGCTGTCCGCGCCGCGCCCGCTTGTGATTGCGCTGTCCTGATGTCCATGCCGGTCTCCTTTACGGCAGGACAGTATCGAAAGTTTAGGGCGCCCGCTTTTGTCTTTGGGTTAAGTTCGCGCTCTTAAAGTATGCATGTTTGTATCGATAGATAGCAGGGACGGCGGGGCCGGACCCGATGCGCGCCACGCGACGGAGGCAAGCGGCATGGCATCCCTTGGCAGCTTTCAGCCAAGGGGGAATGCTGGCCCCTGACCTTCATGGCAGGGGAAAAAAACTTTGAAAAACAGATGGTTCAGGAGAGATCAGGGGGCGCACCGACCCAAGATCTGCGGCGGCCTGCGGGGCCGACCGCCGCAAATCGGATGACCTGATCAGTTCGGCGTGATGACGAGGCGCACAACGCCTTCCTGGACCATGACAAGTTCGCGACGCCCCTCGTCATGGCCGATATCGTAAAGATCGAGCAGGATCTCGCCGCCCTCGGGCGTCACGTCCCAGGTGCCCGTGATCACCGTATCCTCGCCCTCGGAATAGCCGCCCTTGGCGTAGAAACGCAGGCGTTCGGAGGTGATGAAGTAATCGGCCGCCGCCGTTTCACCGGCCGAGATATGCGGGCCCGTGCCGTTGCGATTGCCCAGAACGGGACCGGCATAACCCGCCCCGATCTGGGCGTTGAGCGGGCGCGGATCGCCATTGAGGACCGCGTCGATGAAGCCTTCGGTCAGGTAGCCATCGGCAAAGAGAAAGGGTTCGGCCATCGCGTCATCGACGATGACGATGGGGGCCATGTAATGGTCGGCTTCCGCGCGCAGGTTGGTGACGGAAAAGTTGAAGTCCTGGGCCGAGGCTGCGCCAGCCGCAAGGAGAAGGGCGCCGATCGCAAGAATTCCGTGTTTCATTTCGCTGTTCCTCCCGATTGGAAACGGTCGCATCGGGACGGGTTCGCGGCAGACATCCACCCCCCGTTCCCTGCTGCCTCGGGCAAGGTATGGGTTAATGCATCATTACCAAAACGGATAATAAATATACAAATCATTGACGAAACCGATACCACCGAACGGTGGTCAAATTCATGAAATCAATGCCAGTGATTTAGCAAATCTGCTTTGTGAAGGCATGCTCTCGCCCTACGCTTGCGCGACGTCGACGGTAAACGGACAGTAAACGGGAGGAGAACGTGAGACAGCTTTCGCTGGGCCTGCTTTTGGCCGCAACTACGGCCCTTGCGCCGATTTCGGCAGCCGCCGAACCGGAGCGCCTGATGGTGGGAACAGGCAATATCCCCATCCACCCGATGAACCTGCGCGTCATCATCCCCTGGGCAGAACGGGTTGCCGAACAGGGTGAAGGCGTGATCGAGCTGGTGGTCCGGCATGGTCCGATGCTCGTCAACAACGACAATTACGTCGACCGCGTGACCGATGACGTGGTCCAGATCGCCTTTGGCATGCTTGTCTTCCAGCCCGGCCGTTTCCCGCGCTCGCTGGTCACGTCAGTGCCCTTCGTCGAAGGTTCGGCGGAGGCTGCGGCCATCGCGATGTGCAGGCTCTACGAAGAGGGCGCATTCGGAGAGGACTTCGCCGATGTGGTGCCGCTGTTCTTCGTCCCGTTCCCGCAATCCTCGCTGCATGTGAACGGGGGCGAGTTGTCGTCGGTAACCGATATCGCGGGGCGCAAGATCATCGTCGGAAGCCCGACGGCGGCGGCCGTGGTGACCGGGCTTGGCGGCACGCCGCTGTCGATCCCGGTCTATGACAATTACCAGGCGCTGCAACTGGGAACGGCGGATGGCAATATCCTGCCCTTCACGGCTTTCCCGGCGTTCAACCTCCACGAGGTGACGACGGCGCATATGGCGGCACCACTGGGAGGGGCGACCGGCATGGTCTTCATGTCGCGGGCCCGCTGGGAGGCGCTGACGCCGGAGGCCCGCGCGGTGCTGGAGGCCAATTCCGGCTGCGATGTCACGCGCGAGGTGGGCGCGATCATGGATGCCTGGGATGCCGAGGGGCGCGCGATGGTCGCAGCCCAGCCCGGTCATACGGTCATCGACATCCCGCCCGAGGATCTGGCCCTGCTGCAGGGCGAGATCGCGCAGGCCGTGTTCGACGGCTTTGCCCAGCGCATCGAGGGCGGAGCGGAGCTGCTGGCGCAATGGCAAGAGGCCATGGCGGCGGCGCGCGCGGAACTGGGCGAGAACTGAGGCCCTATTCGGGCCAGATGAAAGGGCCGGCGGGACAGATCCCGGCGGCCCTTTTGCTTGCGCGCCAGCCCGTCGCTACATCGTCGAGGGCAGCCAGAGCGCCAGCGCGGGAAAGGCCACGAGCAAGACGACCTTGACCAGATCGACGGTGACGAAGGGCAGAACCCCGCGCATCACGGTTCCCAGCCGGACATCGCGGTCGATGCTCTTGAGGATGAAGAGGTTCATTCCGAAGGGGGGCGAGATCATGCCGATCTCGACCACCATGAGCATCAAGATGCCCCAGAAGAGGATGTCGTATCCCATCGCCAGCACGATGGGCGTGATGACCGGAACCGTGATGATCATCACCGCGAAACTGTCCATGACCGACCCCAGCAGCAGGTAGACGAGGATCAGCACCGCCAGCACGACGAT
Source organism: Roseicyclus marinus (assembly GCF_036322625.1). Taxonomy (NCBI): domain Bacteria; kingdom Pseudomonadati; phylum Pseudomonadota; class Alphaproteobacteria; order Rhodobacterales; family Roseobacteraceae; genus Roseicyclus; species Roseicyclus marinus. The sequence goes on along the minus strand of NZ_AP027266.1, from coordinate 1,109,367 downwards.
GGGGCGCGCATCGATGGCCGCGACCCAGGCGCTCATCATGTCGGGGATGCCGCCCAGGTTGATGAAAAAGGCGAACATCAGCCCGCCGAAGATCAGCGCGTAGATCATCGCGGTGGTGGCCGTCGTCTCGGCAAAGACGGCGAGCATGCTTTGCCGGGTGAGCTTGCCGCGCAGAATGGCGAGCAGAACCGCGCTGACCGCGCCCACCGCCGCGCTTTCGGTCGCGGTGAAGATGCCGCCGTAAAGCCCGCCGATGACGACGCCGAACATCGCGATGACCGGGAAGGACCCGCGCAGGGCCGCGCGGGTCGCGCCGGGGGCGGCGGGTTCGGCGGCGGGCACTGTCGCAGGGTTCATGCGGATCGTGACGAAGATCGCCCCGAAATAGAGCACGACCGCCAGAAGCGCGGGGATCATCGCCGCCACGAAGAGCGCGCCGATGGAGCTTTCGGTCAGAAGCGCAAACAGCACCAGCACCCCCGAGGGCGGCACGAGCGCGCCCAGCGTTCCGCCCGCCGCGACACTGCCCGTGGCCAGACCCGGCGCATAGCCCGAGCGCGCCATCGCGGGCAGCGCCATGCGCCCGAAGGTGGCCGATGTGGCGATGGAATTGCCCGAAACCGCGCCAAAGCCCGCGCAGCCCAGGACGGTGGCATAGGCCAGCCCGCCCCGGAACCGGCCCAAAAGCGCCTGCCCGAGGCGGAAGAGGTCATCGGACACGCCCGCGACCACCGCGAAAGCGCCCATGATCAGGAACATGGGCAGGGTCGCCACCTGAGGGTTGCGCAAGAAATCGGCCGTATCGCCCGCGAAGGTGTTGAGCGAGGCCATCGGCCCCAGCATCCCCATCGCGCCCACCACCCCCACAAGGGCGGTCGCGGCGGCCAGAGGGATCTGCAACAGGACGGCGACCCACATCATCGCAAAGGCCACGCCTGCGGCGAGACCCGGCCGGAGCAGCGAAAATTCGGCAAAGCCGTCGAAATCGAGGATGATCCAGAGCCCGATGGACAAAAGGCCCCCCACGAAGACCGCCAACAACACGAGCACCACGGGGTGCGAGCGCCCCTGCCCCGGCGGCGCGCGAAGGGCCAGGGCATCCTCGGCGATCATGAAGACCTGCACGAGCGCGGCGGCGGCAAGCCCTGCGCTGATCGCGAAATAGGCGGGCGCAAGCGGGACCTGCAACAGGGGCGTCGCGCGCCCGCTGTCGCCAAAGCGCAGCGCCAGACCGAAAAGCCGCCAGGCAAGGATGGCGAAAAAGACGAAGAGCGCCACCGAGCCCGCCAGCCGCAGCCATGCCGTCAGGCGCGGGCCCGTCAGATGGGCCAGAAGATCGATCCTGAGATTGACCCGAAGGGAAGCCCCCGCAGGCAGGGTAAAGGCAACGGCGATGGCAAAGACGAGCGAAATGATCTCGTTCAAGGCAAAGACGGCGGTGGAAAAGAGCCACCGCGCCAGGACATCGCCCACGATCACCAGTGCGCCCAGAAGGGCCGCCGCGATGGCCCCGACGGCGATCAGGCCGGTCCCCTTTCGGAGCTGCGCCATGATCGGCGATGACGCGGTATCGACAGCAAGTTGCATCGCTTCCCTACCCTTTTGGTGATCGGTCCTGGTGCGGTTTGCGCCTGTCAGGCGTCGATGAGCGCCACCGGGCGGCACCAGCCCGCCGAGCCGCCCGCGACCTTGACCGGAAAGGCCATGACCTCGAAGCCCGTGGCGGGCAGGAGATCGAGATTGGCGAGCTTTTCCATGTGGCAATAGACGCAATCGGCCCCGGCCTTGTGCCCTTCCCAGAACAGGCTGTCATCGCCGGTTTCGCGCACGCGTTCCATCTGGCGGGCAAGGGGGGCGTCCCAGCTCCAGGCGTCGGTGCCGCACAGCCGCATGCCTTGCGCGGCGAGCCAGAGCGTCGCCTCGCGCCCCATGCCGCAGCCGGAGGCGACGTAATCGGGCTGGCCGTAGCGCGCCCCGGCTGCGGTGTTCACGAGCACGATGTCGCCCGGGCGCAGGTCATGGCCAATGCGGGACAGTTCCGCCCGAACCTCGGCCGCGGTGACGACATGGCCATGGGCCAGATGCCGGAAATCGAGCCGCACGCCGCGCCCCATGCACCAGTCGAGCGGGATCTCGTCGATGGTCAGCGCCCGTTCGCCCCCGTTCATCGTGGGATGGTAGTGCCAGGGCGCATCCATATGGGTGCCATTATGGGTGGTCATCTCGACCCGTTCGACGGCGGCCCCCTTGCCGCCCAGCTGGCGGGACACGGGCATGCCGAAGATGCGTTCGAAATCCCGCGCGCCCGCGTCGTGGTCGCTGTAGTGGATGGTGGGGCCAAGACCCGGCGGATCGGCGGCGATCCGGTCATCGAGCGTGACGGAGAGATCGATCAGGCGGCGGGCCATGTCAGATCGGCCCGCACATCATGCGGATGGTCTGCCCGGTGAGCGCGCCCACGTCGAAGGGCGGGATCAGGCCCATCTGCATCTCGCCGATCTTGAGCGAGTTGAGCGCGACATGGGACACGCGGTCGAAGCGGCGCGCGCGATAGGCGTCAAAGGCGGCCTCGGGCCTGTCGTGGCGTGCCAGTTCCTCGGCCAGGACCAGCGCATCCTCGATCGCCATGCCCGCCCCTTGGGCGAGATGCGGGGAGGAGGCATGGACCGCATCCCCGATCAGCACGACGCGGCCCACATGCCAGGGCTGATGCTCGAGGAACACCGCCTCGATGGGGCGGGCGACGACGCCCGCATCCTCGGTGATGGCGTCGAGATGGGGGACAAGCTGGGGGGCGGGCATCCTGGCGCGCGACCGCATGGCGGCGGCGGCCCCTTCGACGGGTTGGAAATGCCCCTCGGGTTCCTGGCTGACGAGGAAGAGATACATCAGGTCATCGGTCATCGGCACCAGCCCCGCATTGCAGGGACCGGCGAAGATATGGATCCCGTCGAGATCGGCGGGGATGGGCAGGTTGTAGCGCCAGACCCATTGCCCGGTGTAGCGGGGCTTGGGCGCATCGGGCAGGATGGCGGCACGCGTGCGCGAATAGATGCCATCGGCCCCCACCACGATGTCAAAGCGCGCGGTGGCGCCATCGGAGAAGGTCACATCCACGCCCGCGCCGTCATCTGCCATCGCGGCGACGGTGACGCCCAGCCGGATGCTTGCCCCCGCAGCCTTGGCCGCATCGCCCAGAACCTCTTGCAGGTCCTTGCGCCTGATGCCCGCGTTCGAGGGGTATTCGGGGCCTGCAAGGCGCGGCGTCTCGAAGGAGGCTTCCTGCACGCCGCCGGGGCCCACGAAGATGGTGGAGCGGTCAAAGCCGCGCGCCTTGGACAGGTAGCTGTCCAGCACGCCGATCTCCTTCATCGCGCGCACGACATTCATCTGCTGGATGATGCCCACGCCATAGACCGACCACGACGGGTCGCGTTCCACGATCTGGACCGAGAACCCCTTGCGGCAAAGCGCGATGGCCGCCGTCAGCCCGCCGATTCCCCCGCCGACAACAAGCACGTTTCCTGGCAACTTGTGACCTCCCTCACTCGTCTTGGGGAGGCTAGGCGAAAAAGATACATCACGGAAATGGAAAGAACCGATTTTCGTGATCGATCCTGTCAATACTTGGTCAGCTGCGCCCCGGCCCTGGCAAAGAGGTTCCGGATCCAGCCGATGCCGGGGTCCTGATCGCGGTAGCTGTGCCACTGCATCATCTGCCGGAAGGGCGGCATGTCGAAGGGCAAGGGGAAGTGCACGATCCCGGCGTCGGCCATCGTGTGATCGGCCAGATAGCTGTGAACCGTCGCGATGCGGCTGGTTCCGGCCACGAGATAGGGCAAGGAGAGGAAGGAAAAGGTCGTCATGTCCACCTGCCGCGTGACGCCCAGTTGCTTGAGGTAGCGGTCTTCGACGGGGGCGGACATGCCGCTGGTGTTGGGGGGCAGCATGACGGCGTGCCGGGCCGTGCTGTAGCGCGCGAGATCCATCCGGGCGCCCGCATGGGGACCATGGGCGCAGGCGATGACGACATAGCGATCCTCGAACAGAAGCTGCGAGGGATGTTCGGGCGAGATGAACAGGTCGGGGCTGATCAACAGATCGGCATCGCCGCGTTCGAGCATCATGTGCGGCGTGCTGCTTTGCGTCAGAAGGTTCAGCCGCACCCGCGCGTCCTGGCGTTCCATCTCGGCCAGAACGAGCGGGATCAGCACCCGCAGCGAATAGTCGGAGACCAGAACGTTGAAGGTGCGGCTGGATTGGGTGGGGTCGAATTCGGGATGGGTGTCGATCGTCGCCTCGATCCGCACGAGGATCTCGCGGATGGCGGGATGCATCGCCTCGGCGCGCGGTGTCACCTCCATCCGTTTGCCGACCTGCACCAGAAGCGGATCGTCGAAATACTGCCGCAGGCGGTTGAGCGCATTGGACATGGCCGATTGGCTCATGAACATCTTTTCGGCGGCAAGGCTGACCGATTTCAGCGTCACCAGATGATCGAGCGCCACCAGAAGGTTCAGATCGAGTTTCTTGAATCGCATGGTGATCTATCCACCAATCAGATGCATCGCATCCATGTTTCCAATTTCATGAATGCTACGGCATCCGCTAGCAACAGGTCAACAAACTGCGAAAGGACCTGCACGATGCGGATCATAGGGCCGGACGAACTGATCTTTGGCGTGGACAATATCGAGGCCTGCCGTGCCTTTCTGAGCGATTACGGGCTGAGCGAAAGCGCGCCGGATTGTTTCGAGGCGCTGGATCGCACCGCCGTCATCCTGCGCGACAGGAATGACCCCGCGCTGCCCCCGCCCTTGCCCACGGCCACGCGGCTGCGCGAAACGATCTGGGGGGTGGAGGATCAGGCCACGCTTGATGCCATCGCCGCCGAATTGTCGAAGGACCGCGAGGTGACGGTGGATGCCGACGGGCGGCTGCATACCGTGGATGACGGCGGGTTTCGCATCGGCTTTCAGGTGACGCGGCGCATCGTGCTGGACCTGCCGCCCGAGCGGATCAATTCGCCCGGTGCCGCACCGGGGCGCGCCCCCAACGAGATCGGCGCGAACGAGGATGCCCCCGCCCGTCCCCGCACGCTGAGCCATATCGTGTTTTTCGTGCCCGACATGGACAGGATGGCCAATTTCTACATCGACCGGCTGGGCTTCGTCGTCACCGACAAGTTCACCAATACCGGCCCCTTCCTGCGTCCGCAGGCCAATGACGACCACCACGTCCTGTTCATGATCCAGACGCCCGAATACATGCAGGGGCTGGAGCATCTGGCCTTTCACATGCAAGGACCGACCGAGCTGATGCTGGCGGGCAGCCGCATGGTGAAGAAGGGATACGAAAGCTTCTGGGGGCCGGGGCGGCACAAGTTCGGGTCGAACTGGTTTTGGTATTTCAACTCTCCGCTCGGGACCCATGTCGAATACGACGCCGACATGGACAAGCATGACGGCGACTGGACCCTGCGCGAAGTACCGATGTCCAAGGAGGCCGCCCAGATGTTCCTGTTCGAGAATGTCGCCAAATGGGCACCCGGCGGCCCGCCCCCCGGCAAGGGATGACGCTGCTCTGCCGGCTCGAGGATATCCCCGAGGGCGGCGCGCGCGGCGTGCTGCCCAATGCACGCGGGCGCGATGGCGTGGTGCTGTTGCGCCGGGGCGGGCGGGTCTATGCCTATGTCAACAACTGCCCCCATTATGACCGTGCGCCGCTTGGCTGGCGCAAGGATGCGTTTCTGAACGGGGATGGCACGCGCATCCTGTGCGCGGCGCATGGGGCGTTGTTCCGGATCGAGGATGGGGTGTGCGAGATCGGCCCCTGCCTTGGGCAGGCGTTGACGCCGGTGCCCGTGCGGATCGAGGGCGGCGCGGTCTGGCTGGATGCGCCGCCCTGAACGGGGTCAGGCGGGGATCACCCTTTGGTCGATGGCCCCGAAGAGCGGGCCACCATCGGCGGCGCGGCATTCCATCCGCACCCGGTCACCGAAGGACAGGAAGGGGGTCTGCGCATCGCCATGATCGAGCATCTCGATCGCGCGGCGTTCGGCGATGCAGGCCGACCCGACGCTGCGATAGGCGGCATTCGACACCGTGCCGGAGCCGATCACCGTGCCGGCGGGCAGGTGGCGGGAATAGGCGGCATGGGCCACAAGCGCGTCAAAGCCCACCGACATCTCGCCCCCGTGAGGGTTGCCAAAGGTCGCACCGTTCCAAGCGACCTGCAGGGGCAGGTGGATGCGCCCCCCGGCCCAGGCGGGGCCAAGCTCATCGGGGGTCAGGGCCACGGGGGCCATGGCGCAGGCGGGCTTGGCCTGTATCCAGCCAAAGCGCGTCTTCATCTCGGCCGCACCCAGCTTGCGCAGCGACCAGTCGTTGATCTGCACCAGAAGCGCGATTTTCGGCAGGGTGTCGGTCGTGCCCATCGGGACGGCGCTGGTCAGCACGCCGAATTCCCCTTCGAAATCGATCCCGTCCCCCTCGGACGGCAGGGGGACATCGGCGGCGGGCGCAAGGAAGCGGTCGGAAATCCCTTGATACATCAGGGGCTTGCCCGGGATCTTCTCGGCCTTGACGCCGAAGGCCTCGTCCATCAGGAGGCCGTGATTGTCGAAGGCCGAGCCGTCGAGCCAGGCCCAGGCGCGGGGCAGCGGGGCCATGGCCGTGGCGGGATCGAAAGGCGCACCGCCGCCCTGGTTGAGGGTATCGTATTCCGCCGCGAGCAGGGGGCGCAGGCTGTCCCAGCCTTCGAGCGCGGCTTGCAGGGTGTGGGCGGCCTCAGCGGGGGCGCAGCGGGCATTGTCGCGGCTGACGATATGGAGGCGTCCATCGGGCGTTCCATCGGGCAGGGTCGCAAGGCGCATCATCTCTCTCCTTCAGAAGGCGGCGCGCACCAGCGCGCGGGCGTCGGCATCGCGGGCAAAGCCCAGCGCCTCGGCGGCTGGGGTCAGAAGCGGGGGCTGGCGGCCGAAGGCTGCCATGATCGCGGGATCGGGCGCATGGGTGACGCGCGCGGCGCTGTCCGGGAATTCGGCCTGAAGGGCTGCGACCAGCGCATCGAAGCGCAAGGTGAGCGCGGGCAGGGTCAACACCCGGCGCGGCCCGAGGTCGGCCACGAAGGCGGCATGAACGAAGTTCCGCGCCACGTTCTCGACCGAGGCGAGCCATGTCGTGCCATCGGGGGACACGGGCAAAGTGATATCCTCCCCCCGCCGGAGGGCGTGAAAGACGCGGCTGAGGAAGGCGGTCTTGAGCCCCGCATCCGTCCCGTCGCGCGCCACGATCCCCGCCGGGCGCAGCGCCACGCCGTCAAGATCGCCGCGCCGCGCGAGCGTCGAAAGCCAGGTCTCGATCATCGCCTTTTGCGCGCCATAGATCAGGCGGGGGGCGGGGGGCGTATCATCATCGACCACGGGCGGCAGGGCGTCACCCAGCACCGCAACGGTGGAGGCGAAGACAAAGCGCACCCCCCTGCCCCGGAGCGCGCCCATCAGCGCCATCGTGGCGTCGATGTTCACGCGATGGGCAAGGGACGGGTCGGCTTCGGCCGCGCCGCCGGGAATGGCGGCCAGGTGGATCACGGCATCGGCGCCCATGATGGCCCGGGCGGTGAGATCGGGATGGGCCAGATCGCCGGTCAGACACTCGGCCCCCGGCAGGTCGGGCAGGTCCGCGTGATCGACAAGGCGGAGCGCCGTGACACGCGGATCGGCAGCCAGCAGATGCGCGATCCGCCTGCCCAGAAAGCCGCCCGCCCCGGTGATGACGACCCGCATTCCTACCATCCCGGAAGGGCAAGCCCGGCCACGGGCGACCGGAAAAACGGGATGCTTTTGCCCTGAAGCGAGCCGAGATAGACGGTTTTCAGATCCGGGCCCCCGAAGGTGAGCGAGGCCATCCAGCGGCAGAGCGTGCCGCCTGTGGCCTGCATGATCTCGGGCGTCAGCCGCGCCTCGGCCCATGCGGCGTCAAGTGCGGCCAAGGCTGCGGGATCGCCCCCCAGATCAAGGATCGTGTGGAGATCGCCCTTGGGCGTGATCGCCACCAGCCGGTCGGCCATCACGAGCGTCGTCCAGAGATTGCCATGGGCGTCAAAGGCGATCCCGTCGCAGAACCCGCCGACATTCGAGGGGCCATAGACCTCGCGCCCCGACAACCGGTCGCCATCGACGCGGAAGCGGGTGATGTGGCGGGCGGTGGTTTCGGCGACATAGAGCCACTCCCCCGTGGGATCGAAGCGCAGCTCGTTCGTGCCGCAGAGCCCGTCGGCGACGATCCGCGCGCCGCGCCCGTCGATCACCGCGATATAGCCGTCGCGCGACAGGCTGCGCACATGGTCGGTCCAGGGCTGCATGCGGGTGGTGACGGTCAGCCACAGCCGCCCTGCCGCGTCGCGGGCGACGAAATTGGCCTTGCCGATGCGCTGCCCGTCGATCTGGTCGAGCAACACCTCGGTCCGGCCATCGCGGGTCATCCGCTCCAGCCGCTCGGTGCCCCAATTGGCGATGAGGATCGTGCCGTCCTGGTCGAAGCAGAGGCCGTTGGGCAGGCTGCCCTCGGCCGCGACCAGGCGGTCATGGAAGCCCGTGGCCGTGTTGGCCTCGCCCTGCAGGATCAGCGCCTGCGCCCCGTCGGGGTCGATGCGCGTGACCCCGCCCCGCCCATCGGCGACCCAAAGCGTGCCGTCCCGCTCGGCCAGGATGCATTCGGGCCGCTCGAGCCCCTCGCCCAGGAAGCCGAGCGTGGCGGGGTCGACCCGGAATCCATCGAGCGGATTCATGCGGTGCGCCCGCCCAGCACCTCGGCCACCCAATCGGCGATATAGGCCCCGGCATTGGCGGAATTGTCGAAGCTCGAATGCTGCACGCCGCCCGTGCGTTCATCGAAGATCTTGAGTTCGCGCCTGGGGCTGTTGACCAGCTCGGCATAGGTTTTTTCCGCCCATTTCAACGGGATCTGGCTGTCATGCTTGCCATGGGTCACAAGGAAGGGCACCCGGATGCGGTCGAGGATGCCGTCGAGATGCACATCCTCGGCGATGCGCATGAAATCCTCGGTATCCCTGGCGCCCCAGACCCAGCAGACATGGGCCCAGTAATGGGGAACGGGGAAATTCCCCTCCTTTTCCAGCCGCCGTTTCTGCACGTCGCGCCAATCATGGTTCGCGCCCCAGACGACGCCCATGGCAAAGCGCGGCTCGAAGGCCACGGCGCGGGGGCAGTAATAGCCGCCAAGGCTGACCCCCTCCATCCCGATGCGGGCGGGGTCGATATCGGCCCGCGTCTCGAGCCAATCGACGATGCGGGAGGCCCAGTGTTCGCTGTCGAAGCGCGCAGTCAGGCCCCGCAGGCGCAGCGCATCGCCCGTGCCGGGTTGATCGACGATGAGCGAGGCGACGCCGCGTTCGGCCAGCCATTTGGGCAGGCCCACGAAATATTTCATCTCCTTCGTGCTATCGAGGCCGTTGACCTGCACCAGCACGGGTTGCGGCCCGGTCACGCCGCGCGCGGGCACGAAGAGGGCCGACAGGAAGCTGTCGCCATAGGGGATGCGCACCCGTTCGACGGCGGCATGGGTCAGGTCGAGCCCCAGGGCGAAGGTGTCGAGGAAACGCTCGTAGAGCGCCACCCGCCCCGGCGCGCCATGCGGTTGCAGGCGTTCGGCCGTCAGCAGGTAATTGGCCGCGCGCAGGTATTTGTCGCCCGCAGAGATCGCGCGCCCGGCGGCCCTGTCCTCATCGGCCAGGGCGCAGAGCCGGTCGGCCATGTCGGCCCATGTTGTGCGGAAGGCTGCGGTGCCTTCGGCATCGGGGGCTTGGGAGGCCGCGATCAGGGGGCCGCACATCTCGGCGATCTCGCCCATGCGCGCGCCCATCTCGATCGAGAGCATGACCGAAAGGTTCCACGGATAATTGGTCGGAAAATACTTGAACATCTGTCCCCACCCCAGCTTGCCCTTTGTCTTAGGTCACGGAGCGGGATCACGAAAATCACTAAGTCACATGGCGTTTATCGATTTGGTGAATTCACTATCCGATGGGGCGCGGCTGTTGGGAGGGCGGACGCCGGCAAACGGGGTGTCAGCGCCGCGAGGATTTGGCCGATGGGCGGCAGGCTCGAGGGGGCGAGAAAAGCCCAAGCGCGCAGGTGATACGCGGCGTGACGTTGCGGGGGCTGGGAAGTGGTGCCCGGGGGCGGAATCGAACCACCGACACGAGGATTTTCAATCCCAGATTGTGGATGGAAGATCAGGCGGTTACGGGCGAAATTTTTGTCAAACCCACTACGGAAAATCAGGCACTTACGGGCCGATTGTCAAACCATTTGCGGGCCCGGAAAGGGGCTTTGGGCGGATGGTGCGGCGGCGTTTTCCATTCTGTCAAGCGGAATGATCCGCCGCCCTTGACGCTTCGCCGTGCCTCCTTCCCGGAGGCCTGCGCATGAGCTGGAAGATCGCCAATCGCTGCGCCGACCGGATCTTCGGCAGCGCCGCCCGCAAGCAGATCATCATGTTCCTGGCCGACAAGGCGAGCGATGACGGCTCGGGCATCTGGTGCTCCAAGGGCACGATCCAGCGCCACACCGAACTGGGTGAAAGCACCGTCAAGCGCACCATCACCGACTTCCTGCGCGAAGGCATCCTGATCGAGACCGGGCGGCGTCCCTGCAAGAACGGTTTCACCGTCATCTACCGGATCGTTCTCGACCGCGTGATGGCCTTGGAAAGCTCCGCCGAACCTGACGAAGGAACGGGGTCCATGGTGGACCCCGTCCAGCGTGACCCCGGTAGGGGGTCCATGGTGGACGGGGTACGGGGTCCACGGTGGACCCCAAACCACCCTGAAACCATCCATAAACCACCTACGCGCAAGCGCGCGGAGGCGGCGGCGGTGGATGAAAGGGTTGAAAGGATCTGGGCCGCCTACCCCAAGGACCGGCAGCGCGGGAAGGCGGCGAGCGTGAGCGCGATTGCCGAGGCGCTGGCCGAAGGCATCGACCCCGACGACCTGCTGCGCGCCGTTCAGGCCTATGCGACCGAAAGCGCGGGCTTCACCCGCTCCAAGGTCTGTTTCTCGGACAACTGGTTCGCTGCCCGCCGGTGGCAACGGTTCCTTGAGGCGATGGCCGAGGAACGGCAGGCGCACAAGGCGCTGACCGCAGATCACCACGCCCGACTGGCCGCTTGGGTCCGCGACCGCAGCCCGATGTGCAAGCACATCACCGCCCCGCAGGTGACGGCGCTGGTGGCTGCGGGGCTGGTGACCGATGGCCAGCTGCGCGCGGCGGGGTTGACGGGATGAGGGGCGCGTTTTGCGCAGGTTGCGCCGCCCATCGCGTCCCGTGCATCGCGTCCCGTGCATCGCGCTTTCCGGAGCGTGCGCCCTGTCTCGCGTCCTTTGCGCCGCGCTCCCCGCACCCTGCAGTGCGCATCGCGTTTCCCGCATCGCGTCCCCTGCGCCCCGTCCAACCAAGCAAACCCATCGAAACGGACTCCAAGCCCCTGACCCGCCTCCGCTGACGCTGGGAGGCGGGGGGCCTGGAGGAAGTTGGCAAGAAATAGGAACGTAAACTTCACATGCGCCACCATCGCAAACTGACCGAGGAAGAACGCCGCCAGATCATCGAGGCCCGCGCTGAGGGCACATCAGCCGCCGTTCTGGCCCACCGCTTCGGCGTCTCGCCCCGAACGATCTACAACACGCTGAGCCGGGCCAAAGGCACGCGCCCTCGCCCCACCAAGACGATCAGCATGCGCCTGAGCGCGCGCCAACTTGCGGGGTTTCAGGCCGCATTGGTGCGTCGCGGCATCACCGACCAACCCGCCGCCCTGCGACGTCTGATGGAAGCGGCCGACATCCTGCTGCGCCCAGTGGATCAGGTTGTGCTCGACCACCTGCAAGCCTGGGGCGCGCAAGTCGCCACCGAAGGCGCTGCCGTCAACCACATTGCCCGCAAGCTGAACGAGGCAAAACTGCGCGGCCGCCCGCTGCCCTTCACCGAAGACGACATGACCATGATCCGCACCTTCGCCGGGGGTCTGGTCGAATTCGCCGAGGCGTTTCGCAGTCTGTGGGAGGCACAGCTGGCCGCGAAAACGCGCGAGGTCGACAAGGCGTTGGAGGGGTTGGCCGCAGATGCTCCGGAGCCCTAAAGCAGCTCCCGCATCTGCGCCGCCCGCTGCGTCGCATCGCTTGCGATCGGCTCGCTGACCGCCGCCGGGACCTGATCGCCTACCGCCAGAAGCGCCCGCTCCAGCGCGGGGCCCAGCCGATCGGTCATCTCCTGCAACAACTCGAGGGCGCGGCCCTTGGGCAGACCTGCCGCGCGGCCCTCGGCCTCGAAGTGGCGCGGCACGATCTCGTCGATGCCGTAATGGCCGTCGATCGACATTGCGAGGCGGTAGCGCTTGCGCTGCAAGCGTCCGGCGCGGACGACCGCGGCGACGCTCAGGATGTCATAGAGGGGCGCGAGGGTGAATCGCGCCCGACGCCCCAGACGCAGGCTGAAGTTCTTGGCGTGCCCGTCCGAGGCCCCGATCAGGAAGAAGAAGATCTGCGCCCGGAAGAAAGTCTCCCGGTCCTCGATGGGCGTATCGGATTCCCGCAAAAGCTCCATGATCTGCGCGACGCCGGGGCCGCCGAGCCTCTGGTATTTCATGGCAGAAGGGTAACCCAACGACTGACAGATATCCTCTTGCGGCAGGCGTTTCAGGGTGTCGCCGTGCCAGACGCGGTCGAACCGCTCGACCGACAGCACGACCTGCCCGGGCAATGTGAGCTTTTCGACCTGCGCGACGGGCAGGCCGATTTCGCCCGCCAGGGTCATGCAGAAGAGTTCATTCTCGACGCTGTCGCTCAGGTCGATCTGCTCGGGGCCGGGAATGAGGCCCATGGGCGTCTTGAAGATATGGCTGGTCGGCGTGATGCCGCGCGGCTTGGCCCATTGGCCATTGATCCGCAGATAGGCCGTCTTCTCCTGCGCACCGGCGATGGAGATCCGGAAATCCTCGTCTTCGCTCAGGGCGAGCGGCGCGGCGGCAAGGTTCTTCAGGTCGGCGACCATCTCCTCTTCGGAAATGATGCGATACTGCATGTCCTGTTCGGATGGGGCCTCGTCCACCGGCAGGAATTGCAGCGCGCCGACACAGTCGCGCCCCAGCACGGACAGCAGAGAGAACACATCCTTGCCCTGCGCCCCGACACGCGCGGCAATCTTCTCGCGCAGCTCGCCTTCGGCATCGGGCAGGAGGTTGTCGAAGGCGGCGATAGCGGGATCGCCCTGCCATTTGAGCCTGGTCAGCGGCAGGGCGCTGGCGACCGGAAAAGCGGCCTCGGACGCGAGCCAGTCGGGATCGTAGGAGAAGGCGATGGCCCCATCCGTCGCGCGGGTCAGCGTGCCCACCCGCGCCCTTTCGTACCAGACGGCGGTCTTGCTTTGGCGTGTGCGGCGGCCCGCGCGGGCGATGCGTGCCATTTTATGGCCGCCCAGGGTCGGCTATACGATCCGTCGCGGACAGTTCCGCGCCGAGGGCCTCGAGAAGACGCAGATAGACATCGAGGCTGACGGAAACGACTCCGTTCTCGATGTCGGAAATGGTGGATTGCGCTGTGCCCGTCATCTCGCCAAGCTGCTTCTGGCTGATCTTCCGCGCCGCGCGCCGCGCCTTCAGCACGGCCCCGGCTTGGCGGAGGCTTCGGATGGGGTATGCGGGCAAGGTGTCCATGGCTCCCTGATAGCTCAAGGACGATATTTTGTCAATATAGCGCAAGAGCTATAAGCGTCGCATATAGCCCATGGGCTAATTCTCAATCTCTGTGCGTAGAGGAAATACATGCCGACCGGCATCAAGTAGCCATCCCGTACATGGTCGACGATCCACCACCACTCGCCCGGCAGAAGGCAAAGACGAACGAAGATGGAAAATGTCTGGGGGGTCATAAATCGCAATTATCACCCACAGAACATATTGACTCCATATGATCTCCCGATCATCTTCGTCGGGAAAGGATTACCCGGATGGATCAGATCGCCCGCACCACCAAGGACCTCGGCCAGACCCTGCGCGCCGCCCGCAAGGCCAAAGGCCTGACGCAGGCCGAGCTTGCCGCCCGCGCGGGCGTCTGGCAGCGCACAGTGTCCAACATCGAGACCGGCGCCAGCGGCGCCAAGGCGGAGACGATCTTCGACCTGCTGGCAGCGCTCGACCTCGAACTGCGGATCGTGCCGCGCAGCAAGATGACCCCGCGTGATCTCGAGGACATCTTCTGATGGGGCGCAAGCGCGCCTATGCGCCGCTCGACGTCTACATGAACGGCCGCCGCGTGGGACAATATTTCCGCGCGCCGGACGGGGCCTTCGCCTTCACCTATGCGGCGGAATGGCTGGCCTGGGAGAACACGCTGCCCATCTCGCGCGCCCTGCCCCTGCGGCCCGAGCGCTACACCGGCCCGCCCGTGATCGCGGTTTTCGAGAACCTGCTGCCCGACAGCGACCTGATCCGCCGCCGTGTGGCGGAACGCGTGGGCGCGGATGGTGTGGACGCCTACAGCCTGCTCGCGCGGATCGGGCGCGATTGCGTGGGCGCGCTGCAATTCCTGCCCGAGGGCGAGGAGCCCGGCGATGCCCGCGCGCTGACCGGTGAGCCGTTGAGCGACGCTCGGATTGGCGCCATGCTGAGCGATCTGGCGCAGACCCCGCTTGGCATCCGGGCCGAGCAGGATTTCCGCATCTCCGTCGCCGGCGCACAGGAAAAGACCGCGCTCCTGTTCCACGATGGGCAATGGGTTCTGCCGACCGGCACAACGCCCACGACCCATATCCTTAAGCCCGCCATCGGCCGCCTGCCCAATGGCATGGACCTGACCGACAGCATCGAGAACGAACACTTCTGCCTGCGCCTGCTGGCGGGCTTCGGACTGCCCGTGGCACGGACCGAGATCGCGGATTTCGAAAGGACGCGCGCGCTGGTCGTTGAGCGCTTCGACCGGCTGCGCGCCCGGGACGGTCGCCTGATCCGCCTGCCGCAGGAGGATTGCTGCCAGGCCCTGTCTGTGCCCCCGACCCGCAAGTACCAGAACGAGGGCGGTCCGGGGATCGTGGAAATCTGCGATCTGCTGACCGGCAGCGACGAGCCGCAGCGCGACCGGGCGGATTTCCTGAAGGCCGTGATCCTGTTCTGGCTGATCGGGGCGACGGACGGGCACGCCAAGAACTTCAGCATCGCCCTGATGCCCGGCGGGCGTTTCCGCATGACGCCGATCTACGACGTGCTGACGGTGCAACCCTCGCTCGATGCGGGGACGTTGCAGATCAAGGACATGAAGCTCGCCATGCGCGCCGGCCAAGGGCGGCACTACCGGGTCGTGGACATCCACGGTCGGCACTTCGTGGAGACGGCGCTGGCGGCGGGGTTCTCTCGTGAACAGGTGACGGGGGTGTTCGAGGACATTCGTGGGCGGGCGGAGCGGGCATTTGAAGGGGCATTGGCGGAGATGCCGCCGGGGTTTCCCGAGGGGCTGGTGGCCTCAGTCAGGCTGGGGTTCGAGCAGAGGGTGGCGCGATTGGTCGCGGGAAATGACGGATGAAGTGCAGGGCAGGAAGTGGTCATTCGCTGTCTGAACTGCGCAGGTCTGGTTTTCGAACTTTTCCTAAATCCAACAGCGTCAACTGAAACGCTGGCAACAACTTGCATCACACGGCGATCGGCGCATCTTGCGTATACGGGACAATAGCCTCACGAACATGACAAGCGCGTACCGGGAATTAGCGCCAGGCGATCAGCAAACCTTTCGTCCAGCCGCGCTGTAAATTCATCGAAATATCTCCTGTCCTCGTCGACAGTCCCGATGATCGAAGCGACCTGCGCCGCTAGGGCTTTCGCCAGACCTTCCAGTGGTCCACGCAGGTCAGCAGTCTTGGAATGTGAAGCTGCGGCAGTCGCTGCCGCCTTTGCCGCCCAGTCTGCCATGGCGAGGTATTCAAGTACGCGCTTCTGCTCGCCCTCATCTTGCGCCACCTGCAGCTTCTGCAGCGCCCGCGCGGTGCCAAAATGCTGCTTGAGCAACCGTCCGACCAGCCGCGGCCAGTCGTAGCTGTCCTTGGTATGGATTGGCAGGATCTGAGTTGGTAGCGCAGCCCCTCGGATCGGTTGAGCATGGGAAAGCAGGATTTGGAGGAGAGCACGAAGACGCACAAGTTCCGCGGTACTGATCGGCTTGCCTCTCAGCAATCGGCATCTTGCCTCGAATGCGTCGACTGCCTCTTTCATCTTTTTCGCAGTGGCCACGGCCTGCTTCGTGGCTTTTGCTGGTTTCGTCGGTTCTGCTTGCGGTGTGGATGGTACGGCATCACTCGGTGCCGCAGGTTCGGTCATGCGGAAATCCATGGCCGCAATCGCCTTCAATTCTCGATCTTCATCAGCGTCAAGATCCAGCCCGACGAGGCCGATGATCCGGTTGAGCGCCGCGCTCAGGGTGTTGGCCGGGCTGTCGTGTCGACCGAAAAAACCGTCCGAAATCTGGCTTCCCTGCGCCATTGCACTGCTGCGTACCCGCACGAATTCGTCATAGGAGAGGATCGCATGGACCTGCTCGGTTGATGCAGCCGAGGGAGGGGAAAAGGCCCTCGGTGCAGGATCTTCAGTCGCACCGGTTTCTTCAAGCTCCAGTGCTTCCAGTTGGTTCAGGGTCTCGATCAGGATCAGGTCTTCGTTCATCGCCTCGGCAAGGATATCCGTCAGCGACTTCTTGCGACCTTGCGCGGGTGGTAGCGTGCGGACGGCGAGGACATCGAGATCAATGACCTGGACCGGCGCGGATACGGAGCCATCGGCAAAGTGGACGATTCCGGACTTAGGACGTCCTGCTTCGAGGTCCAAGCGCCAAGCCGTGTCGCCTCCTTGCGCGAGGTCAATCCGATTGCCGAACTGGACCTCTTCACGGTCCTGCAAGGTGATGGCAGTGGCCGATCCAGGCACAAAACTGGCTGGCGGCTTCCAGACCAACCTTCCCAACTGCAAGATCATCGTCCCGCCATCGGTGTACGCCTCGCACGAAGGACTTTTCACCGTGGCGGAGGTCAGTTCGTGGAGATCATTCGGCTGCAACGGCGCATCGCGGTAGCTCTCCAGGCCAAGCGCTGCGAGGGCCGTTCCCGGCGGAACGCGTTTGTAGATCCCGGCTTCGGCATTGCCGCGCACAATCGTTGGGCCGAGCAAGGCAGGCAAGGTGCAGTTCATGCTGCCCGAAATCACGTGATCCCATGCCTGGCCTCGTGCAATCACCAGCTTGGCGTGGACAAACCTCTTGCTGTCGGACGTGTCGACCTTGAAAATCCCGATGTCCGAGAACCGCGGCAGTTCGGATTTCGGGAAGTAGGTCGAAGCGGCGTCGATCAGCAAATCCGTCGGCGGGTCGCCCATAATGGCCCTCAATCTTGCCAGCCCTTCGAGTTTCACGTCCCAATAGGGCGACACGACAATCAAGCGCTCTATCCGATCATCGCCCACGCTTGCAGCGATCTGGTCCAGCATGGTCGCGTCCGGGCGATCATGCAGCAGGGAGACTTCAAGCTCAGCCTCTTTCTCTGGGAAAGGGGTTTCCATCACCTCGCGCAGCCATGGCGATGAACGAAGCGCCCGCTGCATCGCCGTTGCAAACCAAAGGTCGTCCGAGGGGACCTTGCTGCGAATGTAGTTCAGTGCCGCAGCAAAATGGTGGGCATTGCCCGTCGCGTCTTCGCCGTAAGAGAGGCTGGCGACCAGTTCCCTGTTTCCACCGAGGCCGAGCGCGGTGAGATTGGCAGAGCCGATCAGCAATCGGCCCTTCTTCGCCCCGACGAGCAACGTGATCTTCGGGTGGAAGGCACCCGGCGCATCTGCCTTGATAAGGTGATAGCTGCTTCCCGCGAATTTCGGCGGGCCCAGTTCTGCAAAGCTCTGGTTGACCATCTGCCGATCGGCAAGGATCACGATGTTCCGGCAGCCCGCCCCCCGCAGCCGCGAGAATGGCACGTCCTCGAAGGCCTGCGCCCCGAAGGCGTAAGTTGTCAGAAATGCCGAATGAAATCCCCTTTCGGCGAATACATCAAAGTACTTCATGCGGCATCAAGCTCCGCGCGGCCGATCTCGGTCAGCCCTTCATCGTCAATCAGCTTGACGTCCCGAAGGAACCGCATGGCTTGATCCAGGCGCGGGCTGCTTGGCGACACCCGGAAGCGATCTCTGTACCGCAGCAAACCCTCCTCGGGCTCGATCAGGAAGGTATAGGCTTTTTGGTTGCGGAACTTACGCGACGCCACCCAGAGATGGCGTTTCAGGACACGTTCACGAACCAAGGCGACAAGGACAGTCCGCGCATTCTCCTGCTCTCGCACCTGCAGGTATTTGACTTCTGTTCGCAGCGACTGGAAGTGGTCCGGCGCATTCAGCGCGCTGTCCAGCAACTCGCCGAAGGCTACCGCCCGTTCGACTATCGCCGCGACAAGCGCCACGACAGATTGCATTCGCGTTGCCCGATCCCCCGAAGCCCGGGCCTCGATCATGCGCTCGTCAGCCAACCGCGCGGCCTTGGCCGGATCCAAGCCTTCGAGCAGGCTCGCGGAGTAGTCCCGCCAAGTCATGCCACCGGGCACGTCGACAAGGCCGACCAATTCCGTCACCACATCACCGAGCGGCATACGCCCCAGTTCAGCTTCTTGCAGAATGTCCAAGGCAAGATCGAGGATGTTCTCATAGGCAAGCCGCATGAGATCACATGCCTGATAAAGCGCCCACATGACGCGAACGTTCTCGATGGCTGGAGCGGGTTCGGGTTCCGGATGGCCAGCACTGAACCATTCCCATTTCACGGCCTCGGCGCGCGGCACCTCCTTCGTCGCACCAATGAGCTGCAGAAGCATAATTGCGGTGGATCTTCGCAGCTTGTCGGGCGCGATTGCTGGCGATAACTGGCCAAGCAGCACTTGGACGAGCTGCCGATGTTCGGCGCTGCCCGCCACGATCTCTGAGGGTTGCATCGGCGCCATCCGGTCGAGATCAGCTAGCGTCACTGTTCCGGCTTTCACACAGCGCAGGAATGCAGTGCCGAGCTCGCCAATCTCCGCGGCGAAAGCCTCTGCCAGTGGAAGTGCGCGGTTCGTGCAGACTGCAATCGGGTTCCGATCATCGCCAAGTGTGATCAGGCCCATCTCGAACATCTGGGTGGCATAGATGCCGCCGAAAGCACCGCCCTTATTGCGCAAGTAGCGCTGGCCGACGTCCGTGTCCGGATCGGCCCCGACGGAGAAGTCGATGATGGTTTCCGGATCGTTCGGAACGTCGCCTAGTTGCTTTTGCGCCCAGTCTATCCCGGCAACGCCCAATTCAGTCGCGCCCCGTGCAGCAATAAGGGCAAAGAGGGTCTCACAGCGTCGCTGGAACGCCCGGAATGCAATGGGATCGGTGTTTCCTTGCTCTCTTGCGTAGACTTCGAGCATCCAGACGAAAAACGAATAGTACCTGAAGCGAAGCGTGATGGTGCTGATGCCGGGCAGCAGGGATTGATAGATCGCTTCGATGGGGCGTTGCATTCCAAGGGGATCGAGGCCGCCATCCTGGCCGAGTTCAGTCCATTCAGGGAAGCCCGGCCCAAAATCCTTCATCGTCAATCCACCGTCTAGAGAGCCGCAGGGTGATGATGGCGGGAACTAGAATCGGGCGCAACAGCGAGTTGCCCGCCGTTGCATGCGATTACCGGATTCTGCGCTCTGCTGCGGGTTTGCCGATGTGGCGTTGATGTAAACCGCAACGCCGAAAACTGGACGGTCTTGGTAGTCGGGAAGCAGCACTAAGGGCGTGTTTCGAAGATGCAAGGGCGCGTATCAGCGGCCTGAGCGGTCAGCACGGATCGGCGATCGACAAATGCACCTTGATGGTCGCACACCAACGGTCACGGCACGGAAGTAGCCGTACCCACAGTGGTCGCCGCCCTGACTACGATCCGCATGAAACGAAGTTCAGTCTTCAACGAGAGTGATGTCATCGCCCCCCCGCCCGGTTCTACGATTTCTTCGGCCCTTTCTGGGTTTGGATTGTGCCTTGGCGGTGTAGCCATCTGACAGCGCACGCTCCACCAACCAAGTCGCGGGATGGCCCGGAAACCCCTCGCCGAACCTCTTGATCAGATCGAGATATCGAAAGCCGATCGCGGAAAGCTTGCAGATATCCGCCCCGCTTTTCGCGTCTACAACGACCAGCCCACCGCTCTTAGGGATAAGCGTGATGTCCTTGCACTCTAGATTTGCGACAAGCGCTTCCCAGCTATTTGCAGCGGAGAGAGCATCCTGGATGATCGTTGCGACAAGGGCGAGGTCGTCCTGGAGCGCGTCGGACACCGCATCTTCTGTGCTTTTCGCCACTGCAGCGTTATTGACGAAAGGTTGGGTCTTGGGTTCCCGCGCTTTAGGCTCACCGACAGGTAGCCGATTGCGAGTTTCTTCGCGCAGCGGCCTAAAGATCAACTCGGGCAGAACGGTTTCCCAGCTATCGCGGCTCAGAGTACCGTGAAACTCTTCCTTGTTGTCGACCTTACGCCAATTGACGATAGCACCCACTTGGCCCTTGTCGAAGGCATGTCCCGGTGGAAGTTGCCATGCATTGACCATCCGACCAAGCAATCGTCCGCCGGCATCGATCAGCACCCATTTCCCGTCCCGCTGCTCAAGCGTCAGCGGATCACCCACCTTTGCATCGCGGATAGCTGCTAAACTATGTTGGCTGACGTGTTTGCGCCCGGCAAATGAGAGATCGACCAATCTCAGGCTTGGCAACACATAGATGTCGGCAGCGGGAAGCTCATGCGTCGCCTCGACGGCAACCTTGCGGCGCAGAACCGAAGGTGCGTCAGAGTCCAGCAGATGATGCGGCCCTTGGGTTAGCACCGTCAGACTTTGACGGGCGCGGGTCATGGCCACATAGAACAGGCGCCGCGGCGCATCCGGGTCTTCGTTTCGCGACGGATTGCGCCAATCGCCGTTCAAGATCACCACGTGGTCGAATTCGAGGCCCTTGGCGCGGTGCGCCGTCAACAAGAGCAGACCCCTTTGCTGGCCCCTCGTATCGCGCGCCCACTCGGCGATCCACTCGATGATGTCTGGAACGGGCATGGTGCCGGTGTTCAATTCCCGCGCCAGATCGGCGATCCCTTCCGCCAGAAGGCTGATCCATCGGTTCAGAGGCTGTTCGTTGAGGATGTCGAGAATATCCTGGATGCACAGCAACGCCGCCTTGCGTTGACGCAGCCCCGCCACCAGACGCTGCGTTTCGCGCAGGCGCCATATGTTGGGCATGTCCTCGTTCGCCATCTCGACTTTGATCCCCTGCGCCTCGGCATAGGCGCGCACGGCGTTGAGGGCATGCCATGTCCGCGAAATCACCGCGGCGCGGTTCCAGCTCCAGTCCGGATCGAGGCGCGACAGCCGGATGAGTTCGTCAACCGCGGCAGCGGCCTGCGCCATGTCGCCCGGCGGCACGTCAAGTAGCTGAACCCGCCCCTTGGCGACTGTATCGGCCTGTTCCAGAGCCCCCCCTACGGGGCGCTTCAGCCGCGCCGCATCGATCCGGATCGGGTGATCACGCTTCATCCGGGCCGAGGCTTTCGAAATCACGTGGTTGGAGGCATCGATGATGTGGGCTGTCGATCGGTAGTTTTCCACGAGGAACGCCGGCCTTGCCTTATAGTCCTCCTCGAACCTGCGGATGTACTCGACCGATGCACCGCTGAAGGCGTAGATGTTCTGATCGTCGTCCCCGACCGCGAAGAGACTGAGCTTGAGGTCGGCGTCTTCCAGCGTGCGCCCGGCCACGGCGGCGATGAGCGCATATTCCTGCGGGCCGATGTCCTGGTATTCATCGACCAGGATCCAGCGATAGCCCTGGATCAGGGCTTCCCTCTGGGCCTCCGCCTCGGATTTCGTGAGGCCTTCGGGGTTGAGCTGGCGCACCGCTTCCATCACGACCGTATCGAAATCTTCGGACGCGGCCTGCACCCCGGCGAAACTCGCACCGACCAGTTTCATGGCCAGCGCGTGACAGGTCGAAATGGTCACGCCCACGGCATCATCGCCCACCAGCGCGCGCAGCCGGGCGCGGATTTCGGCGGCGGCATGGCGGTTGTAGGCCAGCACGAGAATGCCGCGCGGATCCTCGCGCTTGATCCGCAAGAGGTATGCGATCCGGTGGACCAGAACCCGTGTCTTGCCCGACCCCGGACCGGCCAGGATCAGGACATTGGTGCGGTCCCGATCATCGGTTACGATCTCCTGTTGCGTCTTGTTACCCAGATCCTCGACGATGGATTTCCAGGATTTGCCGGTGGTCTGGCGGCGGATCTGGCTTGCCTTGCCGGGCATCCACCGCTTGAGGAACTGGTCCTTGTTGAGCAGGAAGTAATCCTCGGACAGGCGGATCGCGTCGGGCATGGAGGACAGGCCCGTTTCGGCATAGGTCGCCATCACATGGGTCTGTAGCGTCTGTTCGGCGTAATGATCTTCGAGGGGCGAGAAATCGGCCTGTGTGAAAGTCCCGCCTTTCGGGTTCAGGCAGATGGTCATCGCCGGACGGAACACGGTCAGGCCCTTGCCCAACGTCACCACGTCTTGCTCGTGCAGCCACAGGAGCGACCGCTCCAGCAGCTTAGTCATGTCGCGGATGCCGCTGCTCTGCAAAAGAGCATCCTGCTGAATCTGCGCGAGCAGATCGCCCACGGTAGTGTCGACCTGCAGATCCTTGCCGCGCGCGCCCTTGTCGAGGCGACCAATCAGGTGTTCGAGCAACAGACCGGCGGCCGCGCGGCGCAGTTCCGCAGTCTGCGCAACCGTTTTCCAGGGGCGCTCAAGAGTGACCAGCAGAGTGTTGCGGCTGGCAGTCCTGAGGCTGATGTTGCCCTTACCGCCATCCTGCCCCCGTCCATCCCGCGCGATGCCCCGCAGGAGCTTGTCCACGATGTCGGGCCGTGCAGTCGCATGACCCCGGTCGCGCAGGCGTTGACATGTCTCGGCCAGATGCAGGGGGTTGGGCACCCTGTCGTCGGCATCCGGCGCCAGTTCCTGCATGAGCTGGATCAGATCGACCTCAAGTCTAGCCGCATCGGCAAGACGGGCCGCCGAGGCCTGGGCCACGCCGACATGGACGAAGACCGTCATTGCCACGTCGTTTCGCGCAAGGCCGAGGCTCTCGAGGTCAGCCATCGCTTTGGAAAGGGCACCGGGGGCCAGACCGCAGGCTGAGGACAGATCGTCGGTCGACACGCCTTCGTCAGCGGGCGTCGACATCAGATGCGCGATGATGTCGAGCAGTTGCTTGCGATAGGTCTCGGTGATCTCGGCGGTGGCCAGACGCGCGCGCGCCTCGTCCAGCGTTCGGGTGCGGAGCGAGGACGGGAAAACCTGCACCCGGTTTTCCTCGCGCGAGACGAGCGTCGCTTCTTCCAGCCAGGAGACCGCCGTCTTGACGCGCGTGTCGTCGGTCGCGCTGTCCCGGTCGAATTCACGGTCTTTTTCGGAGCGGATGATTTCGCCCGAGGTGGCGACTATCGTGCCTGTCTTCTTGGTTCGCTCGTCGATCCGTCGCAGCGCCTTGAGGATTGCGCCGATCTCGTGGCGTTGCAGGCGGGAACTGGCGGACAGGCGGAACTGGTTCTCGATGTCATCGGCGGCAAAAAGCAGGACACAATGGGCATCCTTCCGGTCCCGCCCGGCCCGCCCGGCTTCCTGCAGGTAATTTTCCAACGAACCGGGAATGTCGGCATGAACGACAAGGCGGATGTCGGGCTTGTCTATCCCCATGCCGAACGCATTGGTCGCCGCGATCACACGCAGATCGCCCACCCGGAACTTTTCCTGCACCTCTTTCTTCTCGTCCGCCCCAAGCCCGGCATGAAAGGCGGCGGCATCCATGCCCTGGGCCTCGAGGAACTCGGCCACGCGGTGCGTTTCTTTGCGCGAGGCACAATAGACGACGGCCCCGGAGCGCCCGTCGGAGGGCAGGAATTCCTCGATTGTGGACAGGACATGCGCCAGCTTCTCTGGCTTGGTCGTGGGCCGGACCGCAAAGGTCAGGTTCGGGCGCGATGCCCCGCCATCCAGCGTCAGCAGATCGACGCCAAGGCGCGTTCGGAAATGTTCGACAATGTCGGCCACCACCTCGGGCTTGGCGGTCGCGGTCAGGCATGTGATCGGCGCGGGCGTCTGATCACCGGAGAACTCGCGAATGAAGCGCCCGAGATAGCGGTAATCGGGTCGGAAATCATGGCCCCATTTCGAGACGCAATGCGCCTCGTCAACAACCCAGAACCCGACCTCCCGCTGGGCCAGAACCGAACGGATCGAAGTGCTGCGTAGCTGCTCGGGCGAGATGATGAGAATGCCTGCATCGCCCATGCGCACCTTGTCGAGCGCATCCTGCCGTTCCGGCATCGACATCATGCCGTTGATCGTCACGGCGCAGGAAATCCCCGCCCGCTCCATCCCCTGCACCTGGTCGGCCATGAGCGCGACAAGGGGCGAGATCACAACCGTCAGGGCACCCGTCTTGTCGTAGCGCGACAGGGCAGGCACCTGATAGCACAGTGATTTTCCTGTGCCGGTCGGCAAGATGCCCAGAAGACTTTTGCCGGACATGCCTTCGTCGACGATACGCTCCTGCAACGGGCGGCCTTCGGGGTCCACGGGTTCCGGGCGGAAGGCATCAAAGCCGAACCATCGCTGCAGCGCGCGCACAGGATCATTCTGTTCTGCACACCAGCTGCAGCCGGGATCGCGGCACGAGGTGTCGCGCAGATGGCGCACGATCAGGGAAGCCTCCCGGAACTGTGCACGAACCCAGGGCGGCATGACCGAGTCCCCGCCCGCCACCGTGATCCAGGACAGCGCATAGGCCATCGCCCAGCCATTGCGCGGGTTGGACATGCGGCCCAGCGTCTGGTCGATCCGCTTTTGGCAAGCTTTGCCGGACAGCATTCGATGCAGGGCCGCATGTACCTCGTTTTCGTTTGGACAAGGCGCTGCGCGAACATAGGCAAAGACAGCATCAAAGCCCGCTGCCCGCTCCATCCGCGTCGTGAGATAGTGATAGGCGGCCAAGGCATCGGGCTGGGTTTTCTTCAGGGTGGCAAAGGCATCGAGCTGGTTAGCCAAGACCTCGAACACCAGCCTTGCGTCCAGTTCGGGGTCGTTGACATGCCCCTTGGCGAGGCGACCATCCTGATAATGCTTGACCAGATGGTGATACGGGTTGCGCGGAAAGGCGAGCGGGTTGAGCCAGAGCGTGTCGATCGGCGCGTCCATCATCCGCGAAAGGCGTGGCCTCGCAGCGATCAGGTGCTGCATGTCATGGCTGAGAAAGTTGTGGCCAATCGGGTGGTCCACGTCGCTTATGGCGGCTTCGAGATCGTCAAGCTGGCGGACGCTCGGTTCGCCGTGCGTGATCAGGACACGGCAGTCATCGTGACGAACCGCGGCCATGGCAAAGACGCGGGCAGTGCTTGGGTCGACCTCGAGATCGACAGCCAAGCATCGCGACAACAACGCGCCATGCCTTTCTTCCATGGTTTAACCAAGCTCCGGAACCGATTGGAAACAAAGGATACGTTTCCATGACCAAACACAAGCAAGTCAGCAAAAATGATCGTTAAACGGGACATTTGTGTCAAACCTAGTCCTCCAAGCGCATTGCGGACGAGAGCTGGGTGTTGGTCAGGCCGCCATCCCGAAGAAATTGGTGCTCACGACCCCTTTTCATCACCTGGTCAAACCCATGATTTATTGAGAAGATACGGCTGAAAGAGCCAGATCGGAGCCCATGTTGACCAATTACTACGACAGCAACGCGAATGGCTTCATCGCCACCACGCGCGACGTCGATATGTCGGATGCGCGGGAACGGTTTCTGGCGGCTGTGCCTGCGCGGGCGGATGGTCCAGCACGTATTCTCGATGCCGGATCAGGGTCGGGGCGCGATGCGCTGGCTTTCCGCGTCTCAGGCTACGATGTGAAGGCCTTCGATGCCGCGCCTGCCATGGTGGCTGCCACGCAAGCGCATTCGGCAGTCGAGACCCGACTGATGCGTTTCGAGGATTTCGCCTGGGAGCATTCGCTCGAAGGCATCTGGGCCTGCGCCTCGCTGCTGCATGTGGCCGATGCGGAACTGCCCGGAGTCGTCGACCGCCTTGCCGACCATCTGGTTCCTGACGGCGCGCTCTACCTGTCATTCAAGCGCGGCACCGGCGAGCGGGTGAAGGACGGACGCCGATTTACCGACATGACGGCGGAAACTCTGGCGGCGCTCCTCGACCGATCCGGCGTGTTCGGCGAACCTGATATCTGGGAAAGCCGCGATTGCCGCCCGGATCGCGCGTCGGAACTGTGGGTGAATGCTGTGGTGGTCAAGCGATGAGGGGCGAGGAAGATGACCTGCCTTGTCCTCTCTGCGATGCCGCCGCCAGCGCCATCGTGGAATGCGACGCCCAGGTCATCCTGATCCGCCACGGCGCGGGTCTTGCCCTTGCGCCCCGTCGTCATGTCGCTCGCTGGCGGGAGCTTTTCACCGCAGATCAAGCGGCCCTTGCTGCCAGGATCGGGGCGGCGCAAACCCTGCTCGAGACCGAGGGCACCACCGCGCGGGTGACGCTGGTCGAGACTGGCGGACATGTCCACCTGCGCCTTGATCCGCCATTGGCGGCACCCGGCCCCTTGCAGGGCATGCCCCATGATCGCCCGCTGATCTCGGGCGGTGAAGATGCGCTGCACGCCCATCTGCGCCCCCTCATTGATCGGGCGCGCGCCGTCGATCTGTCGGTCTCCTTCCTGATGACCTCCGGCGTCAGGCTGGTGCTGCCGCATCTGCGCGATCTGCTGGACCGTGGCGGCGAGCTGCGGCTCTTGACCGGCGATTATCTGGGCGTGACGGAACCGGCGGCGCTACGACTGATTGCCGACCTTGAGGGCGCACGCAGGCTGCATGTGTTTCGGGCTGCGCAGATCCCGTTTCACCCCAAGGCCTGGATGTTCACATTTGCGGGCGACGGCGGGGCGCTGATCGTCGGGTCGTCGAACCTGTCCCGGTCGGCGCTGACAGACGGCATCGAATGGAACCTGCGTCATGTCGATCCGGTCGATCATGCCTCGCTTCTGGCCGCCCGTGAGGCCTTCGAGGCGCTGCTCGCTCGGCCCGAGGTCACAGAGCTGACGCCCGCCTGGATCGACGCTTACGAGGCGCGTCGCATCGCACCCCTGCCCACGGCCAGCGGCGCACCACTGGAGGCCCCGGAAATCGCCCCCACCCCGCACGAAGTTCAGGATGAGGCGCTGGCGGCCCTGCGCGCGACCCGAGCGAAGGGTTATGGTGCCGGGCTGTTGGTTTTGGCCACGGGCCTTGGCAAGACATTCCTCGCGGCTTTCGACAGCGCGGATGCGGCCCGCGTCCTGTTCGTCGCGCATCGCGAGGAAATCCTGACCCAAGCCATGGCCGCCTTCCGCGCTGTCCGGCCTCGCGCCCGGCTTGGGCGCTACTCAGGTGAGGAAAAGGACGCCGAGGCTGACATCATCTTCGCCTCTGTCCAGACTCTCGCGCGAAATGCGCATCTTACCCGGTTCGATCCGCAGGCGTTTGATTACATCGTCGTCGACGAATTCCACCACGCGGCAGCCGCCACCTACCGGCGGATCATCGATCATTTCCAGCCTGGCTTTCTGCTGGGCCTGACCGCCACACCCGACCGCAGCGATGGTGGCGACTTGTTGGGGCTGTGCGAAGAAAACCTCGTCTATGAATGCGATCTCTGGTCGGGCATCGACCGGGGGCTTCTGGCACCTTTCCACTATTTCGGCGTGCCCGATCCGGTCGAGTATTCCCAGATCCCCTGGCGCAGCGGGCGGTTCGATGAGGCTGCGCTGACCGAAGCGGTCGCAACCCAGGCCCGCGCCGAAAACGCGCTCGAACAGCTCGCGAAACGCGGTGGCAAGAAGACGATCGGCTTCTGCGTCTCCCGCCGCCACGCCGATTTCATGGCCGATTTCGCGCAAGCGCGCGGTCTGCGCGCCGTGGCGGTCCATTCGGGCGACACCTCCGCCCCCCGCGCCAGCGCGCTGAAGGCGCTGGAGGACGGCGGTCTCGACATCGTCTTTGCTGTCGACATGTTCAACGAAGGTGTCGATGTGCCCTCGATCGACACGGTGCTGATGCTGCGCCCGACCGAAAGCCCGGTGATCTGGCTGCAGCAACTGGGCCGTGGATTGCGCCGCTCGGCAGAAAAAACGCATCTGGCCGTCATCGACTATATCGGCAACCACCGGATTTTCCTGACCAAGTTCCGCACGCTTCTCAAGCTGGGCGCTGGCGACGGCGCGCTGCGGCTGGCGCTGGAGCGGCTGACCGACAAGCTGATCCAGTTCCCGGTAGGCTGCGAGGTGACCTATGACCTGCAGGCGCTCGACATACTGCGGTCCCTGATCCGCCAGCCGCGCGACGGCGAGGAACTGGCCGCCTTCTACCGCGATTTCCGCGAGCGCCACGGCACACGGCCCACAGCCTCCGAGGTGCAGCACGCCCTCTTCAACCCCGGTCGCACAGGGCATGCGGGCTGGCTGGGGTTCGTGGCCGACATGGGCGACCTGTCGGAGGCGCAGCGCAGCGCCTGGACTGCGCATCGCGCGCTTCTGGACGAGATCGAGACGACGCGCATGACCCGCAGCTACAAGATGCTGGTATTGCGCGCGATGATCGAAGCTGGAGCCTTCCCAGGCCGGATCGCGCTGACCGATCTGGTGGAGCGCGTTGCCCGTCTCGCCCGGCGCAACCCGCAGATAAAGACGGACCTGAGCGTCGACCCTGACGATGCGCCCCGTCTGCGCACGCTTCTGATGCAGCAACCGCTCAAGATCCTGGGCGAGACGGACTGGTTCCAGTTGGGGCCGGGCACGTTCGAGACCACGTTTGCCGAGGGCGAGACCACGGCCCTCACCGCGCTCGCCTCGGAACTCGTGGACTGGCGGCTCCTGCGATATCTCCAGGCGCGGGATGTGACCTATGACATTCCCGAGGCTACCGGCCTGGTGGAAGCCGCCGAAGAGGCCGCCCCCTCACCGGTCGCCCCGACCAGAGGTCTGAGCCTCTGGCAGGAATACCAGCGCGACCAGATCGCGCCGCATTTCGGGGCGGTGTTCAACACCGGATCATGGAACGCTGGTATCGTGGTCCTGAAGGGCGTGCGGGCGATGATCCTTCTGGTAACGATGGACAAGGGCAGCATGTCCGTTGGCAGCCATTACGCCGACCAATTCGCGAGCCCCACGCGCTTTGTCTGGCAAACCCAGACCAGCACACGCCGCGACGACATGCGCGGTCGCATCATCTCGGGCGTAGAACCTGGCTGGACGGTTCACCTGTTCCTTCGAAAATCGAAACTGCGCGATGGGCGCGCAGCCCCGTTCCGCTACGCTGGACCGGTGCAATTCGCGGGCTGGGAGGGAGATGCGCCGATCACGGTGCAGTGGGATATTGCCGAGCCGGTGCCGCAGCAGCTGCGGGAGTTGTATGGTGTCTAGGGTTGATGGTCGGAGATCGAAATGGGCGGAAAGCTGTCCGATGCAGGTGTGGCATTCCAGTTGCGTCATGTCGGAAAGGCGGACGCTCAAAAGACCGCAGCTAGTTTCCTTGATAAATGACGAGCACATGCTCTGAGGTGAATAGTGCAAAAGAAAGCGCCTTGAAGTTGTTTGCGCAAATCAAGAAACTTAAGCGTAAGCGGTGAGCATTTGCTCGGCGACCATATCTTGGGGAATTTGTACAAATGCGGATTTCGCGAGTAAGGATAACCAACTTTGCAAATTTCTCCGACCTCGACGTCGAGACGGGCGAGAGTATCGTCATCGTCGGTGAGAACAAGGTCGGCAAGAGCAACTTCATCCGCGCCCTGCAACTGATCCTCGATCCCGGGCTGTCGGAGCGTGACCGGCATCTCGGGCTCGAACACTTCTGGGACGGCCTGGACGAGGACAAGCTCGGCGAGACAATCGAAATCTCTGTCGAACTGACGGATTTCACCGGCGACCCGCGCCTGATGGCGCACCTCAACGACTGCGTGGTGGAGCCAGGCCCGCCCATGGTCGCGCGCCTCACGTACCGCTTCCAGCCAAAGGCAAATCTCGGCCGTGATCCCGAGAGTCTGGCCGACTACGAGTACGTCATTTTCGGCGGCGACGATCCCGATATGGCGATCGGGTCATCATTGCGCCGGATGCTCCCGCTCGACGTTCAGGTGGCGCTGCGTGACGCAGAGAAAGACCTGTCAAGCTGGCGAAATTCGCCGCTAAGGCCGTTGATCGAACAGTTGGCAACTTCGCTGGACGAAGACGCTCGCGACGAAATCCAGGAACAAGTAAACGAGGCTCAAGCCGAGCTTGCCGGTCATGCCGAGGTTGTTGCTACCGCCCAGCGGATCAGCGATCGCTTGATCGCTATTGCGGGTGAGCAGCACGCCGTTCCGCTCACGCTCGGCCTAGCTCCGACGCGGGTCGATGCGCTGCTGCGCAGCCTTCGCCTGCTGATCGACAATGGTGCGCGCGGCATTGGCGATGCCAGCCTCGGCACCGCCAACTTGATCTTCCTGGCGTTGAAGAGCCTAGAGTTGGATCGTTTGGTGACTGACGGCGAGCGTGACCACACCTTCTTCGTGGTCGAAGAGCCTGAGGCGCATCTTCATCCACATGTCCAGCGGCTGGTCTATCGGTATTTCCTCGGCGGCGCTGCAGATGACCAAGAAGATGCTCCGCCCCTTACGACCATCCTCACGACGCACTCGCCGCATATCGCCAGCGTGACACCGATCCGCTCGATCGTCCTGCTTCGCCACGACGCCGGCGAGGATGCGACGACCGCCGTCTCAACAGCGAAGGCTCCATTGACGGAGCGCGATGAGGCCGACCTCCAGCGTTACGTCGATGTCAGCCGCGGCGAGATCTTCTTTGCGCGAGGCGTCATCCTCGTCGAAGGCGATGCCGAGCGGTTTCTCATCCCCGCATTCGCTGAGGCACTGGACATCCCGCTCGACATGCTGGGCATTACGGTCTGCTCGGTGAGTGGCACCAATTTCACGCCCTATATCAAGTTACTGGGTCCGCAGGGCCTGAACATTCCGCACGTCATCCTGACAGATCGCGATCCGAACGGCTCGAAGCCGCCGCTGGTACGCCGTCGCCTCATCAAGGTGCTGAGCCTCGTGGAGAACGGGGTGGACTACACGCCGCTCGACGTCGATGCCGTGATCGCCCGCGCGGAGCCGCTCGGCTATTTCGTGAATGGCAACACGCTAGAGCCGGAGCTATTCTGTGGCGGCCTCGCGGACGCAATGCGCGAGGTCATCGAGGAGGAACTGCCAATCAAACAGGCGACCCGCGACCTCCTTCAGGGCTGGGTCGACGACACCAACACGCTCGATGAGGAGAGGCTGATCAAGCTCATCGAACGGATCGGCAAGGGACGCTTCGCGCAGGCGCTGGCGCCGTACGTCGAGGAGGATACCTGCCCGGACTATATCAGGAAGGCGCTGGAGCACATTCGCGATGCCCTTGCGTAGTGTTAGAGCCGCCTATCTCGCGCAAGCAGCAGACTTGGTCAGTAACCCGGGCCAGCAAGCCGCCTATGACTCAACCGGCCATTGTGTTGTGCTTGCCGGCCCCGGCAGCGGCAAGACCAAGACGCTGGTGCTCAAGCTTGCCCGGATCATGGCTGAAGACGTACGCGCGCCACGCGGCGCGGCATGCATCACCTACAGCCAGGAGTGCGCGCGCGAGCTGACGCGCCGGCTGGAGCGGCTGGGCCTCCGAGAGGCGCCAAACCTCTTCATCGGTACGGTCCATGGTTTTTGTCTGAGGCATCTGTTGATGCCCTATGGCCGTCTTGCCAATCTGCCGGTGCCTTTCCCGCTTGCAGTCGCCACGCAACGGCAGAGCGACCAGTTGATGAAGCGGGTCGGGGACAGGCTCTTCGGCATAGGTCATCCGAACAAGCCGATGGACCTGGGGCGTCATAGGCGATCGATATTGGACAGGACATCGGAAGCCTGGTCAAATGAGGAGGAGCTTGCGGCCTGGGCAGAGGGCTATGAAGCCGAGCTGCGGCGAACAGGTCTCGTCGATTTCGACGACCTGGTAATTTTCGGCCAACGCCTGGTGTCGGAACACGACTGGGTGCTCCCGCTGCTCCAAGCGAAATTCCCGATCTTAGCGGTTGATGAATATCAGGACCTCGGCGTTGCGCTGCACCGCATAGTCAAGCGCGTTGCCTTCGACGGAGGTGTCCGCCTCTTTGCGGTCGGAGATCCGGATCAGTCGATCTACGGCTTCACGGGCGCGGACGGGGCTTTGCTGCAGGAGTTGGCGGAGCACGAGGATGTCGAGCGCATTCAGCTTCAACTCAATTATCGATCCGCCTCGCGTATTATCAGTACCGCCGAAATGGCGCTCGGCGAAGATCGCGGCTACCGATCGAACGACCCAGATCGCCAGGCGGTCATCGCCTTCGTCGAATGCGACGATGGTCTAGAAGGCCAGGCCGCGCACGCGGTTGCCGAGATCATCCCAGTGGCGCTTGCCGCAAAACCGGGACGTACGCTCGGCGACATCGCCATCCTCTATAGGGACTATCGTGCCGGCGACGTGGTGGCGGCTGCGGTCGCGGCCGAGGGTCTCGACTTTGTGCGGGTCGACACGGCCGCGCCTTATCGCAAGGTCGCGCTCACGAGCTGGATCGAGGACTGCGCCGCCTGGTGCTCGGGGGGCTGGCGTAAAGCACAGCCGCAACTGCGTGGCTTGTTGGACCGCTGGATCGGTTTCCATCGCGCACGGATTTCGGACGCGCAGGCCAGCGCGGAATTGCAAAGCCTCACCCGGCTTCTCTGGTCGCTCCGGGTTGAAGAGGGGCTGGCCCGAGACTTCGTAGCGGAGCTGCGAGCAGGAATGCTCGACGCGCTGATGGTAGACGAGCCGAGCCTTGCCGATCAGCAAGAACAGGTCGAGCGGATGTCAGCGGCAGTCGCCTTGGGTGGGCCGCTTGAGGACCTTGACCTCGCAAGTCTTGGTGGACGTGATGGTTCACCGCTTCACCTCAATTTGTTGACACTACACTCTGCAAAGGGGTGCGAGTACGATGTGGTTATCATGGTGGGGCTCGATCTTGGTAGCCTTCCATGGCGCAACGAAGCACCTGCGACCCAGCGAGAAAGTCGACGTCTGTTCTATGTGGGGCTAACGCGGGCACGCGATGAAATCCACATGCTATATTCTGGTTTCGTCGATACCCGCTTTGGCAGGCAGTATTGGGGACGCTCTCCGTTCCTAAACGAGCTTGAGGCGCGAATGCAGGAAGCCGAAGGCGACTAGATGAAAAGCGGCGCGATTTGCAAAAATGGCACCTAGTTGGCCGCAAGAAAGCCACGAGCGACTGCTTCGGGAAAGCCGCGCTGCGGCGTGGGCACGCTTTCAAACGTCAGCTCAGGGCCGATCGCGAAGCGCTTGCACTTAATTCTAGTGGTCTTCCAACCGCCCCCGAACATACCGCTCAACCGCCACCGCCAACGCAAAGGCTGGAGCGACCAGCACCAGCGCACCCGCAAACACCGCCGCCACTATCACCATCGCCTCGGCAGCAGCTCCAAGCACCATCACCACCGCCCAGCTCGCCAGATAGGCCACCCCGCACAGCCCGACCGCCCGGATCACCGGATGCGTCAAGCGCGCGAGGTCGCGCTGCATCCGTTCCACCGTCGCCAGCTGGTGCCGTTGCCAAGCAACGCTCTTCTCGATTTCCATCATCATTCTCTCAACAATTCGATCCAGGTGTGGACGTCGTCCATCGGGATTTCCTTCCCCTCCAGGAACGATCGGTACCAGCGCGCCACGATCGCCCCGCGTTTCTCGCTTTTCAGGCGGATACCCGTCGCGCTGAGGTGGCGGTCCAGCGCCGTCTCGAACCCCTCTAGCGCCGCCAGGTCATGGCCCGGGCGCACCGCTTCGACTCCCATCAGGATCCAGTTCAGGTCCACGCCGAACTGGCGGTGCATGTCGACCAGCGCCTCGACCGGCATCGAGCGTTTGCCGGTCTCGTAGCTCTGATAAGCCCGCTGCGACATGCCGAGTGCCTCGGCCATCCGGGCCTGCGACAGGCCAAGCTCGTTGCGCGCGATCGCCATGCGCGCGCCGAGGCCGCCGAGGTAGGTATCCGGACGATTCACTATTCTTGACATCAATCAGCTTGCTATGACGCATGAACGCATATAAGCGCACGTTTGTGCGTTAACGCCTGCGTTTCACCATCGAACCACGGCCAAGCACCGCATTCAATGCGTTTTCGTCCATTTGCAGGAAAGGAGAGGGGTTTGTCACAGGAAAAGCTGCTGTCGCCCAAGGAACTTGGCGCTCTTGTGGGGCTCAGCACGGCGCAGATTCGTGCCTTGATGAACGACGGGCGGCTCGAATTCGTCGAGATCACGCCCAAGACCCGCCTGCTGACCATGACGGGCTGGGAGCGGTTCCAGAAGCGCGCCACGAAGCTGCGCGGGGACGAGAGGGAGAGGGATGGTTCGGTGTCGAGTGTGAATTGATCAGGGGGAGAGCCGATGGGCACGACCAATCTCAACATCAGCGTGATCGACAAGCGCATGCTGAAACAATCCGAGGCCGCCAGTTACACCGGCCTCGCCGTCAAGCATTTCAAGGCGAGCTGCCCGGTGCGGCCCGTAGAACTGGCGCGCGGCACCCTGCTGTGGGACCGGCGCGACATCGACCGCTGGATCGACACGATGAAGGCCGACCATGTCGAGATGACGCGCGACGACATTCTGGACCGGCTCTGATGACCCATGTGCGCGTCAAGGGGTTCAAGATATTCAAGGATCGCCACGGCCGGATGCGCTGCTACCACCGCGCGACGGGCCACAAGATCGACCTGACAGAGGCACCGCTGGGATCGGCCGAGTTTCTGGCACAATGCGAGACGATCCGCGCCATCGCCGTGGCGCAGAAGGAGAAAGGCCCGCGCGCGGGCACTTTGGGCGGGCTGATCAAGGGGTATTTCGAGACCGGGCATTTCGCCAATCTGGCCGAAGCCACGCGCCGCGATTACCGCAAATGCGCGGATTTCCTCGCCCCCATCCGCGACACGCCGGTCCACGTGATCGATACGCCGCTGATCGCGGGCATCCACGACAAGGCCGCGAAAAAGATCGGCTGGCGGCGGGCGAACATGGTCCGCACCCTGCTGAGCGAGGTGTTCCGCCATGCCATCCCGCAGGGCCTGATCGCCGCAAACTACGCCAAGGACGTGATCCCCAAGCGCCGGCCCCGCGACCGCGCCTATGCCAACCGGCCATGGAGTATCGAGGAACGCGACATCGTCCTGTCCCGCGCCAAGCCGCATGTGCGGGTGGCGCTGGCGCTGATGATGAATACCGGGCTTGATCCTTCGGACGCGCTGAAGCTGCGCAAGGATCAGATCGACGGTGACACGATCTGGGGCGTGCGCGGCAAGACGGGGGAGGAGGTTGCGATTCCCGTCAGCCCGACCTTGCAGGCCGCCCTCGACAGCATACCCGTGCATGAGGCCGCCACGGTGCTGGCCAGCTCGCAGGGCGGGCCTTGGACCTACAACGGCTTTTCCACCGTCTGGCACCGTTTCAAGACCGGGCTGGAGGAGGAAGGGCTGATCGCTCCGGGCCTCACGCTCAAGGGCCTGCGACACACCGTGGCGACGACGCTGCGCGAGGCGGGACTCGATGAGCGGCGCATCGCGGACCTCTT
Source organism: Roseicyclus marinus (assembly GCF_036322625.1). Taxonomy (NCBI): domain Bacteria; kingdom Pseudomonadati; phylum Pseudomonadota; class Alphaproteobacteria; order Rhodobacterales; family Roseobacteraceae; genus Roseicyclus; species Roseicyclus marinus. The sequence goes on along the minus strand of NZ_AP027266.1, from coordinate 1,073,531 downwards.
GGGGCAGAAAACGCCGTCAATGGCGCGGCATTATTCGCGGTCCGCGAACCTCGCCGACAAGAACCGCGAGACGATGGCGACGCTGGAAAAAGAGAACGCGAGACGCGCGAAGATTGTCAAACCTTCCGCCGAAAAGCGTCAAACCCGATCCGAGTAAGGACCAGACATGACCAAAAAACCCAAACAGTTCAGCTTGTTAAGTGGTGCCCGGGGGCGGAATCGAACCACCGACACGAGGATTTTCAATCCACTGCTCTACCCCTGAGCTACCCGGGCACGGGTTCGAGGGGCGCGATGCCCTTCTGGGTGAGCGGCGTTCTAGGGCCATCGCGCGGGGCTGTCCATAGGGGAAAGCGCGATTTTTTCCTGCGACGCGCGCGGGGCTCAATGCGGCTTTGGCGGCGCCTGGGTAACGGCTTCGGCGGCGGCTTGCAGGTCTTCGGGATCATCGGAGGGGATCGCGTAGGATCCGGTCAGCCAGCGCGCCAGATCGACATCGGCGCAGCGGCGCGAGCAGAAGGGGCGGTAGGCGGGGACCGTGTCGCGATTGCAGATCGGGCAACTCATGTCGAACTCTCGGCTTTCGGCGCGTCTTCTGGCACTATGGGCTCTGGCTGGCCCCCGTGCAAGGCGGGGGCGGCAGGACATCCCGGTCGTCGGGACAAGAGCAGATATGGTGGGCAGGATGGCTTGGACACGCAGGATGATGTTGGCGGGAGGGGCGGCGGCGGGGCTTGCGGGCTGCGTGCCGACGCTGGGCGGGACAGGCGGCGTGGGGGCAAACGGGCCGAGCCGCGATCCGGCATTCAGGCCGCAACCCAATGCCGATTACGACGCCTGGGTCGCGGCCTTCCGCACCCGGGCGCGGGCGCAGGGGATCAGCGAGACGACGCTGGAGCGGGGGTTTCGCGGGCAGGGATTCCTGCCCGGAGTGGTCGAAAGGGACCGGAACCAGACGGAATTCCGGCGCACGACGGAGGATTACCTGGCGCTTGTCGCCTCGGAGGAGGATGTGGCGACGGGGCGGGCAAGGGTGGCCCCGCAGAGGCGCGTTCTGTCACAAATCGAACAATCAAGCGGCGTCGATGCCGATGTTCTGGGCGCGATCTGGGGGCTCGAGACCCGGTTCGGCACGCGGCTGGGGGATATCCCGGTGATCTCGGCCACCTCGACGCTGGCATGGGAGGGGCGGCGCGGCCGCTTTTTCGAGGCGCAGCTGATCGCGGCGCTGCGCATCTTGCAGGCAGGCGACACGACGACGGACCGAATGCTCGGGTCCTGGGCAGGCGCGATGGGGCATACGCAATTGATGCCGACTGTTTTCGAGGATTATGCCGTTGATTTCACGGGAGATGGGCGGCGCGACATCTGGGGGACGGACCCTGCGGATGCGCTGGCCTCGACCGCCGAATACCTGCGCCGGGCAGGGTGGCGGCGGGACCAACCCTGGGGGATGGAAGTGCATCTGCCGCAGGGGTTCGACACGGCGCGCACGGGGCGGGAGACGCGGCGCGCGGTCGCCGAATGGGCGGCGGCCGGTGTCCGGCCCGCGCGCGGCGGCCCCCTGCCCGATGCCGGTCCGGCGGCGATCATCGCACCCGGGGGCGCCGAGGCGCCGGCCTGGATCGTCTATCACAATTTCAACATGATCCTGCGCTACAACCCGTCCACGAATTACGGGCTGGGCGTGGGTTACATGGCGGACAGGCTGGCGGGCGGAGGGAGGCTTTCGCGCAGCTTCGGGCCGGATGAAACCGGGTTGACGCAGGCCGAACGCATTGAATTGCAAGGGCTTTTGAACCGGGCCGGGTACGATGTGGGAACGCCGGACGGGGTTGTCGGGCGCAGGACGGAGGCCGCGATCCGCGCCTATCAGGCAGAGCGCGGTTTGCCGGTGGACGGGCGGCCGTCACCCGTTTTGCTGGAAAGGTTGCGGCAGGGGTGACGGGGTGGATTTGGGCCTGTCGGGGGGCATTGCCGCCGTCGTGATGGCGTCGTGATGGCGTAGGGAACCCGTCGTGCATCGGGTGTTACCGATTTGCGCAGGTTGGCGGGGTGCGGCGTGGTTAATGGTGCGCGGGTGTGAGGGCAGCGGAGTGCCGAGGGCGGGGTGCGGGTTCGGGGTTGGGCGCGTCCGAGGGTGTGCGCCACGGCCGGGCGGAGAGGATGGAAGGGGTGATGTGCCGTGACGCGCACCGCACCCACGTTGGGTGAGGGGGGCAGTTGGTGCGCCGTGACGCGCGCACCCTACCCAAGGTGGATGAGGGGGGGCAGTTGGTGCGCCGCGACGTGCGCGCGCCACCAAAGGTGGATGAGGCTGGCAGTTGGTGCGCCGTGACGCGCGCACCCTACCCAAGGTGGGAGAGGGGGGAAGTTGGTGCGCCGTGACGCGCGCGCCCCAGCCGAAGGGGGGATCAGCCGAGGTCGGGCCAGAGGGTGGCGAGCGGGGGGCGGTCGCGTTTCTTTTGCAATTCGAAACAGCCCAGCGGCGTCCAGCCGGCGAGCACCACCTCGGCCCCGTCCTCGCGGAAGGCGCGGCGCAAGGCATCCTCGATCACGCGGCGGTCTTTCTTGGGCATGGGCGCGAGGTCGAGCGTCACCTGCCCGCCCAGACCCTTGATGCGCAGAATGCGCGGCAGGATACGGGCCAGCGCCAGATTGGCCTTGAGCCCCGCGGCAAGCGAGGTGTCGGCCCCGGTGTTCACATCGACCGCGACGAGCGCGCGGGTGGGTTCGACATAGGCCGTGCCCCCGCCCGGCAGATCGACACGGGGCGACAGCGCCGCCTCCACCGCGTCGATCACGCCATGGGTCTCGAAACAGCCGGGCCTGTCGACGACCTCGTCCGGGTCGGGATCGGCCCAGTCGCGCCATGCGAGAAGATGCGCATCGGGCGCATCGACGAGGCATTCGGGCGGGCCGTCGGTATCGGCCACCACGGCGGCGGCCAGATCGCGCATGGCGGTGATGTCATCCTCGAGCGCCTCGGGATCGACCGCCTCGGCCGCGCTGCGCAGGATCAGGCCGTGGCCCTCGGGCGCGCCCTCCATCGCGGCATGGGCGATTTCGAGGAGCCGGTCGCGTTCGGCCTCGTCCCGGATGCGGCGGGAGATGTTGAGCCCCGGCGCGTCGGGGGTGACGATGGCATAGCGGCTTTTGAACAGGAGGCGCGTCGTCACCGGCGCGGCCTTGCCCGGCTCGGCGGGGCCTGTCACCTGCACCAGGAGCCTGTCGCCGGGGGACATGCCGCCCGCCTGTTTCAGGAAGCCCTTGGCCGCGCCCATGCTGACGGTGACGCCGCCCTGCCCTTTCATCGGGCGATCGGCGACAGCGCGGAAGATCGCGCCGGGCATCGGGCCCGCATCCTCGGGCGGATCGACGAAGATATCGGCCAGATGGCCATCGACCATGAGCGCGGCGGCGGCCCGGCCCTGCAGCTGGTCGAGGAGAATGACGCGGCCCTTCATCCCTGCCCCCAGATCTCGAGGCCCATGGCCTGCAGAAGTTGCGCGGTTTCCGATAGCGGCAGGCCCACGATGGCACTGTGGCTGCCGGAAATCCACGGGATGAAGGCCCCGGCAGGCCCCTGGATCGAATAGCCGCCCGCCTTGCCGCGCCAATCGCCGGTGGCGATGTAGCCGTCGCGTTCGGCAGGGGAGAGCTGTTTCATCTTGACCCGCGATTCGACGAGGCGTTCGCGGACAAGGGGGCCGCGCCGGACCGCGAGCGCGGTGAAGACGCGGTGACGGCGGCCTGACAGCAGGTCCAGAAAGGCGCGCGCCTCGCCCTCGTCGGCGGGTTTGCCCAGGATCCGGCGACCGAGCGCCACGGTCGTATCGGCCGAGAGCACGACATCATCGGGACCGGCGGGGATGGCGGCCAGTTTCTCGCGCGCGATGCGGGCGCAATAGGGGCCGGGCAATTCGCCGCGCGCAGGCGTTTCGTCGATGTCGGGGGGCAGGATGGCATCAGGCACGACGCCAAGCACCGCCAGCAATTCCTTGCGGCGGGGGCTGCCCGATCCGAGGATCAGGCGGGGCCTTGAGGGCAGCGGATGTGTCATGTCAGCGCCCTGTCGGATCTTGGGTGGGGCGCGCGTCGCCTGCGGCGCCACGCTCACCCGCACTGCACGACCGCAAGGGTCGCGTTATTTGAAACGGTAGTTGATGCGGCCCTTTGTCAGATCATAGGGCGTCATTTCGACCTGAACCCGGTCGCCGGCCAGAACGCGGATGCGGTTCTTGCGCATCTTTCCTGCCGTATGCGCGATGATCTCATGGCCGTTTTCAAGCTCGACCCGGAATGTCGCATTGGGCAGGAGTTCCTTAACGACACCAGGAAATTCGAGCATTTCTTCCTTGGCCATGGTCACTCCTTGATTGGCGCGCCACCGTGGGGCGGCGCAGGTGGCGGGTAAATGCGCCCCTTGCGGCAGATTTTCAAGGCAAATCTGCCTCGTCCCCGGCAAGGGCCGCGCGGGTGGCGCTCTCAGGCCAATGGGCGTGGTTGAAAACGGCCCCCTCGGCGCGGACGCGGGCGATGGCGGCAGGGTCGATATCGGCCATGACCCAGCCCGGTTCGTTCAGCGCGCCCTGGGCGAGGATCCCGTCGGCGGGAAAGCCCAGATCGGGGGGGCCGAAGATGCCCGCAGCCCCCACGTTCTCATCCACGGCGGGCGACCAGGGCGCATCGCCCACGGTGGGGGATTGCACGACAACGCATTGATTTTCCAAGGCGCGGGCCATGGACCCGATGCGGACGCGGTTGTAGCCATGTTCGGTGTCGGTGCAGGAGGGGACGAGCAGGATCTCGGCCCCCTGGTCGACCAGCGCGCGGGCCAGAAGGGGGAATTCGGCGTCGTAGCAGATCAGGATGCCGATCCGGCCAAGGGGCGTGTCGATGACGCCCGGCGGATCGCCGGGGACGACATTCCAGGTTTCGCGCTCGAAGCGTGTCATGACCTGTTTGTCCTGGTGGCCGAGGAAGGGCGCGGCGGGATCGGGGCCGAGCAGCCAGGCGCGGTTGACGGGGCGGTCGTGGTCTTCGTCGAAGACGGGGCCCGAGGGGCAGAGGATGTGGACGCCATAGCCCTGCGCCAGATCGGCCATGAGGTGATCGGCCTTTTCGGCCAGCGCGGCGGCGGCATGAAGCGAGGCTTCGAGGTCATGGGCGACGCCCTGGAGGGCGGCCAGTTCCATGCGGGCATATTCGGGGAACACCAGCAGGTCGGCCCCGGCGTGGGCCGCCTCGCGGACCCAGGCGATCTGTTTCTCGGCATAGGCGGCCCATGTGGCGGGCGCGTCGAGCGGATAGGCGGCGGTGGCGATCCTCATAAGGGTTTGATCCAGACCTGAAGGGGTTTGGGCGTCTCGACCGCGTCACCGATGTCGCGCCAGGAAATCGTGGTCGTGACCCCCGGCAGGGGCGCGTAGCCGTAGTGCCGCCAGACGGGATCTAGGGTTTGGGCGCCTGCGGGGCGGAGGGGGTGGTCAGCGGGACGGATCACGGCGGCGAAGATCGCATAAGTGCAATTCAGGCTGCGGGCGTGATCCTCGCGCAGGGTGAAGAAACGGCGGTAGGCCCCCTGCCCCCTGTGGGTCGAAAGCAGAACGGATTCAGCGCAGTAATAGACGTTCTTCGCGTCGCATGGCAGGGCATGGGCGAGATCGGCGGCAACCTCGGAATGATCGGATAAGGGCAATCCGGTGGAGCCGCCCACGAGCGTGTCACCGTCGAAAGCGGCGACCAGAATGCTGTCGGATCGGGTGTAATCGGCCAGGTAGCGGCGTTCGTAATCGAGATCGCCGTCATAGAGATAGGGCCAGTCGCGGAAGACCGATATGCGCAGATGGGCGAAATCCTCGACCATGGGCGCGATGGCAGCGCCGCGATAGCTGCGGATGGCAAGGCTCATGCCGAGACCTGCGCCATCCAGTCGGCGAGGTTGTAATAGGTGACGATGCGCGAAATCTGCCCGTCGCGGATGGTGAAGAAGCCACCCGCCGGCAGGGTATAGGTCTGGCCATGGGCGGGCGGCAGGCCTTTGTCGGTCGCCAGATACGTGCCGTGGACGGTGAATTCGGCGGCGGCGCGGGTGCCATCGGGCGTGGTCATGATGACCATGTCGTCGAGCCGTTCGGCATAGCAGCGCGCCATGTGATCGCAAAAGGCGCGGAAAGCGATGGTGCCGCGCCGCACCTGCCCCTCGTTCACGTGATGGGCCACGTCGGGCGACAGGCAGGCGATCATGGCGTCGATGTCGCCTGCGTTGAAGGCGGCGTAATAGCGGGTGATGAGGGCGTGGGTGTCAGACATGCCCTGACGATAGAACGCGAGGGCACCGACGGGAAGGGCCAAGGCGGCCCGAGGTCACGAGAGGGGCAGGATCGTCACCTCGCATGTGTCATGGGTGTCGAGACCGGCCTTTTGGCATTGCGGCGTGGTCAGGTTGAAGAAGAACACATCCGACCCCTTGCCCCATGGGCGGATGTTGCGCCGAAAAGGGCCGGCCTGGTTCAACATCACATCGGCGGCGAAGGCGGCAGTGCGGCCCGCGACAAGGTCGGGGTGCACCACGATGTAGCGCGGCAGATCGTCCTGCTTGCGCAGGATGCGGGCGGTGAAGCGGATGCCATGGCTGTTCAGGGCGATCACCTCCGATCCGTATGGGCCTGGTGCGCGTCGCGTTCATTCGCAGTCACGCGCCGCTCTCCAACATTCTGATGTCACATGCCCGGGTAGCGCAAACCGGTTTCCACTTTTGCGCGACATTCCTCAGGGAAGGATAACACGACCCGTCCGGCTGAGGCAGGTGAGACTTTGGCGCGGGTGGGGCGATCACGCTTCGGTCGGGGGCCCGAAGCGGGCGATCATGCGGTCGACGATCTGGTCGCGGGCCTGCCGGTAGCTGGCAAGTTTCGCCTCGCGCGTTTCGCCAAGGCCGGTGGGATCGAGGATCGGCCAGTATTCCACGTCGAGATGGAATGTGCCGGTCAGTTCGAGCGCGCGGCGCTGGCTGGCGGGCGAGAGCGCCACGATCAGGTCGAAGCCCGAGATGTCGTCGCCCCATTGGTGCATGTCGTCGAAGCTGCGCACGCGGTGGCGTTGCAATTCGACGCCCATTTCGGCGCAGACGGCGACGGCAAAGCCGTCGATTTCCAGATCGTTGCGCACCCCCGCCGATTGCACATAGGCGCGGTGGCCGTAGAATTTCTTCATCAGCCCTTCGGCCATGGGCGAGCGCGTCGCGTTGTGATCGCAACAAAAGAGCACCGAGGAGGGGAAATCGCCGCTCACGCCAGCCCTACCCCTCAGGCCCCGAAATGCAGGACGCAGATCAGCGTGAAGAGGCGGCGCGCGGTGTCGGTATCGACGCTCGCCTTGCCCTCGAGCCGTTCTTGCAAGATGCGCGCGCCCTCGTTGTGGATGCCGCGCCGGGCCATGTCGATCGCCTCGATCTGGCTGGGGGGCAGGTTTTTCACCGCCTTGTAGTAGCTTTCGCAGATCTGCCAGTAATCCTTGACCACCTGCCGGAAGGGCGAGAGGGAGAGGTGAAACTCGGCCGCATCCTGCGCATCTTCGGTGTTCACGTCGAAGACGAGGCGCTTTTCGCGGATCGAGAGGGTGACGTGATAGGGACCGGGCGGCACCACGCGGTCGTCGCGGGCGGGCAGCGCGAAGGAATTTTCCTCGAGCAGGTCGAAGATGGCGACGCGGCGTTCCTGTTCGATTTCCGGCGTGGGGGCGGGCATGCCGTCCATGTCGATCTCGATATGGCTGATATGCATGGTCATGCCCCCGTATCCTCGCCGCCCTTGCGGTTGAGCCGCGCGAGCCGCGCGCCGACCGAGAGGCCATGGGCCTCGAGGCTTTCGGAGGCCGCGAGCGTTTCGGCGGCGGGACCGATGGATTTCAGCGCCTCGGGCGTCATGCGGGCAAGGGTCGTGCGTTTCATGAAATCGAGCACCGAGAGCCCACTGGAAAACCGGGCCGAGCGCGCCGTGGGCAGGACGTGGTTCGGCCCCCCGATGTAATCGCCGATCGCCTCGGGCGTCCACTGTCCAAGAAAGATCGCGCCGGCATGGGTGATGGTCTGCGACAGCGCGACGGGGTCGGCCACGCACAATTCCAGATGCTCGGGGGCGATGCGGTCGGTCAGCGCCGCCGCCTCGGACAGGTCGCGGACGGTGACGATGGCCCCGTAATCGCGCCAGCTGGCCCCGGCGATGGCGCGGCGGTCGAGCGTTTCGAGGCGTTTGTCGACGGCGGCGGCCACGGCCTGCCCGAAGGCGGCATCGGTGGTGATCAGGATCGATTGCGCGCTTTCGTCATGTTCGGCCTGGGACAGGAGGTCGAGCGCGATCCAGTCGGGGTCATTGTCGGCATCGGCCACGACGAGAATCTCGGAGGGGCCCGCGATCATGTCGATGCCGACCTTGCCGAAGACGCGGCGCTTGGCGGCGGCGACGAAAGCGTTGCCGGGGCCGGTGATCTTGTCGACGGGAGTGATGGTGGCCGTGCCATAGGCCATGGCGGCCACGGCCTGCGCGCCGCCGATGCGGTAGATCGTGTCGATGCCCGAGAGATGGGCTGCAAGGAGGACGAGCGGATTGACCACGCCACCCGGGGTGGGCGCGCACATGACAAGGCGTTTGACGCCCGCCACCTGCGCGGGGATCGCGTTCATCAGCACGCTGGAGGGATAGGAGGCGAGCCCGCCCGGCACGTAGAGGCCCGCCGCCTCGACCGCCGTCCAGCGCCAGCCGAGCGTGGCGCCCGAGGGATCGGTCCATTCGGCATCAGCGGGGCGTTGGCGTTCGTGATAGGTGCGGATGCGGGCGGCGGCCAGTTCCAGCGCGGCGCGTTCGGGGCCGGGCACCTTGTCGATCGCCGCGGCGATCTCCGCGGGGCTGAAGGCCAGCGTCTCGGGGGTGAGCGACAGGCGGTCGAAGCGTTCGGTCAGCTCGATCACGGCGGCATCGCCGCGCGCGCGCACATCGGCGATGATGCGGGCGACGATGTCGTCCACTTCGGGCGCGTCTTCGCGCTTCATCTCCAGAAGGGCGGCGAAGCGGGGGGCGAAATCGGCGTCGGTGGTGGAGAGGAACTGGGGCATTCTTCTGTCGCCTTTGTCGGAACGGGGCGCGGGTGCGGTCGGGGGCAGATAGCGCGGGGGCGGCGCGGTCTCAAGCGCGCAAGGTGCCTCAGGTCGGATCGGGGGGGGATCAGGGCGTGTCGAGGGCACGGACCATGATGAGCGTGTCGCTGAAGCGGCCGCCATGGCGCATGGCGCGCGGCATCCGGCCGGTGGTGGCAAAGCCCGCACGCTCGTAGAGCGCAATGGCGGGCGCGTTCCAATCGGCGACATGGAGGTCGAGTTGCACGATGCCTTGGGTTTTGGCGGCATCGGCGAGGGCGGCGAGAAGGGTCAGGGCATGGCCCTGCCCGCGCGCCGCGGGGCGGAGGTAGACGGCGATGACCTCGGCGCGGTGGGTGGCGCGGGGGGAGGTCTGGCGGTGAAAGGCTGCGGTACCGACAAGGCGGGGGCCGTCGAAAAGGCCCAGCGTATGGATTTTCGCCAGCCAGTCGCGGATGTCGCGTTCGGGTTTGGCGGCCCATTCTTCTTGCGTGGAGCCGAAAGCGGTGGGGGCGGTGCGCAGCATGTCGAGGCGGATCTCGCGGAACCGTGCCCAGTCGGACGGGTCGAGCCGCCGGATCGTCATGGAAGCGCCGCAGCTGTCATTCGGGGTGGCGCGGGGTCTGGCCCGAGGGGGCGACATAGGGGCGGGTCACGTCCTTGAGCGTCACCTCGATGGTTTCGACATCGAGCGCGATGGCCCCGTCGCCCGCAAGGACCAGCGTGATGCGGCCCGTGCCATCCTCGCCCGGGGTCCAGTCGAGCGCGAGGAGCGACAGGACCAGATCGGGATCGGCGCGGTCGATGCCCTGGCTGGCCACGGCCCGCACATCCTCGATGGCGAGCACGGCCTGCACCCGTTCGGGGGGGCGGGCGGCGGCATCTTCCCAGCGGAAGCGGTTGAGAAGAAGCGCGAAGCGGCGGCGGCGGCGGTCGAAGGTCATTTCGGCGGCGGGCAGGATCGCGTCCTGCACAAGCGCCGAGATCACGCGCAGGTCATCGGCATCGAGCGCGCGGAGCGCGACGGGGCCTTCGGCTGCATCCTCGAACCGGGCGTCGTCAACCATCGCCTTGCACCCGCTGGATTTTCGCGCCGACATTGCCGAGTTTCTCCTCGACCCGTTCATAACCGCGGTCGAGGTGGTAGACGCGGCTGACCACGGTTTCGCCCTGGGCGGCAAGGCCCGCGAGAATCAGGCTGACCGAGGCGCGCAGATCGGTCGCCATGACCGGCGCGCCCTTGAGTTTCTCGACGCCCGTGACGGTGGCGGTGCCGCCATGCACCTCGATCCGGGCGCCCATGCGCATCAGTTCGGGGGCATGCATGAAGCGGTTCTCGAAAATGCGTTCCTCGAGCACCGATGTGCCGTGGGCAAAGCACAGAAGCGCCATCATCTGCGCCTGAAGATCGGTGGGAAAGCCCGGGAAGGGTTCGGTGACCACATCGACGGCGCGGACGCGGTCGGTTGTGCGCGCGACCGTGAGGCCCCGTTCGGTTTCGGTGACGGAGACGCCCGTCGCCTCGAGCTTGTCGGCGAAGGCCGCGACGAGATCGCGGCGGCCGCCGAGCAATTCGACCTCGCCGCCCGCGATGGCGGGGGCGAGCATGTAGGTGCCCAGTTCGATCCGGTCGGTGACGACGGGATGGGTCGCGCCATGGAGCCGGTCGACGCCCTGGATGGTGATGGTCGATGTCCCCTCGCCCTCGATCTGGGCGCCCATCTTGCGCAGGCAGCGGGCGAGATCGACGATTTCGGGTTCGCGGGCGGCGTTTTTCAGAACGGTGGTGCCCTTGGCCAAGGTGGCGGCCATCAGCGCGTTTTCCGTGGCACCGACGGAGACCATGGGAAAGTCGATCACGGCCCCCTTGAGCCCGCCCTTCGCCTCGGCATGGACATAGCCGTCGCGCAGGTCGAGATCGGCACCCATCGCCTCGAAGGCCTTGAGATGCAGGTCGACGGGGCGCGCGCCGATGGCGCAGCCGCCGGGCAGCGACACGATGGCCCGCCCTTCGCGCGCGAGCATGGGGCCCAGAACGAGGATCGAGGCGCGCATCTTGCGCACGATGTCGTAATCGGCGGTGTGGTTGTTCAGCCCATGCGAGGACATGGCCAGAACCTGCCCGCCGTTGAGGGCCGAAACCTCGGCCCCCAGCGATTGCAGGAGCGTGGTCATGGTGCGGATGTCGGAGAGACGCGGCGCATTGGTGAGCGTGAGCGGCTCGTCGCTGAGCAATGTCGCGGGCATGAGGGTGAGGCAGGCGTTTTTCGCGCCTGCGATGGGGATCTGCCCCGAAAGCGGGCCATTGCCCGTCACCACGATCCGATCCATCGCCCCTGCCCTTTCACTGCCCGTGTTGGTCGTCGCCGGTGTCGTCCGGCTGTTCTGTGTCGTCTGTCGCCGAGCGCGCGCGGGCCTGAGCCTTGCGGCGGGCCAGATTGGCCTTGAGCGTCGCCTTGAGCCGCGCCGTACGGTCGCCCGCCCCGCCCCCTGCCCTGCCGGTATCGCCATCCTTGCGTGCCATGTGCCAGCCTTTACCCTTGATGCGCCCGAGCGTCCAGATTGCGCTTGCGGAGGGGGAAAGATGCTTTTATTGGAGCGCCCACATCGCCGCAGTAGCTCAGTGGTAGAGCGTACCCTTGGTAAGGGTAAGGTCGGGAGTTCAATCCTCCCCTGCGGCACCATTCCCCCCGATTTATCCTCGAACCGTGCAACGGCTGGCCCTGTCGGTCCCGACCAACGCGCGCCTGCGGCGCTGCTTGGTCGAGAGATCAATCCTCCCCTGCGGCACCATCCCCCCGATTTATCCTCAAACCGTGCAACGGCTGGCCCTGTCGGTCCCGACCAACGCGCGCCTGCGGCGCTGCTTGGTCGAGAGATCAATCCTCCCCTGCGGCACCATCCCCCCGATTTATCCTCAAACCGTGCAACGGCTGGCCCTGTCGGTCCCGACCAACGCGCGTCTGCGGCGCGGAGAGGTCGGGATGGCATGGCGGGAAGGCCCGCCTGCGGCAGGCGCGCAGGAACGCTCTCGCGGTTGGGCCGCTGTCCCGAGGCTGCGGTCAGTCGCGCCTTATGGCGACGATGCAATGGGGTTGGGTGGGATGGCGTGCCGGCACGTCGCGCGCCAGCGCATCGACCTGACCGATATGGGAATAGGTGCCGATGACGCGCGGGCCCGATCCGGTTTCGACCAGACGCGGGCCATGGCCGCCCGTCAGGCAGGTCCATGACGTGCCTTGCGACACGGCACCGCCCCCCTCCTGTCGGCCCGTGGCATGGGGCACGATGGCCTGTGCCGCGGAAGCGCCGCCGCCGGTGCGGTCGTGGGTGGCGGCACCGCCTGTCGTGGCCTGTGCGCCGGGGGCTGTCGGTTGGCCCAAGGGGCGCGGGCGGGGAATGAGCGTCGGCTGGGCCGCGCCCCCCGGATTGCCGGCCAAGGGCGGCACCTGCCCGGTTCCGGTCACACCCGGCGATGCCACCGGATGGACAAGGATCGTCGGGGGGACGGGGCCGTAGCCTTCGATCACGCGGGGGGGCAGCGGGGTGACGGCGATTCCCATGGACGGTGTGCCGGTCCCCGTGGCACCGGGCGCAACAGGCACCGGCCCGTAGCCCACGAAGGAGGGTCCGGTCGTGCCCGTGACGTTCTGCACGGGACCATAGCCGACGATGGGGGGCGCGACGGTGCCGGTCACGGTCTGCACGGGTGCATAACCGACGATGGGCGGCGCGACGGTGCCTGTGACCGTCTGGACAGGCGCGTAGCCGACGACGGGCGGCGCAAAGGTGCCGGTCACCACCTGCACGGGCGCATAGCCGACGATGGGGGCCCCCACCGTCCCGGTGACGGTCTGGACCGGGCCGTAGCCGGTGAAGGTCAGCGGGGCGATCGGCGTGACGAGCACCGGGTGGGCTGTCAGGGATGCGGGCGCGGTGGTGGCGCCGGTCAGGCCGCCGGGCTGGGTCGTTGCGCCCGGGATCACGCCGCCCCCCGTCTGGGGCAGGCTTGTCGAGCCGGCACAGGCAACGCTTTGATGCGGGTTTCCGACACCCTGACACCAGCCGCGCGGCACGGCCTGTGCGGGTTGCACGGACAGAAGGGTCAAGGGCAGGATCGCCGCGAACAGGGAACGCGTGGTCATGTCACCAGCTCCTCGTCAGGCCAAGATAGATCGCGGGGTTGCTCGTGCGTTGCGTCACCCCGTCGGTGAGCGGAAAGCCCATATGCCCGCGAAGGTAGAGATTGCCGTCCATCTGCATCTCGACCCCGGCCCCGGCAGAAGCGAGAGAGATCGCGGTGGTCTCGGAGGCGGAGGGCTGGTTGTTCCAGATCCGACCTGCATCGACGAAGACGAAGGGACGGATGCGCTGGATCGCGCCGGTCGCGGGGCGGAAATCGCGCCCTGCCGACAACGCGAAGGACAGGCCGCTGTCGCCCTGCGCCTCGGCGAAGGGGAAGCCGCGCAGGTCCTCTTGCCCGCCAAGGACATATTCCTCGGCCGCGGGCAGGCGTGCGGTGGTGAATTGGGCGGTGGCGTCAAAGCGCAGGCTGGCATCGGGCATGAAGCCCAACGGGATTTCGAAATCGAGGCCCGCGCGCAGATACCAGAAGGTCAGATCGCCCGCATCCAGACCGGCGGGAACCGAAACCTGCTGCCCGTAGGTCAGATCGAGCGCATATTCGAGCGCCCCGCCATCGGCCAGGGCCTGACCGTCGATCCAGGAGGCCGAGAGCGCGTAAAGCTCGGAATTGAAGCGCCGCGCGCCGACATCGACCTCGGTCCGGGCACCGCGCAGTTCCACGAGCCCATAGACGTAGCGGTCGATGCTGCGCAGGACGGGATAGCCAAAGGCGATGATCCCGGTCAGGCCGGCGCGGTCAGTCTGTTGCAGCGTGCCGAAGGCGTCATGCTGGGCGGCGATATTGGCGAGATAGGTTTCGACATAGCCGCCGCCGCTGCCGACCGGCGCGCGGTAGGTCACGGAGCCCATGGTTTCGCGGTCTTCCGGATCGAAACCTTCGGTATGGCTGAGCGACAGGCGCAGGAGATCGCCGGGTTGGAGGGCCGCGTAATATTCCTGATTGAAGGAGAGGGTCAGCGCATCGCCGAAGGCGCGCGCCGGGTTGTCGAGGGTGATGGCCCCGGCAGAGCTGGCCTCGGGGATGGCGACGAGGCGCACATGCGCCCCGGCGGGGTCGCTGGCGTCGATCTCGGCGGTCACCGCGATGGTTTCGAGATCGTCGGCCAGAAGAACGGCGCGTTCGAAACGGTGGATATCGGGTGCAGGCTGGCCGATCAGGGGATCGAAATAGCCCCGCAGCCTGTCGAAGGTGCGGGGGTCGGTGCCCTCGACACTGACGGAGGCGATGACGCCTTCGGTCACCACGATGGCGCGGCCATCGGGCGTGGCGCGCACATCGGCGAGGAAATAGCCATCTTCGGCATAGATGCTTTGCACGATGGCCGCGATCTGATCGGCGGTCACCGTCCCGTGACGTTCGGCGGCGACGCGGGCGGCAAAGAGCAACAGGGCCGTGCCGTCATAGACGGTGACGCCGTTCAGCGTGATGGCAGCGGTATCCTGTTCCTGAGCCTGGGCTTGCGCCATGGGCAGTGCGGCAAGCTGGAGGGCGAGCGCGGCGGCGAGGACAGTGCCCGCCTTGAGACCCGTGATCCCGGTTTTCGACATCTGTTTTCCGTCTTTCGTGGCACGCAAGGGGGCGGCTCATGGCCGCCGGACGGCGGAAGAAGGCCCCCACTTCGGGTCGATTATGGACAAAGTTGGGGCGTTACGCGCCACATGGGTGCCGTCGCGAGCAAAAAGGCGCAAAAGCGCTGCGCGCAGGCAACACCCATGAACGGGGGGGGCGTTGCGCGCGGCGCTCAGTCGGCCTGGGTGTAGGCGGCCAGTGTCGCCGCCGTACCCGCGCGCCAAAGCATGCCAAGCCAGTGGTCGAAAGCATCGGCAAAGCGCGGAACAGCCGCCAGATCGCCGTAGATCGCCCCCTGTTCCAGCCATGCCATGGGCCGCGCGCGGGCGGCGGAGGCAATCTCGGCCAGGCGGGACCAGTCGGGATCATTGGCCTCGATCAGGCTGCCATCCTCCCGCGTGCCCGCGCACATGCGCGCCCAGAGCGCCTCGACCAGCGCGAGGCCGTCGACCGGGGTTCCTGCCGCCAGCCCGTCGCGCAGGATCGGCAGGACGAAGCCCGGATGCCGCGACGAGCCGTCGAAGGCCACGCGCCGCGTCGTGTCGCGGATCGCGGGATTGGCGAAGCGCGTCTCGATCAGGTCGAGATAGGCGGTGGGCGTCATCCCCGGCACGGCATGGACATGGGGCAGGATTTCGCGGCTCTGCACCTTACGGAACAGGGCGGCGATGGCGGGATGGGCCATGCAATCGGCGATGGTGGGCACGGAGAGCAGCTCACCTGCATTGGCCAGAACCTGATGGCCCGCATTCAGGATGCGGATCTTCATCATCTCGTAATCATGGACATCGGGGGTGAAGGTCGCGCCGACACGGTCCCAGTCGGGGCGGCCTGCGCAAAACGCATCCTCGATCACCCATTGGCGGAAATTCTCGTGCGTCACGGGGGCGGCATCGGCGATGCCGATCTCGCGGGCCAGCGCAAGTTCGGCGGGGCCGGTGGCGGGCACGATGCAATCGACCATGGAATTGGGAAAGGCGCCGTTGGCGTCGATCCAATCAGCGAGGTCGGGGTCGGTGAGCCGCGCAAGCCCCGTCACCACCTGCCGCAAGATCGCGCCATTGCCCCGCAGGTTGTCGCACGAAAGGCCCGTGAAAGGCCCCTGCCCCGCCGCCCGCCGGAGCCGCAGCGCCGCGACCATCGCGCCAAAGGCGGTGCGGGGGCTGCCCGGATGGGCCACGTCATGGGCGATGTCGGGATGGGTTGCATCGAACCCCCCGGAGGCATCGATGAAATAGCCGCCCTCGGTCACGGTCAGGGCCACGATGCGGATCGCGGGATCGGCCATGGCGGCGATGAGGGGGGCATTACCCTCTGCGATGGGCAGATAGTCGATCATCGCGCCGGTCACTTCGGCGCTGCGGCCCTTGGGCGACAAATCGATCAGCGTGGTCAGGCAATCCTGCGCCAGAAGCCTGTCGCGCATGCCCGCGTCATAGGGGCGGACGCCTGCGCCCAGGATGGCCCAATCCTGCGCCAGGCCCTGTTGCATCAGGCGGTGGGTATACCAGGCCTGATGGGCGCGGTGAAAATTGCCAAGCCCGATATGGACGATGCCGGGCGTGAGCCGCGCGCGGTCATAGCCGGGGCGCAGGATGTCTTGCGGCAGATCGGCCAGCGTGGCGGTGGAGAGCGGAACGGGGCGGTTCATGGTCATCAGCTCATCCATTGGCCACCGTCGACGTTGTAGCATTGGGCCACGATGTATTCGGCCTCGTCCGAGGCGAGGAAGACGGCCATTCCGGTCAGATCCTCGGCCCGGCCCATGCGGCCATAGGGGACGCCTGCGCCCACCTCGGCCTTTTTCTGGCCGGGCGCCTTGCCTTCGTATTTCGCGAAGAAGGCATCGACCCCGTCCCAATGTTCGCCGTCGACGACGCCGGGCGCGATGGCGTTCACGTTGATGCCGTGCGCGATGAGGTTGAGGGCTGCGGATTGGGTCAGGCTGATGACGGCGGCCTTGGTCGCGCAATAGACGGCGACGAGCGGCTCGCCCCGGCGACCGGCCTGGGAGGCCATGTTGATGATCCGGCCCTTGATGCCGCGTTCGATCATGTGGCGGGCGACGGCCTGCATCATGAAGAGCGTGCCCGCGACATTGATGTCGAAGGTGCGGGCGTAATCGGCGCGGTCGATCTCGACCAAGGGGGCGGCGGTGAAGATGGCGGCGTTGTTGATCAGGATGTCGATCTGTCCGAGCGCGGCGACGGTTTCGGCGACGGCGGCGTTGATGCTGTCTTGCCGGGTCACGTCCAGTTCGACGGCGATGGCGGCGGGGCCGATCTGGCCTGCCGTTTCGCGGGCGCGGGCGATGTCGATATCGGCGATGGCCACGCGCGCGCCTTCGCGCACATAGGCTTGGGCGAAGGCGCGGCCGATGCCACGGGCCGCCCCGGTGATGAGCGCGGTCTTTCCGGTAAGGCGTGTCATGCGATGCGCAACCCGTTCTGGTCGAAGCGGTGGATCTGTGCCGGGTCGGGCGACAGCCAGATCGTCTGGCCGTAATCGAGCGCGACCTCCCCCCCGACGCGGACGGTCAGGGGGCTGGGGATGCCGTCGCAGGTGACGTGAAAGAAGGTGTCGGAGCCCAGATGTTCCGACAGGCCCACGGTTCCTTTCCACGCGCCCGCCTCGGTCGAGACGGAGATGTGTTCGGGGCGGATGCCGATGGTGGTGGCCCCATGGTCTGCGGCGATGGGGCCGTCGATGAGGTTCATTTTCGGGCTGCCGATAAAGCCCGCCACAAAGAGATTGCGGGGCGCGCGGTAGAGTTCCAGCGGGCTGCCCACCTGTTCGATATGGCCCGCGCGCAGGACCACGATCTTGTCGGCCATGGTCATCGCCTCGACCTGGTCGTGGGTGACGTAGATCATCGTGGTCTTGAGCCGCTTGTGCAGTTCGGAGATTTCAAGCCGCATCCCCACGCGCAGGGCGGCATCGAGGTTGGAGAGCGGTTCGTCGAACAGAAAAGCGGAGGGTTCGCGCACGATGGCCCGCCCGATGGCCACGCGCTGGCGCTGGCCGCCCGAAAGCTGACCGGGGCGACGGTCGAGATAATCGGTGAGGTTCAGCACCTCGGCGGCGGCGGCGACGCGGCGATCCTGTTCCGCGCGGTCCAGCCCCGCCATGCGCAGGGGAAAGGCGATGTTCTTGCGCACCGACATGTGGGGGTAGAGCGCGTAGGATTGGAACACCATGGCAAGGCCGCGCTTGGCGGGCGGCACGGCGGTCTCATCCTTGCCGTCGATGCGGATCTGGCCGCCCGTCACATCCTCGAGCCCCGCGATGAGCCGCAGGAGGGTGGATTTCCCGCAGCCCGAGGGGCCGACGAAGACCACGAATTCCCCGTCCTCGATGGTCAGGTCCAGAGGGGGAATGACCTCCACGTCGCCGAATGCCTTGCGGACCTTGTCCAGCGTGATGCGTCCCATTTCGGATTTCCTTTCGCGCTATCGCTTCGCTGCTTGAGCGCTTTTTCCTTACTTCACGGCGCCGAAGGTGAGCCCCCGGACCAATTGCTTCTGGCTGAACCAGCCAAGGATCAGGATCGGCGCGATGGCCATGGTCGAGGCCGCGCTGAGTTTGGCGAAGAACAGGCCCTCGGGGCTGGAATAGCTGGCGATGAAGGCGGTGAGAGGTGCCGCGCTGGCCGCCGTCAGGTTCAGGGTCCAGAAGGCTTCGTTCCAGGCGAGGATGAAATTCAACAGCACCGTGGAGGCGATGCCGGGGATCGCCATGGGCGTCAGGACATAGAGGATTTCGGCCTTGAGGGTCGCCCCGTCCATCCGCGCGGCCTCGAGGATTTCGGCTGGGATTTCGCGGAAATAGGTGTAGAGCATCCAGACGATGATCGGCAGGTTGATCAGCATCAGGACCACGATCAAACCGCCGCGCGTGTCGAGCAGGCCCAGCTCCACGAAGATCAGCGAGATCGGGTAGAGCACGCCCACGGCGGGCAGCATCTTGGTCGAGAGCATCCACAGCAAGATGTCCTTGGTCCGGCGCGAAGGCACGAAGGCCATGGACCATGCAGCCGGCACGGCGACCAGGATACCAAGCAAGGTGGAGCCGCCAGCGATGATGACGGAATTCCACAAGAACCGCATGTAATCGGAGCGTTCCTGCACCACGGCGTAATTTTCGAGCGTGAAGTCGAAGCCCCAGAAGAGCGGCGGATTGTTGATCGCCTGCGCCTCGGTCTTGAAGCTCGTCAGGATGGTCCAGAAGATCGGGAAGAAGATCAGCAGGCCGATGGCCCAAGCCAGCGCCGTGGTGGCGATCTTGCGGCGGGTGGTGACTGCGCGTGCCATGATGCCCCCTCAGCGGTCCAGGTTCTTGCCGACGATGCGCATCAGGAAGATGGCGACGATATTGGCAAGGATGATGGCATAGACGCCGCCCGCCGACCCCAGCCCGATGTTCTGGCTGTCCACGACGCGCTGGAAGATCAGGTAGGTCAGCGTCCGGGTGCCGAAGGAGCCGCCGGTGGTGACGAAGATCTCGGCGAAGATCGACAGAAGAAAGATCGTTTGGATCAGCACGACGATGGTGATGGCGCGGCCCAGATGCGGCAAGACGATGTGCCAGAACCGGGCCATGACGGGCGCGCCGTCCATCTCGGCGGCCTCGAGCTGTTCGCGGTCGAGCGACTGGATCGCGGTCAGAAGGATGAGGGTGGCAAAGGGGAGCCATTGCCACGAGACGATCAGGATGATGGATTGCACAGAGGCATCCGAAAGCCAGGAAACAGGCGTCAGCCCGAACAGGCGCCACAGATGCGCGAGCATCCCGTTCACCGGGTCCATCATCATGTTCTTCCACACCAGCGCGGAGACGGTCGGCATGACGAAGAAGGGTGCGATGACGAGGATGCGGACGATCCCCTGCCCCCAGAAGGGTTGATCGAGCAAGATCGCCAGAAGCACGCCGAGGATGACGGTGATGACCAGAACGCCCCCCACGATCAGGAGCGTCGCCTGAACGCTGGGCCAGAAGGAGCTGGAGCCCAAGAAACGCACGTAATTCTCGAACCCCACCCAGGGCAGGCCGTTCTCGATGCTGTCGCCGCGCATGGGCAGGTAGCGCGTGAACGAGAACCACAGCGTCATGGTCAGCGGCACGAGCATCCAGCCCAGAAGCAGGATGACGGCCGGGGCCATCATCAGGCGGGCGGCGGAACGGGCATGCTGGGTCGCCATGATCGCACCTTTGGAACAGGGGTTGCGGGGTCGCTGCTATACCGCACGGCGCGGTGGCAGGGACAGGACGTAGAGACAGACGGGGGGCGATCTGGATGACCGCCCCCCGACCGGGGAGAGGAAGCGCGCCTTAGCGGTAGCCGGCTGCTTCCATCGCGTCGTTGGTCAGAGCCTGCGCATTGGCGAGCGCCTCCTGCACGGTCTGCTGACCGGCATAGACCTCGGCGAATTCCTGGCTGACCTCGGTCGCGATGCCCGCGAATTCGGGGATGGCCACGAACTGGATGCCGACATAGGGCACCGGATCGACCGTCGGATTGGTCGGATCAGCTGCGAGGATCGAGTCGAGCGTCATCTGCGCGAAGGGCACGGCCTGGTATTCCGGCGTCTCGTAGAGCGAGGTGCGCGCACCCGGGGGCACGTTTGCCCAGCCTTCGTTCTCGGCCACCAGCTCGATATATTCGCGCGAGGTCGCCCATTCGATGAACTGCAGCGCGGCATCGGCCTGCTGGGTGCCGGCGGGGATCGCAAGCGCCCATGCCCAGAGCCAGTTGGACCGCTTGCCCAGGCCATTGTCGGGCGCAAGCGCAAAGCCCACGCTGTCGGCGACGGTCGAGTCGTTGGGGTTGGTCACGAAGGATGCGGCGACGGTCGCGTCGATCCACATGCCGCAACGGCCCTGCTGGAACAGCGACAGGTTTTCGTTGAAGCCGTTGGTGGCATAGCCGGGCGGGCCGTAGTTGTTCATCAGATCGACGAAGAAGGTCAGCGCCTCTTCCCACTCGGGCTGATCGAACTGGGCGTTCCATTCCTCGTCGAACCAGCGTGCGCCGAAGGAATTGGCGGTGACGGTGATGAAGGCCCCGCCCTCGCCCCAGCCCGGCTTGCCGCGCAGGCAGACGCCGTAGACTTCGTTGGCGGGATCGTTCATCGCCGCAGCGGCGGCGCGGATATCGTCCCAGGTGGGGGCTGTGGGCATTTCGAGGCCAGCGGCTTCCATCAGGTCGGTGCGATACATGACCATGGAGCTTTCGCCGTAGAAGGGCGCGGCATAGAGCGTGCCGTCATGGCTGAGACCGCCGCGCATCGCGGGCAGGATGTCGTCGACGTCATAGGCCTCCGACAGGCCGTCGAGCGGCACGAGCCAGCCGTTCGCACCCCAGATCGGCGTTTCATACATGCCGATGGTCATGATGTCGAACTGGCCGCCATTGGTGGTGATGTCGGTGGTCACGCGCTGACGCAGCACGTTTTCCTCGAGCGTCACCCATTCGACATTGATGCCGGTCTGTTCGGTGAAGAGGTCGGTATACCCCTGCATCCGGATCATGTCGCCGTTGTTCACGGTCGCGATGGTGATGGTGGTGTCCTGTGCCATGGCGGCACCTGCGGAAACGCAGAGCGCAAGGGCAGCGGACGCGCGAAGCGCGGTCATGCAAGACATCCGTATCCTCCCTGGTTTGGATGTGTCGTGGGCAAAGGCTATGCGCCGTATCTGCCCCGCGTCAAGATTTTTCTTTACGCGCGTAAATTACTATTTGCCAGAATGGCTTGGATTCAGGCCGAGGCCCGCAGAATCAGCCGCGCAGGGATCAGCGTTTCCTCACGCGTGGCAAATCGGCCCCCCGCCTCGATCAGCGAAAACAGGGTCTGCATGCACTTGTCGGCCACGAGTTCATATTCATGGGCCGCCGTCGTCAGCGCCGGACAGGTGAAGCGCGAGAAGGGATGATCATCGTGGGAGGCAACGCGCAGCGCGCAACCCTCGCCCCGCCCGACGCGCAGGCCGCGTTCGTAGCAACCGGCCAGGAACCCGATCGCGAGACGGTCGTTGCTGCACAGGATCGTGTCGGTCGGCAGGGCGCGTTTCTCGATCAGCTCATGTGCGCCACGGCGGCCGATTTCCTCGAACCCCCAGCCTTCGCCTTCGATCTGGATCACCTGCGGCTCGAGGCCCGCGTCGTTCATCACCTTGAGATAGGCGTTGCGGCGCTTGTTGGCATTGGGGTTGGCGGGTGTCTTCATCTCGAAGAAACACGGCGGCGCGCCGGTGCGGCAAAGGTAATCGACCGTCTGCTGGACGAAGCTGAAATTGTCGGAACCCACGAAGGCTTCGCCCATCCCCTCGATATTGCTGTCAAAAAGCACGGTGGGAACGTCGCGGCAAAAGCGTTCGATCGCGCCGCGATCCGACAGCCGCCCCAGCGGCGCGAGAAACACCCCCGCAGGTTTCAGCGCGGCAAGGCCCGACAGGATGTCGGTTTCCAGCTGTTGCTGGCCATGAGCGCTGTAGAGGATCGGGGAAAAGCCCGCATCGATGCAGCGCCGTTCGAGCGTGCGCGCAATTTCGGCAAAGAAAGGGTCGGCGAGATAGGGAACCGCGATGCCCACGATCTTGGTCAGGCTGCGGTTCTGGTTCATCGCGTAGATGTTGGGGCGGAATTCATAGCGCGTCAGCGCATCCTCGATCCGCTCGCGGGTACGGGCGCGCACACTGGCGGGATCGTTGAAATACTTGGAGATCGTGGGACGCGACAGCCCGCTGAGGGCGGCGAATTCCTCCATGTTGCGGATCTTGTTTTCAGTCACGATCTGCCCCCTCTCGCGCTGGGTCGGCGGTTTGGACGGGTGCGGGCCCAGGTTCACAATCCGTAAAACATGACGCGAGTAAAGTTTTTTCTTGCCTTTCTCCCGCGGCTGCACCTTGGGTGGCGGCGGCGCGGGATGCATACTTGTTGCGCCAAACGCGCCGGAACGGAAGCGTTTCGGACAGGGCAGCGGATCGAAGGGGCATGGCATGTACCTGGGCATAGATCTTGGCACATCGGCGGTGAAAGCCTGCGTGATGGACGCATCGGGCGCGGTGGTCGCCAGCGCCTCGGCGGGATTGACGGTGCAGCATCCCTTTGACGGGGCCAGCGAACAGGATTGCGCGGACTGGTGGGCGGCGACCTGCGCGGCCATCGGGGGGATCGCGCCCGATCTGCGCGGGCAGGTGCGCGCCATAGGGCTGTCGGGGCAGATGCATGGCGCGGTCGTGCTCGATGCCGATCACCACCCGATCCGGCCCGTGATCTTGTGGAACGATGCCCGCGCCGAGGCCGAATGCGCCGCCATGCTCGATGCCGAGCCAGAGGCGGGACAGATCGGGGGCGTGCCACCGATGCCCGGCTTCACCGCGCCCAAGATCCTGTGGCTGTCGCGCCATGAACCGGCGGCGCATGCACGGATTGCCCATGTGCTCTTGCCCAAGGATTACATCGGGCTGCGCCTGCACGGGACCCTTGTGACCGACCCCACCGATGCCTCGGGCAGTGCGTGGTATGACAGCGGGGCGCGGTGCTGGTCCGCGGCTCTGTGCAAGGCGAGCGCCACCGATCCCGCATGGCTGCCCGAGGTGCGCCATGGAAGCGAGATCGGAGGCCTGTTGCGCGCCGCCGTGGCAAAGGAGCTGGGCCTGCCCGCAAGCATCCCGGTTGCGGTGGGCGCGGGCGATGCGGCGGCGGGCGCCGTGGGGATCGGCGCGGTCGCGGATGGCGACGGGTTCCTGTCGCTCGGCACATCGGGGCAGTTGTTCGTGACCACGGGCGCGCATCGCCCGAACCTGGAACGCCGCATCCATGCCTATGCCCATACGGTGCCGGGGCAATGGTTCCAGATGGCCGCGATGCTGAACGGCGCGCGGCCCCTCGCGTGGCTTGCGGGGCTTTTGAACCGACCGATCGTGGAGCTTTTGGCCGAGGCACAAGGCGCCGCCCCCGGCCCCCTGTTCCTGCCCTACCTGACCGGCGAGCGCACGCCGCATGGCGACAGCGACATCCGCGCGGGCTTTGCCCTGCTTGGCGAAACGACGACCCATGGCAGCCTGATGCGGGCGGTGGTCGAGGCCGTGGCCTTCAGCTTTGCCGATGCGATGGCGGCGCTGGAGGCGACGGGAACGCGGCCCGAGGCCCTCTTGGCCATCGGGGGCGGGACGCGCAGTGATCTCGTGGTGCAGACCATCGCCGATGTGATCGGCTGCAAGATCGGGCGCAGCGAGGCGGCGGATGTGGGCCCGGCGCTGGGGGCGGCGCGGCTGGCCTGTCTGGCGGAAGGGGGCGTGGACCCCGCGCAGGTGATGACCAAGCCCGAGGTGCGCCATTGGTTCACCCCAAGCCCCGGCGCGGCCGAGGCGCTTGCCCAGAGGCTTGCGGCCTATCGTGCGCTTTACCCGGCGCTGGCGGGCGTGCAGGCCGTGCTGCGCGCGGGCGTCAGGGCGTGACGATCCCCGTGCCCCAGCCCCGGCAGGCATCGCGCAGCGCGGCGGGGGGCGGCGCATCGGTGTAGAAGGTGTCGATCTGCGACAGCGATCCGATGCGCGCAGGCGCGCGGCGCTGGAATTTCGACTGGTCGGCCACAAGGAACGAGCGCCGCGCCTGTTTCAGGATGGCCTGGCTCACGCCGACCTCCTGGATGTCGTAGTCGAGCATGTCGCCATCGAGGTCGAGAGCCGAACAACTGACCACGGCAAGGTCGAACTTGAACTGGCCGATGGCCTGTGTCGTGACGCTGCCCACCAGCCCCCCGTCCGAGCGCCGCAAGAGGCCGCCGACCACGATGATCTCGCAGGCGGGGTTTTCGACAAGGATATTGGCGACATTCATGTTGTTGGTCAGCACCATGATGTCGCGGTGGTGCATCAGGGCATGGGCCACCGCCTCGGTCGTGGTGCCGATGTTGAGAAAGAGCGAACAGCCGTTGGGGATATCGCGCACGCAGCGTGCGGCGATGGCGGCCTTGGCCGCATCGTTCAGGCCGCGCCGATCCTCGTAGCCGATATTGGCGATGGTCGATTGCAGCACCGCACCGCCATGGACGCGGTCGAGCTTGCCCTGGTTGGCCAGCTCGGCAAGGTCGCGGCGGATGGTCTGGAGCGTCACGTCGAAATGGGCGGCCAGCCCCTCGACCGTCACGCGGCCATCGCGGCGGGCGATGTTGAGAATCTCGGGCAGCCGCATGCTTTGCGACATGAACCATCCCCCTTCGTCCCGCCGGTGAGTCGCGGGAAACTGCCGTCGTCATGTTCGCTTTCAGCCTATAACCGGCGATAGCGATCACGCAACTTGGAACAAATCAAAAACATTTGGCCGAATTGCTTTCGTTTTTTCCGAAAACGAAAATTTGTGCCCGTTTAGGGAAAAATCATTGCGCGATTGGCTTCGGTTTCGCTAGGGTGCCGCTGCGAAGGACAGAACGCCTGGGGAGGGCGCGGAAACGTGCGGAGCGCGGCAAGCACATCGGCTGTAGACGTGCATGACCTGCTGATCATCGGCGGCGGCATCAACGGTTGCGGCATCGCGCGGGATGCCGCGGGGCGCGGGCTGTCGGTGGTTCTGGCCGAAAAGGGCGATCTGGCGGGCGCGACCTCTTCTGCCTCGACCAAGTTGTTCCATGGTGGGCTGCGGTATCTGGAATATTTCGAATTCCGGCTGGTGCGCGAGGCGCTGGTGGAACGTGAAACCCTGCTGCGGGCCATGCCCCATATCAGCTGGCCCATGCGTTTCGTGCTGCCCTATCACCCCGACATGCGGTTCGAGAGCGACACGCCGACCTCGCGGCTTTTGTCGCGGGTGATGCCGTGGATGAAGGGGCGCAGGCCCGCCTGGCTGATCCGGCTGGGCCTGTTCCTGTATGACACGCTGGGGGGGCGGAAAATCCTGCCCGCGACGACGACCCTGACCCTGCCCGGACGGCCCGAGGGCGTGCCCCTGCAGGAGCGTTTCGTCAAGGCCTATGAATATTCCGACTGCTGGGTCGAGGATAGCCGGTTGGTGATCCTGAACGCGCGCGATGCCGAGGCGCGGGGAGCCACGATCCTGACCCATAGCGAGGTGATCTCGGCCGTGGTGGAGGACGGGATCTGGTCGGTCACGATCGCAAGTGGTGACAAACGGAACATCCTGCGCGCCCGCATGCTGGTCAATGCCGCAGGGCCCTGGGCGGGCGAGGTGATCCACGGCAAGCTGCGCCTGAACAGCCGCGAAAGCGTGCGCTTGGTGCGCGGCAGCCATATCGTGACGGCCAGGCTTTACGATCACGACAAGTGCTATTTCTTTCAGGGAACCGATGGGCGGATCATCTTTGCCATCCCCTATGAGCAGGATTTCACCCTGATCGGCACGACCGATGCCGAACATGACGATCCCAACCGCGCCCCCGTCTGCACCGAGGCCGAACGCGATTACCTGTGCGATTTCGCAAGCCAGTATTTCAAACGCCCCGTGACGCCTGCGGATGTGGTCTGGTCCTATTCCGGGGTGCGCCCGCTCTACGACGACGGGGCCAGTTCGGCGACAGCCGCGACGCGCGATTACACGCTCAAGATCGACCGCTCGGGCGGTGCGCCCGTGCTCAACATCTTTGGCGGCAAGATCACGACCTATCGCCGCCTTGCCGAAAGCGCGCTGGACCAGATCGGCACGGTCCTGCCCGTGACCAAGGGGCCGTGGACGGCGGGCGTCACCCTGCCCGGCGGCGATTTTCCCCATGACGGGCAAACGGCGCTCGCCACTGGCCTGTGCCGGGATTATCCATTTCTGACAGAGGCTTGGGCCCGACGCCTCGTGCGGGCCTATGGCACGGAGGCGCGCGAGGTTCTGGGCGAGGCCAAAAGCCCCGATGATCTGGGACGCGATTTCGGGGCCAGCCTGACGGAAGCGGAGGTCATCTGGCTGATGAGCCGCGAATATGCCCGGAGTGCGGAGGATGTTCTGTGGCGGCGCAGCAAGCTGGGCTTGCGTCTGAGCGACGATCAGGCACGGGCGCTCGATGCCTGGATGGCCGAACAGGCGGGTACAGCCGACAGGACGCTTCTGTCGCGCACGGGATAGGCGCTCCGCCCGATATGGACAGGAACGTCCCGTTGCGGTGAAACGGGTGGCGGAGGACAGGTCAAAACCAGGGGGGATTGCGCCATGGGCCATATTCTTGCACTCGATCAGGGCACGACATCGAGCCGCGGCATCGTCTTTGACGGCGCGATGAAGATCGTGGCCACGGCGCAAGAGGAATTCCCGCAGCATTACCCGGCCTCGGGCTGGGTGGAACATGACGCGGCCGATCTGTGGGCGACCACGGCCGCCACGGCGCGGGCCGCCATCGAACGCGCGGGGCTTCATGCCGCCGATATCGCGGCGATCGGCATCACCAACCAGCGCGAGACGACGCTGATCTGGGACCGCAAGACCGGCAAGCCGATCCATCGCGCCATCGTCTGGCAGGACCGCCGGACCGCCGATTTCTGCGCCAAGCTGCGCGCCGACGGCCACGAGCCGATGATCACGGCACGCACGGGGCTTTTGGCCGACCCCTATTTCTCGGCCACCAAGGTGAAATGGCTGCTCGACCATGTCGAGGGCGCGCGCGACCGGGCACGCAAGGGGGAACTGGCCTTTGGCACGGTCGACAGCTGGCTCATCTGGAACCTGACCGGGGGCCGCGCCCATGTGACGGATGCGACCAATGCCGCGCGCACCATGCTCTACGACATCCACAAGGGCCGCTGGAGCCGCACGATCTGCGATCTGTTCGACATCCCAATGGAAATTCTGCCCGAGGTGCGCGATTGCGCCGCCGATTTCGGGATGACGCGCGCCGACCTGTTCGGGCGGGAAATTCCGATCCTGGGCGTGGCGGGCGACCAGCAGGCGGCGACCATCGGGCAGGCCTGTTTCGCGCCCGGCATGATGAAATCGACCTATGGAACGGGCTGTTTTGCCGTGCTGAACACGGGCGAGACAGCCGTGACCTCGACCAACAAGCTGCTCACGACCATCGCCTATCAGCTCGACGGAAAACCGACCTATGCGCTGGAGGGCTCGATCTTCATCGCGGGCGCGGTGGTGCAATGGCTACGCGACGGGATCAAGGTGATCCGCGCGGCCCCGGAGACCCAGGGTTTGGCCGAAAGCGCCGATCCGACGCAGGATCTGATCCTTGTGCCTGCCTTTGTCGGCCTTGGCGCACCCTATTGGGCGCCCGAGGCGCGCGGCGCGATCTTTGGCATGACGCGGAATTCGGGGCCTGCGGAATTCGCCCGCGCCGCGCTGGAATCGGTCGGCTACCAGACCCGCGATCTTCTGGAGGCGATGAAAGCCGATTGGGCTGGCGACGGCGCTCGCCCCTCGCTTCGGGTCGATGGGGGCATGGCCGCCAATGATTACGCGATGCAATTCCTGTCCGACATCCTGGGCGCGCCCGTGGACCGGCCCGAGGTTCTGGAAACCACGGCGCTGGGGGTGGCCTGGCTTGCAGGCAGCCGCGCGGGCGCATGGCCGGGGATGGAGGGCTTCGCCAAGACCTGGGCGATGGAGCGCCAATTCACCCCCGCGATGGACGATGGGCACCGCAGCGCCCGCTACGACCGCTGGAAGCGTGCGGTCAGCGCGGTTCTGTCGGTATGAGCCATGCGCCCTTCGGCTTTGCCACGGCGGGCGCGATCCGCTTTGGCCGTGGTGTTCTGGTCGAGGCCGCGCCTTGGGCGCTGGCGCGCGCGCGGCGCATCCTTGTCGTGCGCAGCGCCTCTGTCGCTGCCGCAGAGGATCTGGTCCGCGCCCTGTCCGAAGGGGCGGAGGTGCAGGTCATCACCGCACGGGGCGAGCCGGAGCTGAACAGCCTGAATGCGCTATGCGACCGGGCGCGCGGCTTTGCGCCCGAGATGATCGTCGCCATCGGGGGCGGTGCGGCGCTTGACACGGGCAAGGCGCTGGCGGCCTTGATCCCCGCGCCGCACGGGGCGCTGCGCTACCTGGAGGTGGTGGGCGAGGGAAAACCGCTCGACCGTGCCCCCCTGCCCGTTCTGGCCATACCCACGACCGCAGGCACAGGCAGCGAGGTGACGCGCAATGCGGTCATCGGCATCCCCGAAGCGGGCCGCAAGGTCAGCTTGCGTGATCCGCGCCTTTACCCGGCCTTGGCGGTGGTCGATCCCGAGCTTGCGGCCGGGTGTCCCAAGGGGATCGCGCTTGCCTCGGGGCTCGATGCGGTGGTGCAGGTCATCGAACCTTTCATAAGTGGCCGCTCCAATCCGATGACCGACGCGCTTTGCCGCGATGCGATCCCGCGCGGGTTGGCGGCCCTGCGACAGGTGGTCGAGGGGCGCGACTCCTGGGACGACATGGCGCTCACCAGCCTGATGGGGGGGCTTGCGCTGGCCAATGCGGGGCTGGGCGCGGTGCATGGTCTGGCAGGGGTGATCGGAGGGCTGACGGGTGCGGCGCATGGCGCGATCTGCGGCGCGGCATTGGTGCCCGTGCTGCACGCAAACCATGCAGCCTTGCCCGAAGGCAGCGCGGGCCGCGCCCGGATCGATTGGGTGATCGACCGCATTGCCGAGATCTACGGCAGCCTTGACGGTTTGCAGGGTTGGGCGCGTGACCATGGCCTGCCAAGGTTGCCCGATCTGGGTGTGACCGACGAAAACCGGGCCATGATCGCCGAGGAGGCGCGGCGATCGTCTTCCTATGCCGCCAATCCCGTGGACCTTGGCACGCAGTGCCTGATCGGGGTGCTGGAACAGGGCTAAGCCCCCGGCGCGCGCAGCCAGCCATCGGCAAAGGCGACCCTGTGGCAGCCCGCAAGCGGCAGGAGGCGGTCAAGTTCCGCCTCGAGACGGGCCTGGCGCCCCGCGCCCCACCGCACCCCGATCTCGGGCCAGAGCGCGCGCAGGCGCAGACTGCCCGTTTGACGGTCGGCAGCCATGTCGACGCGGGCCACGATCCTGTCCCCTTCCAGCAGGGGAAAGACGTAATAGCCGTAGCGCCGCTGCGCCTCGGGGACGAAAATCTCGATCCGGTAGTGAAAGCCGAACAGCCGCTCGGCCCGCTTGCGGTCGCGCAGCGCCGGATCGAAGGGCGAGAGCACCCGCAAGCGCGCTGGCGGATCGGGAATGTCTTGCAAGCGGTCCAGCGTTTCGGGCCGGATCAGGACGCGGCGCAATGTGCCGTCGGCGCAGGTGATCCCGGCCTCCACCACCCTGCCATCGGTCAAGGCTCGCGCGGCCCAATCGCGCGCCTCGGCGGGGGTGATCAGGTCAAAGAACGCAGCCAATTCGCCCGAGGTGGCAAAGCCCAACCGATCCAGCGCCGCCCCGCAGGCCCAATCGATCACGTCGGGTTCGGGGATATGGGCGTTCAGGTGCTCGGGCGGGATGACGCGTTCGGTCAGGTCGTAGAATTTGCGGAACCCTTCGCGCCGGGTGATGGCCAGATCGCCCGCGCGCCACAGGTATTCGAGCGCGGTCTTGGACGGGTGCCAATCCCACCAACCGGTGGATTTCTCGGCCCGTTTCTCGCCGATCTCGGCGGAATGCACCGCGCCGTGATCGGTGATGTGGCGCAGGACCGTCTCGATCTCGGCATGAAAGGCCGAGCCGTGCCAATCCTTCCACCGCTCGCGCAGGCGGGCGCGGTCACGGGTGAATTTGAGGCGCCACTGCGGAAAGAAGGCCGCGGGGATGACGCTCGCGTCATGGGTCCAATTCTCGAAGGTGACGCGGTCGCGGTCGTTGAGCCTGCGCAGGGCATCGGGACGATAGGCCGTGCGCCGCGACCACAAGATCAGGTCATGGGCGCGTGCCAAGGTGTTGACGCTGTCGACCTGCACGAAGCCAAGGGCATGGATCACGCCCGAAAGATCCTCCCCCTTGCCCGGCCCGGAGGGGCGATCCGACAGCCCATGGGCGGCAAGAAACAGACGCCGCGCCGTCCGGTTGTCGAGCATCGGCAGGTTCATCCGAGCCACCCCCTGCCGCAATCCGCCTTATTCGGCGGCGAGCCCTTCGGTGAATTGCAGCCGCGCCAGACGCGCATAAAGACCGCCCTGCGCCACGAGGCTGTCATGCGTGCCCTCGGCCACGATCCGCCCGGCCTCGAACACGAGGATGCGGTCGGCCTGTTTCACCGTGGCGAGCCTGTGGGCCACGATCAGCGTGGTCCGGTCCGCCGAGAGCCGCGCCACGGCATCTTGCACCGCGCGCTCGCTTTCGGCGTCAAGCGCGCTTGTCGCCTCGTCGAGAAGCAGGATCGGCGCATCGCGCAAGATCGCGCGGGCAATCGCGATCCGCTGTTTCTGCCCGCCCGACAACATCAGGCCGCGTTCGCCGACATAGGTGTCATAGCCCTGCGGCAGCGCGGTCAGGAAATCATGGGCGGCTGCGGCGCGCGCGGCTTCCTCCACCTCGGCATCACTGGCATCGGGGCGGCCGAAGCGGATGTTCTCGCGCGCGGTCGCGCCAAAGATCACCGGGTCTTGCGGCACGAGCGCCATCGCCCCCCGGAAGGTCGCCCGCATCATGTCGCGCAGATCGACCCCGTCGAGCGTGATCCGCCCCTCGGACGGGTCATAGAAACGCTGCAGCAGTTGGAAGATCGTGGTCTTTCCCGCCCCCGAGGGACCGACAAGCGCCACCGTCTCGCCGGGCCGGATGGTGAGCGTGACCCCGTCGAGCGCCCGATCACCGGGACGGGTCGGATAGGAAAAGCGCACATCCTCGAAGGCGATGGCCCCCCGCCCGCCCTGCGGCAGCGCCACGCCGCGCGCGGGGTCCGAGACGGCATCGCCCGTGTGCAGCAATTCCACCAGCCGTTCGGTCGCCCCACTGGCGCGCTGCAATTCGCCCCAGATTTCGGACAAGGCGCCCACCGATCCCGCGACCATGATCGCGTAGATCAGGAACTGGATCAGCTCGCCGATGCTCATGGCATCCGCCCGCACGTCGCGCGCCCCGGTCCACAGAACGCCCACGATGCCCGCAAAGACCAGCGTGATGACGATCACCGTCATGACCGCGCGCGTGGCGATGCGTTTCTTGGCACTGTCAAAGCTCTTTTCGGTCACCCGGTCGAAGGTTTCGGCCGAGGCGCGCTCATGCGTGAAAGCTTGCACCGTCTGCACCGACAACAGCGCCTCGGAGGCATTGCCCGAGCTTTCCGCAATCCAGTCCTGGTTCTCGCGGCTCAGGCGACGCAGGCGGCGGCCCAGCACCACGATGGGCACGATGATCAGGGGCACGATGAGCAGTACCGCGCCCGTCAACTTGGGCGAGGTGATCATCATCAGCGCAAGCCCCCCGATCAGGATCAACAGGTTGCGCAGCGCGATCGAGACGCTGGACGATATCACCGACAGCAAAAGCGTCGTGTCGGTCGTGATCCGGCTCAGGACCTCGCCGGTCATGATCTTTTCGTAGAACGCCGGGCTCATCGCGATCATGCGGTCAAAGACGGCCTTGCGGATATCGGCGACCACGCGTTCGCCCAGCCGCGTCACCAGGTAGTAGCGAAGCCCCGTGCCCAGCGCGAGCAGGATGGCGATGGCGAGCGCGGCCAGGAAATACTGGTCGAGCAGCGCCGCGCTTTCGGTTTCGAACCCGTCCACGACGCGGCGCACCGCGAGCGGCAGGGTCAGCGATACGATGGCGGTCAGCACAAGCGCCGCCCCTGCGGCACCCAGCATCATCTTGTAGGGGGCCAGGAACGGGCCAAGCGCCCGCAAGCTGCCGATCCGGCGCGATTTGGCGCGTTCTTCGGTGGCAGAGGTGGCGGGGCTGGACTTGGCGCTAGGCGAGGTATCTGCGGTCATCTGGCTTTTCTGATCGTTTCCTGCCCCGCGTTACAGGCAGGGCGGGACTGCCGCAATGGGGCGGGCTGCCGCGTCATTCCACGAACCCGTAGCGGTCGAGCAATTCCTGTCGGGTGAAGATCTCGGGCGGCGTTCCGGGCAGACGCAGGCGGATTTGCTCATAGGTGCCATCGGGCCGCCGCCGATACCATTGGATATCCATCGGGCCGAGCGCCTCGAGATGGGCGAGATAGGCATCGAGATCGGCGAAATCGCGTCCTTGGGAAAAGGGCCGCTCCGCCTGCCCGCCATTGCCCCAAGCCTCCGGCGCGGCAAGAACGACAAGCCCCGCAAGGCCCAGACCCACAAGCCCCAAGGGAACGCGTGCAAGGGGACCCATGATCTGCCTTTCCATGCCGCGGAAACCGAAACCACAGGCCTGATCCTAGTCGCAAATTCTGCCATCGGGCAATGCATCTTGCGGCGGAACACTCTTGCCGGATTGGCCGCACCCATGAGACAAATCAGGCGTAAGAGTTTGATCCATATGATCCCGAGTCTTGTGCCATGTGTTTGACCTGTACCCTTATCAATCCCTTTGCCGGCGACTGGCTGCATGAAAGCGCAAGCGCGCGCATCCTGAACGAAAGCGATCTTCCCGGCGGTGATGCCGGCGATGAGCCCGAGCAGGCGGTGCAGCTTGTCGCGGGCGACACG
Source organism: Roseicyclus marinus (assembly GCF_036322625.1). Lineage (NCBI taxonomy): Bacteria > Pseudomonadati > Pseudomonadota > Alphaproteobacteria > Rhodobacterales > Roseobacteraceae > Roseicyclus > Roseicyclus marinus. The sequence continues at coordinate 1,040,167 of NZ_AP027266.1, read as the reverse complement.
TTCCACGGATCGATCGGCGCCTTGGGCGATTGGGATTGGTTCCGGGTGGAATACGAAGCAGGCGTCACCTATTCGGTCACGCTGACGCCGGGCACGCTGACGGACCCCTACATCCACCTCTATGACGAGACCGGGACGCAAATCCAGGTCATCGACTACTTCTTCGAGGGCGGGACCGAATACTTCACCTTCACGGCCACGGAGAGCGGCACGGGCTATATCGTCGCCGACAGCTACTACAACACGGCCGAAGGTATGGAGACGGGCTTCGTCGATACCGGCACCTATACGCTCTATGTCACCATCGGCGGGCCGATGATCGAGCCGTCGACCAATCCGCTCGAGGCGATCACGTGGAACTATACCGCGCCGAGCATCATCAATGTCTATTTCGCGCCGGGCAATGTCACCTTTGACGATGGCTTGCGGGATCCGCAACTCACCGGCGAATGGGACGCGGTCGAGATGGAGCAGGCACGCCGGGCCTTCGACAGGTTCGAGGCGGTGGCCAATGTCACCTTCACTTTCGTCACCGATCCGAACGAGGCCGATTTCTTCATGGTGGAATCCTCTGCCGCCACCACCGGCGGCGCTGTCGGCTATTGGGGCGTCGGCGGCGGCGAGGTCACGCTGGACGGGTCAAGCCATGTTGTTGACGGTTGGGGCGTGCTTTTCAACACGGATGCGACCTGGACACATGAACGGATCCAACCGGGGTCTTTCGGCTTTTTCGCCCTGATCCACGAGATCGGCCATGGCCTGGGTCTTGCCCATCCCCATGACAGCGGCGGCGGGTCGCGCATCATGAACGGCGTGACGGCGCCGTTCCACTCTCTCGGCGAATTCGACCTCAACCAGGGCATCAACACGATGATGTCCTACAATCCGACCTGGGATACGGCCCCCCACGGGCCGAGCACCTTCTTTGCCTATGGATTTGCGGGCACGCCGATGGCGTTCGACATCGCGGTGCTGCAGGAGAAATACGGCGCGAACCTGTCGACCAATACGGGCGACGAGACCTATGTCCTGCCCGACACCAACGGCTCGGGCACCTTCTATTCGGCGATCTGGGACGCAGGCGGGGACGACACGATCCGCCACAATGGCAATACGGCGGCGGTGATCGACCTGCGCGCCGCACCGCTCACCTATGCGCCCAATGGCGGCGGCTATGTCTCTTTCGTGGCGGGCATCCACGGCGGCTTCACCATCGCGGCGGGCGTGGTGATCGAGGCCGCCAGCGGCGGCGCGGGCGATGACACGATCACCGGCAATGAATGGGCCAACACGCTCCTTGGCAATCGCGGCCACGACAGCCTGTCGGGTGGCGACGGCGACGACACGCTCGACGGCGGCTGGCACAACGACTGTCTCTCGGGCGATGGCGGCAATGACCTGCTGAGCGGCGGGGCGGGGTTCGACACGCTCGACGGCGGGGACGGCGATGACAGCCTATCGGGCGGGGAGCAGGCGGACATCCTCTTGGGCGCGGCGGGCAACGATACGCTGGCAGGAGACGATGGCAATGACCGGCTCTTTGGCGGTTCGGGCAGTGATAGGCTGCAGGGCGGCGAAGGGGCCGACCTGCTGCTCGGCGGGATCGGGAACGATACGCTCGAAGGCGGCTTGGATGGCGATCGGCTCTTCGGCGGCGCGGACAATGACCTTCTGCATGGCGGCGAGGCCGATGACTTCCTCTCGGGCGGCACCGCAAATGACACGCTCTTCGGGGAGGGTGGCAATGACACGCTCACAGGCGATGCAGGCTTTGATGTCCTGCGCGGCGGTGACGGTAACGACAGCCTCTCGGGCGATGCGCAGGCTGACAACCTGTTCGGGGATTTTGGCAATGACACGCTCGATGGGGGCGCGGGTTTCGACCGGCTCTTCGCGGGCGCGGGCAATGACCTGCTTCTGGGCGGGGACGGACCGGATGCGCTTTTCGCCGGAGCAGGTAATGACACGCTTGTTGGTGGCGATGGCGATGACCGTCTATCCGGCGGCAGCGGCTTCGACCGACTAGAGGGTGGTGCGGGCGACGACGAACTCTGGGGCAATTTCAACTGGGACATCTTCGTCTTTGGCGATGGCCACGGGCAGGATACGATCCGGGATTTCGACGCCCTCAACCCGTGGGAAAGGATCGACCTGTCGGGGATCACGGGCTTGGCGGGCTTTGACGATTACGACGCCTTCGCAGCCTCCAGCGGTGCGGTGACGACCACGGGGGGCGGCGTGCTGCTCGCCACGGGCGGCGGCAATTCCATCCTCCTCTGGGGCGTCGACATGGCCGATCTCGACACCAGCGATTTCATCTTCTGATGGCGCGGTGCTTGACGGAGCGGTCGGGGGGCTTTACCTCCCCCCGGCAGATGCGGGCGTTGTGTAATGGTAAGACCCTTGCCTTCCAAGCAAGAGACGCGGGTTCGATTCCCGCCGCCCGCTCCACTCTCCTTGGCTTTGCACTGCGGCCACCGGCACCCGTGACAGGCGCCCGATCGCACCGATCCTGCCCATGCCGCATGCCCCGTCCCAGGCACGCGGCACCAAGTTGTTGATACTTGTCACCTTTTGGGTATCCTTCGCGCGAAGTCGTATCGATTCTCCTGCGTTCAACACTCTTCCCCCTGACGGGGATACCAACGAGGAATTCGCGATGCGATTTGCTGCTCTTTTCGCCATGACACGCCGGGCCATGATGCTGGGGGCGGCATCTGTCGCAATCGCAGGCAGCGCCGGTGCCAACACGCTGGCAAGCCCGACGGGCGAACCGCTTCTGACGGTCCGCGGGGCCATCACGAATGTCGGCGAGGGAAATATCGCGCAATTCGATCTGGACCTGCTGACCGCCCTGCCCTCGGAAACGTTCGAAACCTCGACGATCTGGACCGACGGCGTGCAGGAATTCCGCGGTGTGTCGCTCGATGTGCTGCTGGAGCATGTGGGCGCGACCGGCGACAATCTGCAACTGCGGGCGCTGAACGACTATCGCATCACCATTCCCGCCAGCGACGCCCGCGAAGGTGGACCGATCGTGGCCTATGAGCAAAATGGCAGCCCGATGTCGATCCGAAACAAAGGACCGCTCTGGCTCGTGTATCCCTACGATTCAACGACGGACTACCAGACCGAGGAAATCTACGCCCGGAGCATCTGGCAGCTGATCGAGATCGAAGTCCTGCCCTGAGGCAGGTCCACGCGAGCCAAGTTGCGCTGCCCCATATTTTGGGGTAGCGTTTAGTATATTCACAACTGTTTGGGTTTTGCGTACCGCGCGCTTTGAGTACCTGCGCTTTCACCGGGAAAGTCGGGTTCATGCGTTCGCTTTGGCCGCCATCTTTGCAGCAGATCGTCCCAGTGGTGGTGCTGGTATGCCTGCTGGGCAGCTGGTCCTTGTTCAACGCATTCGTGAACCTGAACGAAACCATCACCGGCATTTCGACGACGGACCGGGAACTGACGCTCTGGACCTCGACGCAGGTGGAATTCAACCTCGCGGAATTCAGGACCGATGTCCTGCTCGCCCTCGGCGACGAAGAAAACCGCAACGACGACCGGATCAGAACATCCTTCGACGTGCTCTATTCCCGCCTGAGCCAGGTCAGCGAAGCGCAGATGCAGGTCATCCTCGACCGGGCCGAGGCCGATTACGTGGTCCCCGCGCTCTTCTCGATCCGCGACAGGATGGCAGAGATCGTGGACAATACGCCCCAGATCGGAAACGAGCAGCTGTCACGTCTCTACGAACTGGCGACCGAGGCGCAGCGCACCTGGCATCCCTACAAGTTCGCCATGCTCGAAGCCGCGCGGCTTGACCGCCTGGCCAAGATCGAAAGCGTCACCATCGCGCTGTCCAATGTCCGCAATCACCTGTTTTTCGGCCTGCTCGCCGCCATCGGCGCGGGGCTTGCGGTCACGCTGTCCTCCTTCTTTGCCAAGAAGAATTCGGAACTTCTCAAGCAGATCGAGCTCGACCCCCTGACCGGGTGCTATTCACGGCAGGGTTTCGAGAATCTCATGACACACCGGTTGAGCACGCAGCATCGGCTGTCGATCGCGGTCGTCGACATCAACGATCTGAAAAAGGTCAACGACTCCCGGGGCCATTCGGTCGGCGACGATTACATCCGCCTGGTCGGCAAGGCCCTGCGCGACGGGTTCCGCAAGGATGACTGCGTGGCCCGGATCGGCGGCGACGAATTCTGGATCGCGGCCGAGGCCCGCCCCGAGGTCATGCTGACCAAGCTCGACGCGATCCAAGTCAAGCTGCGCGAAACCTTGCCCAGCGCCAGCTGGCCCGGCGAGAATTACGGCATTTCCTATGGTGTGGCCGCGGTGACAGACCATCCTGACATGGATACGGCCATCGCTGTCGCCGACCAAAGAATGTATGTCCAGAAAACCGCGACCCGCGCACGGGTCACACGCTCGGCCTGACGCTGCCCCGACCGCGCTGCGCCCCCAAGGCGCGCCTCGTGATCATGCCGGCTGCTGTATGGGCAGGTTCGCCCTGTATGCGGTGATCCAGTCGGTGATGTCCTTGGCGGAAAGCGGTTCGGAATACAGGAACCCCTGTCCCACGTCGAACCCCTGTTCCAACAAGAAGGCCTCGCTTTCCGGGGTTTCGATCCCTTCCGCGACGATGCGGGTCTTCATGCGTTTGCACACCGCCGCCGTCATCGCCGAAATCGCGGCGCTCGCCTCGTTGTCCGGCAGGTCCCGGACAAAGGACTGGTCCAGCTTGACCGTGGAGATCGGAAAGTTCTTGAGATAAAGCAACGAGGAATAGCCCGTGCCGAAATCGTCGATGGCCAGCCTGAACCCGCTGCCATTCAGGTCATGCAGCACCCGCAACAGGGCGTCAGCATTCTCCATCAGCGCGTTTTCCGTGATCTCGATCTCGATCCGGGTGGGGTCTATCCCGTATTCCTGCGGCAAGGCTTTCAGGAAATTCATGAAATCCGGATTGCCCAGTAGCGGCGGCGACAGGTTGAGCGCCAGTTCCAGCTCGATCCCCTGGCGCTGCCATTGCGCAAGTTGCCGGATGGCAGTCTGCGCGACATAGCGGGTCATCTGGTCGATCAGGGTCGTCTTCTCGACGATCGGGACAAAGATGCTGGGCGGGATGTTGCCCGATACGATGTCTCGCCAACGCACCAGCGCTTCGACCCCCATGATCTCGCGCGTTGCCAGATCCACCTTTGGCTGGAAATGGACCTCCAGTTCCTCCTCCCGCAGTGCGCGTTCGAAATCCGACAGCAAGACAAGACTTCGCCTCGCCGACATGTCGAAGCTGCTGCTATAGCGTCCGACCCGTCGCCCGTGCTTGCGCGCCAATGTCAGCCCCGCCATCGCCTTGCGGAACGCATGCCCCGCCAAACGATCCTCCTCGGTCAGTCGGGCCAGACCAAAGCGCGGCAACAGCAAAAGGGAGAAATTCTCGAAAGGGATGGTCGCGGGCATCCGCTCTTCCATGTCCTCGACGAAATCGCGCAGGCTGCGCATCCCGCTGGGCAAGGCGATCCCGAAGGTCGATCCATGGATGCGCGTGACCAGCCGGTCCGGCCCCATCGCAGCCTCGAGCGCGCGCCCGATCTGGCAGATGGCGCGGTTGGACGCCTCGATCCCAAGGGCGCGCAGGACGGCGGAAAGCCCCTCAAAGGCGACGACCACCGCGTAACCCGGCGGCTGCGGCAGCTGTTCGATGGGATCTGCCCCCGCAATCAGCCGTATGGAGGCCACCGGCGACAAGAGACCGGTCACGGGATCGATGCGTTCACGCGCGACGCTTTCTTGTTGGCGCAGGTACATCAGCATCGCCAAAAGCCCCGTGAACCCACCGATCATCAGGAACATCACGAGGCGAAAGACCCAGGCCTGCGTGGTCTGCATCACCTCGTTTTCCACGTCGAGCGGCATCCATGGTCCGATGCAAAGCGCGGCGATCAGCCCCGCGACAAGCCCGCCGGGGATCTTGAAAACGGCCGCGGCCAGGATGACGGGCAACAAGATCACATAAGGATAGGGATAGGTCGTGCCGCCCGTCTCGTAGACGACGACGGTCGCGGCAAAGAGCCCCAACAGCACGAACACGGCCACGCCGACGATCCTCGGGCGCGACGTGATCGTGGGCTTGAAAACCGCCCCCCAAGGCGACACCGTCCCGGCCCGGCAATAGCCGTCTGCGATAGCGATATCCCATGAGCGGCCATGCTCTTGAGCTTGGGAAAAGCGCCCTGACGGAGATGGGGCAGTCTTGTCGGTCATCAGGCAAGGCTACCCTTGAAGGATCCCAGAACGGACGGGACGCGGGGCACGCTTACTAACCGGTTAACATCATATGATTTTTTGTGGCCGAATGCAAACCTGCCGACGACACTCCGACGAAAAAAGCGTCACGCGGGCCTTGCGGCTTGCGGGCGTGGTTTAGGGCCGGGCATCGGGTCGGGCCTCAGGCCGCCAGCGGTCTGATCAGATCCTCGCCCGCTGCGCGGTTGGAATTGACGCGCGGGTCCACGCGCCAACGGTCATACCACCCTTCGGGGGCCGGACGCATCAGGGGGGCGGCCTTTTCCCCGGTCTCACCCAGCCAGCGCGCCCAATCGGCGGGGTCCAGCACGACCGGCTCACGGTGATGGGTCGCGGCCATCCAGTCGCTGGCCCCCGCCGTGACGATGGCACAAGCCGTCAGGCGCGCATCGCCCTGCGCCCAATCCTGCCAGATCCCTGCGAAAACCAGCGGCCCCTCCCCCTTGGGCGCGAAATACCACGGCAGCCGGTTGCCGCCCTCATCCTTGGTCCATTCGTAAAAGCCGCTGGCCGGGATCAGGCACCGCCGCTCGCGCACGGCGGCGCGAAAGGCCGGTTTCTCGGCGATGGTTTCGGCACGCGCATTGATCAGAAGGGGGCCATCCGTGGGCGTCTTGTACCACTGCGGCACGAACCCCCATCGCATCGGGCGCAAGCGCCGCCCGCCCTGTCCCGTCGTCACCACGGCCACGGCCTGCGTCGGGCAGATGTTGTAGCGCGGCACCTCTGGCAGGTCGTTCGACGGCGCGGCCTGAAACAGCCGCGCCATGGCGTCATCGGGATGGGTCATGGTCATGCGCCCGCACATGGGGCGCAAGGATAGGCGCGGTTTCAGCGCCCGTAAACGTGCCGCCACGCGATCTTTTCCGCATCCTCGCGGAAAATGCCGATATCCCATGCCATCTCGCGCGGCAGGCTGGAAATCTCGCGGACAGTCTGGTTGTAGGCGGCGCGCTTTGCGGCGGCCGTGCGCAGGCGGGTGATCATCGAAACCATCGGTGGCTCCCTTCAGACATCGAAACTCTCTTCATGCCCGCAATATGGTGGCGCTAACGGCGCGCACAATTGCCCCGATCCGACACCCGCCCTGCACGGTTTGCATGGCATGAAAAAGGCCGGCGCGGGGATGTCCCGCACCGGCCCTGCACGTCTCTCGTGGTCCGGTCACTCGACCGTGGCGATCCGCCCGTCGGTATAGGGCGCATAGGGGCTGTTGGCACCGATATAGGTCGCCACCACCTCTTCCAGACCGGGGCCGAAGTCATAGGCATTCATGCCGTTCCGGGCAAAGATGCTGTAGCCGTCGCCGCCTGCGCGCATGAAGTTGTTGGAGACGATGCCATAGGTCGCGCCTGGGTCCAGCGCCTCCCAGGTGCCGCCCATGTCGACCTCGACCGACACGATCCGCGCGCCGGGCTCGCCCGCCGGGTTCCAGGTGAAACGCATGCCCGCAACCTGCGGGAAGCGGCCGGCCACTTCCTCGACCTGGCTCACGCCGTTTTCCAGCGCCGCCAGAACATCCGCCCCGGTCAGCTGAAAGGTCGCCAGCGCGTTCTGGAACGGCAGGACGGTAAAGACCTCGCCCATCGTCACCTCGCCCCCGTCGATCGAGGCGCGCAGACCGCCACTGTTGGCGAAGGCGATCTGAATACCCTGATCGGCCACGCGATCCAGCATCGCATCAGCCACCAGATTGCCCATCGGGCATTCCATCACCCGGCAGACGCTGCGGTCGCCCTCGATGAAATCGGTGGCCGCGCCAACGACCTCGCCCATGGCGGCCTCGATCGGACCGGCAAGCTCGGCCACGCGCGCGGCAATCGCTGCGTCGGGTGTCACGCTCGCATCGAGCAGCATGGTGTTGCCCTCGGCATAGACGACGCTGCCCGCATCATCGAGCGTAACCTCCAGATGCCCGAGGTATTTCGAATAGGCATAGGCCTGCACGATCGGCACCATCACGCCCTCGGGGTTCGAGATCCATAGCGGATAGGGACCGTCGCGGTCGGGGTCGTCCTGGCTCAGATAGGTATGCGAATGGCCCCCGACGATCACGTCGATGCCGGTCACGGCCTCGGCGATGCGGATATCGGCGGGCAGGCCGACATGGGTCAGCGCCACGATGACATCGACGCCCTGGGCGGTCAGCGCATCGACATCGGCCTGAAGCGCGGCGATCTCCTCGGCAAAGACGACGCTGTCACCGGGCGAGGAAATCTCGATCGTATCCCGCGTCAGCGCCGCGATCAGGCCGACCTGCATCCCGTTCACGTCCAGAACCACATGGTCCTGCACACGGCCGTTCAGCGTCGGATCGGCGCTCACGTCGATATTGCCCGAGATGACGGGGAAACTGACCGCATCGAGCAGCGGCAACAGGCCCTCGGGACCGTTGTTGAACTCGTGATTGCCCAGCGCCATGGCATCGAAACCGATGGTTTCCATGAACTCGCCCGCCGCAGCGCCCCGATAGGTGGTGAAGAACAGGCTGCCCTGGTACTGGTCGCCCGCATCCAGAACGATCACGTTCTCGCCTGCCGCCTCCAGATCGCCCCGGATCGTGTTGATGGCAGTCCCGATCCGGGCCACGCCCCCGAAACATTCGCCCGCCGCGTCATCCTCGGCGGAACAGGTCGAATCGAACCGGTTGATCGGCTGGATACGGCTGTGCAGGTCGTTGATATGCAGGATATGCAGCGTCGTTTCCGCCGCGACCGGCGCGGCCAGCGACAGGCCTGCCACCATCGCGGTGGAGCCAAGGATTCGTGCAAGCATCGTTGCTCTCCCGTATGTGTTGGACCCGATCAGACTGACCGCCCCTGCGGCGCAAGTAAAGCGGAACGGTGACGCTTGCGTAACACTTGACGGCAGGTCACCGCCGGGCCAAGGGATCGCTCATGCGCATCTACAAGATCCTCCGCCAGGCCGAATGGGCCGATCTCGACGCCCGGGGCGAAACCGCGGGCGCACCCGTCGACATCGCCGACGGCTTCATCCATTTCTCGACCGCCGAACAGGTGGCCGAGACCGCCGCGCGCCATTTCGCGGGGCAGGACGGGCTGATCCTCGCCGCCTTCGAGGCGGGTAGCCTCGGCACGGCGCTTGTCTGGGAACCCTCGCGCGGGGGGGCGCTCTTCCCGCATCTCTACGGGCCCTTGCGCCGCGCCGACGTGCTCTGGCACGCGCCCCTGCCGCTTCAGGGCGGCACCCATGTCTTTCCGGCGGATCTCTGAGACCATGTGGGAACGCTTCGGCCTGTCGGTGATGCAGCGGATGGACCCCGAGCGCGCCCATGCGCTGGCGATTTCGGCGCTGAGAACCGGCCTCCTGCCCGCCCCGGGCCCCGTCACCTCGCCCCGGCTCGAAACCCATCTGGCCGGGATGGTCCTGCCCAACCCCGTGGGCCTTGCCGCAGGCTTCGACAAGAATGCCGAGGCCGTTTCCCCCCTCACCCGCGCAGGCTTCGGCTTCATCGAGGTGGGCGCGGCCACGCCCGTGCCCCAGCCCGGCAATGCCAAGCCCCGGCTGTTCCGCCTGACCGAGGATCGGGCCGCGATCAACCGCTTCGGCTTCAACAACGAAGGGATGGAGGCGATCGCCACCCGGCTCGCCACATCCCCCCGCGCCGTGCCCGTGGGCCTGAACCTCGGCGCGAACAAGGACAGCGCCGACCGCGCGGGCGATTTCGCGCGGGTGCTGGCGCGCTGCGGCGCGCATGTGGATTTCGCCACCGTCAATGTCTCCTCCCCCAATACCGAACGGCTGCGCGACCTGCAGGGGCGGGCCGCGCTCGAAACGCTGCTTGCGGGCGTGATGGACGCGCGCGCCGCATTGGCCCGGCCGATCCCGATCTTCCTCAAGATCGCCCCCGACCTCAGCCCCGACGACCTGGCCGAGATCGCCGAAGTGGCGCAAGCCCAGCGCCTTGCGGGCATCATCGCCACCAACACGACGCTGTCGCGCGACGGTCTTTCCAGCCGCCACCGGGCCGAGACGGGCGGGCTGTCCGGCCAGCCGCTCTTCGAGAAATCGACCCGCATTCTCGCGCAGCTCTCCAGGCTGACGGGCGGCACCCTGCCGCTCATCGGGGTCGGCGGCGTGTCGAATGCCGATCAGGCCTGGGAAAAACTGCGCGCGGGCGCGACGGCGGTGCAACTCTATACCGCGCTCGTCTATGGCGGCCTGACGCTTGCCGCCCGCATCGCCCGCGATCTCGACGCCCGCGCCCAGGCCCAAGGCATCTCCAACCTCTCTGAGATCACAGGCACGGGAACCGGCGACTGGACCTGAGGCTCCCCGCTTCTCTGTTTCGAAAATATCCCGGGGGAATCGCCAAAGGCGATGGGGGCAGAGCCCCCCTCCCTACCCCGCCGCCCGCTCCAGCGCCGGGTAGCGCCCCCCAGCGTGACACCGCGCAACACGAAAAACCCCACCAGCGCCGCCCAAAGCCCGTGATTGCCCATCCCCGGCATCAACAGGGCCACCAACAGGGCATAGCCCGCGAAACTGACCGCCATCATGTTGCGCATGTCGCGGGTCCGGGTCGCCCCGATGAAGATCCCGTCCAGCATCCACGAGGCCCAGCCGCCCAGAACCGCCGCGACGATCCAGGGCAGATAGGTGCGCGCCTCGCTGCGCACCCCCTCGGCCGTGGTCATCAGGTCGATGAAGACACCGCCAAAGCCCCACAAGATCACCGCCATCCCGCCACAGACGGCCAGGCCCCAGATGCTCGTCAGCACCGCCGCCCGTCGCAAGGCGACCCGGTCCCGCGCGCCCATCGCACGCCCCACCAGCGCCTCGGCGGCAAAGGCGAAACCGTCCATCCCGTAGCTTGTCACATAGACGAACTGGATCAGCACCTGGTTGGCCGCCAGCGTCGCATCGCCGAAATCCGATCCCAGGAACAGGAAGGAGGAAAACCCCAAAAGCAACAGAACCGACCGGATCAGGATGTCGGTATTGACCGAAGCCATCCGCCACAGCGCCACCCGGTCAAAGACCCGCAGCCAATCGCGCCAGGCCGGGACCGCGAAAGCGCCACGGCAGAGCCACAGGCCCAGGCACAGCCCGCTCCATTCCGCGATGAAGGTGCCGAGCGCCACACCCTCCACCCCCATCTCCAGCCCCATCACGAACCAGATCGACAGCGCGATGTTGAGCCCGTTTTGCCACAATTGCAGCGCCAGAACCGCGCCCGTGCGCTCCTGCGCGATCAGCCAGCCGGTGATCCCATAGATCGCGATGGCGGCAGGGGCCGACCAGATGCGCACCTGCAGATAGGCCCGCACCAGGCTTTCGACCTCCTCGCTTGCGGGCGACAGCCACAGGGCAAGGCCAAAGATCGGCGCGCGCAGCACGACAAGCGCAAGCCCCGCCGCCGCCCCGATCATCAAGACCCGCGTCAGAAGCGCTGCCACCTCCGCCCTGTCGTCTGCCCCGATGGCCTGCGCGGCCAATCCCACCGTGCCCATCCGCAGGAACCCAAAGGCCCAGTAGATCGAGGTCAGGATCACCGCCCCCAGCCCAACCGCCCCGATGGGCGCCGGATCGCCCAACTGGCCCACCACCGCCGTATCGACCACCCCCAGAAGCGGGATCGTGGCATTCGAGATCACGACCGGCAGCGCGATCCGCAGGACCCGGCGATGGCTCAGGCGGAGGGTCTCAGCCATCGCGGGGCGGCATCAGGAAATGCCCCGTCGCCTGCGCGAAAAGCCGCTGGCGATTGTCCTGCCAGGCCTCGACATGGACGCTGGCATAGCGCCGACCCTGCCGGTTCACCCGCGCCCGCGCATAGGCATCGCGCGGCAGGCCCGAGCGCAGGTAATCCACCGTGAAATCGATGGTCTTGGGCAGGCGCGGCAAGGTGGCGGGGCTCAGGCTCTCGGCGGCGATGCGCCCGCTTTCCACATCGTCCCACAACAGCGTGAAGGACAATTCCATGATCGCCGTCACCTCGAGGAAAGACGCGATCGCCCCCCCGTGCAGCGCGGGCAAAAGCGGGTTGCCGATCAGCTTCGGGTCATAGCTCAAGACCCCGGTCAATTCGTCGCCGCGCCGGTCGAAACTGACGCCCAGAAACCCGATATAGGGCACGGCCTCGACCAGAACGGCCAGCGCGCGGTCACGGCGCTGCTTGATCCGCTCGACAGGTTCGGGCTTGCCCCGGCTCATGGCTTGGCCTCCGGTGCGGGGCGCTCGACGGTAAAGGCCCCGGTGGCCGCCGCGACCGGGCGCGTGCGGTCCTCGTCCCAGGCCTCGGCCCGGACAAAGGCGACCGAGCGGGTGACGTGGTAGCATTCGGCCCGCGCCGTGATGCGCTGACCGGGCGTCGCCGCGCGCATGTAGTCGATCCTCAGATCGATGGTCGCGGTGCCTGCCAGCGCCTCGGGATGGCACATGACCGCCGCGCCCCCGCAGGTGTCCATCAGCGCCGAAACCGCGCCGCCATGGATCACCCCGGTCTTGGGATCGCCCACCAGGGCCTCCGACCAGGGCATCGAGATCGTGGCGATCCCGTCCCCGATCTCCTCCAGCCGCATGTCGAGCGCGCCCGAGAACGGGATCGCTGCGATGAACTGGCGCGCGATCCGCGCCTTTTGCGCGATGACCGACCCGGCCTCCCCGATCCTGTCGTCCCCGCTGCCCGTCTCGCCCGTCATCGCGCCGCCCGCTCCCTGCCGATGCCGACAGTCTTCCCTTGAGCCCGCGTCGGGCGCAAGCCCCGCCACGGCTTGGCTTTGCAGGCGCGCCCGCCCGCCCTATGCTATCCCGCGCCTGAAGGTAACGATCGGATCGGGGGGACGCGAAGATGGGCAAGGAAACGCGGCTCAGCTTCAAGGAGATGTGCGCACGCTTCGACGTGACGCCGCGCACGCTCCGGCATTACGAATACATCGAACTGCTCTTTCCCGAACGCGAGGGACGGGCGCGGTTCTACGGCCCGCGCGAGGTGGCGCGCATGACGCTGATCCTGCGTGGGCGGCGCTGGGGTTTCGCGCTCGAAGAAATCCGCCAATGGCTCGAGATGTATGACGCGGACCCGCAGGGCGGCGCGCAACGCAAGGCCTGGCTGGCGCTGGCCGACCGGCAATTGGCCGAACTGCGCCAGCGGCGGGCCGAACTGGACGAGATCATCGAAGAGCTGCAAAGCGTGCGCGACAGGACCGAGGCGTCCTGGAGCTGAGGCAAGTGCGGGGGATTGCCCCCCGAGTATCGAGTGAGGCTTTTTGCAATGCTGCCTGGGCAACGCGCCGTCCTGTCCGACCTGCGGACAGACCTGATGAAATGGCGGCTGCAACGATTTGGACCCCGCCCCAGGCTTTGGTATCTGCCCGATCGCACCGTCTTTCCGCATCGCTGGGAGGGATCCAACAAGCTGCGTATGGGAAGCTGCGGAAAGGACGGGCGCTTCGATCCTGAAACAGCCCTTTTCCGCCGCTATCACCCGCGACACAGGCACCGTCTCGGACAGGCTCATGACGAGATCGCGACACAGACGCCCCGAATTGCCTCCGCCCTCTACGCAGGCCCCCTGTTCCCCGCCTTCGGACATTTCCTGCTCGAAAGCCTCGCCCGGCTATGGGCGGCTGATCGTTTTCCAGACCGTCCGATCCTCTGGAGCGTTGGACAAGGCACCGACCACGCGATCCTTCAGCCATGGATGCGCGATATTCTCGACCTCTTGGGCGTGACCAATCCGATCCTTTTGGTCACCGCGCCCGTGACCGTGGATGAACTGATCGTTCCAGCCCCGGGATACGAGATCCAGTATCGATTTGGCGCCCACCACCGCAGGTTTCTGGGAAAGGTCAGCCACAGACCGGAACCGAACCGGAAACTCTGGCTGTCGCGCGCAGGCGTGGAAAAGGTGGAAAACGCGGGACGGACCGCGCTCGAGGCGCGGTTGTGACAATGCGGGTGGGACGTGGTGCGCCCCGAAACCCTGACGATCCGCGACCAGATGGCGGCGCTGGCGCGCGCGGAACGGATCGCGGGAGAACAGGGATCGGCTCTCCACAGCCTGATCTTGTTGCGCAAACCAAGGCGTCTGCGCCTCGATGTCTTCGCCCGCGACCCGAGGTTGGCGGGTCACGCCATAAACGCCAATCAAGATACGATCTGCACCCGACTGGGGATCGACTATCGCCTTCACCGACTGCCGGAGGAATCCGTCGAGACCGGCACGGGCGCAGGCGTCATCAAGACTTTCGGCCCGCCCGATGCCTATCTCGACAGGCTGGATTGAGCGGAAAGCACCGAAAGCCCCTCACAAAATTGCGCCTTCCCCTGCGTAATCTTTCCTGACGTTTCGTCACCCTGCAAAGTGACGCGACGTTCCGTTTACGTCAACGTCATCCTGTCTTGTAAAGATATCCCCGACTCGCACATCCAGACGGCAGAAACCCCATGTTCGACACGGAAGACAGGACCATGACCGCCGATACGATGACCATCCGCCAGATGTGCGACGCCTTCGAGGTGACGCCGCGCACCCTGCGCTTCTACGAGCAAAAGGAACTGCTCTTCCCGATCCGCGAGGGGCAGAAGCGCCTGTTCACGAAACGCGACCGCGCCCGGCTCACGCTGATCCTGCGCGGCAAGCGCTTCGGCTTCAGCCTCGAGGAAATCCGCCAGCTGCTCGACCTCTACTACGTGGGCGACCAGCAGGCGACGCAGCTGTCGCGCACCATCGCCATCGCGCGCGAGCGGCTGACCGACATGGAACGCCAGCGCGCCGAACTGGACGTGGCGATCAACGACCTTCAGAGCCAGATGGGCCTCGTCGAGGACATGCTGGCCAGCCTCGGGGGCGCGCGCGACGCCGCCGAGTGAGCCAGGGACAAGACCGGGAGGATTGACGACATGCCGAGCTATACCGCCCCCACCAAGGACATGCAGTTCATCTTGCATGACGTGCTGAAACTCTCGCAGGGCAAAACGCCCGGCTACGGCGATCTCGACCGCGATTTCACCGCCGCCATCCTCGAGGAAGCGGGCAAGATCGCCTCCGAGGTTCTGGCCCCCCTGAACCCGGTGGGCGACACCCATGGCTGCCGGCTCGAGAATGGCGTGGTCTACACCCCCCCGGGCTTCAAGGATGCCTTCCAGCAGATGAAGGACAACGGCTGGCCCGGCATCGACATGCCCGAGGACTTCGGCGGCCAGGGCATGCCCTATGTGCTGGGCACCGCCGTCGGCGAATTCTTCTCCGCCGCCAACCAGGCCTTCACCATGTACCAGGGCCTGACCCATGGCGCGGCCTCCACCATCCTCGCCCACGGGACAGAGGCGCAGAAAGCGACCTACCTGCACAAGATGGTCGCCTGCGACTGGACCGGCACCATGAACCTGACCGAACCCCATTGCGGCACCGACCTGGGCCTGATGCGGACCAAGGCCGAACCGCAGGCCGATGGCAGCTACAAGGTGACGGGGCAAAAGATCTTCATCTCGGCCGGCGAACACGACATGGCCGAGAACATCATCCACCTCGTGCTGGCAAAGATCCCCGGCGGCCCCGAGGGGATCAAGGGCGTCTCGCTCTTCATCGTGCCCAAGTTCCTCGTGAACGAGGATGGCAGCCTCGGCCCCCGCAACGGCGTCTCCTGCGGCAAGATCGAGGAAAAGATGGGCATCCACGGCAATGCCACCTGCGTGATGAACTACGACGGGGCGACCGGTTACCTCCTGGGCGAGGAACACAAGGGCATGCGCGCCATGTTCACCATGATGAACGAGGCCCGCCTCGGCGTCGGCATGCAGGGCGTGGCCCAGGCCGAGATCGCCTTCCAGAACGCGCTGGCCTATGCCAGGGACCGCCTGCAGGGCCGCGACATCACCGGCCCGAAAAACCCCGACAGCCCCGCCGATCCGCTGATCGTCCACCCCGACATCCGCCGCAACCTGATGGAGCAGAAAAGCTTCGTCGAAGGGGGGCGCGCCTTCCTCCTCTGGGGGGCGACGCTCATCGATGCGGCCCACAGGTCGGGCGATGCGGAGGCCGATGGCCTGATCTCGCTCATGACGCCCGTCATCAAGGGCTTCCTGACCGACAAGGGCTTCGACATGACCGTCCAGGCCCAGCAGGTCTATGGCGGGCATGGCTACATCGAGGAATGGGGCATGTCGCAATACGCCCGCGACGCCCGCATCGCGATGATCTACGAAGGCGCCAATGGCGTGCAGGCGCTCGACCTCGTGGGCCGCAAGCTGGCGCAAGATGGCGGCAAGCATGTGATGGCCTTCTTCGAGATGGTCAAAACCTTCTGCAAGACCGCAGGCGAGACGCAAGGCATGGCCGAATTCGTCGACCCGCTCAAACGCGCCTCCAAGGATCTTCAGACCGCCGCGATGTATTTCATGCAAGAAGGCATGAAGAACCCCAATGCCGCGCTCTCGGGCAGCTATGATTTCATGCATCTCTTCGGCCATGTCTGCCTTGGCCTGATGTGGGCACGCATGGCCGAGGCCGCACAGGCGGCGCTGGCCGCAGGCACGGATGACCCCGAGTTCCACCGCACGAAACTGGCCACCGCGCGCTTCTACATGGCCCGCCAATTGCCGATGACGGCGACGCATCTGGCGCGCATCCAGTCGGGCGCCGAACCGGTGATGGCGCTCGACGCCGCGAACTTCTAGGCTCGGGTCCGGGCCGCATCGGAGGAGCGCGGCCCGCCACATCCTCGAGGGAGGGGGAAGAATGCCCAAACGCCTGCGGCTCACGCGCCGCCCCAACATCGCCATGAGCGAGGACGGCTTTCGCAAATTGCGCGCCCTGTCCGGTGAGGCCGGCCTCGACGAGGGGGAATTCCTGTCCTTTCTCTTCGAGAACTGGGGCAGCGTGATCCACGAGGAAAAGCTCGCCGCGCGGCTGCGGCTCTTCAATTCCGAGCTTGAGGAGCGCAAGGCGTGAGGGGCCGGGGCCTCCGCCATCCTATCGCGCCGACCGGGACCGTCGGGCCTGCATATTTTTGGAAAGATGAAGCCCAGGGATCAGCGCCCCGTTCCGGCGAGTGTTCCCCAACGGATCCGCGGTCCCGAGGGGCGCTGCACGGCGGACCGGGGCGCCTTCACCTTTCACGGTCATCGGCTTGCCAGCCTGTACCGCCCGTCCAGTCTGGCGCATTAACCTTAACAGGACGTTACGAGCCTTCATCTTTCCATAAATATGCACGACGCACCGCCGCCACGCGACAGGCGTCAGGAGGACGATCATGACCATCACGCTCCATTGCTTCGGCGAATCCGGCAATGCCTACAAGGCAGCCCTTGCGCTGACGCTTGCCGGGATCGACTGGACCCCGCGCCATGTCGATTTCTTCAACGGCGCGGCGCGCAGCCCCGAATTCCGCGCCCTCAACCCGATGGGCGAGGTGCCGGTCCTCGAGGCGGGCGACCTGGTCCTGACCCAGTCGGGCGTGATTCAGGATTGGGTGATGGACGAGACGGGCAGGCTCTGCGGCGACGGCTCGAAAACCACGCGGCGCGAGATCCTGCGCTGGACGATCTTCGACAACCAGAAGGTCTCGGGACAGGCAGGCCCGTTGCGCTTCCTGATGAACTTCCTGCCCGAGGACAAGCGCCCGCCCGAGGCGATCGCCTACCTCGCCGGCCGGCTCAAGGCCGCGCTGCAGGTGCTGGAGGGCGAGCTTGCCACCCGCGACTGGTTGGTGGGCGACAGCCTGACCTGCGCCGACATCTCCTGCGCGGGATATCTCTTCTACGACGAACCCTTCACCTTCGACCGGGCCGATTACCCGGCGATCTCGGCCTGGCTCGACCGCATCGCGGCCACGCCGGGCTGGAAACACCCCTACGAGTTGATGACGCGGGCCTTTCCCGCCTGACCGGAGACGAGAGATGACCGAGGCCTATATCTACGACGCGATCCGCACCCCGCGCGGCAAGGGCCGCAAGGATGGCGCGCTGCACGAGGTGACGGCGGCGCGGCTCTCGGCGGTGACGCTGAATGCGATCAAGGACCGCAACGGCCTCGACGGCCACGCGGTGGAGGATGTGATCTGGGGCAATGTCACCCAGGTGATGGAACAGGGCGGCTGCCTTGCGCGCACCGCCGTTCTCGCCTCCGATCTCGACGAGCGCATTCCGGGCCTGTCGATCAACCGCTTCTGCGCCAGCGGGATGGAGGCAGTGAACCTCGCCGCGAACCAGGTCCGGGGCGGGGGCGGCAATGCCTATATCGCGGGCGGCGTCGAGATGATGGGCCGCGTCGCCATGGGCAGCGACGGGGCGGCCATCGCCGTCGACCCCGCCATCGCGATGGAGACCTATTTCGTCCCCCAGGGCATTTCCGCCGACATCATCGCCACCGAATACGGCTTTACCCGCGACGATGCCGATGCGCTGGCCGTCGAAAGCCAGAAACGCGCCGCCCGCGCCTGGGCGGAGGGGCGCTTTGACCGATCCGTCATCCCGGTCAAGGATATCAACGGGCTGACGATCCTCGAGCGGGACGAATACCTGCGCCCCGGCACCGACATGCAGAGCCTCGGCGCGCTCAAGCCCGCCTTCAAGGAGATGGGCGAGATGATGCCCGGCTTCGACGCGGTGGCGCTGATGAAATATCCCCATCTCGAGCGGATCGAGCATATCCACCATGCCGGCAATTCCAGCGGTATCGTGGATGGCGCGGCCGCCCTCCTGATCGGGACTGCCGAATTCGGGGCGGCCCATGGCCTCAAGCCCCGCGCGCGCATCCGGGCCACGGCCAAGATCGGGACCGATCCCACGATCATGCTGACAGGCCCCGTGCCCGCGACCGAAAAGATCCTCAGGGACAGCGGCATGGCGATTTCCGACATCGACCTCTTCGAGGTGAACGAGGCGTTTTCCTCGGTCGTGCTGCGCTTCTTGCAGGCCTTCGACGTGGATCATGACCGCGTCAACGTGAACGGCGGGGCCATCGCCATGGGCCATCCGCTGGGCGCGACGGGTGCGATGATCATCGGCACGCTCCTGGACGAGCTGGAACGGACGGGCAAGGGCACGGGGCTCGCCACGCTCTGCGTCGCCTCCGGCATGGGGGCCGCAACCATCATCGAGCGACTGTGATGGGCACCGCGTCGCCGATCCCGTTCGGGAAGACATCGCCCCCATGGGGGAGCGCGCCGGGGTTGACAGGGCGGGGCGCGGGGGCCCAACCTTGCCCTCGCAGTATGGTCCTTCCCCAGCGTTCCGAGTGTGACATGACGACGGCTTTCGACATCTATCAGGCCAACCTCGATGCCGTGTCGAATGCCATCCTCACGGGCGATCTGCCGCGTCTGCGCCGCCATGTCGCCATCCCCATCATGCTCTACGGCCCCGCCTCCGAGGTTGTGGTCTCCAGCATCGAGGAGATGGAGATCCTGATCGCGGATTACCGGCAGGAACTGATCGCCAAGGGCTTCACCAGCTACACCCGCACCTGTCTTTCGGCACGGTTCCAGGCGGGCAGACGCGACATGATCCTTGGCCGTCACAGCACCCTGATCCTCGCGGGCCGCGCCGAGATCATGCCGGCTTTCGACGTGGACATGGCGCTGATGCGCATCGACGGCGCATGGAAGGCGATCTGGCAGCAGGTCGTGACCAGTGACGCCCCGATCGAATTTCTCGCAGCCGATATCACCGAGGCCCAGAAGAAAGCGCATGCCGCGATGGGCACCGAGCGCAGCAAAGTGCGCTGAGACAGACCACAGGGGAAGAACATGACCGATTTCACCATGGACAAGGGCGCCGATGGCGTCGCCGTGATCACCTGGGACGTGAAGACCAAGTCGATGAATGTCCTCACGCGGGAGGCTTTCGCCCTGGTCGAGACCTTGCTCGACGCGGCGCTGGCCGATCCGGAGGTCAAGGGCATCGTCATCACCAGCGGCAAATCCAGCTTTGCAGGCGGCATGGACCTGAACACGCTGGCCAATATCCGCGACGAGGCGGGCGATGACCCGGCGCAGGCGCTTTACGATTTCACCATGAACGGCCACCGCATCCTGCGCAAACTGGAACGCGCGGGGATGGACCCCAAGACCAACAGGGGCGGCAAGCCCATCGCCTGCGCCATCCCCGGCACCTGTGCGGGAATCGGGACCGAGATCGCGCTGGCCTGCCACCGTCGGATCATGGCCGATGACCCCAAGGCGCGCATCGGCCTGCCCGAGATCCTTGTCGGCATCTTCCCCGGCGGCGGCGGCACGACGCGCTATTCCCGCATGGTCGGCGCGATGCAGGCGGCCCCTGTCCTGCTCGAGGGCAAGATGCTGGCCCCCAAGGCCGCGAAATCCGCCCAACTGATCGACGAGGTGGTCGCCCCCGAGGTTCTCTTGGCCCGCGCCCGCGAATGGGTTCTCTCGGCCAGTGACGCCGATATCGTCAAGCCCTGGGACCAGAAGGGCTGGAAGATGCCGGGCGGCGCGCCCTATCACCCTTCGGGCTTCATGACCTTTGTCGGCGCCTCCGCCATGATCAACGGCAAGACCAAGGGCGTCTATCCGGCGGCCAAGGCGCTCCTGTCCGCCGTCTACGAAGGCGCGCTTGTCGATTTCGACACCGCCCTCAGGATCGAAACCCGCTGGTTCGTGTCGGTCCTGATGAACCCCTCCTCCTCCGCGATGATCCGGTCGCTCTTCCTCAACAAGGAGGCGCTGGAAAAGGGTGCCAACCGCCCTGCCCTGCCCGATCAGAAGGTTGCGAAACTGGGCGTTCTGGGGGCCGGCATGATGGGCGCGGGCATCGCCTATGTCGCGGCCAATGCCGGGATCGAGGTCGTGCTGATCGACGCCGCACAGGACGCGGCCGACAGGGGCCGCGCTCATGCCGAAAGCCTTCTCGACAAGGGGATGAAGCGTGGCAAGGTCACACCTGAGAAAAAGGCCGAGGTGCTGGGCCGCATCACCGCCACGACCGATCACGCAGCCCTGTCAGGCTGCGACCTGATCGTCGAAGCCGTGTTCGAGGATGTGGGCGTCAAGGCCGAGGTCACGAAAAAGGTGCTCGCGGTCGTGGGCCCCGATTGCATCTTTGCCACCAACACCTCCACCCTGCCGATCACCGAACTGGCCAAGGCATCCGACAGACCCGAGCAGTTCATCGGCATCCATTTCTTCAGCCCCGTCGACAAGATGGCGCTGGTGGAAATCATCAAGGGGGCAAAAACCGGGGATCGGGCCGTGGCCAAGGCGCTCGATTTCGTGCGCCAGATCCGCAAGACGCCCATCGTGGTCAATGATGCGCGCTTCTTCTACGCCAACCGCTGCATCATCCCCTACATCAACGAAGGCATCCGCATGGTGAAGGAAGGGGTCGCCCCCGCCCTGATCGAGAATGCCGCCAAACTGGTCGGCATGCCCCTTGGCCCCTTGCAGCTGACCGATGAAACCTCGCTCGACCTCGGCGCCAAGATCGCCAAGGCGACCAAGCAGGCGATGGGCTCCGCCTATGACGATACGGTCGACCCCGTCATCTTCGGCATGGTCGAGGCCGGGCGCCTGGGCCGCAAATCCAACGCGGGCTTCTACGCCTATGACGAGGGCGGCAAGCGTCTGGGTCTCTGGCCGGGTCTGTCCGACCATTACCCCGTGGCCGCCGATCAACCCGATCTGGTCGAGGTGCAGCACCGCCTCCTCTTCATCCAGGTGCTGGAGGCCGTCCGCGCGCTGGAAGAGGGCGTTCTGACCGACATCCGCGAAGGCGACGTAGGCGCGATCCTTGGCTGGGGCTTTGCGCCCTGGTCGGGTGGCCCGTTCTCATGGCTCGACATCCTCGGCACGCCCTATGCCGCCGAACGCTGCGACCAGTTGCAGGCGGCTTATGGCGACCGGTTCGCCTGCCCCGCGCTCCTGCGCGAGATGGCTGACAAGGGACAAAGCTTCTACGGCCGCTTCGGGACGGGAACGGACAGCAAGGCCGCGTGACCGAAGCAAAGCGGAAAACCCGGGTTTTCCGTCCTGGAAATCCCGGGATTTCCAAGGCGTTTTCCCCGGGAAAAACGCCTACCCCACCCGGCAGGCCGCCAGCGCCTCCTCGTCGGGGCAAAGCCCCAGGCCCGGCGCCTCCGACACCACCAGCCGTCCGCCCGACATCTCGGGCGGGCGCGCCATCAACAGACGCGCGATGCGCCCCTGCGCCCGGTGCAATTCCACCGCACCCGCCCCCATCGCCCCGCACATCCAGTGCAGGTTGACGATATCCCAGCCCCCCGCAGGCGACACGGCACATCCCCGCGCCTCCGCCGCTTGGGCCAGGGCCACCGCCGCCCCGATCCCGCCTGCAAAGACCGCATTGGGCTGGATCACGGCAACACCCGCCTCCGCCAGCAACTCGAACCGCTCGGGCGATTGCTCCATCTGCCCCGCTCCAAGCGGCACGGCCCCCTCGGCCGCAAGCCGTGCCAGCGCGTGGCGGTCATTGCCGCGCACGGGCTCCTCCAGAAAGCTCAGGCCCAGATCGGCGGCACCCCGCGCAAACTCCAATGCGCTCTGCAGATCCCAGCCGCAATTGGCATCCGCGATCAGCCCCGCCTCGGGTCCGATCGCCTCCCGCACGGCGCGGACGCGCGCGATATCCTCCGCCACGCTCCGCCCCTTGGCGGCGACCAGCACCTTGACCCCATGCGCCCCCGCCACGACCTCCGCCGCGCAGGCCTCGACCAGCGCGCCCATCTCCAGCGCCGGGAAACCGCAGGTCACATCGACCGATGCGCCATCCCTCGCGCCCCCCAGCAACGCGGCCACGCGTTTGCCCGCCCGCTTGCCCGCAAGATCCCAAAACGCGACCTCAAGCGCCGATAACGCCGAGACGACCACCCCCGTCATCCCCCTTGGGTTCAGCTTGCGCGCCAGCTCTGGCAGGCTGACAGGCCCCGCCAGCGCCTCGGCCACCGCCCCGTTCAACAGATGCGCCACCTCCGCCGCGCAGAACCGGCCGGTGAAGCCCTCGCCCGTGATGCCATCACCATCCCTGACCTTGACCCGGACGAATGTGAAACTGTCCTCGCCCGCATAGGGGGCCGGATCGCCCGGTGCCGCCCCGGCCCGATAGACGCCTGCCTCGACCCTCAAGGGCCCCGTGATCTCCGGTTCCATCCCCGCCTCCCTCATCCCTGCGCCGGACCATAGCCGCAGGAAAGGCGGCGCAAAAGCCGCCCCGCCCCCTTTCCTTTTCTTGCGCCGCGCGCCAAGACTCCGGTCAGAATCTTTCGCAGACAACAGGGGGTGGCCATGGGCTGGATGAAGGACGAGACCGGGCTGGAAAAGCGCGCCGCCAATCACGTGGCGCTGACGCCGCTCAGCCACCTGATCCGCGCCAACCGCATCTTCACCAACCGCCCCGCGCTGGTGGATCGCGGCTTTCGCCTGACCTATGGCGAGCTCTACACCCGCGTCACCCGGCTTGCCTCGGCGCTCGCGAAACGCGGCGTGGCCCCCGGCGATGTCGTGGCCGCCGTCATGCCCAACACCGCCCCCCACGTGGAGGCGCATTGGGCAATCCCCGCCTGTGGCGCGGTGCTCAATTCCATCAACATCCGCCTCGATATCGGCACGATCTCCTACATCCTCGACCATGGCGAGGCCAAGGTGGTGCTCGTCGACACCCAATTCCTCGGCGTGGTGGAGGAAGCCATCGCCGCGCAGGAAAACGCCGATCTCCCCCTGATCGTCGAAGTGCCCGATGCGGCGGCAGGCTATCACGCCTCGGGCCGCCACCTGACCTATGACGCGCTGATCGCCGAAGGGGATACCGATTTCGACTGGATCATGCCCGTCGACGAATGGGAAAGCCTCGCGCTCAACTACACCTCGGGCACCACCGGGCGGCCCAAGGGCGTGGTCTATCACCATCGCGGGGCCTACCTGATCACCATGGGCACGCCGATCTCGTGGCGGATGACGCTCTACCCGACCTATTTGACCATCGTGCCGCTCTTTCACTGCAACAACTGGTGCCATGTCTGGACCATGCCCGTGGTCGGCGGCACGACCGTGTGCTGCCGCGACATCACCGCGAAAGCGATCTACGATTCCATCGCGGACGAGGGCGTCACCCATTTCGGCGGCGCGCCCATCGTGCTCAACATGCTGGTCAACGCCAAACCCGCCGACCGCCGGGATTTTGCCCATGTGGTCGAGGTTTTCACCGCCGGTGCACCGCCCGCGCCTGCGACGCTGGCCGCCATCGAAACCATGGGCTTCAACATCACGCAGGTCTACGGCCTGACCGAAACCTATGGGCCGGCCACCGAATGCACCTTCAAGGATGTCGACTGGGCCGATCTGCGCGGTGACGACCGCGCCGCCGTCAAGGCGCGTCAGGGCGTGCCGATGCCCAACATGGACCACATTACCGTCATGGACCCCGACACGATGACCCAGATCCCCATGGATGGCGCGGCGCTGGGCGAGATCATGATGCGCGGCAATTCCGTGATGAAGGGCTATTACAAGAACCCCCGCGCCACGAACGAAGCCTTTGCGGGCGGCTATTTCCATTCCGGCGACATCGCCAAACAGCACCCCGACAGCTATGTCCAGATCGCCGACCGCGCCAAGGACATCATCATCTCGGGCGGCGAAAACGTCAGCTCGGTCGAGGTGGAGGGCGTCTTGATGCACCATCCCGCCGTGCTCCTCTCCGCCGTTGTGGCCAAACCCGACGAGAAATGGGGCGAGGTGCCCTGCGCCTTCCTCGAACTCAAGGAAGGGGCCACCGCCACCGAAGAGGAAATCATCGCCTTCGCCCGCCAGCGCCTTGCAGGGTTCAAGACCCCCAAACATGTCGTCTTTCAGGACTTGCCCAAGACCTCGACCGGCAAGATCCAGAAATTCGAACTGCGCAAGATCGCAAGCAGCCTCTGACGGGCGATCTTGGGCCAATCAGCGTTGAGCCGGGGGCCGCGCCGGGCTATGCTGCGCCGAAACAGGGTCGAGCAGCACGCCCATGACGGTACTTGAGCAATACAATCGGCTCGAGGCGACGGGCCTCTGGCGCGAGGCACCCGATGCCCAGCGCCGCGAAGTCATCGTGTCGCTGGGCGATGCCACGCTCATGATCTCCACCTTTTCCGAGATCGCGCTGACCCATTGGTCCCTGCCCGCCGTCGCGCGTCTCAACCCCGGTCGCCAGCCCGCGCTCTACGCGCCGGGGGCCGAGGCCGAGGAACGGCTCGAAATCGACGATCCCGACATGATCGCGGCCATCGAAAAGGTCCGCAGCGCCATCGACAAGCGCCGCCCCCATCCCGGTCGCCTGCGGCTGTGGATCGGCGCGGGCCTTGGCGCGCTGCTGCTGGGGCTCGGCCTCTTCTGGCTGCCCGATGCGCTGACCCGCCAGACCGTGGCGCTCCTGCCGCCCGCCAGCCGCGAGGCGATCGGCAACCGGCTGTTGCAGGAAATCGGGCGGCTGTCCGGGCCGATCTGCACCAATCCGCGCGGCTCGCTGGCGCTGACCCGGCTGGCGCGCCGCACCTTCGGCGAGCTGGCCCCCCGCGTGGCCGTCCTGCCCGCCTCCATCCCCGACACGCTGGCGCTGCCGGGCGGCATCTTCGTCGTCAATGCGGGCCTCGTCGAGGATCACGAAACCCCCGAGGTTCTGGCCGGCTACCTTCTGGCCGAGGATGCCCGCCGCAGCGACACCGATCCGATGCTCACCCTCCTGTCCGAGGCGGGCCTGGGCACCACCTTGCGCCTTCTGACCACGGGCGAGATCGACACCGACACGCTCTATGCCCATGCCGTCTCGCTCTTGTCGCAAGAAACGGGACCGGTCGAGGATGCGGCCCTTCTGGCGCGCTTCGCCGCCGCCGATATCCCCACCGCGCCCTATGCCTTCGCCCGCGACATCACCGGGGAAACCACGCTGGCCCTGATCGAAGGCAACCCGATCCGCTCGGGCCGGGGTGAGCCGCTCCTGTCGGATGCCGACTGGATCACGCTTCAGGATATCTGCGGGCGCTGACCGCCTGCCCCTCAGGGACGGATGACGACCAGCTGCGCGGGAACCACCTCCGCCGGGCGCGACGGGCGCGAGAACAGCGCCATCAGCCCGCGCGGCGCGGGATCGCTCACCAACCGGCGCGGCACCGTATTGGTCCAGACCTGTTCCATCTGCCGCTGTCCGCCCGCAAAAAACACGCCGCGATAGGGGTTCATCCGCCCGTCATCCCAGGCCGCGCGATATCCGGGCGGCGGATTGACCTCGTAGCGCACCACCTGCCGCACCTCGCCCGCACCGGAGCCAAGGCTGCTTTGGTCAAATCCGCGCACGGCATCGCCGGGATGCACGGCCTGCGGGCCGCAGCGGACGCCGGGACCTGCGAAATAGGGCCGGATGTCGGCGGGCAGGTTGGGGCAATTCCCGCTCGCGGGGGCCACGGGCGCGGGCTGGATGCGCGGGGTCGTCGCCACAGGGCGCGGCGCGGTGGCGACCGGTCGCGGGGCCACCGGCGCCGGGGGGATCACCACCGGGCGGCTGGCCGTGGTGGCCGTCGCAGTCTGCGCAGGCGCGGCCGGTGCCGCAGCCACCCGCGTCGGCGATTGCCCGCAGATCTGGCGCCGGTCGCGCCCGACGCGCGGCACCCATTGCACATTCGCCCCCACGCCTACCCGGACAAAGGCACAACCGCGGCTGTCGACATATTGGATGCCGGTATAGCTTGCGGGCGGCGTCTCGGCGGGCACGGCCTGCGCCTCTACCCCCGTCGCCGTCATCATCCCCACAAAGGCCACCAGGGCCAGCGCCAAACCGCGCGTCACTCGTCTCGATTCCATGCAAACCCCCAAGGCTTCGCTGGAAACAGACTGTCCCAAGACCTTGCCCAAGTAAAGCCGCACAAACGCCTATTTTGTGCCGAACATGCGGTCCCCCGCATCCCCTAGTCCCGGCACGATATAGCCGTGATCGTTCAGATGGCTGTCGAGCGCCGCCGTCACGATGGGCACATCGGGATGGGCCTCCTTCATCCGCGCCACGCCCTCGGGGGCCGCCAACAGGCACAGGAACCGGATGTTGTTCGCGCCCGCCTTCTTCAACAGGTCGATGGCCGCCGCCGAGGAATTGCCGGTCGCCAGCATCGGGTCGACCACGATGGTCAACCGATCCTCCAGCGCATCGGGCACCTTGAAATAATACTGCACCGGCTGCAGCGTCTCGGGATCACGGTAAAGCCCGATGAACCCCACCCGCGCATTGGGGATCAGCTCGAGGATCCCGTCCAGCAACCCGTTGCCCGCCCGAAGGATCGACACCAGCGCCAGCTTCTTGCCCTCGATCGTGGGGGCCTCCATCTCGCACAAGGGCGTCTCGATCCGCTTCGTGGTCATCGGCATCTCGCGCGTGACCTCATAGGCCAAAAGCAGGCTGATCTCGCGCAGCAATTGCCGAAACGACTTGGTCGAGGTGTCGGCCTCCCGCATCAGGCTCAACTTGTGCTGCACCAGCGGATGGTTGACGATTGTCAGATGCTCGGTCATGCGCGGCTGGCCCCCAGTTTCTTGGCGATCTTGTCCTTGGTGGCCGCGTCGCAGAACGCAGCCTCCAGGGCGTTGCGGTTCACCTCGGCGAAAATCTCCTCGTCCCAGCCGAAATGCCGGTTCAGGTTCTCGTAATCCGAGGTCATGGTGATGCCGAAAAACGGCGGGTCATCGGTCGAAACCGTGACCTTCACGCCGCGTTCGCGCAGGCGCTCGATGGGATGGCTGCGCCAGTCCTTGTAGACGCCCAGAAACACGTTCGATCCGGGGCAGCATTCCAGAACGATCCCATCCTCGGCCAGCCGGTCGACCAGCGCCGGATCGTCGATGGCCTGCACCCCGTGCCCGATCCGTTCGGGGTTGAGCGCGTCCAGCGCATCGCGCACC
Organism: Roseicyclus marinus; assembly: GCF_036322625.1. NCBI lineage: Bacteria > Pseudomonadati > Pseudomonadota > Alphaproteobacteria > Rhodobacterales > Roseobacteraceae > Roseicyclus > Roseicyclus marinus. The sequence continues at coordinate 1,011,995 of NZ_AP027266.1, read as the reverse complement.
GATGCCGCGCCGCCCCATTCGCCTGCATGAACCGTGATCCGCAATCCCGCCTCCCGCGCGCAATCAAAGGCCCACAGGAAATCGCCCGGTTTCCCCTTCAACTCGTCGCCCGCCATGCCGAACCCAGTCAGCCAATCGCCCGCCGTCTCGGCGGCACAGACCGCGATGGGCCGCGACCGTTCCGGCCCGAAATGGCGGATGCAGGTGACGATACCGCGCAGCGTGATGCCGTGGCTGCGCTCCATATCCTCCGCCGCCTCGCGGATCGCCGTCAGGTAGTCGCGCCACGCCCCCACATCGCCACCCCCGCAAAAATCGGGCGAAAGGAAGGTCTCGGCATAAACGACGCCATTGGCGGCACTTTCCTCCAGCACGGCACGCGTCAGCCGCGCGTAATCCTCAGGGGTCGTCAGAACGCTTGTCGCCGCCTCGTAGACCTGCAGGAAATGCCAGAAATCGCGGTAGGTATAGCCGCCATCCTCGCGGAAAATCCCCGACAGATCGACGGATTTTTCCTTGGCCAGCCCCCGGATGAAGGCAGGCGGCGCGCCCCCTTCAAGGTGCAGATGCAATTCGACCTTGGGAATATCTCTCATCTCACGCCCCGATGGCCCAACCGATGAAGGCGATGATGAACCCGAAAAGCGCGGCCCCCCGCCACGGCGTGCGCGGCCGCCCGATGAAGGGGCCGATGTAGCGCACCGCCAGCGTGACCACGACCAGCGTCATCGCGAAATAGATCAGTTCAGAGGCCGACATCATTCCCCGTCAGAAAGCTTTGCCCCGGCCCGTCGAACCCGATCCCCAGATGCGCGGCGACCGAGGCGCCCACATCGGCAAAGGCCCTTATCCCGATCTGCCCGGAATAGGGCCCCTTTGCAACCACCGGCACCCGCTCGCGGGTATGGTCGGTGCCGGGCCATGTCGGGTCATTGCCGTGATCGGCAGTCAGGATCATCAGGTCATCGGGGCGCAGACCCTTCAGGATCGGCCCCAAGGCCGCATCGAACCATTCCAGGTGCCGCGCATAGCCCGACACGTCGCGCCTGTGCCCGTAAAGACTGTCGAATTCCACGAAATTGGCGAAGGTCAGACTGCCTTCCTCGGCCCCCGCGACATGCTCGGCCAGATGCCCCATCAGGTCCGCATCCGCCCCCGTCACCGCATGGCCCACGCCACGGCCCGCAAAGATGTCGCGGATCTTGCCGATCGTGTAGGTCTGCCGCCCCGCCCCCTGCACAAGGTCCAACAGCGTCGGACCCGGCGGGGCCAGCGCGTAATCATGCCGGTTGACCGTGCGCCGGTAATCCCCCGGCCCGCCGACGAAGGGCCGCGCGATCACCCGCCCCACCCGGCGCGCATGCAGCATGGGGGCCAGCCCCTCGCAGAGCTTCAGCAACCGCTCCAGCCCGAATGTCTCCTCATGGGCGGCGATCTGGAACACGCTGTCGATGGAGGTGTAGCAGATCGGCCAGCCCGTCCTCTGATGCGCCTCCCCCAGCCGCGCGATGATCTCGGTCCCGCTCGCATGCTCATTTCCAAGGATCCCCTCGACCCCCGCCAGCCGCTTGACCTCCGCCACCACGTCATCGGGGAAACAGGGCTTGGTCTTGGGGAAATATTCCCAGTCAAAGGGCACGGGCAGCCCCGCCAATTCCCAATGCCCCGACGGCGTATCCTTGCCGCGCGACACTTCCTCCGCCACGCCCCAAAGCCCCTCTGGGTCCGCGTCCAGCCCCTCGCCCCGCGCGCCCGAGGCCAGCCGCAGCGCCGCGCCCAATCCCAATGCGTCGAGATGGGGCAGGCGCAAGGGCCCGCTCCGCCCCTCCTCGGCCTGTCCCGCCGCACAGGCCGCCGCGATATGGCCCAGCGTATTGGCCCCGGTATCGGGCAGATCGCCGTTGAAATAGGCCCCCGCATCCGGCGCAGCCCCGATGCCCAGGCTGTCCATCACCACAAGGAATGCGCGCGCCATGCTAGCCGATCCTTTCATGGATCAGGGGCGGAACCTCGGGCGCATGATCGCCCAGCACAAACGCCGCGCGGATGCGCCCCGCCACGGCGCGCGCGGCCTCCTCGCTTGCCGCATGGATGCGCGCCAACGGCCTGTCAGGCTCCACCCTGTCCCCGATCCGCGCGATATCGGACAGGCCCACGGCCAGATCGATCCGGTCATCCTGCTTGAGCCGCCCGCCGCCCAGCCGCACCACCGCCTCGCCCAGCGCGCGCGTGTCGATCCGCTCCACGTAGCCGCCCTCGCGCGGGACCACGTCGACCATCACCCGCGCCGCGGGCAGCCTGTCGCGCCAGCGCTCGATGAAATCATGCGGCCCGCCCAAGGCCGCGACCATCTCGCCAAAGGTATCGGCCGCCTCGCCCGAGGTCAGCGCCCGCGCGATCCGCGCCTCTCCATCGGCGGCATCGGCAGCCAAACCGCCCAGCGCCAGCACCTCGCCCCCCAGGGCCTGCGTCAGCCGCGCGAGATCCGAGGACAGATCGCCCGAGGTCAGAACCTCCATCACCGCGATCACCTCCAGCGCATTGCCTGCCGATGCGACCAGCGGTTGGTTCATGTCGGTCACCAGCGCCGATGTCATGCAACCCGCCCCCTGCGCGGTGTCGACCAGCGATTGTGCCAGCGCCAGCGCATCGGCGGGTGCCGCCATGAAAGCGCCCGATCCCACCTTCACATCCAGCACCAAGGCCTCCAGCCCCGCCGCCAGTTTCTTGGACAGGATCGAGGCCGTGATCAGATCGATGGATTCCACCGTCCCCGTCACGTCGCGGATCGCGTAAAGCCGCTTGTCCGCAGGCGCGATATCGGCCGAGGCTCCCACGATGGCACAGCCCACATCGGCCACCAGCTCCTGCAGATCATCGACCGACACCTGCGTCCGGTATCCGGGGATCGCCTCCAGCTTGTCGAGCGTGCCGCCCGTATGGCCCAACCCCCGCCCCGAGATCATCGGCACATAGGCCCCGCAGGCCGCCAGCGCGGGCGCCAGCAGCAAGGACGCGCAATCGCCCACGCCCCCCGTGGAATGCTTGTCGATGACGGGTCCGTCGAGCCGCCATTTCAGCACCTGCCCGGTTTCGCGCATCGCATTGGTCAGCATGACCCGCGCGGGCTTTCCCAAGCCCCTCGTGCAGACCGCCATGGCGAAAGCGCCCGCCTGCGCATCCGTCACCTCGCCACTCGCCAGCCCTTCGGCAAACCAGAAAAGCTCGGCCTCCGTCACCCGCTCCCCGTCGCGCAGCTTGGCCAGGATGGTGCGCGCGTCGCTCACGGGGCGCTTTTCTCCGCATGCGCCATGAAGCCCGCGTCAAAGGCCCCCGGCAACAGATCGGCCACTGTCGTGACCAGCGTCGCGCCCCCCGTCGTGGCCAGCGTCACCACCACATCGCCGCCCGCGAATTCCGCCAGCTTCTGGCGGCAGCCGCCACAGGGCGGCACGGGGGCGGGGCTGTCGGCGATGACCGCGACCTCGGCGATCCGCTTGTCACCCGCTGCGATCATGGCGGCAATCGCGCCCGCCTCGGCACAGGTGCCTTCGGGATAGGCGACATTCTCCACGTTGCAGCCCAGATGCAGCCGCCCCTCGACCGACATCAGCGCCGCGCCCACCTTGAACCCCGAATAGGGCGCATGGGCGTTTTCACGCACGGCGCGCGCAGCCTCGATCAATGCAGGTGCAGGGGACATGGGGCCATCCTTTGGGCGAAAGATCCTCGCGCCAGTCTGTGCCGCCACGGGCGCAGGCGCAAGGGTGCCGCTCACGTGCCCCCGCCCTGCGCCTCCACATGCGCGATCAGGTCTACCAGATCGGCCCGACAGGGCGCGTAGAGCGCCGGCAGATCGGCGATGCGCCGCCGCTTGGCCGCGATGTTGAGAACCTCGGCCAGACGGTAGAGCCTGTCTGCCCCCACCGCCCCCGACACCGCGATCAGGATATGGGTCTGCGCCCGGATCTCGGGCACATCGCCCGCAGCCAAGGCCCCATCCAGCGCCACCAGGACCGACCCCAGATCCGCCCCCAGCCGTTCCAGCAATTCCGCCCGATCCGCCCCCGCCGCCGCCAGCAAGGCCGCAAAGCGCGCGGTATCGAGCTTTGGCCCCAGCCCCGGATCACCCGCCGCCCCCGACAGCACATCCTCGGGTTCCGGCAACCCCGCCGGACGCCCCGTTTAGCGCAGGATCGCGCGCCCGAATTCCGCCGCCGAGGAGATCGGCTTGCCGATGATCCCGTCCGCCCCGGCCGCATAGATCGCCTCGCGGTTGTCGCGCAGGACATAGGCGGTCAAGGCCACCATCGGCAGCCCCGCCCGCCCGTCGTCCCGCGCCCGGACCGCGCGCATCACCTCCAGCCCCGACAGGCGCGGCATCTCGATATCAATGAGCGCGATGTCGAAATCCTGCGCCTCCAAAGCCTCCAGCGCCGCGACCCCGTCGCCCACCAGAACCACCCGCGCCCCCATCCCGCCCAGCACCCGGCGCAAGATCGTCTGGTTGGTCAGGTTATCCTCGGCCAACAGGATCGAAAGCCCCGCCAGATCTGGCAGCGGCTCGGGCGCGGGCAGCGCCTCCGCCCCGTGGCGCACCAGCGTTTCGGGCAGGACCAACAGGGCCCGCGCCCCGCCGCCCTCGGGGTTGTCCAGAACCAGCCTGCCCCCGATCTCGCGCGTCAGCTCCGCCGCGATCCTGAGCCCCAATCCCCCCTCCGCCGCCAGCGCGCCCGCGCCTTTCCCGCGCTTGGGACCGGCCCCGCCGTGCGCCACCCGCTCCAGCACCGCGCGCGGATAGCCCGGCCCGTCATCCAGCACTGAAAACGTGACGCCGTCGCCGCCCCCCGCCTCCACGACAAGCCGCACACCGGCCCGTCCCGCATGGCGCAAGGCATTGGACACAAGATTGCCGACGATCCGGTCCAGCGTCACCGCCGACAGGGCCAGGTATCCCGGCAGCCCGCCCCGGGCCTCCAGCACGAAGGCCGTGCCCGCCTCCGACGCCCGCCCCGACCAGCGCCCGTTCAGCGCCGCCAGCCAATCGCCAAGCCGGAGCAGCCCATCGGCCCGCCCGATGACCACCTCCCCCGCCACGCTCAAAAGCGCATCGTCGACCAGCGCCGCCAGCGTATCGGCCGCCGCCTGCACCCGGTCGATCTGCACCTGCGCCTCGGGCGCAAGCCGCGCGCGGTCGATCAGCCGCAAGCCCCCCACCACGTCCGAAATGGCCGCGCGGATATCATGTTCGAACAGGTGCAAGGACCGCAGCGCAGACAGCGCCGCAGTCTCCGGCTTCTCAAGATCGCCTGCCTCGGGATCGGCCATCGCACAGCCTCCGCTGGCGGTTTCCCCCGAAAGATACAACCCGCGCGATCGTTCTCAAACCCGCGATACCGTCGCAGGCGCACAGCGCCCTATGCCGGATAGCCGATCGTGGCCAGCGCCGCGCGGATCTCGTCAAGGATCGCGGGATCGTCGATCGTCGCAGGCGTCTTGAAGCTTTCGCCATCCGCGATCTTGACCATCGTCGCGCGCAGGATCTTGCCCGACCGCGTCTTGGGCAACCGGTCGACCACCACCGCCAGCTTGAAGGCGGCCACCGGCCCGATCCGGTCGCGCACCAGCTTGACGCACTCCTTCACCACCTGCTCGGGCGCGGTTTCCGCCCCCTTGTTCAGGCACAGAAAGCCCATGGGCAATTGCCCTTTCAGAGTGTCCGACACCCCGATCACGGCGCATTCGGCCACATCGGGATGGCTCGCCAGAACCTCTTCCATCGCGCCCGTCGACAGCCGGTGGCCCGCCACGTTGATCACGTCATCGGTGCGCGCCATGATGTAGAGGTATCCATCCTCGTCGATCATCCCCGCATCGCCGGTTTCGTAATAGCCGGGGAAATGCTCCAGGTAGGCCTTGCGGAACCGCGCCTCCGCGTTCCACAGCGTGGGCAGCGTGCCGGGCGGCAGGGGCAGCTTGACCGCGATGGCGCCCAATTCGCCCGGCTTCACCGGATGGCCCGCCTCGTCCAGGATCTGCACGTCATAGCCCGGCATCGGGACGGACGGGCTCCCGATCTTGACCGGCAATTGCTCGATGCCCAGCGGGTTGCCCGCGATGGCCCAGCCGGTTTCCGTCTGCCACCAATGGTCGATGACCGGCACGCCGAGCTTGTCCTGCGCCCAGACGATCGTGTCGGGATCGGCCCGTTCCCCCGCCAGGAACAGGCTCTCCAGACAGGACAGGTCGTAATCCCCTACCAGCACGCCCTTGGGATCGTCGCGCTTGATCGCGCGAAAGGCGGTCGGCGCGGTGAACAGGCATTTCACCCCGTGATCGCGGATCACCCGCCAGAAGGTTCCGGCATCGGGCGTGCCCACGGGCTTGCCCTCGAACACGATGGTGGTGCAGCCGAATGTCAGCGGCGCGTAGCAGATATAGGAATGGCCCACGACCCAACCCACGTCGGACGCGGCCCAGAACACCTCGCCGGGGTTCATCCCGTAGAGGTTGCGCATCGACCAGTTGAGCGCGACCAGATGCCCGCCCGTATGCCGCACCACGCCCTTGGGCTGGCCCGTCGTGCCGCTCGTATAAAGGATATAGGCCGGGTGGTTCCCCTCGACCGGCACGCAATCGGCCGGCTCCACCCCGTACTGGAACGCATGCCAATCATGGTCGCGCCCCTCCTCCAGATGCGCAACCTCCTGCTCGCGCTGGAAAATCACGCAGAACTCGGGCTTGTGGGCGGCGATCTCCAACGCGCCATCCAAGAGCGGCTTGTAATGAACCACGCGCCCCGGCTCCAACCCGCAGCTGGCCGCGATGATGCATTTGGGCGCGCAATCGTCGATCCTGACGGCCAGCTCATTGGCCGCGAAGCCGCCAAAGACGACCGAATGCACCGCCCCCAGCCGCGCGCAGGCCAGCATCGCCTCCAGCGCCTCGGGCACCATCGGCATGTAGATGATGACCCGGTCGCCCTTTTCCACGCCCTTGGCCCTGAGCGCCCCCGCGAGTGACGCGACCCGCGCCTGCAACTCGGCATAGGTGATCTTGTGGACCGTGCCCGTCAGCGGGCTGTCATGGATGATGGCAAGCCTGTCGCCATGGCCCGCCGCCACATGCCGATCCACCGCGTTCCAGCAGCCGTTCAACATCCCGTCCGCGAACCACTCGTAAAGCGGTGCCTTCTCGTCGGACAAGGCGCGGCTCGGCCGGCTGACCCAATCCACCCCCTCGGCGGCCTCCATCCAGAATGCTTCGGGATCGGTCTTGGCGCGGTCGTAGATATCGGCGTAGCGCATGGGGTCCTCCTGCCTTGGTATACCGATGTCTACAAAAACCCGTGCCCTCAGGGCAATTCGGCGATAGTGCCGCATGGGGGCGCTAACGGGCTGGCCGGGGGGCGGCCATCCGCTGCCCGGGCCGCTTTGCGGCTGTTCCGGGCGGGGCAATGTTCAGCCGTTGATGGATCGAACGGCCACCCGGCCCGCGACGAACCCTGCGACAGACCGCCCCTTTGCCGCAGCGCAGCATCGGCCTATCTACCTCCTCCGAACAGGAGACATCGACATGACCCTTGCCCCGGAAGCCCCCCGCCCCCGCTACATCACGCGCCACGTGACCTACCGCCTGCCGATCATCGGCCGCATGGCCCGCGAGGTGGTCGAAGGCCCCGTGGACAACGCCTTTGCCGCCGTCATCGGCGCGGTTTCGGCCATTGCCATCGGGGTCCTGATCTGGGGCTATCCCGCCCTGATCTTTTCGGCGCTTCTGGCCGCAGCCCTGATGCTCGTCACGCTGATCCGCATCACGCTGGGCTAGAGCATGTCGCGCAAAAGTGGGAACCGGTTTTGCGCTTCCCGGACATGCGAAATCAAAAGATCAAAGCGCGACGCGTGCATGCGACTGAACGCGACGCGCTCCAAAGCCCCCGACGGAGCGCCCCTCAGCTGTAGGTGCTGACGGGCGTCCCGGCGAGCGCCGCGATATTCAACAGGCCGCGCGGCGTGATCGAGGGCGTCACGATATGCGCCCGGTTGCCCATCCCCATCAGGATCGGCCCGACCTCCAGCCCGCCCGCGCGCATCTTCAGGATGTTGCGCGCAGCGCCCGCCGCATCGGTGGTGGCAAAAACCAGCGCATTGGCCGCCCCCTCCATCCGGCTCTCGGGCAAGAGCCGCGACCGCAACTCGCCATCGAGCGCCACATCGACCGGCATTTCGCCCTCGTAGGTGAAATCGAGCCCCATCCCGTCGAGGATCTCCAGCGCCCCGCGCATCCGCCGCCCGCTGGCACTGTCGAGGTTGCCGAACTGGCTCCCCGAACACAGCGCCACCTTGGGCTCGATCCCGAACCGCCGGATATGGCGCGCACAGCCGCGCACCGTTTCCGCGATCTGCTCCGGGCTCGGCTCGGGGTGGATCTGCGTATCGGCGATGAACAAGGGGCCGGTATCGGCGATGATCAGCGACAAGGCGCCCACCGGGTGCAGCCCATCCGTGCCCAAAAGCTGGTTCACGTATTTCAGATGCCACAGGTATTGGCCAAAGGTGCCGCAGATCAGGCTGTCCGCCTCGCCCCGCTGCACCATCACCGCCCCGATGGCCGTGGTATTGGTGCGCATGATCGCGCGGGCCAGGTCCGGCGTCACACCGCGCCGCGCCATGATCGCGTGATAGGTCTGCCAGTAATCACGATAGCGCGGATCGTTCTCGGGGTTCACCAGGTCGAAATCCACGCCGGGTTGCAGCGTCAGCCCCGCCCGCTCGATCCGGCTCTCGATCACCTCGGGACGGCCGATCAGGATCGGCTTGTCCGTCGTCTCTTCCGAAATCGCCTGCGCCGCGCGCAAGACGCGCTCGTCCTCGCCCTCGGCGAATACGATGCGCCGTCCCGCATTGCGCGCCGCCTCGAAGACCGGGCGCATGATGAGCGCCGATTTGAACACCGACTGGTTCAACCGCTCGCGATAGGCGTCGATATCGTCCAAGGGCCGCGTCGCCACGCCGCTCTCCATCGCGGCCTTGGCCACGGCGCTGGCCACCACCCCGATCAGGCGGCGGTCAAAGGGCTTGGGGATCAGGTAATCGGGCCCGAATGTCAGCTGCTCGCCCGCATAGGCGGCGGCTGCCTCCGCACTGGTCGTGGCCCGCGCCAGCGCCGCGATCCCCTCGATACAGGCGATCTGCATCGCGTCGTTGATCTCGGTCGCGCCCACATCCAGCGCGCCGCGGAAGATGAAGGGGAAACACAGGACGTTGTTGACCTGGTTCGGAAAATCGCTCCGCCCCGTGGCGATGATCGCATCGGGCGCGACGCTGCGCACCTCCTCGGGCAGGATCTCCGGCATCGGGTTGGCCAGCGCAAACACGATGGGCCGCGCGGCCATCCGCGCCACCATCTCGGGCTTCAGCACACCGGGTCCCGACAGGCCAAGGAACAGATCCGCCCCGTCGATCACCTCGCCCAGCGTGCGCAGATCGGTCTTCTGCGCATAGGCCGCCTTTTGCGGGTTCATGTCGATCTCGCGCCCCTCGTGGACGAGACCATGGATATCGCAAAGCCAGATGTTCTCGCGCTTCACGCCCAGCTTCAGCAGCATGTTGAGGCAGGCGATCCCCGCAGCCCCACCGCCCGTGGACACGATCTTGATATCCTCGAACCTTTTGCCCGTGACGCGCAGCGCATTGGTGGCGGCAGCCCCCACGACGATGGCCGTGCCATGCTGGTCGTCATGGAACACGGGGATGTTCATCCGCTCGCGGCAGATCTGTTCAACGATGAAACAATCGGGCGCCTTGATATCCTCGAGGTTCACCGCGCCGAAGGTCGGCTCCAGCGCGCAGACGATCTCGGCCAGCTTCACCGGGTCGGGTTCGTTCAGCTCGATGTCGAAGCAATCGATGTTCGCAAAGGTCTTGAACAATACCGCCTTGCCCTCCATCACGGGCTTGGACGCTAGCGCCCCGATATTGCCAAGACCCAGGACGGCAGTGCCGTTCGACACCACGGCAACCAGGTTCCCGCGCGACGTGTAGCGCGCCGCATTGGTCGGATCGGCCTTGATTTCAAGACAGGCTTCGGCAACCCCCGGACTATAGGCGCGGGCCAGATCCCGCCCGTTCGCCAAGGGCTTGGTGGCGCGGATCTCGAGCTTACCGGGCTTGGGGAACTCGTGGTAGAACAGCGCCGCCGACCGCGCCCCGTCCTGCTTGTCTTCGCTCATCGCTCTCTTCCGAACCAGTTTTGTTTAACGTTAAACCTTCTTCTGCCAGCCCCCGGAATGCGGCGCAAGGGCGCGCTTGATACCGGGGCGGTCACTGGAACTGCTCGCGGATCAATCTTTCCTCCAGCCCGTGGCCCGGATCGAACAGCAACCGATGCGCGACCGAAGGTTCCGACCGGATTTCCACCGATACGACATTGGCCACCGACCGGCTGTCGGCATCGGCCATGACCGGGCGCTTGTCGGGTTCCACCACGTCGAACCGCACCAGCGCCGTCTTGGGCAACAGCGCGCCCCGCCAGCGCCGGGGCCGGAACGCCGCCACCGCCGTCACCGCCAGAACATCCGCATCGATGGGCAGGATCGGCCCATGCGCCGAATAATTGTAGGCCGTCGATCCGGCCGGCGTGCAGACCAGCGCCCCGTCGCAGACCAGCTCCTCCATCCGCACCCGCCCGTCGACCGTGATCCTGAGCTTCGCCGCCTGCGGCCCCGCACGCAGCAGGCTCACCTCGTTGATCGCCAGCATCTCGACCACCTCGCCCGCCGTCGTGGTGGCGCTCATGCGCAGCGGGTTGATCACGGCCTCCTCCGCCGCTTCCAGCCGCCCGATCAGCCCCTCCTCCTGGTAGGCGTTCATCAGGAACCCCACCGTGCCCCGGTTCATCCCGTAGACCGGCACGTCCAGATGCTGGGTCGCGTGCAGCGTCTGCAACATGAACCCGTCCCCGCCCAGCGCCACGATCACATCCGCCTCTTCGGGCGGGAATGATCCGTAGCGGGCGACAAGCTCGGCCTGCGCGTCGCGCGACAGGGCCGTGTCGGACGCAAGAAACGCGATGTTGCGCGCGGCGGGCATGGCGCCCCTCCCCTTCAGCCTCTCGTCGCACCCTTGCGCGCGCCGATCGGAAACTCAATCCTTCATCGGTAACGCCTCTGCCGCATTCACGCGCCTCCGCGCCGCTTTGCGCCCTTCCCCGCGCGCCTTCCATCCCGTAAAGGGCGCACTAACTTTGTCACGCTCCCTTGCGCTGCCCTACAGGAGGTTCGCCCATGAACGCCCCCCACCGCGACGCCGGCTTCTTCACCCAAAGCCTCGAATCCCGCGACCCCGAGATTTTTGGCGCGATCCGCCAGGAACTTGGCCGCCAGCGCCACGAGATCGAGCTGATCGCCTCCGAAAACATCGTCTCCGCCGCCGTGATGGAGGCTCAGGGCTCGGTGATGACCAACAAATACGCCGAAGGTTATCCGGGCCGGCGCTATTACGGCGGCTGCCAATTCGTCGACATCGCCGAGGATCTGGCGATCGAGCGCGCAAAGCAGCTCTTCAACGTCGGCTTCGCCAATGTGCAGCCCAATTCCGGCTCCCAGGCCAACCAGGGCGTTTTCACCGCGCTCCTGCAACCGGGCGACACGATCCTGGGCATGTCGCTCGATGCGGGCGGCCACCTGACGCACGGCGCGAAACCCAACCAGTCGGGCAAATGGTTCAACGCGATCCAGTATGGCGTGCGCCAGCAGGATCTCGAAATCGACTATGACCAGATCGCGGCGCTTGCGACCGAGCATCAGCCCAAGATGCTGATCGCGGGCGGCTCGGCCATTCCGCGCATCATCGATTTCGCCAAGATGCGCGAGATCGCGGACAGCGTCGGCGCCTATCTCCTTGTGGACATGGCGCATTTCGCGGGCCTCGTGGCCTCGGGCCATTATCCCTCGCCCTTCCCGCATGCCCATGTCGCCACCACCACCACGCACAAGACCCTGCGCGGTCCGCGCGGCGGCATGATCCTCACCGATGACGAGGGCATCGCGAAAAAGGTCAATTCCGCGATCTTCCCCGGCATTCAGGGCGGCCCGCTCATGCATGTCATCGCCGCCAAGGCCGTGGCCTTCGGCGAGGCGCTGCGCCCCGAATTCAAGGACTATCAGGCGCAGGTCATCCGCAACGCGCAAGCGCTGGCCGATCAGCTGATGAAGGGCGGTCTCGACATCGTCACCGGCGGCACCGACACCCACCTGATGCTCGTCGACCTGCGCCCCAAGGGCGTCAAGGGCAACGCCACCGAACAGGCCTTGGGCCGCGCGCATATCACCTGCAACAAGAACGGCATCCCCTTCGACACCGAAAAGCCGACGATCACCTCCGGCATCCGTCTGGGCAGCCCCGCGGGCACCACGCGCGGCTTCGGTGAGGTCGAATTCCGCCAGATCGGCGACTGGATCACCCGCGTCGTCGACGGTCTTGCCGCCAATGGCGAAGACGGCAACGCAGAGGTCGAGGCGCAGGTCCGCGCCGAGGTCGAGGCGCTCTGCGAACGCTTCCCGATCTACCCCGCGCTCTGATCCGGCGCGGGCGAAAGCCCGCCCCAGAGCGTTGAAAAACTTGAAGCCCTCCGCCGCGCATGGCACCTTGTTTGGCGCGGCGGGGGGCTTATCTTTGGTGGGTACGAGTAGACCCCGCGATATCAAACCCTTCTATCGAGACCGGAAAGATGCAGGTTGCTTCATCCTCCCGCCCCGATGTCATGCCCGGTTACCGCGCCGAGGCTGAACGCGAAATCCGCGCCTTTACAAGGTCTTGGACAAAACGCGATGACAGGATCGCCGCCCTGAGCTACGGCGGAACCTTCGCGGTCTATTTCCTGACCCTGTGGCTGGCCATTCAGGCCTGGCCGATCTGGTGGCTGGTCCTGCCGCTGATCGTGGTCAACGCCTTCGCGGGCGTGCGGCTTTACGTGCTGCAACATGATTGCGGCCATGGCTCGCTCTTTTCGACCAAGGCGCGCAATGACCGCGCGGGCCATGGGCTCAGCATCTTCACGCTGACGCCCTACCGCGTGATGCAGTCAAACCATAACGACCACCATTCCCATCTCGGAAATCTCGACGAACGCGACACGACCGAGATTTTCACCATGACGCTCCGCGAATGGGAGCAGGCCGGTTTCTGGCGCAGGCTCTGGTATCGGATTTACCGCAACCCGTTGATTCTCATCCCGATTGGCGGGATTTTCACCTATGTCCTCGCCTATCGCTGGCCCAAGAATGCGGGCCGCGTCGATCCCCGGGGCGTGATCTTGCACAACCTTGGCCTTGCGCTTTGGGTGGGCTTCATCGTGGCGCTGGCCGGTCTGCCGGGTCTGGTGATCTATGCGGCTACCGTCTTCGTCGCGGGCTGCATCGGGGTTTTCCTCGTGTATTTGCAGCATAATTTCGAGGATACGTGGTGGGACCGCAAACCCGATCTGAACCCGGCGCGCGCAGCCCTTCAGGGGTCATCGGCGCTCGACCTTGGCTGGTGGTTCGATCTGGCGGTGGCCAACATCACCTATCACGACATCCACCATTTCAACGCCAATATCCCGAGCTACCGGTTGCGCGCCTGCCACCGCGCGCTGCGGCAGCAATACGAGGTGCCGACCATCGGCTGGGCCGAGGCGTTCCGCTCCTTCACGCTCAAATTGTGGGACGAGGATGCGGGGCGGCTTGTCCCCTTCCCGCGCCGGACGCAGGTCGCGACGGGCGCTGTCCGGGCGTGAAGAAAGGGTAAAGATCCGGGGGCAAGGATGACACGATCCTTGCCGCCCCTTTGCCCCGGCAAGGTTTCGTCAACCATGCCGCAGCCCCGCCGGAACAAGCTGAACAAATCCTTGAGGGACGCGCGACGCGATCATCCTTCGTCAGGATTTGCCCCGCGCCCTTAACCTTTCGGCAAGAAAGACGTGAAACCCTTCACCCGGTCTTAACCCTGTTTCGCCCCATCCGGGCTGCGCGCCGCGACCGATTTCCGGGCCATGTCCCAGTAGATCGACAAGACCGTTTCCCGGTCCAATCGCCCCCCTTCACGGTACCATGTCGTCACCCCGGTCAGCATCGCGATCAGCGCGAGCGTCGCCAGCTTGGTATCGGGCACCGCGAAATCCCCCGCCGCCTGCCCGCGTTTGAGGATCGTTTCCAGCTGATCCTCGTAGTCGCGGCGCAACCCTTCGATCACCGCGAAATTCGCGGGCTCCAGGTTGCGCAGTTCCATATAGGCGATGAAAACAAGGTCCGGCCGATCCAGATGATAGCCGATGTGATGGCGCACGAAGCTTTCCAGCTGCGCCTCGGGCGGGGCATCGGGCGGCGACCAATCGGCCAGCAAATGCTCAAGATGGTCGCGCATGAGATCGAACAAAAGCGCTTGTTTGTCAGAGGTATAAAGATAGAGCGCCCCCGCCTGCACCCCGATTTCCGCCGCGATCTGGCGCATCGAAACTGCGGCGAACCCGTGGCGGGCGAACAGCCGCAACGCCGCCGCGCGCAGGCGCGGTCCGGTAATGTCGGCGTGGCTTCCCTGTTTGCGTGCCATGGGGTCAGATTATCTGAACGCCTGTTCAATTCAAACCCGGCAATTCAACCGGGATGGACGGAGGCAGGGCAAGGCGTTAGGGCTATTTCATGATCGCTCGCGTCACCGCCCTGCTCAGTCTTGCCGGTCTTGCCGGTCTGCTCGCCGCCTGCGGCCCGACGATCCGCGACCCCGACAACCTGATCAGCCCCGCCGCGCAATCAGGCCAATATCCTGAAATCGTTCCGGTTTCTCCGCTCGTCGCCGCGACCGACGATCTCTTGCCGGATGAGGCCGCCGCGCAAGGCCAAAGCCTTCAGGCGCGCGCCGCCGACCTGCGCCGCCGGGCCGAGGTGCTGCGCCAGATGGAGTTCTGACGCCGCCTGCGTTGCAGCCCTGCCGGTAAGGCGCTAACAGGTGGCGAAAGCCTGCTGTCTGTCCCCGGAGGAACGATCATGACCGAACCCCTGCGCCTTGGTATTGCCGGGCTTGGCACCGTCGGCGTGGGTGTCGTCAAGATCGTGCAGCGGCAGGCGAACCTCTTGGCCCAGCGCTGCGGGCGGCCCGTGGAAATCACCGCGATTTCAGCACGTTCGCGGGACAAGGACCGGGGCGTGACCCTGTCGCACTACGCCTGGGAAGATGATCCCGTGGCCCTTGCGCGCCGCGCGGATGTGGATGTTTTCGTCGAACTGATGGGCGGCAGCGACGGCCCGGCCAAGGCCGCGACCGAAGCCGCCATCGCCGCCGGCAAGGACGTGGTCACCGCCAACAAGGCCATGCTCGCGCTGCATGGTCAGGCGCTCGCCGAAGCCGCCGAGGCCAAGGGGCTGGTCCTGCGCTTCGAAGCCGCCGTCGCGGGCGGCATCCCCGTCATCAAGGCCCTGACCGAAGGCTTGGCAGGCAATGCCATCGGGCGCGTGATGGGCGTGATGAACGGCACCTGCAACTACATCCTGACCCGGATGGAAAACGCGGGCCTGACCTATGAGGAAGCTTTCGCCGAAGCCGACGGGCTGGGCTACCTCGAGGCCGATCCGACGCTCGACGTGGGCGGTATCGACGCGGCGCACAAGCTGACGCTTCTGGCCGCTATCGCCTTTGGATCAAAGGTGAATTTCGACGCCATCGCGCTCGAGGGCATCGGGTCCATCACCATCGAGGATATCCGCCGCGCGGCCGATATGGGCTACAAGATCAAGCTTCTGGGCGTGGCGCAGATGACGGGCCGGGGCCTTGAACAGCGCATGTCGCCCTGCCTTGTGCCCGCGACCTCGCCCTTGGGCCAGCTCGAGGGCGGAACCAACATGGTGGTGATCGAAGGCGACAGCGTCGGCCAGATCGTGCTGCGGGGCGCTGGCGCGGGCGAAGGGCCGACGGCCAGCGCCGTCATGTCGGATGTCTGCGACATCGCGCGCGGCATCCGCGTGCCGACCTTCGGGCGGCCCGCGACGGCGCTGGACGATGCGCCGCCCGCCTCTGCCGCAAGCCCCGCCTGCTATTACCTGCGGATGGAACTGGCCGACCGCCCCGGCGCGCTGGCCAAGGTGGCGACGGTTCTGGGCGAGGCGGGCATTTCCATCGACCGGATGCGGCAATATGATCATCCGGGCGCCAATGCCCCCGTGCTGATCGTGACCCACAAGACCGCGCGCCCGAATCTCGATACGGCGCTGGCGGCCCTGCCCGGCACCGGCGTTCTGACCGGCGCGCCCGTGGCGCTCAGGATCGAAGAGGTCTGAGGCGCGGCCCCTGCCCCTTTGCGTTAGCGCCCCCATGCTGGACGCCGGAGGGCGGGGCAGTTAGACCGTCGTCAACCGCAATTGACCAAGGCCCCTTTCCCCATGTCGCAGACCGCCGATTTCAACGACCGCATGCTGTCCCTGGGCCTTGCCCGCGTGTCGGAGGCGGCGGCGCTGGCATCCGCCGATTTCATCGGGCGCGGCGATGAAAAGGCCGCCGACCAGGCCGCCGTCAACGCGATGCGCGACCAGCTGAACAAGCTGGAGATCCGCGGCACCGTCGTCATCGGCGAGGGCGAGCGGGACGAGGCCCCGATGCTCTACATCGGGGAAGAGGTCGGCATGGGATCGGGGCCCGAGGTCGATATCGCGCTCGACCCGCTCGAAGGCACGACGCTGACCGCCAAGGACATGCCCAATGCGCTGACCGTCATCGCCATGGGCCCGCGCGGCTCGATGCTGCATGCGCCCGATGTCTACATGGAAAAGCTCGCCATCGGCCCGGGCTATCGCCCTGGTGTTGTCACGCTCGACATGACGCCGTCCGAACGCGTCTCGGCCCTGGCCGCGGCACAGGGATGTTCCACGACCGACATCACCGTCTGCGTGCTGGAACGCCCCCGCCACGAGGCGATGATCGAGGAATTGCGCACCACCGGCTGCGCCATCCGTCTGATCACCGATGGTGATGTGGCGGGCGTGATCCATTGCGCCGAACCGCAGGTGACGGGCATCGACATGTACATGGGCCAGGGCGGCGCGCCCGAGGGGGTTCTGGCCGCTGCCGCGCTGAAATGCATGGGCGGGCAGATTTTCGGCAAGCTCCTGTTCCGGAACGAGGATGAAAAGGCCCGCGCGCGCAAGGCCGGGATCACCAATTTCGACCGCGTCTACACGCGCGACGACATGGTGACCAAGGATGTGATCTTTGCCGCCACGGGCGTCACCGACGGCTCGATCCTGCCCGGCATCAAGCGCGAACCGGGGTTCCTGACGGCGGAAACGATCCTGATGCGCTCCAAGACCGGATCGGTGCGGCGCATGACCTATCGCAACCCGGTGAAACGGGCGTGAGCGCGCTGATCCTCGTCGATATCCAGGCGGGGTTCGACCATCCCGTTTGGGGCGCGAGGAACAATCCGCAGGCCGAGGCCAATGCTACACGCTTGCTTGCCGCATGGCGAGCAGCGGGCGCGCCCGTCATCCATATCCGCCATGTGAGCGTGGAGCCGGGCAGCCCGCTTGGCCCCGGCCCCGGCAGCGCCTTCAAGCCCGAGGTCGCGCCGCGCACGGGCGAAACCGTTTTCGAGAAATCGGTCAACAGCGCCTTCATCGGCACGGGGCTCGAGGATCATCTGCGCGGGGCGGGCATAAGCGACCTGGTGATCTGCGGCCTGACCACGCCGCATTGCGTGTCCACGACCACGCGCATGGCCGCCAACCTTGGGTTCCGGGTGCGGCTGGCCCATGACGCCTGCGCCAGTTTCGCGGGCAATGCCCGGATGGATTGGGCCCAAGGGCTGGACCCGCTGTCGCCCGAGGCGATCCATATGACCGCCATCGCGCATCTGCATGGCGAGTTCGCCACTGCCCTTTCCACGGATGCCGTGCTAACCCAAGGTCCATGACTGGTTTTCTCGGGATCGAAACCTCGCTGACCGGACGGCGCTGGGTCGGGCCGGATGCCGAAACGGCGCGCATGGCCGCCGCCCTGGAACAGCGCGCGGGGCTGGAACCCGCACTTGCCCATGTTCTGGCGCGGCGCGGCGTCACGCCCGAGGCGGCGGCAAGTTTCCTGGCCCCGGCGCTGCGCGACCTGATGCCCGATCCAAGGTCCTTGCGCGACATGGATGCCGCCGCCGCCCGGTTGATCGCGGCGGTAGAAAAGGGCCAGCGCATCGCCATTTTCGCCGATTACGACGTGGATGGCGGAGCCTCGGCGGCGCTTTTGATCGATTGGCTGCGCAGTCTGGGACGGCAGGCAACGATCTATATCCCCGACAGGATCGACGAGGGCTATGGCCCGAACGAACCGGCCATGGCCGAACTGGCCAAGGCGCATGACCTGATCATCTGCGTGGATTGCGGAACGCTGTCGCATGGGCCCATCGCTGCGGCCAAGGGCGCGGATGTGGTGGTTCTGGACCATCACCTTGCGGGCGCGACCCTGCCCGACTGCGTGGCGGTGGTGAACCCCAATCGGCAGGACGAGGATGGCAGCCTTGCCCATCTGTGCGCGGCGGGGGTGGTGTTCCTGCTCTTGGTGGAGGCGAACCGCCGCCTGCGGGAGGCGGGGCAGAAAACCCCCGACCTGATCGCGCTGCTAGACCTTGTGGCGCTGGCGACGGTGGCCGATGTGGCGCCGCTGACCGGGCTCAACCGCGCCTTTGTGAGGCAGGGGTTGAAGGTGATGGCGCGGCGCGCGCGACCCGGATTGGTCGCGCTTGGCGATATGGCGCGGCTCGACCGGCCGCCCACGAGCTACCATCTGGGTTTCGTGCTTGGCCCCCGCGTGAATGCGGGCGGGCGGATCGGGGCTGCCGATCTGGGCGCGCGCTGCCTGTCGACACTCGACCCGGCCGAAGCGGCGAGCCTTGCCAAGCGGCTGGATGACCTGAACACCGACCGCCGCGAGATCGAGGGCCGCGTGCGCGAGGCGGCGCTGGACCAGGCCGGGGCGCGCGGGCTGGAGGGGGCGCTGGTCTGGGCCGCGGACGACGGCTGGCACCCCGGTGTCGTCGGCATCGTCGCGGCGCGTCTGAAGGAGGCGACGAACCGCCCCGCCGTGGTGATCGGATTCGAGGGTGATCAGGGCAAGGGATCGGGTCGGTCGGTCACGGGTGTCGACCTGGGGGCCGCGATCCAGCGGCTGGCCGCCGAGGGGCTGATCGAAAAGGGTGGCGGCCACAAGATGGCCGCGGGCCTGAGCCTGACGCGCGCGCAGCTGGACCCGGCGATGGCGCGGCTCGAGGCGCTCTTGGCCAAACAGGGCGCGGGGGCGCGTGGACCGGGCGATCTGCGCATTGACGGGGTGATGATGCCGAATGCCTGCACCGTCGCGCTGATCGAGCGGCTGGAGGAGGCGGGGCCGTTCGGGGCCGCCGCCCCTGCCCCGCGTTTCGCCCTGCCGGGGCTGCGCATCCGCCACAGCCGCCCCGTGGGCGAGGGCCATCTGAAACTGACGCTCGGCGACGGGACGGGAACCATCGACGCGATCTGTTTCGACGCGGCGGGAAAGGGTCTTGATGCCGCGCTGCAAGGCCATGGCGGCCGCGCGCTGCATGTCGCGGGTCGGGTGGAGGTCAATCACTGGAACGGGCGGCAGAGCGTCCAGTTGCGGCTGGAGGATGCCGCCTGGGCCGAGTGAGCGGGGGCCAGTTCAGGGGCGGATCATCTTTCCTGCATCTTGCGCAAAGAATCCCCTTGAACCCCGCCGCGCGTTTTTCTAGAAGCCCCTCACCGCCAAGCGTGGCCCGTTCGTCTATCGGTTAGGACGCCAGGTTTTCAACCTGGAAAGAGGGGTTCGATTCCCCTACGGGCTGCCAATTTTCCCTGAATGATCGCAGATATTTTGCCGTGGCGCCGCCTTGGCCGTTTCGCTTTGGCCTTGGCGCGGTTTGGGTGATCGGGCGCTGGTTTCCTGCGCGAACGGGACCGGCCGAAGGTCAATCCGGCTCCGAAAACGCCTCTCGCGCGCGCAGCAGCGGGTTGAAGAGGTAGTGGAAGACCGTGCGTTGCCCGGCGTCGAGTTCGATATCGGCCAGCATGCCCGGGCGCACGAAGACCTCCCCCTCGGGGCCGGTCAGGCTTTGGGATTGGAGCGCGACGGTGATCTCGAAGAAAGGTTCGGGGGGATTGGTCTCGGGGTCGGTGACGGTATCGGCGCTGACATGGACCACCTCGCCCCGGATGGAGCCGTAATCGCGGTAATCATAGGCGGTGAGTTTCACATTGGCGGGCATGCCGACAAAGACCGGGCCGATGTCGCTGGGCGCGATGCGACCGGCGACCACGAGCGCATCGTCGAGCGGCAGGATTTCGAGAATCGGGCCGCCGGGGGCGACGACACCGCCCGCCGTCTGCACCACCACTCGGTTGACGACGCCACGGGTCGGCGCGCGCAATTCGGCGCGTTCCACCTGAGCGGCGCGGATGCGCAATTGCTGGCGGATCTGTGCCAGTTCGCCCTGAAGCTCGGACAGCGCCTGAACCCGCCCGGCCTCGAAGCCGGTGCGCAACTCGGTGATCTGCTGGCGCACTTCCAGCACCGCCTGACGCGCCCGGATCAGGTCGGAGCCCGAGACGGCCCCGCGTTCGGCCATGGGTTCGAGCAGGGCCAGTTCGGCGTTGCGCGCGGCCAGGATTTCTTCGAGGATCGTGAGCGTTTCGCGGAATTGCGTGACGCGGGCGCGAAAGAGATCCTGTTCGACCTGCGCGGCATCGGGAGCGCGGGCGACAAGATCGGGGGGAAAATCCAGAACGGGGTCGCCGGCCGGACCCGCCTCGGCGACAAGGCGCAGGATCTGCATTTCCAGAAGATCGGCGCGGCCCGACAATTCGTCGAAACCGCTGCGAAAGGCGGTGTCGTCCATCAGGGCCAGAAGCTGCCCCTCCTCCACGATATCGCCTTCGGAGACGAGGATCTGCTCGACGATGCCGCCTTCGAGGTTCTGGATGGTCTGTGTGGCGGTGCGCGGTTCGATCCGGCCCGGGCCGCGCACGACGGCATTGACGGAGGCGAAATAGCTCCAGCCAAGAAAGAGCGCGATGGTGAGGATCACGAGATAGATCACGCTGCGCGCGCGCGGCACGGGATCGTGGCGGGCCTGGATGGGGCGCGCGGCGCTCATCGCCCCCGCTCCGCGAGCAGGCGGGCGGGATTTTCGCCCCCGCCGGTCGTGGTGAATTTGGACAGCATTTCGGCCTTGGGCCCCTGCCCGATCATGCGCCCGCCCGACAGGATCATGACGTTGTCGACCGCCTCCATCAGCGCGAGCCTGTGGGTGCAGACCACGGCGCCCCGCCCGTCGAGCCAGTGCGAAAAGCGTTTGACGAACGTGGCTTCGGCGCGGCTGTCCATGGCGGCTGTGGGTTCATCGAGCAGCACGAGCGCCGGGTCGTGCAGATGCACGCGGGCCAGCCCCACCGCCGCGCGCTGACCGACGGACAGCCCCTCGCCGCCATCCTGTATCTCCAGATCGAGGCCGCGCGTGGTGGCCGAGACGAGCTTGTCGAGGCCCGCGAATTCCAGCGCCTTGAACAGGCGGGCATCGGGAAAGACCGTGCTGCCCACCAGAAGGTTCTCGCGCAGCGTTCCCTTGAACAGGCGCGGGTCCTGCGGGAGATAGGCGATCGCGCGGCGCAGATCGTCGGGGTCGATCTGGCGCAATTCGATTCCGTCGATCATGTAGCTGCCGATGGTGGGTTCATAAAGACCCGCAAGAATGCGCAAAAACAGCGATTTGCCCGATCCGTTCTCGCCCAGAACCGCCCACCTGGACCCCGGCTCAATGTCCAGACGGGGAATGACGAGTTGGGGCTGTTCGACGCCGGGATAGGCGGTGCGGATATCGAGAAGCCGGATCTTGCCCTGGATCGCGGGGCGCCGGATGAAGCTGCGGTCCGACGGGCGCTGCTGGGGGGCGGTGGCGATGAGCTTGAGCGCGTCGAGCGAGGCGGTGGTGTTCTGCCAGCGCGAGATGACCGAAGAAAGCTGCACGATGGGCGCAAGCGTCCGGCTGGTCAGGATCGAGACCGCGATGATGCCGCCCACGCTCAACAGCCCGCCGAAGAACAGGTAGACCCCCGCCGTCACCGCCGCGATATAGGTCAGCATCTGCAGGGCGGCCGCGGCAAAGGACAGGCTGGCGGACAATTTGCGATGCTCGGAGGATTGGCGGGCGTTGAGCGTGATCACCTCTTCCCAGTTGCGCTGGAACCACGGGGCGGCGTTGTGGCTGCGCAGGGTCTCGAGGCCGTAGCTCGCCTCGGTCAGAAGGCGGAGCGCGGTGGTGGTCCCCCCCAGCATGTCGCGCGACAGGGCATGGATGCGGCGCTGAAAGACAAGGCTGAGCACGATCATCGCCAAGCCGCCAAGCGCCACGACGATCACGATCGGCCCGCCGATGGCATAGATCACCGCCAGAAAGATCAGCACGAAGGGCAGATCGGTCAGGACCCCCACGGCGGCGACCGCGAAGAATTCCTTGACGGAGGCGAATTCGCGCATCGTGTTGACCATGCTGCCCGGTGGCATTCGCCGCTGGTCGAGCCGCACGTTGATCAGCCGCTCGAACAGGTCGCGGTTGGCCGCGATCTCGATGTCGCGCCCGACCTTGTCGATCAGCCGTGCCCGCGACAGGCGCAGCAGGAATTCCATGAAGATGGCGACCGCCGCCCCGCTTGCCAGCACCCAAAGCGTTGCCTCGTTCTGGTTGGGGATGACGCGGTCATAGACCTGCAGGGCAAAGAGCGAGACGACGACGGCCAGGATATTGGCAAAGGCCGAGGCCAGCATCACGTCGAAGACGCGCGCGCGCAGGGGGGCGAAATGACCCCAGAACCAATGTCCCTTGGGGCGCGCGCCGGCGTGACGGGCGGCCAGCGCCTCGATGCTGTCGGCCAGGCAGATCATCTCGCCGCCGCTTTCGGCGGCAAGCGTCGCGCGCGACACGGCCACCTGCCGGTCGCCGTGGGGGTCGAGGATGACGAACGTATCGCCCCCGTCCCGCTTTTCGGCGACGAAGACGTGATCGCCATCCTTGAGCAGCAAGAGACAGGGCGGGCGCAGATCGGCGACCACCACCTTGCGATGCAGGGTCATCTCGAAGCCGATATTGGCCAGCGCGCGCGGCAAAAGATGCACATCAAGCGTGGCACGATCCCCGAGGGGCAAACCCACCAGAAGATCGCCCGGTGCACAGCGCCGCCCAAGCGCCGCAAGACAGGCCAGGACCGCCTTTTCGAAGCTGCGGTCCTGTGTCCCGTTTGCGTCGATATCCGGCGGTGCGGCACCCGGCATGATCAGGGCAACCCGATCTCGGCGCGCGACAGGGCCCCGAAGAGGCGCGCGGCCTCAAGACAATTCCGCGCGATATCGGACCGCGTTTCGATGACGCCGATGACATTGGCCGTCCGCTCCGTCTCGAGGCGCGCCGCCTCGGAGGTGTGATCCTCCCCCAATGAAGTGGTCCGCCGTTATGTTTAGGAAAACGGAGGATCAGAATGGCTACGAAGCGGCACAAGCCGGAAGAGATTGTCACAAAGCTGCGGCAGGTTGAGGTGCTTGTCGGGCAAGGCATGGCACGGGTGGACGCGATCCGCGAGGTTCGCATTACCGAGCAGACCTACTACCGCTGGCGCAAGCAATACGGCGGTATGGGAACAGACCAACTGAAGGAACTCAAGCGCCTCCAGAAAGAGAATGAACGGTTACGGAAAGCCGTGTCAGATCTGACGCTGGACAAGTTGATCTTGGCGGAGGCGGCACGGGGAAACTTCTGAGCCCCGCTCGTCGCCGTGCTTGCATTGAGCATGCTCGCAGCACGTTCGCGATCTCTGAGCGCCGGGCTTGTCGCGTCCTGGGCCAACACCGCTCCACGCAGCGGAAGCTGCCGCAGGGTCGCGCCGATGAGGTGCAACTGGTCGCGGACATGATCGAGCTGGCGCGTCAGTTTGGTCGCTACGGCTATCGTCGGATCGCGTCCCTGCTGAGAGATGCGGGATGGGAGGTGAACGACAAACGCGTCGAACGCCTGTGGCGGCGAGAGGGGCTTAAGGTGCCAATGCAGCAACCGAAGAAGGGGCGGCTCTGGCTGAACGACGGGTCTTGCGTCCGGCTGCGACCGGAGTATCGGGACCACGTCTGGAGCTATGATTTCGTGCATTGCCGCACGGAGGATGGGAAGGTCTTCAGGACGCTCAACATCCTGGATGAACACAGCCGCGAGTGTCTGGCGATCAAGACAAAGCGCAAGCTGAACTCAGGTGACGTGATCGATGCGCTGAGCGACCTGTTCATCATGCGGGGCGTGCCAGCGTACATCCGGTCAGACAACGGCCCGGAGTTTGTGGCCCAAGCCGTCCGCGATTGGATCAGCGCGGTCGGCGCCCGGACAGCCTACATCGAACCAGGGTCACCATGGGAGAACGGCTACTGCGAGAGCTTCAACGCCAGGTTCCGCGACGAACTGCTCAACGGCGAAGTCTTCTACAGCCTCCGCGAGGCACAAATCCTGATCGAACAATGGAGGAGGCACTACAACACCAAGCGACCCCACAGTGCCCTGGGCTACCGCCCGCCGGCCCCGGAAACCATCGTCCCGATGGACCGAAGGCCAGTCATGCACTAACACTCAAACTGGACCACTCAGGTGGGGCTGATCAGGACCACCCGACCGCATCACCTCAACCGTGGCGTGTTATACGAAACTTTGCCTTTGCAAGCCACGAGTTAGGCTTGTCACCTGACGGCCAGACTTATCACCAAGTGATATTCGTCACCGCGCCCGCTGAACTTTCCCGCAAAGCTGTCGTTAATCACTTTGCTATAGTCGGGCTTGTATAGGCTCGGACGAACCTGCGCATCCCGGCACGGACACGGACCGCCGCCGTAGGCCTCCTGCCGGGAAAATGAAAGGAAACCACAGATGTCGGCGGCATTGAGCTGGCTGGACCTCCTGATCGATCCGGTCCGGCGCGCCGCCGGTCACCCCGGCGTGTCGGTCATGTCCTTTCCCAGCAGGATCGATGTCGTGCTGTCGAGCCTGCCCGTCGATCAAGGTACCACGATCACCTTTCCCGATCCGCAAAACGAATGCCGGGTCAATGCGATCTACTTCTTGTCGGGCTTCGTGGATATCCACCTCGGAGACGGATCTGTCGGCGCATGGCGCCCGCAAACCGCCTGTTTGCTGCGAAACGACACCCCTGGCTTCCGACTTGTCGCCAGAGAAAGCGGATTATTGTCCCATGTCTGCATCTCGATGTGCTGCGCGGATCTTGCGAAACGTTTCCCGGATGGCGCGCCGCCCTTTCTGGGCGATTTCTTGAACCGACGCCGCAAGATCGTCAGGCTGCGACCTTTGTCCATCACCCCGGCCATGACCACGACGGCCCTGACACTGCATGAAAGCGGGCTTCACGACCCGTTGGAATGGTCGCGTTGCGAACCCGTCGCCCTTCAGTTCCTGTTGGAGGCGCTGGCCGCCCTTCAAAACCCCCCGCCCGAGGACGAAGTTCACGCGGCCGGACTGCTCGAGCAGGCCCGTGCATTGCACAAGGCCGTGGCGGACGATCCGTCTATCGATCTTGTCAATATCCTGGGGCAATGCCAGCCGCTCCGACAGCAACGTGAAGTGCTGCGCGCGTTCGAAAGCTGCTACGGAATTTCCTTGCGCACCTATCGTCAAAGGGTCGCCATGGCCAAGGCGCGCGATGCGCTGACGGACGGTGCCCTGATCAAGCAACTGGCCTATGACATGGGCTACACTCATGTCGCCAATTTCACGCGGGCCTATCGCAGAGCATTCGGAGAAAGCCCAAGCCAGACCCTGCGCCGCCGTTCGAAACCATAGCGCGCCAAGGGCCTCAGGCACCGTCACCAGAACCGCCGCAAGCATCGAGCCACGGACCCGTGGCAATGGCCAGGTTTCCGTCCTGACGATCCCGAAACGGGAAGGGCCCGGTGCGCGATGCCCGGGCCCTTTTCAGATTGGAAAGGCTACAGATCCGGCTATTCCGCCGCTTCCTGGTAGCTTTCCAGCGGCGGGCAGGTGCAGATCAGATGCCGGTCGCCATGCACGTTGTCGACACGGTTGACCGGCGGCCAGTATTTGTCGACGCGGAAGGCCCCGGGCGGGAAGCAGCCCTGCTCGCGGCTATAGGCGCGGTCCCAGTCGCGGATCAGGTCTTCCATCGTATGGGGCGCGTGGCGGAGCGGGCTTTCCTCGATCGTCATGCGGCCCGCTTCGACCTCGGCGATCTCGGCGCGAATGGCGAGCATCGCGTCGCAGAACCGGTCGATCTCGGCCTTGGTCTCGCTTTCGGTCGGTTCCACCATCAGCGTGCCCGCCACGGGCCAGCTCATCGTCGGCGCATGGAAACCACAATCCATCAGCCGCTTGGCGATGTCATCGACCGTCACGCCGGCCTCGGCAAAGGGGCGGGTGTCGAGGATGCATTCATGCGCCACCCGGCCGTTCTTGCCGGTGAACAGAACGGGAAACGCCCCTTCCAGCCGCTTGGCGATGTAATTGGCATTCAAGATCGCCACCTTGGTCGCCCGTGTCAGCCCCTCGCCGCCCATGAGCCGGACATAGGCATAGGAAATCGGCAGGATGGAGGCCGAGCCATAGGGCGCGCCGGAAACGGGCCCGGTTGCCCCCCCAGTCTCGGGATGGCCCGGCAGGTAGGGGGCGAGATGCGCCTTGACCCCGATAGGGCCCATGCCGGGGCCACCGCCGCCATGCGGAATGCAGAAGGTCTTGTGCAGGTTGAGGTGGCTCACATCGGCGCCGATCTCACCCGGCTGGGACAGGCCCACCATGGCGTTGAGGTTCGCCCCGTCCAGATAGACCTGCCCACCGAACTGGTGGGTGATCGCGCAGACCTCGCGCACGGTGCGTTCGAAAACACCGTGGGTCGAGGGATAGGTGATCATGCAGGCGGCCAGATTGTCGCCCGCGGCCTCCGCCTTGGCGCGGAAATCCTCCAGGTCGACATCGCCGTTGGCCGCAGCCTTCACCACGACCACCTCCATCCCGCACATCTGGGCCGATGCCGGGTTGGTGCCATGGGCCGAGACAGGGATCAGGCAGATCCGACGATGCCCCTCGCCCCGCGCCTTGTGATAGGCGGCGATGGTCAGAAGCCCGGCATATTCGCCCTGCGCGCCGGAATTGGGCTGCATCGACATGGCGTCATAGCCCGTGATCTCGCAGAGCTTGTTCGACAGATCGGCCAGCATTTCGGCATAGCCCTGCGCCTGGTCGGCGGGGGCGAAGGGGTGGATGGAATTGAACTCGGGCCAGGTGACGGGCATCATCTCGACCGCAGCGTTCAGCTTCATCGTGCAGGACCCCAGCGGGATCATCGCCCGGTCGAGCGCAAGGTCACGATCCGAAAGGCGGCGCATGTAGCGCATCATCTCGGACTCGGCCCTGTTCATGTGGAAGATCGGGTGGGTCAGGTAGGGCGTGCTGCGCTGCATCGCCTCGGGGATGGCGGGGGTCGTCTGGGGCGACACCAAGGCCACGTCGAAGGCGGCACAGACGGCCGCGAGATGCGCCTCGGTCGTGGTCTCGTCGACCGAAATCCCGATCCGGTCGGACCCCACGTCGCGCAGGTTGATGCCGCGCGCCACAGCCGCCGCCATGATCCGGCTTTGCCGGTCGCCCACGGGCACCGTCACCGTGTCGAAAAACGCCGCCGCCTGCGGCGCATAGCCTCCCGCGCGCAGGCTTTCGGCCAGCCGTACGGTTTTCAGATGCACATCCTGCGCGATGGCGCGCAGCCCCTCGGGACCGTGGAAGACGGCATAAAAGCTCGCCATCACCGCCAGAAGCGCCTGCGCGGTGCAGACGTTGGAGGTGGCCTTTTCGCGGCGGATATGCTGCTCCCGCGTCTGGAGCGACAGGCGATAGGCCTGCCGCCCATGCGCATCGATGGACACACCCACGATCCGGCCCGGCATCGCCCGCTTGTGCGCGTCACGGCAGGCCATGAAGGCGGCATGCGGGCCGCCATAACCCAAGGGCACGCCGAAACGCTGCGCCGAACCGACCGCGATATCGGCCCCCATGGAGCCCGGATCCTTGATCAGGGTCAGCGCCAGAAGATCGCCCGCGACGATACCGATGGCCTTGGCCGCATGGAGCGCCGCGATCTGTTCGCTCGGGTCCGTCAACCCGCCAAAGGTGCCCGGCACCTGGAAGATCGCGCCGAAGACGGCAGAGGCATCCAGCGTCTCGGGCGCGCCCACGATCACCTCGATCCCGAGCGGTTCGGCGCGCGTCCGCATCACAGCGATATTCTGGGGGTGGCAGTTTTCATCGATGAAGAAGGCCCGCGCCTTGGACTTCGCCACGCGCTCGGCCATCACCATCGCCTCGGCGCAGGCCGTCGCCTCGTCCAGCAGCGAGGCATTGGCAACCTCGAGCCCAGTCAGGTCCGACACCATCGTCTGGTAGTTCAACAAGGCCTCGAGACGGCCCTGCGCGATCTCGGGCTGATAGGGCGTGTAGGCCGTGTACCATGCCGGGTTTTCCAGCACGTTGCGCTGGATCGCGGGGGGCGTGTGGGTGTTGTAATAGCCCTGCCCGATCATCTGGACCATCGGCTTGTTCTTGGCCGCGATGGCGCGCATGTGATCCAGAAGCGCCGCCTCGGACATGGGGGCCCAGTCCAGCGGCGTCTTTTGCCGGATCGAGGTCGGCAGCGTCTGGTCGATCAACTCATCGACACTGGCGGCCCCCACGACCTTGAGCATCTCGGCCATCTCTGCGGGCGAGGGTCCGATATGGCGGCGGTTGGCGAAATCGGTCGGGTCGTAGGCGGTCGGCGTCCAGGGCATCGGGGTCGTCCTCTCGAGAGCGGGCAGCCAAGGGCTCTGTCCCGCGCCATCTTTGCTTCAGAAATACTCCGGGGGAGACGCGGCCCCGCGGGGCCGCGGCGGGGGCAGAGCCCCCGATCGCCTCATTCCCCGATGTGATCCTTGTACTCGTCCTCGTCCATGAAATCGTCGAGCACGGCCGGATCCTCGATCTTGATCCTGAAGAACCAGGCCTCGCCGGTCGGATCCTCGTTCACGAGGGCGGGGTTCTCGGCCAAGGCCTCGTTGATCTCGACGATCTCGCCATCCACGGGCGCGACGATGTCGGAGGCCGCCTTGACGCTTTCGATCACGACGATCTCGTCGCCCTTGGCGACCTGCGTCTCGATCTCGGGCAATTCGACGAACACGACGTCGCCCAATTGGGTCGCGGCGTATTCGGTGATGCCGACGGTGACGATGTCGCCGTCGAGGCTCAGCCATTCATGGTCTTCAGTGTATTTCATCGGGGCCTCGTGTCTCAACGCTTGTAGCCGGGTGGAACGAAAGGAAGCGGCACCTGCCGCGCGGGCAGGCGCTTGCCGCGCAGATCGCCGTATAGCACGGCATCGGCAGGGGTGGCGGCATCAATCAGGCCCAGCGCCATCGGCGCACCAAGGCTGGGGCCGAACCCGCCCGAGGAGATGCGCCCGATGGGCTCTGCGCTGTCTGGCGTGGCGTAAAGCATCACCTCGCCGCGCATGGGCGCGCGACCCTCGGGGGCAAGCCCCACGCGGCGGCGGGGCGCGCCATGGGCAAGCTGATCCAGGATGACATCGGCACCGGGAAAGCCGCCCGCGCGCGCACCGCCCGCACGGCGGGCCTTGCCGATCGACCAGGCCTGACCGGCTTCTACGGGGGAAATCGTCTCGTCCATGTCCTGGCCATAGAGCGGCAGACCGGCCTCGAGCCGCAGCGAATCGCGCGCCCCCAGACCGATGGGCGCGACCCGCTCATCGGCCAGAAGCGCGCGAACAAAGCCCTCGGCCTGCCCCGCGGGCACCGAGATTTCGAATCCGTCCTCGCCCGTATAGCCCGACCGCGAGATCCAGAGCGCCACCCCCTGCCAGTCCAGCACCGCGACATCCATGAATTTCATCGCGGCGACCCCGGGCACGAGCGCCGCGAGCGCCGCTTCCGCCTCGGGCCCCTGAAGCGCCAGCAGCGCGCGGTCCGTCACCTCCTCCACGCCCGGCAGATGGGCGCGAAGATGGGCCAGGTCATGGGCGCGGCGCGAGGCATTGACGACAAGGAACAGATCGCCCGCCCGATGCGCGATCATCAGGTCGTCAAGCACGCCGCCCGTGGCATTGGTGAACAGGCTGTAGCGCTGACGCCCCTCGGGCAAGCCCAAGAGATCGGCGGGCACAAGCGCCTCGAGCCCCTCGAGCGCATCCTTGGGCAGGCGGACCTGCGCCATATGGGTCACGTCGAACAGCCCCGCATGGGCGCGTGTCCACAGGTGTTCGGCCATCACGCCCGAGGCATATTGCACGGGCATGTTCCAGCCCGCGAAGGGGACGAATTTGGCGCTAAGCTCGGCATGAAGCGCCGCAAGGGGCAGATCGGTCAGGTCGGTGGTGGCTGTCTCGGCCATATGTCCCCGTCGAGGTATGGGCGCATGGCCCGGCATCTGTTCGCACGTGACCATGGCCGCGTGCCGGTGATGCCCCCTCTGTCCTGTCGCCTGAGATCGTTATCCCGTCGGCGGATGCGGTTTCCCGCATCACTCTCCAGAGTTTTCGTTCCGTCACAGGTCCTTCTGCCTGAGAGTTTACCGGGGCGGTTGCTCCTTCGGCCCTGACCAGATCGGGTCAGCGTCTCCCTGTGACGATGGTGTGAAAATATCAGGCTTGCCGGAGGCCGCAAGGGGCCTTGTGCATCCCCGGCGCTTTGGCCATCAAAACCGACATGGAGATGGCGCGCGATCCCTTTTTCTTCGGCTATGGCAGCCTCGTGAACCGGGCGACGCATGTCTATGAGCCCGCGCGCCCGGCCCGCGTGCGTGGCTGGGCGCGGGTTTGGCGCGGCACATCGCTGCGAAAGCTCGCCTATCTGTCCGCAATCGAAGCCCCGGGGGTCGAGATCGAGGGGCTGATCGCGCCGGTTCCGGGCGGGGATTGGGCGGCACTTGACCTGCGCGAAGCGGCCTATGCGCGCCATGCGCTCCGCGATGTCACCCATGACCTGCCCGGCGCGGCCGAGGTGATGATCTACAAGGTCGAGCCCCGGCACGTGGCCGAAGGCGGCGCGCATCCGATCCTGCTCAGTTACCTCGACGTGGTGGTGCAGGGCTATCTGCGCGAGTTCGGCGAGGCGGGCGTGGGCCGCTTCTTCGAGACGACCGGCGGTTGGGAGGTGGGTGTGCTCGACGACCGGGACGCGCCGCAATACCCGCGTGCGCAGGTTTCGAGTGACCGGGAACGCGGGATGGTCGATGCGGCGCTCAAGGATCTCGGGGTCGGGTTTCTGTAGGGTGCGCCTTCAGGCGCACCTATCGCTGTCCCATATGAATGGGGCCCGACATTTCGCGCTAGGTGCGCCTTAAGGCACACCCTACCGAAGGGTGGTCGCGCGGCTCGTAGGAAACGATGTCAGAGCGTCGGCTTTTTTTGCAACAGGCGCATCACATCAGCCATTTCCGGCCCTTTCTCGAGCCCTGTAACCGCCTTGCGCAGCGGCATGAACAGACCCTTGCCCTTGCGGCCCGTCGCCTGTTTCACCGCCTCGGTCCAGGCGCCCCAGGTGCCAGCGTCATAAGGGGGCTCGGGCAGGAGCGCCAAGGCTTCGGCCACGAAGGCGCGGTCTTCCTCGGCGACCTCGGGCGCGGCACCATCCCGGAACAGGTGCCACCAGCCGGGCAGGTCGGCGCGGGTCGTGATGTTCTCGCGGGCCACGGCCCAGAAATCGGCCGCAAGCGTCTCGGGCACGCCAAGGGCCGCGATCTCTGCGGCCATGTCCTCGAAGGAGGTGTCGTGCAGGATGCGCGCGGTCAGCGGGAACAAGTCCGCCTCGTCGAATTTCGTGGGCGCCGCCCCGAAATGGGACAAATCGAACCCGTCAGCCAGTTCCTCGATGGAGGAGGCGAGGACAACGGGCTGCGACGATCCCAGACGCGCCATGAGCGACAAAAGCGCCATCGGCTCCACCCCGCGCGCGCGCAGGTCGCGCAGAGACAACGTGCCGAGACGCTTGGACAGCGCCTCCCCCTGGGGGCCGGTCAGGAGCGAGTGATGCGCGAAATTCGGATGACCCGCGCCAAGGGCGGCCATGATCTGGATCTGCGTCGCTGTATTGGTGACGTGATCGGCCCCGCGCACCACATGGGTGATGCCCATGTCGATGTCATCGACAACCGAGGCGAAGGTATAGAGCACTTGCCCATCCGCCCGGATCAGCACCGGGTCCGAGACCGAGCCCGCATCGATCGACAGCGGCCCGAGGATGCCGTCGGTCCATTCGATCCGGTTCTGGTCGAGCAAGAAGCGCCAAACCCCCTGCCCGCGTTCGGCGCGCATCTTGTCCTTGTCGGCATCCGACAGCGCCAGCGCGGCGCGGTCATAGACCGGGGGCAGGCCCATGTTCAGCTGCTTCTTGCGCTTGAGATCCAGTTCGGTCGGCGTTTCCCACGCCTCGTAGAACCTTTCCGCCGCGCGCAGGCGCTTGGCCTCTTCGGCGTAGCGGTCGAGCCGGTCGGATTGGCGCTCCACCCGGTCCCAGGTCAGGCCCAGCCATTCGAGATCTTCCATGATCGCGTCGGCATATTCCTGTTTCGACCGTTCGGGGTCGGTGTCGTCGAGCCGCAGGATGAACTGCCCGCCCGCCTTTTTCGCGATCAGGTGGTTGAAGAGCGCGGTGCGCAGGTTGCCGACATGGATATATCCGGTGGGCGAGGGCGCGAAACGGGTGGTAACGGTCATGACAGGGCCTTTGGTCAGGTGCGGCGTGGTCTTTCAGATCGGGGCGGAATTGTCCATATCGGGGGCATGAGTGATGCCACCTCCCTTGCCGATCTGATCGCGCCCGATCTAGCCGCCTTCGAAGCCATGGCGATGGAGGCGCTCGAGGCCCTGCCCGAGCCGTGGCGGAAAGCAGCTCTCGGCATCGTGATCCGGGTCGAGGATTTCGCCACGCCCGAGATGCTGTCGGAGCTGGAGATGGAAGACCCGTTCGAGCTGACCGGGCTTTACGACGGCATCCCGCTGACCGAGAAATCGGTGATGGATCAGCCGATGGGGCCGGATACGATCTGGCTGTTCCGGCGCGCGATCCTCGACGAATGGGCGGATCGGGGCAATGTGAGCCTGGGCGAGATGGTGGGCCATGTGCTGGTGCATGAATTGGCGCATCATTTCGGCTGGTCGGATGCCGATATCGCGCGGATCGATCCATGGTGGGAATGATCCGCCCTGCACCCGCGCAGGCGGATTGTGCGGACATGAAGGCCCAGGTCACGAAGCCGTGACGGGCAAGACGCGCCGGCGCGTTATCTTGCAAGGCACATGCACAGAACCGGGAGGCACTGACCCATGAAAGATCTTACCCGCCGCAGCCTTTTGGCATCCGGTGCGGCCCTGCCCTTGGCCGCGACCGCCCTGCCCCGCACTGCCGCAGCCGAGGCGCCGATGATGGGCGCAAGTTTCGCGCGCCACCGCCGCTTCATGATCGGCGGGTTCGAGGTGACGACGATCCTTGCGGGCACCACGCCGCGCGAGGAGCCACAGGGGATTTTCGGGATGAATGTCTCGCCGGAGGAATTCGCCGCCGTGAGCGAGGCGAATTTCCTGTCGACCGACTTGGCGCAATTCTACTTCACCCCGACCGTGGTCAATACCGGGTCGGAGTTGATCCTGTTCGACACGGGCCTGAACGGGGCAGCCACGACCGGGGCGCTGGCCGCTGCGGGCTATGCGCCCGACCAGATCGACATCGTGGTCCTGACCCATATGCATGGCGACCATATCGGCGGCATGATGACGGATGGCGCGCCCACCTTCGCCAATGCGCGCTACGTGACGGGACAGGCGGAATTCGACCATTGGGCGGGCGCGGGCAATGAAGGCTTCAACGCCAATGTGCTCCCGATGGCCGATCAATTCACCTTTCTTGGCGACGGGCAGGATGTGGTGACGGGGATCACCGGGATGGCGGCCTTTGGCCATACGCCGGGCCACATGGTCTATCGGCTGGAGAGCGAGGGCGCGGGTCTCGTGATCTTTGCCGATCTGGCGAACCACCCGGTCTGGTCGCTCGCGCGTCCCGATTGGGAGGTGCGGTTCGACGCGGACAAGGCCGCGGCCGCCGAAAGCCGCCGCCGGATCCTTGGCATGATCGCCGCCGACCGTATCCCTGCGGTGGGCTATCACATGCCCTTCCCGGCCTTGGGCTATGTCGCGCCGGGCAGCGATGGTGCGGAATTCCGCTGGGTGCCCGAAAGCGGGCAATTGATGGGCTGAGGATTCTACCCGCGATAACAGGAAAGGGCCGCGCGACCTGCGCGGCCCTTTTTCGTTGGAGCAACGGCTCAGGCGAGTTTCGCGGTCAGTTCCACCTGCCGCTTGGCCTGATGACGGATGGCGGCTTTCACCTTGTCGGTCACTTCGCCCGCCTGGGTCGAGGTGCCATAGGGGTTGCCGCCGGCCTCGAACAGCACCGGGTCGGTGTAGCCCGGAGGCGTGAGGATGGCGCCCCAGTGCATCGCGGTGGTGTAGAGCGAGATCAGGGTGGTTTCCTGCCCGCCATGGACGTTCTGGGCCGAGGTCATGGCGCTGAAGGTCTTGTTGGCGAGCTTGCCCTCGAACCAGAGACCGCCCAGCGTGTCGATGAAGGCGCGCACCTGGCTCGCGACGACGCCGTAGCGGGTCGGGGCCGAGATCAGATAGCCGTTCCCCCATTCCATGTCGGCATGGGTGACTTCGGGAATATCGGCGGTTTTCTGGGCTTGGGCTTTCCAGGCGTCCTGACCGGCGACCACTTCGGCGGGTGCGGTTTCGGGCACGCGCAAAAGGCGCACTTCGGCCCCGGCTTCACGGGCGGCTTCGGCCGCGATTTCGGCCATCTGGTGGTTGGTGCCGTAGGTCGAATAGAAAAGGATAGCGAGTTTGACTTGGGACATGGTGGTGTCTCCCTGTTCGCGGATTGCGGTGTGGGGGACAGATGTCGCGACAGGCGCGGACCCTCAATTCCGCGCTGCCGCAAAAGCAGTGTTCGGCGGCGCACAGGCGTTTCGTCAAACGGGGGTGGCGAAATAGTTATTCACCGCTCGGTCACGATCCTCCACACGTTCCAGCCTGTAGCCAAGGTCATGAAGGAGCGTCATGACGTCAGAGCGTCTTTTCGACCAGATTTCGATGAGCATGTTGGGCCGAGTTCGCCTTAGAATCTGTTGCATCCCGATGAGCGTCGAAAGTTCATGTCCCTCGACATCCACCTTGACGACGCGTGGCGTGGCTTTCGGCAAATAGCTGTCGAGTGCGACCGTTCGGATCGTGCGGGTGCCGAATTGCTTCAAATTGCCCTTTGTCTCGATGGAACTGCCGGTTCCGAGAAAATTCGCGTCTCGGTACAGGATGATCTCGGCCACGCCTTCAACATCCGAGCAGGCAACAGCATGACGTGCGATACGTGCCTGCAACGCGTTCAGTTTGACATTGATGTTCGCGCGCTCGATCACCCGGTCCAGCGGCTCGAACAGATGGACCGTATTCTTCGGGTTCGAAAGTGCGGCAAGGATGGACATCAGGCCCGAATAAGCTCCGATGTCCCAGACCTCACCTTCGGCATTGCGGCACCAGTCGCTCCACTTATGAACCATTTCGGGTTCGTACCCATCGTCACCGCGCCACAGGTATTCCCAGACGACGATATCGTCATGTGCATGGAACATGACGATGTCGTGGCCACCCGCACGAATGGGCACGATGCCGCGATAGGGATGCGCTTGCTTGAGGGTCGGAATATCGTCGAGTGAGGCCACGCCCGTGGCAAGCTCTTGACGAAACAGCTTCATGCGGGCGAGCGCGCGGTCATTTCCCTCATGGATGCTGGACAGCATCGAATGCTCTTCAATCACGCAACACCATCTGCACTACAAAAACGACCACCTTTCACCACAGTTGTGAGGAAGGACGGGATCAAGGCAAGCCCTAGCGAAACGGTGCGCCGTGACACCAGACGGTCAGGGAATGCCGTTCGCCCGAAGTGACTGGCGTGACGCGGTGCAGCACGAAAGAGGGAAAGAGCGTCGCCACCCCCCGCGCGCGGTCGGCGGCGATGGTGTTGGAGCCCGGCATGACTTCGAGATCGCCGCCCGTGTAGCTGCCGGGCTCTGACAGCTGGACGACGATGGTCAGCTTGCGCCGTTCGGCCAGCCGCCCCTCGCCCACGTCGGAATGCCAGCCGAAATGCCCCTCCCGTTCCGCGCCATATCGCGCGACCTGCGCGCTTTCGGCGAAATCGGTGATGTCGAAATCGAAGACGTCGCGATTGGCCACGCGCACCAGTTCGATCATCCGGTCCATGACC
The DNA here is from genome assembly GCF_036322625.1 of Roseicyclus marinus. Taxonomy (NCBI): domain Bacteria; kingdom Pseudomonadati; phylum Pseudomonadota; class Alphaproteobacteria; order Rhodobacterales; family Roseobacteraceae; genus Roseicyclus; species Roseicyclus marinus. The sequence goes on along the minus strand of NZ_AP027266.1, from coordinate 975,573 downwards.
CAGGAGCTTCCCTCGACCTCGTCGAGCCAGACCAGATCGGCGCGGCGCAAATTGTGGTCGCGGGCCTGCCGCACCAGCCCCGCGTCACGGGCGGGCGCATCGGCGATCAGGTCGAGCAGGCGGGCGCAATCGGCCGCGGTGAAGGCATCGCGAACGGAATGAACGGCGATCATCGGGTCTCTGGTCTCCGGAAAGGGACGGCCCGGGCCGGGCTTCCCCTGCCCCGCCGTCCTGTTGCGCAGATGATGCTGCCCGTGATTCCGGTCAAGAGCCCTTAGACGCGCGCACCGCGATCAAGCCGGCCAAGAAAGGCTTCGGCACTGTCGAGCGTCGCCTTGCGCTTGTCCTCCGACATCCGCATCCAGGTGCGGTACATCTGCGCCATGCGGGGGTTTCGGCCAAAATTTTCGCGGTGGCGATACAGGAAGGCCCAGTACAGATAATTGTAGGGACACGCTTTATCCCCAGACTTATCCCCAATCTCATAGGCGCATTTCTTGCAATAATCCGACATTTTGTGGATGTAGTTGCCACCCGAGACATAGGGCTTGGAGCCCACGATCCCGCCATCGGCGAACTGGCTCATCCCGATGACATTCGGGGCCTCGACCCATTCAAAGGCATCGGCATAGACGGCCAGGTACCATTCATGCACCTGGTGCGGGTCGATGCCCGCCAGCAGCGCGAAATTGCCGGTGATCATCAGGCGCTGGATGTGATGGGCATAAGCCTCGTCGCGGGTCTGTTCGATGGCGCGCGAGAGGCAGCGCATGTCGGTATCGCCGGTCCAGTAGAAATCCGGCAGCTTGCGGTCATGGCCCAGCGCGTTCATCGACGTGTAGCCGGGGCCTTCGTGGAAATAGATGCCGCGCATGTATTCACGCCAGCCGATGATCTGGCGGATGAACCCCTCGACCGCGTTCAGCGGCGCCTCATTGGCCCTGTAGGCCGCTTCGGCCGCCGCGCAGATCTCGCGCCAATGCAAAAGCCCGGCGTTCAGATACATCGAGATAACGGAATGGTAGAGGAACCTGTTCTCGTCGAGCATCGCATCCTGGTAATCGCCAAAGCGCGGCAGGGCGTTGGCGATGAAATGGCCAAGCGCCGCCACCGCCCCATCCCGGTCGGTGGCGAACCAGAAGGGGCGCAGCGTGCCGAAATTCCCGGCGAAGCGTTCCTCGACAAGCGCCAGAACCTCTTCGACCGTCTCGTCAGGGGCAAAGCGCATCGGGCCGTCAAAGGTGATCTCACCCGGTGCCGGTTTGCGGTTGTCGTGGTCGTAGTTCCACTTGCCCCCCTCGGGCTTGTCGCCCTGCATCAAGAGGCCTGTCTTGCGCCGCATCTCGCGGTAGAACCATTCCATCCGCAATTCCTTGCGCCCCTCGGCCCAGGCGTCGAATTCGGCGTGGGAACACAGGAAACGGTCATCGGGAAAGAGATGGACGGGGATCGGGCAATCCTCGAGTGCCGCGATGAGACGGAATTCGCCCGGTTCGGTGGCCAGAACCTCGACCGCGCCGGTTTCAGAGGCACGGCGGATCAGCTCGCCGGGGATGCTTTGCGTGTTCTCGGGATCGTCGAGGCGGGTGTAGAGCACGCGCCAGCCCTGCCCCTCGAGCCGGGCGGCGAATTTGCGCATCGCGGCAAAGAGAAAGGCGATTTTCTTGGGGTGATGGGGAACGTATGCCGCCTCTCCCATGACTTCGGCCATGACGATCGTGTCGCGGGCCGGGTCGGCTTCGCGGAGCGCCGAAAGATCATCGGACAGCTGATCGCCCAGGATCAGGATCAGGCGACCTACCATGGTATTTCCGTTCCGGCATAATCGTAGAAACCGCCCGATTGCGCCTGTGTCAGGCTCTCCATCACGTCACACAGGTTGCGCGCGGCATCCTCGGGTGTGACCTTGCCATGCTTGGGATCGTAACCTTGGGTAAAGGAGGTGGCGACCGTGCCGGGGTGCAGCGCTGCGATCACCGCCTCGCGATGGCTGCGTCCCAATTCGATGGCCGCGCCATGCACGATCTGGTTCAGCGCCGCCTTGGAGGCACGATAGGAATGCCAGCCGCCGATCCGGTTGTCCCCGATGGAGCCGACGCGCGCCGTCAGAACCCCCGTGACCGAGCGCCCGCGCTTGGGCAACAGGCGCGGCAGATAGCTGATGAGATGAGCAACCCCGATCGTGTTCACGGCAAAGACGCGGGCCATCGTGGCGGGATCGATGGCGGAGAGTTGTTTTTCAGGTGCGGCCCCATCGGGGGCAAGGATGCCGACCGAGATGAAGATTGTCTGAAACGGTCCCTCGAGCCCGCCCATCACGCGCGCGACGCTGTCCGCATCCGTCACGTCCAACCCATCCGCCGCCCGGGAGAGCGTGGTCACGCGGCCGCCCCGGGCACGCATTTCATCGGCCACGGCGCGGCCGATGCCGCCCGAAGCCCCTATCACAAGTGCATCGATCATGACGGGGCCAGCTATGGCGCGGGATGGATCGGTCAATCCCCTTGACCCGATTGGGGGTTTTCATTCACGCGCGGATGGGTAAGTTTTGCGCTCATGACCATGCAGGCCCATATCAAGACCCGTGCCGCGCCCCTTGCCTGCGGCATTGACGCGCCTTTGGCGCGGCCTGCCCTGCTTGGTCTTCTGCTCCTTAGCCGCCTCTGAGCGTGCCTGTCGGCGCGACCGCTCAGAGGAGGGACAGCGCCGGATCACACAGACACCAAGCTAAGGAAGACCTGCCATGACCATAGATCCCAATCGCGTCCTGATTTTCGACACGACCCTGCGCGACGGCGAGCAATCGCCCGGCGCCACCATGAGCCACGAGGAAAAGCTGGAGATCGCGGCGCTCCTCGACGAGATGGGCGTCGACATCATCGAAGCGGGGTTCCCCATCGCCTCCGAAGGGGATTTCGCCGCCGTCTCGGAAATCGCGAAACTGGCCAAACGCGCCACGATCTGCGGTCTGGCACGGGCGAATTTCAAGGATATCGACCGCTGCTGGGAGGCGGTGAAACACGCCAAATCCCCCCGCATCCACACCTTCATCGGCACCTCGCCCCAACATCGCGCCATCCCGAACCTGACGATGGACGAGATGGCCGAGCGCATCCACGACACGGTCACCCATGCCCGCAACCTGTGCGACAACGTGCAATGGTCGCCGATGGATGCGACGCGGACGGAATGGGATTACCTCGCCCGCGTGGTCGAAATCGCGATCAAGGCCGGGGCCACGACCATCAATATCCCCGACACGGTGGGCTATACCGCACCCATGGAATCCGCCGACCTGATCCGCCGCCTGATCGCCGAGGTGCCGGGGGCCGACAGCGTCGTCTTTGCCACGCATTGCCACAACGACCTGGGCATGGCGACGGCCAATGCGCTGGCCGCTGTCGCAGGCGGTGCGCGCCAGATCGAATGCACGATCAACGGTCTGGGCGAGCGCGCGGGCAATACCGCGCTCGAAGAAGTGGTGATGGCGCTCAAGGTGCGCCACGACATCATGCCCTACACCACGGGCGTCGATACGACCAAGATCATGCATATCTCGCGCCGGGTTTCGACCGTCTCGGGGTTCGTGGTGCAGCCCAACAAGGCCATCGTCGGCAAGAACGCCTTTGCCCATGAAAGCGGCATCCATCAGGACGGAATGCTGAAGTCCAAGGACACGTTCGAGATCATGCGCCCCGAGGATGTGGGCCTGTCGGGCACGTCGCTGCCCTTGGGCAAACATTCGGGCCGGGCCGCGCTGCGCGCCAAGCTCAAGGACCTGGGCTTCGACATGGTCGACAATCAGCTCAATGACCTGTTCGTGCGGTTCAAGGCATTGGCCGACCGCAAGAAAGAGGTCTTTGACGACGACCTGATCGCGTTGGTGACCGATGCTGCCGCCGTGGGTCAGGCCGATCATCTCGAGCTGAAATTCCTGCGCGTGATCTGCGGAACGGAAGCCCCGCAATCGGCTGACATCACGCTCCGCGTGGGCGACAAGGACCGGCAGGCGACGGCGCAAGGCGACGGGCCGGTCGATGCCGCCTTCAATGCGGTCAAGGCGCTTTATCCCAACGAAGCGGTGCTGCAGCTCTACCAGGTCAGCGCCGTGACCGAGGGCATGGATGCGCAGGCGACCGTGACCGTGCGGATCGAGGAGAGTGGACGGATCGCCACGGGCCAATCCGCCGATACCGATACGGTGGTCGCAAGCGTGAAAGCCTATGTGAATGCGCTCAACCGGCTGATCGTGCGGCGCGAAAAGCTGGGCTCGGACAAGCGCGAAGTGTCCTACAAGGACGCGGGCTGACGCCAATGGGCCGAAAAACTGCAGTCTTTCGTTCAGGAAAACTGCAGTTTTCCCGGCCGGAAATCTCGAGATTTCCGGCACGGATCACGGCGGAAACGCGCTGATCGGGCGCGGGACCGGGCCTTTACGACGCGCAATACCCGCGACTATACAACGAAGGTCAGGGCGTGGCCGAGTCTCAGGGACAGACGCGGCGCACGCCCTTTTGAAATTCGGATGACAGGGACGGCGCGCATGGCTTTGTGGGGCAACCTCTTTTCTTCGGACATGGCGATCGACCTCGGCACGGCCAACACACTGGTCTATGTCAAAGGCCGTGGCGTCATCCTGAACGAGCCTTCGGTCGTGGCCTACCAGGTCAAGGACGGCGTGAAAAAGGCGCTCGCCTTTGGCGAGGATGCCAAACTGATGCTGGGCCGCACGCCCGGTTCGATCCAGGCGATCCGGCCGATGCGCGACGGTGTCATCGCCGATTTCGACGTGGCCGAAGAGATGATCAAGCATTTCATCCGCAAGGTCCACAAGCGCACCACCTTCACCAAGCCCAAGATCATCGTCTGCGTTCCCTATGGCGCGACCCCGGTGGAAAAGCGGGCGATCCGTCAATCGGTTCTGGGCGCGGGCGCGCGCAAGGCGGGGCTGATCGCAGAACCCATCGCCGCGGCCATCGGGGCGGGCATGCCCATCACCGACCCGACCGGCTCCATGGTCGTCGATATCGGGGGCGGCACGACCGAGGTGGCGGTGCTGTCCTTGGCCGACATCGTCTATGCGCGTTCGGTGCGCGTGGGCGGCGACCGCATGGACGAGGCGATCATCAGCTACCTGCGCCGCCAGCATAACCTGTTGATCGGGGAATCGACGGCGGAACGGATCAAGACCTCCATCGGAACGGCGCGCATGCCCGATGACGGGCGCGGCGCCTCGATGCGCATCCGGGGCCGCGACCTCTTGAACGGCGTGCCCAAGGAAACCGAGATCAGCCAGGCGCAGGTCGCCGAGGCACTTGCCGAACCCGTGCAGACGATCTGCGAGGCGGTCATGGGCGCGCTCGAAGCCACCCCGCCCGATCTGGCGGCCGATATCGTGGACCGCGGCGTGATGCTGACGGGGGGCGGGGCGCTTCTGGGCGAACTGGACCTAGCACTGCGCGAACAGACGGGGCTGGCCATTTCGGTGGCCGACGAGAGCCTGAATTGCGTGGCCATCGGCACCGGCAAGGCACTGGAGTATGAAAAACTCCTCCGTCATGCGATAGATTACGACAGCTGACGACCCCGCCCGCCAGATCCCGCACGCGCCCCTGAAGGAGCGACATGGCCCGCGACAGTCAAGACGCCGCGCATACCCGCCCCGTCCGGCGCCTGCTGGTGACGGTGCTGGCGCTGTTCCTGCTTGCGCTGGTGTTGGTCTGGCGCATCGACAACCCCCGGATGGAACGGCTGCGCGCGGCCATCGTCGACACGGTCGTGCCCAACATGGACTGGGCGCTTGCGCCGGTGACGGGCCTTGCGCGGATGCTGGACGATTTCCAGAGCTACGCGCGTCTTTACGAACAGAACCAGGAATTGCGCCGCGAATTGCAGCAGATGCGGGCGTGGCGCGAGGCGGCGTTGCAGCTGGAACAGGAAAACGCCCGGCTGCTGGACCTCAACCGGGTGCAGCTGAACCCGGAACTGACCTTTGTCACCGGGATCGTGATGGCCGATGCGGGAAGCCCCTTCCGCCGCTCGGTGCTGATCAACGTGGGCGCGCGCGACGGCATCCTCGATGGGTGGGCCACGATGGATGGCCTGGGCGTGGTCGGTCGGATTTCGGGTGTGGGCGAACGCACGTCCCGCGTGCTGATGCTGACGGATGCCAACAGCCGGGTGCCGGTGACGATCCAGCCCTCGGGACAACAGGCCCTGCTGATGGGCGACAACAGCCAGGCCCCGATCCTCGAATTCGTCGAATCGCCCGAGGATATCCGGGCGGGCGACCGCATCATCACCTCGGGGGACGACGGGTTGTTCCCTCCGGGTCTGCTGGTCGGCCAAGTGGTCGAGACGACCGACAGGCGCTTGCGGGCAAGGCTCGCGGCCGATCTGGCGCGGTTGCGGTTCCTGCGGGTCATGCGCAGCCATCCCGGGACTTCGCTTGACGATCCGGGCAGCTTGATCGGCCCGCCATGGCCCCCGCCCGAAGGCTTCGTCCTGCCGCCCGGTGTCCAGCCGGTGCAGCGGCCCGACCAGGCGGCCCGACTGAGCCGCGAGGGGGTGCTGGAATGACCGGTCTCTCCTCGCCACGCCATGTCTGGGCCTATCGGGCGCTGTTCCTGGGCCTGTGCGCGACGGTGATCGCCTACAAGCTCCTGCCGCTCAACCTCAACGACCGGGGACTTCCGGGGCCCGATCTTCTTTTGGCCCTGACGCTGGCCTGGCTCTTGCGCCAGCCTGCCGTCGTGCCCATCGGATCGATCCTGATCGTCTTCCTGATGGCCGATTTCCTGTTCCAGCGCCCCCCCGGATTGTGGACGCTTCTTGTGCTGATCGTCTCCGAAAGCCTGCGCCAACGCCGCCTGACGATGACCGAATTCCCGTTTCTCGTGGAATGGTCGGCCTTTGCCGGTGCGGTTCTTGCGATGATCTTGCTCGAACGCATCATCCTGTGGGTTCTGATGGTGGACCTGCCGCCGCTCGGCCTGTCGCTCACTCACGGGATTGTCACCACGGCGATCTATCCGCTGGTGGTGGGCATCTCGAAATTCCTGTTCGGCCTGCGTAAGATAGGCCCAGCCGAAGCCGAGGTTCTCTAGCCGCATGAAACGCACCCCGAGGGAAACCACGGACAGTGCCCGCCAGATCGGGCGGCGCAGCCTCGTGGTCGGGGGGCTTTTTGTTGCGACCGGGGGCGTGCTCGCGGCGCGGATGCGGTATCTGCAGGTCGAGCGAGCCGATGATTTCCGTATGCTGGCCGAGGAAAACAGGATCAACATCCGGCTTCTGCCACCCGCCCGCGGCCTGATCTTCGACCGCGGCGGCGTGCTTCTGGCCGGCAATGAACAGAATTACCGGATCACGCTGGTGCGCGAGGATGCAGGCGACGTCGACGCGGTGCTGGCCGAACTTGCACGGATCGTGAACCTCGACATGGTGGCGCTGGAGCGCGCCCGGGCCGAGATCGCGCGCCGCCCCCCTTTCGTTCCCGTCACCATCGCCGACCGGCTCAGCTGGGCCGAATTGAGCGCTGTTGCCGTCAACGCCCCTGCCCTTCCCGGCGTCACGCCGGAGGTGGGATTGAGCCGCATCTACCCCATGCGGGGCGATTTCGCCCATGTGGTGGGCTATGTCGGCCCGGTCTCGGATTACTATCTCGAACAGACGGGCGATACCGACCCGGTTCTCCAGATCCCCGATTTTCAGGTCGGAAGGAACAATGTGGAGGCGCGTCTGGAACACAGGCTGCGGGGCAGCGCCGGAACCAAGCGCGTCGAGGTGAACGCCGGGGGCCGCATCATGCGCGAACTGGACCGCGACCCGCCCGAACCGGGCGCCGATGTCCAGCTCACCATCGACGCCGGGCTTCAGAACTACGTCGAAGCGCGCTTGTCGGGGGAAAGCGCGGGCTCGGTCGTGCTGGATTGCGAAACGGGCGAGATCCTCGCGCTCGCCTCGGCCCCGACCTATGACCCCAACCTCTTCGTGCGCGGCATCTCCACGGCATCTTGGAACGCGTTGAACAACGATCCCTACCGCCCCTTGGCGAACAAGGCGACACAGGGCCTCTATCCGCCGGGATCGACCTACAAGATGGTCGTGGCCCTCGCCGCGCTCGAAGCCGGTGTGCTGGACATCCAGGAAACCGTGTCCTGCCCCGGCCACATGGATGTCGGCGACCGCCGCTTTCATTGCTGGCGGCGCGGCGGCCATGGCCGAATGGACCTGATCGAGGCTCTGGCCCAAAGCTGCGACGTCTATTTCTACGACATCGCCCAGCGCGTGGGGATCGAGGCGATCTCGGCCATGGCGCGGCGGCTCGGCTGCGGGATACGCCACAACCTGCCCCTGTCCGGTGTCGCCGAGGGATTGGCCCCGACCATGGCCTGGAAGATGCAGAACCGCGGCGCTGCCTGGGTCGTCGGCGATACGCTGAATGCCTCCATCGGGCAGGGTTTCGTTCTGTCCTCGCCCCTGCACCTGGCGGTGATGACAGCGCGTCTGGCCACCGGACGGGCTGTCCAGCCTGCGATCATCCGCTCGATCGACGGCATTTCCCAATTGCCGGAACCTGCCCGCGACATGGGGTTTGACCCCGCCCATCTGGAGTACATCCATCGCGGGATGTGGCAGGTGAACAACGATCGGCAGGGCACTGCCTACGGCAGCCGGGTCGAGGTGTCGGAATTCGGGATCGCGGGCAAGACCGGCACCAGCCAGGTGCGCAACATCTCGGCCGCCGAACGGGCCTCGGGCGTGATCTCGAACGACGATCTTCCCTGGGAACGGCGCGACCATGCGCTTTACGTGGGCTATGCCCCCTACACCAACCCGCGCTACGCCTGTGCCGTGATCGTGGAACATGGCGGCGGCGGCTCGGCGGTGGCGGCCCCCATCGCCCGCGACATCCTCTTGCGCGCACAACTGGGCGAGGTTCCCCCGCCCGAACTCTATCCCGCCAGCCAGCGCCGCGACATCGAGCAGCTGCACCGCGAGCTTCCGATCCTGCCCACGCCGCCCGTCCCCACGGGCCGCACGGTGCGGAGCCAGGCATGAGTTTTCTCGAATACAACGTGAAGACCACGCCCACGGGCTGGCGCAAGGTGCTGTACCTGAACTGGGCGCTGATCCTGCTGATCGTGGCGGTCGCCTGCGTCGGCTTCCTGATGCTTTATTCGGTGGCGGGCGGGCAAGTGTCGCGCTGGGCCGAGCCACAGATGAAACGGTTCGCTCTCGGCTTCGGCTTGATGCTGGTCGTCGCCATGGTGCCGATCTGGTTCTGGCGCAACATGTCGGCGCTCGCTTACGGGGTTTCCGTCCTGCTCTTGCTCTTCGTCGAATTCTTCGGGGCGGTCGGCATGGGGGCGCAGCGCTGGATCGACCTTGGTTTCATGCGGCTGCAACCCTCGGAGCTGACCAAGATCACGCTCGTGATGGTATTGGCCGCCTATTACGACTGGCTTGACCTGTCCAAGAAATCACGCCCGCTTTACGTGCTGATCCCGCTTGGCCTGATCGGCCTGCCGACCTTCCTCACGCTGATGCAGCCCGACCTCGGCACGGCGCTTCTCCTGTTGATCGGGGGCGGCGCGGTCATGTTCGTCGCGGGCGTTCACTGGGCCTATTTCGCGGCCGTCATCGCCTCCGGCGTGGGCGCGGTCGCCGCCGTCTTCGCCTCGCGCGGGACGGGCTGGCAGCTTTTGCAGGATTACCAGTATCGCCGCATCGACACGTTCCTCGACCCGACCAACGATCCCTTGGGTGCGGGTTATCACATCACCCAGAGCCAGATCGCGCTGGGGTCTGGCGGCTGGACCGGGCGCGGCTTCATGGAAGGCACGCAAAGCCGCCTGAACTTCCTGCCCGAGAAACACACCGATTTCATCTTCACCACGCTTGCCGAGGAATTCGGCTTCGTCGGCGCGGCCTCGCTTCTCGCGCTTTACCTGCTGATCCTCGTCTTCTGCATCGTGACCGCCCTGCAACACCGCGACCGCTACGCCTCGCTTCTGGTCATGGGGATCGCCGTGGCCTTCTTCCTCTATTTCGCGATCAACATGGCCATGGTCATGGGGCTTGCCCCGGTCGTGGGCGTGCCCTTGCCGCTGGTCAGCTACGGTGGATCGGCCATGCTGGTCTTGATGGTGGCCTTCGGTCTGGTGCAAAGCGCCCATATCCACAGACCGCGCTAGAACAGACAGGACAAAGCCCATGCCCACGATCCTTTTCGCCGCGAAATCCGAGCGGTGGACCGCCTACGAACCCCCGTTGCGCCGCGCGCTGGAGGAGGTGGGGCTTGGCCATGCCACCCTGACGATCGAGGCCGATCCGGCAAAGGTCGATTACATCGTCTATGCCCCGAACAGCGGTCTGACCGATTTCACCCCCTACACGAGGCTCAAGGCGGTCCTGAACCTCTGGGCCGGGGTGGAGGATGTGGTGGGCAATCCCACGCTCAAGGTGCCGCTTGCGCGCATGGTCGATGACGGGCTGACCGAAGGCATGGTCGAATGGGTCACGGGCCATGTGCTGCGCCATCATCTGGGCATGGACCGCCATATCCTCGGACAGGACGGTATCTGGCGCGGCGGCGACGCGCCCCCCCTTGCGCGGGACCGCAGCGTTGCCGTTCTGGGGCTCGGCGTCCTGGGATCGGCCTGCGCCCGAATGCTCGCCAGTCTCGGTTTCCAGACCCATGGCTGGTCGCGCAGCCCCAAATCCGTGCCGGGCGTGACCTGCCACCATGGTGCCGATGGATTGCGCAGCGCCCTGTCGCAGGCCGAGATCGTGGTGCTGCTTTTGCCCGACACGCCCGCGACCGAGAACACGCTGAATGCCGAAACCCTTGCACTCCTGCCCAGGGGCGCGGTGATCCTCAACCCCGGACGCGGCCCGCTGATCGAGGATGCGGCGCTGCTCGCGGCCCTCGCCTCGGGCCAGGTCGGGCATGCCACGCTCGACACGTTCCGCATCGAACCCCTGCCCGCCGATCATCCCTATTGGACCCATCCGCAGGTCACGGTGACACCCCATATCGCCTCGGCCACCCGCACCGAAACCGCGGCGCGCACCATCGTCGAAAACATCCGCCGGGGCGAGGCGGGCGAGCCTTTCCGTCATCTCGTGGACCGCGACCGGGGGTATTGAGGCCAGCCCCCCCTTCATCTTTCCAAAAATATGCACGGCCCCGCCCCCGCCGCTGGCCGCAGCGCCGATCAGACGCGCCGCCCCTCAGCGCAGGCGCGGCGGGCGGTCGGGGTCCATGCCGGGGGCCGCACCCGCGACCTGCGGGCTCGGGGCCGCCTCGGGCAGATCGAACCGCAGGCCGACGCGTGCCAGCCGCGCGGCAAACGGATCGCTGACGCGGAAAAAGCCCACATCGAGCGTCCCCGCCTCGACCCCGGAAAAGGTCAGGGCATCGCCCACGGCGCGAGCCAGCGCGGGTTCCGCGCCCGGCACGGCATCGACAAAGGCCATGAGATGTCCGCGCCGCCCGCCGGCATAGGTGGCACCGACCAGGTAGGCCATGCGTGCCAACCCCTCGGCAGTGGCGAGCCGTGCATCGAGCGCGGTCAGTAGCGCCTCGGGCAGACCTGCAGGCGGCGACAGCGCCTCGGGCCGTTCCTCGACCTCTTCGGGGGCCGTGGCGAGCGTTTCGGCCAGCCAATCGACCGATCCCGCCTCGATCAGGATCGACGAAGGCGCCACGCCAAGGTTCACACCCAGCCCGATCCCCTGCCCCGCCAGCATCGCGGCCAGCGCGCGCCCCGAGAGCGCGGCATAGGGCGCAGGCCCCTCGGCAAAGGCGGTCAGCCGTTCCTCGCGGTCGAAGACAAGGACAAAGCGCTGCTCCTCCACCGGAAAGATCGCGGGGCGGATGCGGTCGCCCTCTGGCTCCGCCTCGAGCATCAGCACCAGTTCCGACCCGGCCAGCCGGTCGTAGAACCGCAGCCGCGCGGCATCGTCGGCGGGCGCGGCTTCCATCGCGGCATGGGCCTGATCGAGCGGGGTCATCGTCATGGGGCCTCCAGCACCTCGCGCAGCCGGGCGCGCAAGACGGGCAAGAGCTCGGCCTCGAACCACGGGTTTTTCTTCAGCCATCCCGTATTGCGCCACGAGGGATGGGGCAAGGGAAAGACCGCGGGCGCGTGGTCACGCCAGCCGCGCACCCGCTCGGTCACGCCCATGCGACCCGGCAGATGCCAGCCCTGCGCCGCGCCCCCGACAAGCAATGTCAGCGCGACCGGGCCGACCTGGTCCAGCACCGTTTGCCGCCATGTCGCGGCACATAGCGGCGGCGGCGGCAGATCGCTGCCCCGCGCATCATAGCCCGGAAAGCAAAAGGCCATGGGCACGATGGCAACCCGGTCGCGGTCGTAGAATTCCTCGGGCGAAACCCCCATCCAGTCCCGCAGCCGCACGCCTGAGGGATCGGAAAAGGGCCGTCCGGCCAGATGCACGCGCATCCCCGGCGCCTGCCCTGCAACCAGCACACGCGCGCCGGACCGAAACCATGGCACCGGGCGCGGTTCATGCGCTGTTGCACTCGCGGCAAAGCGATCGGCACAAAGCCTGCAAGCGGCAATCTTGTCTTGCAATGCGGGATCGGGAACCATGCCGCCCAGACTAGCGGTCGCGCCCGCCAAGGCCAAGCCGCCAGCCCGGCGGGGCGGCCCGTTGGATCGCTGCATGAATTGTCATCAATCCCGCGCGATTGAGGCAGATTGGCCATAATACCGCCCCATATCTCCCGTAAGGGTGGTATCTTGGAGCGGGGCAGAAGGCCCCTTTTTGCCCGGTCGGATCGATCGGGCGGATATGAAAAACGCACGGTACGGGGCGGTTGTACGAGTATGCTGGAGTTCGTCGAAGTCTCGAAATCCTTCTGGACCGGGGAACGGCGCAAGGTCATCCTCGACCGTGCGTCCTTCCGGGTGGAGCTTGGATCCTCGCTCGGCATCCTTGCGCCCAATGGCGCGGGCAAGACCACCTTGATCAAGATGATGGCCGGTCTCGAGAAACCCGACGAAGGGCATATCTACCGCGATGCGCGCATCTCCTTTCCGCTGGGCTTCATGGGGGGCGTGGTTCCCAGGCTCTCGGCTTGCGAGAACAGCCGCTACATCGCCCAGCTTTACGGGCTGGATGCCGATTACGTCGAAGCCTTCTGCCGCTGGGTCTGCGGGATCGAGGAATATTTTGACATGCCCATCGGCACCTATTCGGCGGGCATGCGGGCGCGGTTCAATTTCGCGCTGATGCTGGCCTTGGATTTCGACATCTACCTGATCGACGAAGGCATGCCGCAAACGACGGATGCCGAGTTCAACCGAAAGGCTGGCAGCATTCTTGCAGAGCGCCTGAAAAACGCGACAGTGGTGATCGTGTCCCATCAGGCCCAGACGCTGGAAAAATTCGCGCGCAGGGCCGCGGTGCTGCGCGATGGACATTTGTACGAGTTCGATACGCTGGAAGAGGCGAAGCAGCTTTATGACTACGACACCCAAGGCGCGTAAATTCCGCATCCGCCGCAGCGACACCCCGCAACCGACGCTTGATCACGCCCCCGCAGCCATGCCGCAGGCGCGCCGGGTCGCGGCCCAGCCCATCGCGCCGGAGGATCTTCTGGCCGCCCCCGCCACGCCCGAGGACGGGTTCGGCGATCTGGCCCTGCCCGGCTCTGCCGCCGCCGAGCGGCAGGCCCGTGCGACCCCCGCCTCAGGGGGCGAGGCCGGCCAGGGCCAAGCCGCGGAGGGCCCTGCAACACCGCAGGAACTGGCCGCGATCCGGGCCGAGGGGCTGAGCGGTCGTCACTTGCGCATGGCCCGCAGAAACGCCCAAAAACATGGGCTTGCACCGACATCGGATTTCGACGCGGTGCGCTTGCTCAGGGCGCGGGGGATCGATCCCTTTGCCCAAGCCGGTGCGCTGGACATGATCGTCGAGGAAAGCCGCGGGCCTGCGGCACCCATCGCCGCCGCCGCAGTGGCGAACCTGCCTGCCACGACACGCCCCGCGCAGCCCCCTGCCCCACCGGCGCCGCCCCGTCCGCTGAGTGCCGACCAACGCGCCGCCGAGATCATGAAGGTCCAACGCGACATCGCGCGCCGCCGCCGCAAGCGGCTGGCCCTGATGGCATCGCGGTTGGCGGTTTTCGTCCTGCTGCCGACGCTGCTGGTGGCCTATTATTTCTACCTTGTCGCGACGCCGCTCTATGCCACGAACACGGAATTCGTCATCCAGAAGGCCGAAAGCAGCGCCGGATCGACCGGGGGTCTGGGCGGGCTTCTGGGGGGGAGCAGCTTTGCCACGATCCAGGAAAGTATCGTGGTCCAGAGCTACCTGGAGAGCCGCGAGGCCATGCTGCGGCTGGACGAGGAACTGGGCTTTCGGGAGCATTTCTCGGCCCCGGATATCGACCCGCTGGTGCGCCTGGCCCCCGAGGCTTCGGTTGAAGATGTCTATGCGACCTACCGCAACCAGTTAACCATCGGTTACGATCCGACCGAAGGTGTTATCAAAATGGAAATGCTGGCGACCGATCCGGCGACGAGCCAGGCCTTTTCCGAGGCGCTGATCCGCTATGCCGAGGAACGCGTCGACCAGATGAGCCAGCGCCTGCGCGAGGACCAGATGGCGGGCGCGCGCGAAAGCTACGAGGAGGCCGAAACACGCGTCGCCGAGGCGCAGGCGCGGGTTCTGGCGCTGCAGGAGCGGCGCGGCGTCCTGTCGGCGGAGGCCGAGGTTTCGACGATCTTCCAGCAGATCTCCACCTTCGAGCTGGAATTGCAGCAAGAGCGGCTGCGGCTGGCCGAGATCCTCGCGGCGGCGCGGCCCAATTCCACGCGCGTGCAGATCGCCGAGAACAACATCGCGCGGCTCGAGACGCTTTTGGCGGAACTGCGCGGCGGGTTGACCGAAACACAGACCGGCGACGCGTCGCTCGCGCGGATCCAGTCGGAGCTGTTGATCGCGCAAGCCGATCTGGAAACGCGGCAGATGATGCTGGCGCAGGCCCTGCAGAACCAGGAATCGGCGCGGATCGAGGCGAACCGCCAATCGCTCTACCTGTCGATGGGTGTTTTCCCGGTCCAGCCCGACCGCGCCGCCTATCCGCGCGCCTTCGAGAACACGATTCTTGCGTTTCTGGTGTTCGCGGGCATCTACCTGATGGTAACGATGACCATCACGATCCTGCGCGAGCAGGTGAGTTCCTGACCAGACAAGACCCGGAAGGCCAAGACATGAAGATTGTTGACGCCGGGGCCGCACGCCTCGGCAACGACCTGCCCCTGACCGTGATCGCGGGCCCCTGCCAGCTGGAAAGCCGCGAGCATGCGCTGAGGATCGCGCGCACCATGGCCGAAGCCTGCGCCGCCGTGGGGGCCGCCTATGTGTTCAAGGGCAGCTATGACAAGGCGAACCGCACCAGCCTGTCGGGCAAGCGCGGCCTTGGCATGGAGGAAGGGCTTGCCGTCCTGGACGCGGTGAAGACCGAAATCGGCTGTCCCGTACTGACCGATGTGCATGGGCCCGAGCAATGCGCGGCCGTGGCGGAGGTCTGCGACATCCTGCAGATCCCGGCCTTTTTGTGCCGCCAGACCGACCTGTTGCTGGCCGCTGGCGAAACGGGGGCGGTCATCAACGTCAAGAAGGGCCAGTTCCTGGCGCCTTGGGACATGCCCAATGTCGTGGCCAAGATCGAATCGACCGGCAATACCCGCATCCTCCTGACCGAACGCGGGGCGAGTTTCGGCTACAACACGCTGGTCACCGACATGCGGTCGCTGCCCGAGATGATGAAGACCGGCTACCCTGTCATCATGGATGCGACCCATGCGGTGCAGCAGCCCGGCGGACAGGGCGGCAGTTCCGGCGGCCAGCGCGAATTCGCGCCCGTGATGGCACGCGCCGCCGTGTCGCTGGGCATCGCGGGCGTCTTCATCGAGACGCATGAAGCCCCCGACAGCGCGCCGAGCGACGGGCCGAACATGATCCCGCTCGACCAGATGCCCGCGCTGGTGGCAAGCCTGATGGGCTTTGACCGGCTGGCAAAGTCCGATCCGATCCGGCTGTGAGAGGCCGCAATGCGGGCAAGATCACGAGCCCCGGAAACGCCCTGCGAGAAAGCGTGGGAATTGTCGATTCCGGGGCTTGATCCCCCCGCACTTGCAAAGTAACTAGCGCGGCACGGTTGGGGTGTAGCCAAGCGGTAAGGCAGCGGTTTTTGGTACCGTGTACCGTAGGTTCGAATCCTACCACCCCAGCCAGTTCTTCCAAGATCGCGAAGATGACGACCGAGGGCCGAGACTGGCCCCGGACGGCCCTGCACAGGGCCGCCGTCTGTCGTGACATGCTCTTGATCCGTGTCTGGGCGCGTGGCGCATGGAGCGAGACAGGTCGCGGCCGGACGGGGCGGTTCCTGCGGGGGGTCACCCAAGGACCCGTGTCGGTCGCCCGCGGGGCGGCAGGCGGGCAGCACCTCAGGCAGACCGACCGGCGAGATGCGCCCTGAGCGCGCGCAGGATGCGGCGATGCGCGCCCCGGTGGCGGTTGCGCAGGTGGATCGCGGCATAGACCGGTTGTTCGATCCGGGGCGCACGGGCCACAAGCCTTGCAAGTCCTGCCCGTTCCAGATCGCGCGCCGTCTCTCTCAGGACATAGGTGCTGCCCCCCAGGGCCAGCAAAAGCCCCCGGATGACGGCGTTCTGGCCGCTTGACACGGCCCCCATCGACAAGGTGGGCAAAAGCACCGCATGGGTGGTGGAAAAGGCCGGGGCGTAATTGGGCAAGATGTAGCTCTCGGGGCGGATATCGGACAGATCGGCGCCTTCGGTCGAGACCATGACATAGCCGACCTCGCCCAGGGTTTCGAAATGCAGGTCGGGGTGGGGCTTGGGCGTGTAATGGATCGCCAGATCCAGCTGGCCGTCGCGCACATCGGCGCACATCTGGGCGGAATAATCGGCCTCTACATAAAGGGCGGTGTCGGGCACCGCGCCCTGGACGGCCTTGACCCATTGGGCCACCTGATCGCCCAGAAGATCGTGCTGGATGCCGATGCGCATGGCCATCGCGGCATTGCCCGCGCCCTTGACCGCCTGTGTCGCCACCGTCCAGCCATTGCGCATCGCGCGGGCATGCGGCTCGAAGCGAAGACCCTCGGTGGTCAGTTCCGTGCCCGCGCGGCTGCGTTCGAGAAGCTTGCAGCCCAGCGCCGTCTCGAGCGCCTGCACCCGGCCCGAGATGGTCGATTGCGTGACACCCAGCCGGCTTGCCGTTCGGTTGAAGCTGCGCGTTTCGCACAGGTCCAGAAAGGTATGGATCTGCTCGAGGTTCATGGCATCCCCTGATCGGTTTTCTCGATCAATACACATTCTTCTGACGAATTGAACTGTTTGGTGCCAGCGGGAATACTCGCCGCAAAGTCCAAGGGGGGAGTGCGCATGTCGGAGCTACCAAGCCATGCCCGCGTGGTGATCATCGGCGGCGGGGCGGTGGGCGTATCGGCGCTCTACCATCTGGCGCGCGCAGGCTGGACGGATTGCGTGCTGCTGGAAAAGAACGAGCTGACCGCAGGATCCACCTGGCATGCGGCGGGCAATGTTCCGACCTTTTCGACCTCGTGGTCGATCATGAACATGCAGCGCTATTCCACCGAGCTCTACCGCGGGCTTGGCGCGGCGGTCGATTACCCGATGAACTACCATGTGACGGGCTCGATCCGGTTGGGGCATTCGGACGAACGGATGCAGGAATTCGCCCGCGCACGGGGCATGGGGCTGTATCAGGGGATGTCGCTGGAGATCCTGTCGCCCGACGAGATCAAGGCGAAATATCCCTTCATCGAGACCCATGACATCAAGGGCGCGCTTTACGACCCGGCCGATGGCGACATCGACCCCGCGCAGCTGACCCAGGCCCTGGCCAAGGGCGCGCGCGACCTGGGGGCCACGATCGTGCGGTTCTGCCCGGCCACGGGTGTCAGTCGCGAAAACGGCGAGTGGATCGTACAGACCGAAAAGGGCGACATCCGCTGCGAGATCGTGGTGAATGCCGCAGGCTATTACGCGCAGCGCGTCGGCGAATGGTTCAAGCCCTATGGCGGGCGGACCGTGCCGATGATGGTGATGAGCCATCAATACATGGTGTTCGACGAGGTGCCGGAGATCCGCGATTGGGCGGCCGCGGCGGGCCACAAGCTGCCGCTTCTGCGCGATGTCGACACGTCCTATTACCTGAGGCAGGAGAAGAACGGCTTCAACCTTGGCCCCTATGAGCGGCCCTGCCGGGCGCATTGGGCCGACCCGTCGGACCCGATGCCGGAGGATTTCAGTTTCCAGCTCTACCCCGACGATCTGGAGCGGCTGTCCTTCCAGATCGAGGATGCGATGGCGCGTGTGCCGCTCTTGGCGGAAGCTGGGCTCGCGCGGGTCATCAACGGACCCATCCCCTATACGCCCGATGGCAACCCGCTGATCGGGCCGATGCCCGGTGTGCCCAATGCGTTCGAGGCCTGCGTCTTTACCTTTGGGATCGCGCAGGGCGGTGGCGCGGGCAAGGTTCTGGCCGAGTGGATCACGGAGGGTGCGACGGAATGGGACATGTGGTCCTGCGACCCGCGCCGGTTCACCGATTACACCGACCACGACTATTGCGTGCAGAAGGGGATGGAGGTCTATGGCCACGAATATGCCATGCATTTCCCCTGGCATCGCTGGCCCGCCGCGCCCGACCGCAAGGTGTCGCCCATCCATGAACGGGTGAAGGCGCTGGGCGGGCAGATGGGGGCCTATGGCGGCTGGGAACGCGCCAATTGGTTCGCGCAACCGGGCGACGATGTGTCGGAGGAAGCGACCCAGACCTGGAACCGCGCCGGCCCCTGGGAGGCGCGCATCCGGCAAGAATGCGAGGCCGTGCGCGACGATGTGGGCGTTCTCGACCTGCCGGGGTTCTCGCGGTTCAACCTGTCGGGGCCGGGCGCGGCGGAGTGGCTTTTGGGCAAGATCGCGGGGGCCTTGCCCAAGATCGGGCGGATGAACCTTGGCTATTTCCCCGATGGGCGCGGCCGCATCCTGACCGAGATGTCGATCCTGCGCCATGGTGAGGATGCCTTTACGATGATCACGGCGGCGGTGGCGCAATGGCATGATTTCGAGTGGTTGGCCCGCGATCTGCCCGAGGGGCTGTCGCTGAAGGATCACAGCCGCGACTACGGGACGTTGATCGTCACGGGCCCGCGCGCGCGCGCCTTGTTCGAAGCCGTGGGCACCGAGGCCGATCTGACCCTGCCATGGCTGAGCCATCAACCCGCGACCGTCACAGGCCGGCCCTGCGCGCTTGCGCGGGTGTCCTTTGCCGGTGAGCTGGGCTGGGAGGTTCATGCCGCGAATGCCGATATTCCGATCATTTACGAGGCGATCCTGAACCAGGGCGCAAAGCCCTTCGGGATGTTCGCGCTCAACTCCTTGCGCATCGAAAAGGGCTACCGCGCGTGGAAGGGTGATCTGTCCACGGATTACAGCCTGTTGCAGGGCGGTCTTGATCGCTTCATCCGCTTCGACAAGGCGCAGGATTTCCCCGGCAAACAGGCGCTTCTGGCCGAGAAACAGGCGGGCGTGACCAAGCGCTTCGTCACCTTGCGCGTCGAGGCGGGGGCGGCGGATGCGCCCTACATGTCGACGCTTTGGCATGAGGGCCAGGTGGTGGGCGAAACCACATCCGGGGCCTGGGGCTACAGGGTTGGCGGCTCGGTCGCGCTGGGCATGCTGCGCGCCGATCTGGCCGTGGCCGGCACACGGATCGAGGTCGATATCTACGGGCAGCGCTGCGCGGCGGTGGTGCAGCCTGATGGCCCGCTCTGGGACCCCGACAACAGCCGGTTGAGGGCCTGACATCATGGCAAAACCCCCCACCCATGCGCGCGCGGTCATCATCGGCGGCGGTGTCTCGGGCTGTTCGGTGGCCTATCACCTGGCCAAGCTCGGCTGGAGCGACATCGTGCTTCTGGAGCGCAAGCAGCTGACCTGCGGCACCACGTGGCATGCCGCGGGGCTGGTCGGCCAGTTGCGCGGCAGCCAGAACATGACGCGCCTGGCGAAATATTCCGCCGAGCTTTACACCAAGCTCGAGGCGGAGACGGGTGTCGCCACCGGCATGCGTCAGGTGGGCTCGATCTCGCTGGGGCTGACCGCCGACCGGCGCGAGGAATTGCTGCGGCAGGCGACCGTCGCCCGCATTTTCGGCGTCGAGGTGCACGAGATCACCAAGGCCGAGGTGCACGCGATGTATCCGCATGTCGAGATCGGCGATGTCACCTGCGCGCTGCATCTGCCGGGCGACGGGCAATGCGACCCGGCCAATATCGCCATGGCGCTTGCCAAAGGCGCGCGGATGGCGGGGGCCACGATCCTCGAAGGGGTCAAGGTCACCGGTGTCACCGATGATGGCACACGCGCGACCGGGGTGAATTGGGACAGTGGCAGCGAACAGGGCCATATCGCCGCCGATGTGGTGATCAATTGCGGCGGCATGTGGGGCCGTGATCTGGCGGCCCGATCGGGCGTGACGCTGCCGCTGCATGCCTGCGAGCATTTCTACCTTGTCACCGAGCCCATCGAAGGGCTGGGGCATTTGCCGGTTCTGCGGGTGCCCGATGAATGCGCCTATTACAAATCCGATGCCGGCAAGATGATGCTCGGCGCCTTCGAGCCCAAGGCAAAGCCATGGGGCATGGGCGGCATTCCCGAAGATTTCTGTTTCGACGCCCTGCCGGAGGATTTCGAGCATTTCGAGCCGATCCTCGAGATGGCGACCAAGCGCATGCCGATGTTCGAGACGGCGGGCATCCACACGTTCTTCAACGGGCCGGAAAGCTTCACCCCCGATGATCGCTACTATCTGGGCGAGGCGCCGGAGCTGAAGGGCTACTGGATCGCGGCGGGCTACAATTCCATCGGGATCGTGTCCTCGGGCGGGGCGGGCATGGCGCTGGCCCATTGGATCGCCGAGGGCGAACCGCCCTTTGACCTGTGGGAGGTGGATATCCGCCGCGCCCAACCCTTCCAGCGCAACCGCCGCTATCTGAAGGAACGCGTGACCGAGACGCTGGGCCTGCTTTACGCCGATCACTGGCCCTATCGTCAGGTCGAGACCGCGCGCGGTGTGCGGCGCTCGCCCGTGCATGAACAGCTCAAGGCCGCAGGCGCAGTTTTCGGCGAGGTTGCGGGCTGGGAACGAGCCAATTGGTTCGCCCTGCCCGGACAGGCGCGCGAATATCGCTATGGCTGGGGTCGCCAGAACTGGTTCGACAATCAACGCGCCGAACATATGGCGGTGCGCAATGGCGTGGGCCTGTTCGACATGACCTCTTTCGGCAAGATCCGGGTGGAGGGGCGGGACGCCTGTACATTCCTCAACCGGCTTTGCGCCAACCAGGTCGATGTGGCCAAGGGCCGGGTCGTCTATACCCAGATGCTCAACGAGCGCGGCGGCATCGAAAGCGATCTGACGGTGACGCGCCTGTCGGAAACGGCCTATCTGCTGGTCGTGCCGGGGGCCACGTTGCAGCGCGATCTGGCCTGGCTGCGCCGCCATCAGGGCGATCATGCGGTGGCCATCGTCGACATGACGGCGGCCGAGGCCGTGTTTTGCGTGATGGGCCCGAAAGCGCGCGATCTGTTGTCGGCGGTCAGCCCCGATGATCTGAGCCACAAGGGCTTCGCCTTTGGCACGGCGCGCGAGATCGAGATCGGGATGGGATTGGCCCGGGCGCATCGCATTTCCTACGTGGGCGAGTTGGGCTGGGAGCTGTACGTTTCCAGCGACATGGCCGCCCATGTTTTCGAGGCCCTGCGCGATGCGGGCGCGGATCACGGGCTGAAGCTGTGTGGGCTGCACACGCTCGACAGCTGCCGGATCGAGAAGGCCTATCGCCATTTCGGCCATGACATCACGGATGAGGATCACGTGCTGGAGGCGGGTCTTGGCTTTGCGGTCAAGACGGACAAGGGCGAGTTCATCGGGCGTGACGCGGTGATGCGCAAGCAAGATCAGGGGCTGGCGCGGATGATGCTGCAATTCCAGCTCGAAGACCCAGAGCCGCTTTTGTTCCACAACGAGGCGATCGTGCGCGATGGCAAGATCGTGGGCCCGGTGACGAGCGGCAATTACGGCCATGCCTTGGGCGGGGCCATCGGGATGGGCTATGTCCCGTGCCCCGGTGAAAGCCCCGAGCAGGTCCTGGCCAGCAGTTACGAAATCGAAGTGGCAGGCGCGCGGCACAAGGCCCGCGCCAGCCTGACCCCCCTTTATGACCCCAAAGCCGAACGGGTGCGGATGTGAGCATGATACCGGAAAACCAGATCGTGGATGCCGCCCTGCCGGGGATCGGCGAAACCTGCGAACCCGCGCGGGCGCGGCGCGCAGGCGGGCGGGCGGCGCGAGTGGCGCTGCGCGCGGCCCCCCTGGCCGAGGACAAGCGCCCCATTCGCCCCGGCATGTCCGGGGGCCAGTATCGCCCGTTGAGCGACGCGGGGATGGAAAAGATCCATCAAAGCGCGCTGGAAGCCCTGGAGGTGATCGGGCTTGCCGATGCGCCGCCTTCGGGCGTGGAGATCCTGACGGGGGCGGGGGCGATCCGGGGCGATGACGGGCGCATCCGCTTTCCCCGCGCGCTGGTCGAGGACATGCTGGCGGTGGCCGCGCGCAACATCACGCTTCATGCCCGCGACCCCAAGCACGACATGCACCTGTCGGGCACCAACGTGCATTTCGGGACGGCGGGCGCGGCGGTGCATATCGTCGACCCGATCACCCATGACTACCGCGAGTCGACCGCGCAGGATCTGTATGACGGCGCGCGGCTGGTCGATAACCTCGACAATATCCACTTCTACCAACGCACGATGGTCTGCCGCGATGTGAAGGACAATCGCGAGATGGACCTCAACACGCTTTACGCCTGTTTGGCGGGCACGAAGAAGCATGTCGGCACATCCTTCAGCGACCCGGCCCATGTCGCCGATTGCTTCGAGATGCTGCACATGGTGGCGGGCGGCGAGGAGAAATGGCTGGAGCGGCCATTCGTCAGCAATTCCAACTGTTTCGTCGTGCCGCCGATGAAATTCGCCGAGGAAAGCTGCATCACGATGGAGGATTGCGTCCGCCGGGGCATGCCCATGCTGCTGTTGTCGGCGGGTCAGGCGGGGGCCACGGCCCCTGCGCCCATTGCGCTGGCCATCGTGCAGGCGGTGGCCGAATGCCTGGCCGGTGTCGTCTATGTCAACGCGATCAAGAAGGGGGCGCCTGCGATCTTTGGCACCTGGCCCTTTGTCAGCGATCTGCGCACGGGGGCGATGTCGGGCGGATCGGCCGAACAGGCGCTTCTGACCGCAGGCTGCGCGCAGATGCACCGGTTCTACGACCTGCCGGGTGGGGCGGCGTCGGGGATTTCGGACAGCAAGTTGCCCGACATGCAGGCGGGCTGGGAACAGGGGATCACCAATGCGCTGGCGGGGCTTTCGGGGCTGAACCTGTGCTACGAAACGGTGGGCATGCATGCCTCGCTCTTGGGGTTCTGCCTGGAAAGCCTTGTTCTGGGCGATGACATCCTGGGCCAGGCCATGCGGCTGGTGCGCGGCATCGACGTGACCGAGGACAGCACCTCGATCGAGGCGATGAAGCAGGTCTGTTTGGGCGGACCGGGCCATTACCTTGGCACCGATCAGACGCTGGGCTTGATGCAGACGGAATATGTCTATCCCAAGGTCGGCAACCGGATGAGCCCCAAGGAATGGGTGGAGGCGGGCCAGCCCCTGCTGCTTGATACCGCGATTGCGCGCAAGAACGCGATCCTGGCGAGCGCAGGCTGCCAGGTCTCGCCCGAGATCGACGTGGCGATCCGCAAGCGGTTCAACATCTATTTCCGGTAGGATCATGTTGCACCGTCTGTCCCAGCATTACGTCGGCGGCGCATGGGTCGCCCCCTTGGGCCGCGCGCGGATGGCGGTCGAGAACCCTGCCACGGGGGCAAGCCTTGGCGATCTGGCCTTGGGCAATGGCGATGACGCGCACCGCGCGGTGATGGCGGCGCGGGCGGCGTTTGACGGGTTCGCGGCATGGCCCGTGGCGGACCGGATCGCGCTGTTGGAACGGCTGCTGGCCGCCTATACCGCCCGTTTCGACGAGATCGCCAAAGCCATGTCGGACGAGATGGGCGCGCCCATCACCGCCGCGCGGGACGCGCAGGCCTGGGCCGGGCAGATCCACCTGGAAACGACGATCACGACCGCGCGCGAATTCCATTGGGAGGAGCAGCGCGGCACGACCCGCATCATCCGCGAGGGGATCGGCGTTTGCGCGCTGATCACGCCGTGGAACTGGCCGATGAACCAGATCGTGTGCAAGGTCGCCCCGGCCTTGGCGGCAGGCTGCACGATGGTCTTGAAACCCTCGGAGCTTGCGCCGCTTTCGGCGCTCTTGTTCGCCGAATTGTGCGAGGAGGCGGGCGTGCCTGCGGGCGTGGTCAACCTTGTGCAGGGGACGGGCGCGGATGTGGGCGCGGTCTTGGCCGCGCATCCCGAGGTCGACATGGTGTCCTTCACCGGATCGACGCGGGCAGGCGTAGCGGTGGCTGCGGCGGCCGCCCCGACGGTCAAGCGCGTGGCGCAGGAACTGGGCGGGAAATCGGCCAATATCATCCTGCCCGGTGCCGATCTGGGGGACGCGGTCGCGGCCGGGACGCTCGCGTGTTTCGGCAATACCGGCCAAAGCTGCGATGCGCCGACGCGGATGTTCGTGCCGATGGGCAGGATGGCCGAGGCGATGGAGGCGGCCCGCGTGGCCGCCGAGAGCGTCATCATCGGCGACCCGACCGATCCAGCGGTCACGATGGGGCCGCTCATCTCGGGCGCGCAATGGGACAAGGTGCAGGGGCTGATCCAGACGGGCCTCGGCGAGGGCGCGATGCTGGCCGTGGGCGGTCTTGGCCGCCCCGAGGGCATCAATCACGGCTGGTTCGTGCGGCCCACCGTCTTTGGCCATGTGACCCATGAGATGACCATCGCGCGGGAGGAGATCTTTGGCCCCGTGCTGTCGATCATCGGCTACGAGAGCGTCGATCACGCCGTCACCATGGCCAATGACACGGTCTATGGGCTGGCGGCTTATGTCAGCGGCCCCCCGGACGCGGCGCGCCATGTCGCGCGGCGGCTGCGGGCGGGGCAGGTCAACATCAACGGCCCCGACTGGGATACCTTCGCGCCCTTCGGCGGCTACAAGCAATCGGGCAATGGCCGGGAATATGCCGATTGGGGCATTCACGACTTTTGCGAAATCAAGGCACTGGTGGGATACGGATCATGAATTACGGCTATATCGGGTTGGGCAATCTGGGCGGGCATATCGCGGCAAGCCTGATCCGCGCGGGCCATCAGGTGACGGTCTACGACCGCGACCCGAGCCTTGCCCTGCGGCTGTCCGAGATGGGGGCGAGCGTGGCGGCAAGTGCGGCGGAAGTCGCCGCCGCGACCGATCATGTCTTTACCTGCCTGCCCTCGCCCGCCGTGTCGGAGCTGGTGCTGGCCGAAATCCTGCCCAGGATGAAACCGGGCAGCACATGGATCGAGAATTCGACCCTCGGGCGCGACGACATCATCCGGCTGGGTGCGGTGGCCGAGGCCGCGGGTGTTCGACTGCTCGAGGCGCCCGTGACGGGCGGCGTCCATCTGGCGGCACGGGGCGAGATCACGGTGCTGGCAGGCGGCGACGCCGATCTGGTGGCGCTGCACCGCCCGGCGCTGGAGGTCATCGGCAACAAGCTGTTCCACATGGGCCCCCTGGGCAGTGCGGCGATCATCAAGGTGATCACCAACATGCTGGCCTTCATCCATCTGGTGGCCGATGGCGAGGCGCTGATGCTGGCCAAGCGTGGCGGCCTTGACCTCAAGACCGCGTGGGAGGCGATTGCCGCCTCCTCGGGCAGTTCTTTCGTGCATGAGACTGAGGGGCAGCTGATCCTGAACGGGAGCTACGACATCGCCTTTTCCATGGATCTGGCGCTCAAGGATCTGGGCTTTGCCATGGGGTTCGGCCGCGAATTCGGTGTGCCGCTGGATCTGGCGGGGATGACGAACCAGACCTTCATCAAGGGCAAGGCCGCCTATGGCGGCGAGGCGCAATCGACCCAGATCGTCAAGCTCTTGGAAGATGCGCTTGGCACCGATCTGAGGGCCGAGGGGTTCCCGGCAAGGCTGACCTGAGCGACAAGACCCGGCTTGAAGCCCTGCCCTTGCGCCGCCGACAACCGGGCGGCGACAGGCCCGGTCGGCTGCGACGGGTTCGGGCCGCAGCCATGACCGCCCCGCTTTGGGGGGGAGCGCCACCCCGGGTTCCGAAGGGACAGGGGCAGGCAAGATGTCGTTTCGGGGGCCCCGAGGGTCGCCATGACGGCAGGGGCGCGGGCGATGGCATGGCAGGCTGAGGGGGCGGGATAACCGTCTGCGGGCCCGCCCCACACCATCGACAGCCAAGGACGGTGCCCATGACCGCCCCGATGTTCCGGTTCACGCCCGAGGAATATGCCGCGCGGCTCGACAAGACCCGGCGCGCGATGGGCGCGCGGGGATGCGATCTGTTGATCGTCACCGACCCGTCGAACATGAACTGGCTGACGGGCTATGACGGTTGGTCCTTTTACGTCCATCAATGCGTGATCGTGCCGCCGCATGGCGACCCGATCTGGTTCGGGCGCGGGCAGGATGCCAATGGCGCGCGGCTGACCTCGTGGCTGCGCGAGACCCATATCCTCGGCTATCCGGATATCTACGTGCAGAACCCCGACCTGCACCCGATGGATTACCTGTCGGGCGTGTTGCGCGACCGGGGATGGGGGCGGCTGCGCATCGGCGTGGAGATGGACAATTACTATTTCTCGGCGGCGGCCTTTGTCAGTCTGACGCGCAACCTGCCCGAGGCGCGGTTCGTCGATGCCACCGCGCTGGTCAACTGGCAGCGCGCGGTGAAATCGGAGGCCGAGATCGGCTACATGCGGCAGGCGGCCTTCATCGTGGAGCGCATGCATCAGCGCATCTTCGACGTGGTCGAGGTGGGGATGCGGAAATCCGACCTCGTGGCCGAGATCTATGACAGCGGCATCCGGGGCGGAAACGGGCCTGCGGGGGATTATCCGGCCATCGTGCCGCTGCTGCCCTCGGGGCGGGAGGCGAGCGCGCCGCACCTGACATGGGACGACAGGCCGTTGCAGGCCGGGGAAGGCACGTTCTTCGAGATCGCGGGGTGTTATCGGCGCTACCATTGTCCGCTGTCGCGCACGGTGTTCCTGGGACGGCCCACGCAAGCCTTCCGCGACGCCGAGGCCGCGACGCTGGAGGGGATCGAGGCGGGGCTGGAGGCCGCGCGCCCCGGCAACACCTGCGAGGATATCGCGCTGGCGTTTTTCGGGGTGCTGGCGCGGCACGGCATCACCAAGGACAACCGCACCGGCTACGGCATCGGGTTGAGCTATCCGCCCGATTGGGGCGAGCGGACCATGAGCCTGCGGACGGGTGACCGGACCGTGCTGGAGCCGGGGATGACCTTTCATTTCATGACCGGTCTGTGGCTCGAGGACATGGGATTCGAGATCACGGAATCGATCCTGATCACGCAGACGGGGGTCGAATGCCTGGCCCAGGTGCCGAGGGCCTTGTTCGTCAAGGACTGAGGCGGCGCGCCGGGCAGACAGGCGGCCAGCACGCAGGCAGCACGAAAAACGACATGCCGCAATGGTCGGCATCATGTCGTTTTCATGCCTCATTTTCAAGCAATGGCCAATGCCGCGCCATGCTTATTTCAAGTTTTTTATATATTAAAACAATAACTTGAATGTGTATCTCGGCCGAAACCCACCGTGCCGGTTGCGTGCAAGCGTCAAGAATGGTCTAAAAACGACTTGTATAAAAGCGACATCAAGCCGCGAAACAGGGAGTTTGGATTTGCCATCGGAGATGCAAGACGCGTTCGTGTCTTTCGACCGCGTGCAGAAAAGCTACGACGGTGAAACGCTGGTCGTGAAGGATCTGAACCTCGCGATCGGCAAGGGCGAGTTCCTGACCATGCTGGGTCCCTCTGGCTCGGGCAAGACGACCTGCCTGATGATGCTGGCAGGCTTCGAGACCGCCACCCATGGCGAGATCACGCTGGGCGGAAACCCGATCAACAACATCCCGCCCCACAAGCGCGGGATAGGCATGGTTTTCCAGAATTACGCGCTGTTCCCGCATATGACCGTGGCCGAAAACCTCGCCTTTCCGCTGGAGGTGCGCAAGATCGGCAAGTCCGACCGCGAGGCCAAGGTCATGCGCGCGCTCGACATGGTGCAGATGGGCGATTTCGGTGGTCGCAGGCCCGCGCAATTGTCCGGTGGCCAGCAGCAGCGGATCGCGCTGGCGCGTGCCCTGGTGTTCGAGCCGGAGCTGGTTCTGATGGACGAGCCCTTGGGCGCGCTCGACAAGCAGCTGCGCGAAACGATGCAGTTCGAGATCACCAACCTTGCCCACAGGCTGGGCATCACGGTGGTCTATGTCACCCATGACCAGACCGAGGCGCTGACCATGTCGGACCGGGTCGCGGTGTTCGACGATGGCCGCATCCAGCAGCTGGACGCGCCCGATGTACTGTACGAACAGCCGCAGAACAGTTTCGTGGCCCAGTTCATCGGCGAGAACAACACGCTGGAGGGCACGGTCGCCGAGATGCGCGAGGACATGTGCGTCGTGCGGCTCGACGATGGCGAATTGATCGACGCCCTGCCCGTCAACGTGTCGGAAGTCGGTGCCCGCACCAAGGTGTCGATCCGCCCCGAGCGGGTCGAGATGAACAAGGACCGGCTTGCCCCCGATGCCCATACGCTCAAGGCCGAGGTGGTCGAGTTCATCTACATGGGCGACATCTATCGCACCCGCCTGCGGGTCGCGGGCCACGAGGATTTCGTGATCAAGACCCGCAACGCCCCCGACCAGCGCCGCCTGAAACCGGGCGAGCGGATCGAGATCGGCTGGCTGCCGCAAGATTGCCGCGCGCTCGACGCCTGAGACCGGGGCCCATGGCCCCGCGCTTCGGCTTTCTTTCGATCACAAACCCGAAGTCCAACCAAGGAGAGTGAGACAAGATGACCTTGAAATCCCTTTTGAAAACCGGGGCCGCCGCGATGTTGCTGGCCCCTGCCGCGAACGCGCAGGAGATGGCTGATACAGTCACCTTCGTCAGCTGGGGCGGGGCCTACCAGGCCAGCCAGATCAACGCCTATACCGACCCCTACCAGGCGGCGAACCCCGACGTGACCATCGTCTGGGACGAAAGCAGCCCCGAGGCCGTGGCGCGGATGCGCGCGATGTTCGAGGCCAACAACGTCACCTGGGACCTGGTCGACGTGGTGGCCGCCGATGCCATCCGGCTGTGCGACGAAGGCCTGGCGATGGAGGTCGACCACGACGAGATCCTGGCGCCCGCGCCCGATGGCACATCCGCATCGGAGGATTTCGGCGATCTGATCGTATCGGACTGCTTCATCCCGCAGATCGTCTATTCGACGACCAATGGCTATCGCACCGACGTGGCCGCGTGGGAGGGACGCACCCCCGACAGCGTCTGCGCGCTGTTCGACACCGAGAATTTCCCCGGCACGCGCACGCTGGAACGTCGCCCGATCAACAACCTCGAATGGGCGCTTCTGTGTGACGGTGTCGCGCAGGAAGACATCTACGACGTGCTGGAAACCGAGGAAGGCATCGACCGCGCCTTTGCCATGCTCGACCGGATCAAGGAGGACACGCTGTGGTGGACCTCGGCCGCCGAAGCGATCCAGTTCATGGCCGATGGCGAAGCGGTGATGGGCTCGTCCTACAACGGGCGCCTGTTCTCGGCCATCGTGGAGCAGGACCAACCGATCGAGATGCTGTGGGATGCACAGGTCTTTGACCTCGACGGTTGGGTGATCCCCGAGGGTCTGCCGGAGGATCGTCTGAACCGCGTGCTCGATTTCCTCTATTTCGGGACCGACACGCAGCGTCTGGCGGATCAGGCGGCCTATATCTCCTATGGTCCGGCGCGTGAATCCTCTGCCCCGCTGGTCGGCACGCATGCCGAGCTGGGCGTGGAGATGGCCCCGCACATGCCCACGAACCCCGCCAATTCCGAGCGCGTGATCGTGTTCAACTACCTGTGGTGGGCCGATTACCGCGACGATCTGGACGCGCGGTTCCAGGCATGGCTGGCGCAGTAAACGCGCCCTTTGCGTGACACATGCCGGGGCGGCGCGACCGCCCCGGCATCCCCTTTTCCGCTGCTGCCCGAGGACATAGCCCCATGAGCGACGCCACCGCAGGCAACCTGAGCCAGGCCGCCGCCGAGGCCCGCCGCGATGACGCGGCCCAGACCGGCCCGATGCTGGCCGCCGACGGAAGGCCGCTGAAACAGAGCCTGAACCGGGCGCTGAGGGCACAAAAGCTCCGGGCGCTGGCGCTGATCGCGCCCCTGCTGATCTTTCTGCTGGTGACCTTCGTCGCGCCGATCCTCGACATGCTGTTCCGGTCGGTCGAGAACCAGATCGTGTCCGAAACCCTGCCGCGCACGGTGATCGCGCTGGAGGATTGGGACGCGCAGGATCTGCCTTCCGAGGATACCTATGCCGCGCTCGCCTATGACCTGCATGCAGCGGTCGAGCGGCGCATCCACACGCGACTTGGGTCGCGCCTGAATTACGAGGAAACGGGGCTGAGTTCGATCTTTCGTCGTTCGGGCCGGGGCATCGACGATATCGGCGAAGGCTATGCCGAGCAGTTCATCGCCCTGGACCCTGCCTGGGAAGAGCCCGCGACCTGGATCTCGCTGATGGCCGATCCCGACTGGATCGAGGAGCAGGCCGCATGGGCCGCGACCGAGACGGAGATGCGCGAACCGGCGTTCCGGCTGGCTGCGGGCATCGACGACATGCTGCCCGAGACGGCGGATGCCTACCGATCATTCGCCCTGACCTTGCAGGCGGAAGCGCGCAACCCCGACAGCCCGACGACCGAAGAGCCGTGGAACACGGTCTTTCTGGCGCTTTACCGCGATCTGAGCGCAGGTGCCGAAGTCGGTGCCACCGATGGACCCGAGATCGCCCGTGCCGAGGTGATGCGGCTGCAGGAGGCCGCCGCAGCCGTATCGGGCTTCACGCCCGTCGACCTGCGCGCACGATTTGCCGATATCGACGATGGCTGGGCCGAAATGCCGATCTGGAGCACGATCCAGACCTTTTCCGACCCCTATACGGCCGGCTATTTTCTTGCCGCCGTCGACCTGCAACTGACGCCGGGCGGGATCGAGCAGGTCGAGGACAACCAGCGGATCTACATGCTCCTGTTTCAGCGCACCATGGTGCTGTCGCTGACGATCATGGGGCTGTGCGTGATCCTGGGCTATCCGATCGCCTACCTGCTGTCGAACCTGCCCCTGCGCACGTCGAACATGCTGCTCATCCTTGTCCTCTTGCCGTTCTGGACCTCGCTTCTGGTGCGCACGAGCGCGTGGAAGGTGCTGTTGCAGCAAGAGGGCGTGATCAACGACCTGCTCGTATGGGTGGGCCTGGTCGCCGATGACGCGCGGCTGGCGATGATCAACAATCAGGTCGGCACGGTCGTGGCCATGACCCATATCCTTTTGCCCTTCATGATCCTGCCGCTCTATTCGGTGATGAAGACGATCCCGCCCAGCTACATGCGGGCCGCGAAATCGCTGGGGGCGACGAACTGGACCGCGTTCCGGCGCGTCTACTTTCCGCAATCGGTGCCGGGGATCGGGGCGGGCTGCATCCTCGTCTTCATCCTGTCGATCGGCTATTACATCACGCCCGAGATCGTGGGCGGCCGCACCGGCATCTTCATCTCGAACCGGATCGCCTTTCACATCTCCGACAGCCTGAACTGGGGTCTGGCCGCAGCGCTTGGGTCGATCCTGTTGGCCTTGGTGCTGGTTCTTTACTGGCTCTACGACCGGATCGTGGGCATCGACAACGTCAAGCTGGGGTAAGCCAAGATGGAAACCAAACTGCCACCCTATGCCACGACCGGCGAACGCCTGTGGTTCTACGGGTTCCGCGTGATCTGCGGGCTGATCTTCTTTTTCCTGATGGCCCCGATCCTTGTCGTGATCCCCCTCAGCTTCAATGCCGAGAATTTCTTTACCTTCACGCCCGGCATGCTGGCGCTCGACCCCGAGGCCTATAGCCTGCGCCATTACCGCGATTTCCTGACCAATCCCGATTGGCAGCAGGCGTTGCGCAATTCGCTGACTATCGCGCCGGTGGCGACACTTTTGTCGGTCAGTCTTGGCACCTTGGCCGCCATCGGCCTGTCGCAAAGCCATGTGCCCTTCAAGGGGGCGATCATGGCCATCCTGATCTCGCCGATGATCGTGCCGCTGATCATCTCGGCGGCGGGGATGTATTTCTTTTACTCCCGCGTCGGGTTGCAGGGGACCTATTGGGGCGTGGTGCTGGCCCATGCCGCGCTTGGCATTCCCTTTGTCATCATCACGGTGACCGCAACGCTGGTGGGGTTCGACCGGTCGCTGACGCGGGCGGCGGCGAGCCTCGGGGCGAACCCGGTCACGACCTTTTTCCGGGTGCAGATGCCGCTGATCCTTCCGGGCGTGATCTCGGGTGGGCTTTTCGCCTTCATCACGTCTTTCGACGAGGTGGTGGTGGTGATCTTCGTGGGCTCGGCCCAGCAGCAGACGCTGCCGTGGCAGATGTTCACCGGCCTGCGCGAACAGATCAGCCCGACGATCCTTGCCGTGGCGACGATCCTTGTCGTCGTGTCCATCGGCCTGTTGAGCGTGGTCGAGATGTTGCGCCGCCGGTCGGAACGGCTGCGGGGCATGTCGCCCGGTTGAGGCGCGCGCGAAAGTCTGACGCGCGGTCAGGCCCGCGACAGCCGTTCCGATTGCAGATGCAGCGGTTCGGTGGCGCTCATCGCCTCGGGCGTGAGGCCGCAATCGAAAACGACATCCGAGCCCAGTGAAAAGACCCGCATGTCGGGGCGGATCGCCTCGGCCAGCCGCGCCGTGGGGCTGGGAAGCGTCAGACCCTGCGGGCCGCCCCCGATCAGAAGCGGCGCGATGGCGACCTGCAGCCGGGTCAGAAGCCCCGCCTCGAGAAACCGCGCGATGGTGATCGAGCCGCCCTCGACCAGAAGCGACGTGAATCCCTCGGCATGCAGCGCAACAAGGATTTCGGCAGGGTCAAGCTGCCCGTCGCGGGGCCGGAGCCGGATCACGGTGACGCCTGCGGGACGGGGCTTTTCCACCGCCTGAACCACGATGCGCCGCGCCCCGTCATCGGTGAGCACCGGCGCATCATCGGGCAAGCGGCCCTGCGGATCGATGACGATGCGGGCGGGGTTCTGGCCGGGGCAGAGCCGCACGGTCAGGCGCGGCGTATCATGAAGCGCTGTGCGCACACCGATCACAACCCCGTCGACCAGCGCGCGGATGCGGTGCAGATGCGCAAGCCCATCGGGCCCCGACACGTCGCGCGCATCGCCCGTGACGGTGGCCACGCGCCCGTCGAGCGATTGGCCGATCTGCGCCACGGTGACAGGCCCCAGATCGCGGCGGGCAAGCGGGCCGTACAGCGCAAGCGCCGCGCGTTCGCCCGCGCTCCACCGCCCGCAGCAGGCGCAGGCAAGCCCCTGGCGCACGGCCAAGAGGCGCTCCCAGACGCGGGGGGTCACGTCAATGCTGCACATGGGCAATCTCCGGTGGCGGGACGGGCGGCAGGGCGAGAATGTCGAGATGCCCGATCATGCAGCGCGACAGGGCGGCGGTCTCGCGCCGCGCCCGGCCCCAATCGGCGGCATCGCCAAGGCCCGTTTCAGCGGCAGCCGCCGCGATGCCGTCGCACAGATCACGCTGAAGGGCGGCCATCTCGGGGCCAAGCAGCCAGGGGCTGTCGGCCAGCGTGACGGTGAAGCCCGCCGCCTCGAAGGCGCGGGCGGCGTGATCGGCGGCATCCGGACCCAAAGCGGGGCCAAGCCCCTTGTCCCCCGTCTGGTGACGGTTGAAGGCCGCCGTGATCGCGGCATCGCGCGGATCTTTCGGGGTCCAGTCCATCCGCCCATCATAGCTCAGGGCCGCGTAAAACGGCACCCCGAGCCGCGCGACCAGCCCCGCCACCCAATCGGCCGAGACCAGATCGAGCAGGGCAGAGGCCGTGACAAGCGTGGCACCGGCTAGCGGCAGAGCCTCGAGATCGGCCAGATCGGCGATCACGGTCTCCGCCCCCTCGCCCGCTGCCGCAGCCGCGATGGACAAGAGCGCCGGGTCATTGTCGACAAAGCGCCAGCGCGCGCCCGGGGGCAAAAGCGGCGAAAGCGCCCGCCATGTCGCCCCGGTGCCAGCGCCCAGATCGACGATCAGAGGCGCAGGTCCCGCCGCCCGCGCCGCCCGCCGGGCCAGCACAGCATCGCGCGCCGCCCGGTCGGCGGGGTCGCGCAGCGCAAGCCATTCGGCGGAAAAGCCCATGGATCAGATCTCCGCCTCGTACCAGGCGCGGGCGACATGGCTTTCGTGCAGCGTGATGCGCAGCTTGCGCACCCGCCCGCCATCGCCGAGCTTTCCGGCGCGCACGCGCTCGGCCATGGCGGCAAAGATATGGCCGCAGAGGAATTCGGTGGTGGTGAATTTCCCCGCGAATTCCGGCACCTCGTCGAGGTTCTTGTAGCGCAGGGGGGCAAGCGTCTCGGCCAGCGCCTCGGTCGCGAGGCCGATGTCGACCACCAGCCCGTGATCATCGATATCCTGCGTGAAGAAGGCCGCATCGACCGTGAAGGTCGCGCCGTGCAGCCCCTGGGCGGGGCCGAAAACGGGCGAGGGAAGGGAATGGCCGATCATGATGTGATCGCGGACTTCGACGGCAAACATGGTCTCTCCTCAAAGGGCGTCTTGGGGGGCATCGTAGCGGATGCGGTGGCACAAGGTGGCAGGGTCCGACAGGATCGCACCATAGCGCGCGGGCAGATCGGCAAAGGCGGTTTCGCCCGAGATCAGCACATCAAGCGCGGGATCGGTCAAAAGCTCCAGCGCCTTGGCAAGGCGGCGGGCATGGGTCCAGCGGGGCGCGCGCGCAGGCGGGATCTGACCCACCTGCGAGCCGACAATCCGCAGGCGGCGGCTGTGAAACGCCCCGCCAAGGGGCACTTGCGTGGTCCCCGCCCCGTACCAGCTGCCCTCCAGCACCACGGCTTCGGGCCCTGCGCTGGCGATGGCGGTGGCAAGACCCGCGGCACTGGCCGAGAGGTGAAAGACCACGTCGCAATCCCCTGGCACGGTGTCCGGCGCGGCAAAGCCGCAGCCCAATGGCGCGGCCAGCGCGGCGCGGTCATGATTGGTATCGACCAACGTCACCTCGGCCCCCGGCAGGCGGGCGGCAAGATAGGCGGTCAGGGCCCCCAGAACGCCCGCACCGATCACGGCAATCCGGTCCCCTGCCCCCGCGCCGCTGTCCCACAAAAGCGTCAGCGCGGTTTCCATGTTGGCGGCCAGAACGGCGCGGCCGGGCGGCAGATCCTCGGGCAGGAGTGTCAGCGCCGATTGCGGCAGGCGAAAGCGCGCCTGGTGGGGATGGAGCGCAAAGACCGCGCGCCCGGCCAGCGCGCCCTCGGCCACGCGGCCCACGGCGCAATAGCCGTATTTGACCGGAAAGGGGAAATCCCCCTCCATCGCGGGGCCGCGCATCCGGTCCGTTTCGCTGTCCGGCACCCGGCCCTCGAACACCAGACGCTCGGTGCCCCGGCTGATGCCGGTGTAAAGCATGTCGACGGTCACGCCCTCGCCCAGCGCGCCGGGGCGCAGTTCGGCCCGACCCGGACCGACACACCAAAGGGCAGGCGCATGGGTCACAACAGATGCCCCGATTTCGCGGCCTTGGTGGCAAGGTAATGGGCGTTCTGCGCGGTTTTGCCCACGCGCAGCGGCACGCGGTCCACCACCGTGACGCCCAGCGCCGACAGGCTGGCCATCTTGGCAGGATTGTTCGTCATCAGGCGCACCCGGTCGATGCCCATCCGGCCCAGGATCTGCGCCCCGATGCGGAAATCTCGCTGGTCATCCTCGAACCCCAGCCAATGATTGGCCTCGACCGTGTCGAGACCCGCATCCTGCAGCGCATAAGCGCGCATTTTGTTGGCCAGTCCGATCCCCCGCCCCTCCTGGTTGAGATAGATCAGCACGCCGCCCCCCGCCTCGGCCATCGCGGCCATGGCGGCGCGCAATTGCGGCCCGCAATCGCATTTCAGGCTGCCCAGCACATCGCCCGTGAAACAGGCGGAATGGAGCCGCACAAGGACCGGGCCCGACAGGTCGGGCGTGCCCACCTCGATGGCGTAATGATCCGGCCCACCGGCATCGGGGCGAAAGACATGTACATGCCCGGAGGAGGAGACATCCATCGGCAGCTGGGCCGAGCTGACGCAGGTCTGGCTGCGCGCCTCCTCGAGCGCCGGCAGGACACGCGCAAGCGGCATGGTGGAAAGACCAAGATCGGCAATGACGGCCTCGGTCTCGACCGAGAGGGGCACGGCAAGCGCGGCCGGAAGGACATGGATGGATTTGGCGATGTCGAGCATGGCCCGATGCAGCGCCGATCCGGTCTGAAGTATGGGCAATCCGCCCCCCAGGTCGCCGTCCTGCGGCCCGGATCGGCCCGCGACGGCGGCAACCCAGCCAAGATCCGCCCCCGGCGGCAGGCGGAACCGCAACGTGTCGCCCTGCCCCGGGGGCTGCGCGCCCAGCGCCACGGCGCGGCGCCGCGTCACGACCAGTTCGGGCGTGCCAAGATCCGTCATGGCGCTGTAACGCGCCTGTGTCAGGGATTCGACGAGCGCCACCAGAACCGCGGCCCCGTCATGGCGCAGGACAATCGGCAGGCCTACGGCAAGATCGCCCTGAAGCCTGCGCAACTGCTCGACACCTGCCGGCGCGAGCGAGGGTGCAGGCGGCTCCGGGGGTCGGTGCGGGACCGCAGCAGGGGCGGACCCGACCTTTGCGGCTGGGCTGGTCGGCATGGTGATCCTGTTTTTTCCGTCGAATTTGAAAATCTAGGGCGAATGCCGTTCCGGCAAGCCCGCGATGGCACGAGGAAATCGCCTGCAGACAGGGTTCGGAGTTCTGCACCTCGAGAAAGCCGCGCCGGGGCTTGTCTGGCGGGCCGAGAGCCCCTTGGCCAGCAGGATCACATTCTCGCGAGGGCGCGCAGGCGCCCCCGATCCCCCGAGGGTTCAACGCCGTGCCGCGACCGCCTTTTGCGCGCGGGCGGAGACGCGGTCGAATACCTCCCCCACCGAGCGCGCGGTCGCCGCCCAACCGGGCAGGGCCGCGCCCGCCGCCGTCGCAGCATCCGCCATCCGCCCGCGCGTGGCGTCATCCTCGAGAACCGTTGCAAGGGCCTGCGCAAAGGCGTCGGGATCATCGGGCGGAACCAAAAGCCCCGCCTGCGGGGCAACCGTATCGGGAACCGCCCCCGTCGCACATGTGACGATGGGCAGGCCGTGAACCATGGCCTCGTCAAAGACGATGCCGTAGCCCTCGTAGCGGGTCGCGAGCGCAAAAAGGCTTGCCTGACCATAGAGCCGCGCCAGCTCCTCCCCCGAGACGCGGCCGACCAGCCGGACTTTCGAGGAGAGGTCAAGGTCGGTCACCAACCGGGCCAAAAAAGCGGCATGTTCGGCATCGAGCGCCGATCCCACGATCACAGCCTGCCAGCGGAGGTCGCGCAGCTGCGCCAGCGCCCGGATCAGCACGTCATGCCCCTTGCGCGGCACCTGGATGCCGACCGACAGGATCAGGGGCGGATCGGCTTTCGCCACCCGCCCCATGGGGCGGTCGGTGCCCGGTCGGGCGATGGTGATGCGATCGGCCGTGACGCCATAATCCGACACGAGCAAGGCGGCGGTATGCGGGCTTGGCACAACGACATGGGCCGCGAGCGCGAGATTGTCGCGTTCGCTGCGGTAAAGCCGGTCGCGCATCGCGGGGGCAAGGCCGCTTTCATGGGCAAGCGGATGATGTACGAGCGCCACGATGGGTGCCGCCATGCCGGTCAGGACAGACAGCTCCATCGCCCCCATCGCCAGCCCGTCGATCATCACCGGGCAATCGGGCCCGAAGCGCGACAACCTGCGGGCCGCATCCGCCATATCCGCGGGCGTGGGATCGGGAAAGGAAGCCCCGAGACCGACATGGGCCACGTCACGGCCATCGGCGCGCAGTTCCGACAAGAGGCGGCGGTCGTAGATATACCCGCCCGTCAAGGTCGCGAGATCGCCGGGAATGGCAAATGCGGCTTTGGGGCGGGTCATCTGGAGCTCCGGGCAGGGTGGATCTGTTGCGCGTGTCAATGTGGGGCTGCCCGAGGGCAGGACAACCGCGCAAAGGTTGCGGTGAGGCCCCTTATCGCCTTGCTCCCCTTGGCCAAGTGCCGCGACGGCAGCGCCGCGACCGCGTTTCGCCTTGCGGTGCGGCGAAACTCCCGGCATTACCAAGCTATCCGACGCGCGAAAAATATCCTTTCGAGTCATCGTGTCGGTCTTTGCAAATCGGTCTCGGGACCTTGTGCCGGACATGACCGCTCGCTGACATCAGGGTGATCAATCCGATGCCGACACGCCAAACCCGACGATTGCGGAAACCCTCCGCGCAGCGCGGATTGGCGCGGCTTTTGTCCCTGTCGCGCCTGAACAAGCGGATCTTGCAGGTGGCGGCGGATTGCGTGCTGCTGGTGGGCAGCTTCATCCTCGCTATGGGATTGCGCTACGACAGTTTCTTTTTCCTGCCCGACCCACGCATCTGGATTGCCATTGGGATGACGCTTCCCGTCACCATCTTGCTGTTCGCGGTGACCGGATTCTATCGGGCCGTGATCCGCTATATCTCGTCGCGCGCCTTCGTCACCATCGCGCGCGGGATCGCCGTGTCGGCGGTCTTCTTGTTCGTCGTGTCGCAAGGGCTGTCGCTTGGGGTGCCGCGGTCGGTTCCGGGCATCTACGCCATGCTCGCGCTGATCTCGGTCGGGGGATTGCGGTTCTTGCTGCGCGAATTGTTCCGCCGCGAATTGCGGCAGGGTCTGACGCCCGTGCTGGTCTACGGGGCCGGCACCTCGGGACAACAACTTGTCGCCTCGCTTCTGCGCGGGAATGATTACCTGCCGCTCGCCATCGTCGATGACAACCCCGCCCTGCATGGCAACGAGGTGAACGGTCTGCGCGTGATCGGGCCGCAGGACATGCCCGGCCTGATCGAGAATTTCGGGGTGGAGCTTGCGCTTCTGGCCATGCCGCGTGCCCAAAGATCGCGGCGGCGCGAGATCATCGAGCAGCTCGCCGAATTCGGCGTCAGGGTCCGCACCGTCCCCAACATGGACGACATCATCACCGGTCGCGCCAGCACATCGGATATCGTCGACGTGTCGGCGGAGGATCTTCTGGGGCGCGACCCCGTGGCGCCTGTTCCCGACCTGATGTCGGCCAACATTCGCGGCAAGGTCGTGATGGTGACGGGTGCAGGCGGATCGATCGGCAGCGAATTGTGCCGACAGATCCTGCGAGAGGGCCCGAGCGACCTGATCCTGTTCGAGCATTCGGAACCCGCGCTCTACACGATCCAGATGGAGCTCTTGGCGCTGACCAAGGTCTTGCCGCGCCCCACGCGGCTTCATGCGGTTCTGGGATCCGTCCAATCCGCGCGGCGCCTGCGCGATACCATGGCGCAGCATAACGTCGGAACGGTGTTCCACGCCGCCGCCTACAAGCATGTGCCCCTGGTCGAGGACAACATCGCCGAGGGGATGCGCAACAACGTCTTCGGCACGAAAACAGTGCTGGAGGCCGCGATCGCCACGCAGGTCCAATCCTTCACGCTGATCTCGACGGACAAGGCCGTGCGCCCGACCAACATCATGGGGGCGTCCAAGCGCCTGGCGGAAATGGTCTGCCAAGCCTATGCCGAGACCGCCTCCGGCACCCGTATCTCCATGGTGCGCTTTGGCAACGTTCTTGGCTCGTCGGGATCGGTCATCCCGCTTTTCCGCAGCCAGATCGAGGCGGGCGGACCGATCACCGTGACCCATCCCGAGATCACGCGCTATTTCATGTCCATTCCCGAGGCGGCGCAGCTGGTGATCCAGTCGAGCGCCATGGCGCAGGGCGGCGATGTCTTCTTGCTCGACATGGGTCAACCGGTCCGCATTCTCGATCTGGCACAGCGCATGGCGTCGCTGTCGGGCCTGCGTCCGCGCCTTGAGGGGGACCCCGGGGGCGAGGGCGACATCACGATCAAGATCACGGGCCTGCGCCCGGGTGAGAAGCTATACGAGGAATTGCTGATCGGGGCCGATGCCCGCGCAACGGCGCATCCCAAGATCATGACCGCACAAGAAGGCTTCCTGCCGATGCCTGAGCTTGTGCCGCTTCTCGACGCCCTCGATCGCGCGACTGCCGACGAGGACCTGAAAACGGTGCAAAGCTTGCTGCGGCAAGCGGGGACAGGCTACGCGCCCGCCCCCGGCACGGACCCCGTTGCGGGGGATGCCGCATCCCTCGACCCGGCGGATGTCGCATGAAGATCGTGATCACCGGCGCGTCGGGTTTCGTCGGGCGGCACGTCGTGCCCCGTCTGCAAACCGCAGGGATCGATCCGGTCTTGATCGGCCGGGACCCGGAGAAGCTGGCACAGCTCTTTCCCGGCCTGTCCTGCTGCGCCCCGGATGCCATGGCACAGCATGCAACCGGGGCCGACCTCATGGTGCACCTTGCCGCCCGCAACAACGACCGGCCCGGCCCGCAGGCCGAATTCGACGCGGTGAATGTCGATCTGGCCCTGACGCAACTGCGCGCCGCGCAAGAGGCGGGGATCGCGCGCTTCGTCTATGTCTCCTCGATCGATGCGCTCGACGCGAGCAATCGCAGTCCCTATGCCGAAAGCAAGCGCCGGGGGGCAGAGGCGGTTCTTGCCGCGGCCGGGGATACCGAGGTGTCGATCCTCTACCTGCCCGCGGTGCAGGCCGACCGCTTCGCGGGCAAGCTCGCGGTGCTGAACAAGCTGCCACGCGTGTTGCGCGGCCCTGCCTTCCACACTCTGGCCGCGCTGCGGCCCACCGTCTCGGTCGACAAGATCGCGGCGCATCTGGTTTCGGGTGCCCCTGCGGGCGAGGACAATCGCCTGATCCTGACCGAGGCGCAGAGGGGCAACCGCGTCTATGGCGCGACCATGCGGCTTGTGGATTACGCCTTTGCGCTGACGATCCTTCTGGGGTTCTGGTGGGTGCTTCTGGCGGCATGGATCGCGGTCAGGCGTGATTCGCCCGGTCCCGGCCTGTTCGGGCAACCGCGTGTCGGGCGGCATGGCAAGGTCTTTACCTGCTGGAAATTCCGCACCATGCAGCTTGGCACCGCACAAGCCGGCACGCATGAGGTCTCGGCCGCCTCCGTCACCCGCGTCGGTGCCTTTCTCAGGCGCACCAAGATCGACGAACTGCCGCAGGTCTGGAACATCCTGCGCGGCGAGATCGCGTTGATCGGCCCCCGCCCCTGCCTGCCCGTCCAGACCGAACTGGTCGAGGAGCGGCGCAAGCGCGGCGTGCTCGACGTTCTGCCGGGCATCAGCGGCCTGGCCCAGGTCGAGGGGATCGACATGAGCGATCCTGTTCGCCTCGCGCGGCGCGATGCCGATTACGTGGCGCTGCGGGGTATCTTGCCCGATATCCGCCTGATCCTGCGCACCGCGCGGGGCGGCGGGCAGGGCGACCGGGTGCGCGGGCAGACAGGTTCCGCCTGACCCCTATGGCCGGGAGCGACGGGTTTTCCCTTGCCTCGCGGGACATCGGCATATCTTGCCCCCCAACGGCGCGCCCCATCGGGGCGGCGGCAATCAGGTGGGAATGATGACAGGCTCTCGGGTCGCGGAGTATTACGACGCCAACACCCGCCGCTTTCTTGCGGTAGGGGGCAGCGGCTCGGCACTTGCGATCCATCGACCGCTCTGGGCCGATGGGGTGTCAACGCCCTCACAGGCAGCCGCCCATGTCAATGACATCATCCGGATGCAGGCCGAGCGCCACCTTGGCCGCGCACCCCGCCGGGTTCTCGACCTTGGCTGCGGGGTCGGCGGAAGCCTGTTTCACCTCGCCCCCTTCTGGCCCGAGGCCAAAATGACCGGCATCACGATCAGCGCCGTCCAGCGCGCCAAGGCCGAGGCGGAGGCAACGCGCCGAAACCTGAGCGCGCGGTGCCGCTTTCTCCGGGCCGATTTCACCGAGGTGCGGGGCAGCGATGCGGATCTGGCCATGGCCATCGAATCCCACGTCCATGCGCAAAGCGCTGCCGCCTTTCTGGATGCCGCGGCATCCGCGCTGGGAACGGGCGGGGTTCTGGTGATCGTCGACGACATGCTGCGCCGGCCCGAGACGGACCTGACCATGGCCGAGCGGCGTTGGCTCGACCGGTTTCGCGCGGGCTGGCGGCTGGGGCATGTGCCCGATCTGGACGGCTTGCAGGCGGCAGCGGACTGCGCCGGGTTCGACAGGCTCGACCTCCAGGACCTGACGCCCCTGATCCGCCTCGACCGCCTGCGCGACCGGGCGCTGCATCTGGCAGGGCCCGTGGCGCACCGGGTGGGGCTGAACCATTGGCCCATCTTTGCGAACATGATCGGCGGCGATGCGCTGACCCGACTCTACAAGATGGGCACCATGGGCTACACCTGCGTCACCCTGCGCAAGCGGGGATGACCTCAGCCGATGCCGGCCTCGGCAAAGGTCGCCATGCCGTCGTGACAGGCCAAGGCCCCACGCAGAACACCAAGCGCCAGCGCCGCCCCCGTCCCTTCGCCCAGCGCCATGGACAGCGACAGGATCGGGTCCTTGCCCATGGCGGCGCAAAGCCGGGCATGGCCCGGTTCCGCGCTCAGATGCCCGACAAGGCAATGATCGAGCAGCCCCGCCCCCGCCCCGTGCAGGGGGGCAACGGCAGCGGTGCAAATATAGCCGTCCAGAATGACGGGGATACGCGCCATGCGCGCGGCCAGAACCGCGCCGCAGATCGCCGCCTGTTCGCGCCCGCCGAGCGCCGCAAGCGCCTCCAGCGGCGACAACCCCGCATGCCGCGCCAGACCGCGCGCGATCACCTCGGCCTTGCGAGCCTGACCCTCGGCATCGCTGCCCGTGCCGCGCCCGACCCAATCACCCGGCGCGCCGCCACAAACAGCCAGCGCCAGCGCCGCCGAGATGGTGGAATTGCCGATCCCCATCTCGCCCAGGATCAGCACATCGGCCTCGGGATCGACCGCCGCCGCACCACGCTTCAGGGCATCAAGGCATTCCGCCTCGGTCATCGCGGGACCTTGGGTGAAATCCTGCGTGGGCCGGTCCAGATCCAGCGGCACGACCGTCAGATCCGCGCCAGCGACCCGGCACAGCTGGTTGATGGCGGCACCGCCCGCCTCGAAATTGGCGACCATCAGCGCGGTCACCGCTTGCGGGAACGGGTTCACGCCCTGCGCGCAGATCCCGTGATTGCCCGCGAAAACCAGGGCCTGCGCGCGCGCGATCCTGGGGCGCGCGCAGGCCCGCCACCCGGCCACGAAAGCCGCCAGATCCTCCAGCCGACCGAGCGAGCCGGGCGGCTTGGTCAATTCGGCCTGCCGCGCCCGGGCCCCCTCGATCGTGGCCGGATCGGGCGAGGGCAGATCGAGCGTCAGGATATCCTCCAGCCGGGAAAGATGGGTCAGGTCGGTCATTGCGGTTTCACTTTCAAGGGTAATCCAGAGACACAGAACCAGACCTCGTCACAGGTCTGGGCGAGACGTTGGTTGGTCAGACCCGCCGCATCGCGAAAGGCGCGGGCGAGCGCGTTTTCCGGCACGATCCCCGATCCCACCTCGTTGGTGACGAAGAC
Source organism: Roseicyclus marinus (assembly GCF_036322625.1). Classification (NCBI taxonomy): domain Bacteria; kingdom Pseudomonadati; phylum Pseudomonadota; class Alphaproteobacteria; order Rhodobacterales; family Roseobacteraceae; genus Roseicyclus; species Roseicyclus marinus. The sequence goes on along the minus strand of NZ_AP027266.1, from coordinate 931,582 downwards.
GACCGGCGAGGCAAGGCGCGGGACAAGATCGGCAAGCTCTGCGGCAGCACTTTCGCAATCCTGCTCGCCCAGCATCAGGTTGCTGAGCCAGAGCGTCAGGCAATCGACAAGCCGTGGCAGGCCCTGCCCGTCGCTGTCGGCAAGCGCCCCCACCAGATCGAGCGGCGCATTCACCGTCACCCATTCGGGGCCGCGCCGGGCGCGGTGGCGCGCGATGCGATCCTCCATCTCGGTGTCAAAGGCCTCTGCCGTGGCGATGTAGATCGCCTGCGCGCCCAGCCCCAGCGTCATGCGCTCGGCCAGAAGGCTCTTGCCCGACCGGGCCCCGCCCGTGATGAGGATCGACTTTGCCATGGCTTCGTGAAAAAGCAGGTTTACGCAACCTTGGAAACCCCGATCTTGGCCCCTGTCCCGACCGATCCCATCCCGATGTCCCGCCCGCCTTTGGCCACAGGTCCAGGGCCCGTGGGGCGCGGCACCATGTCCCGGCATGGCCGTGTCGGGCCGACCGCCTTGGGGCGCATTCTCTGAGCCATGGTTTTCGTTGCGGGGCATTTCGGGGAATGGATTCAGGGCCTTGTCGGGGGATCGCTGGCGCTTGTGACGCTTGACTGCCGCAGCAGGGGCGTGCGCGCGACGTGGGAAGAGGCGGCGCAACCGGCGCTCGACGATCCCGCAGGGTTGATCGGCAACACACGGGCCAAGGCGCTCTTTTCGGCATTGGGCGTCGCACCACGGGGCAAGATCACCCTCACCCCCGACCTGCCGCCGGGCGGGGGCGCGGGCATGTCGACGGCCGCGCTCGTGGCGCTGGCGCGCGCAGCCGGCGCGCAGGAGGCCGCCATCGCCGCAGCCTGTCTGGAGGTCGAAGGCGCGGTCGATCCCCTGATGCTGGCGCGGCCCGACGGCACGCTCTGGGCCCCGCGCAGCGCCAAGGCGCTTGCCGAGCTGCCGCCCCCGCCCAGAGCCGATATCCTCGGCGGGTTCTGGCGGGAGCCGCAACGGACCGATCCGGGCGATCACGATTTCCCACCCGTCGATGACCTGGTCGCGGATTGGGCCAAGGGGCCCGATCTGCCCCAAGCCGCGCGGCTCGCGAGCCTGTCAGCCGCGCGCACAACGGCGATGCGCGGCCCCGGCAATGACCCGACCGAAGCGCTTGCGGGAGATATTGGCGCGCTTGGCTGGGCGCGGGCGCATACCGGATCGGCGCGGGCGCTGATCTTTGCCCCTGGCACGATCCCCCAAGGGGCCGAAGGACGCATGCGCGCGGCGGGCTATACCCATGTCCTGCGCTTTTCGACCGGGGGGCGGCCATGAGTTTCGCCGCGATGATGGCCCTGGCGCTCCTGATCGATGCGGTCATCGGCTGGCCCGCGCGGGTCTATGCCCGGATCGGCCATCCCGTGACCTGGATCGGCGCGTTGATCGCGGCGCTCGAAACCCGCTGGAACCGGGGCGGCGTGACCGCGCGCAGGATGTCTGGCGCGGCTTGCGTGGCGGTGGCGGTCTCTGCGGCAACCCTGCCCGCGCTGGCGGCACAGGCGCTCCTGCCGGGCGGCCTCCTCGGCCTGGTTCTGGGTGCCGTGCTGGCCTGGCCGCTCATCGCGGCGCGCTCGCTTCATGACCATGTCGCCGCCGTCGCCAGACCGCTCACCTCGGGCGATCTGGAGGGGGCGCGCCATGCCGTCTCCATGATCGTCGGGCGCGATCCCACCCGCCTTGATCAAGCAGGCGTTGCGCGGGCGGGGCTTGAAAGCCTGGCCGAAAATGCCTCGGACGGGATCGTCGCCCCACTGTTCTGGGGGGCGGTTCTGGGTCTGCCCGGCATCGCCGCCTACAAGGCGATCAACACGCTCGATTCCATGATCGGCCACCGCAACACCCGCTACGAGGATTTCGGCAAGGTCGCGGCCCGGCTCGACGATCTGGTGAACCTGATCCCCGCGCGCCTGACCGGGCTGGCCTTTGCGCTGGTCTCGGCCCGACCCGGCGCGGCGCTCGGGGCGATGGCCCGCGACGCGCGCAAGCACCGCTCGCCCAATGCGGGCTGGCCCGAGGCGGCGATGGCAGGCGCGCTCCATATCCGCCTGTCCGGGCCGCGCGCCTATGGCGAGACGATCTCGCCCGAGCCATGGGTGAACGAGGCCGCCCCCGACCCGGTGCCGCAGGACATGGTGCGGGGTCTTGCGCTTTATGTCCGGGCGATGATCCTGTGCGGGGCGGGGCTGGTGCTCATGGCCCTTGCGGGAGGCTGGGGATGACCGGGCAGGCACGCGATCACGGCGGCGATCTGGACAGGGCGCGCGCCACTTATGGCGGGGAGGACTGGATCGACCTGTCGACCGGCATCAACCCCCTGCCCTATCCGATGCCCCAGATCCCGCCCCATGCGCTGAACACCCTGCCCACCGCCACGGATATGGGCGCGCTGGAACAGGCCGCAGCCAGTGCCTATGGCGCGCGGACGGGCGTCGTGGCGCTCTCGGGCGCACAGGCCGCGATCCAGCTCGTGCCCCGGCTGCGCCCCGCAGGCACCGCCGCCGTCCTCAGCCCCAGCTACAACGAACATGCCGCCTCCCTTGCCGCACAAGGCTGGCAGGTGCGCGCGGCCCACGATCTGACCCAGATGGCGGGTGCCGATCTGGCCGTGGTGGTCAACCCCAACAACCCCGATGGACGCCTCTGGCCGCCCGAGGTTCTGGCGCGGCTTGCGGGCGATGTGGGCCTCTTGGTCGTTGACGAAAGCTTTGCCGATCCCACGCCCCACCTGTCGCTCTGCCCCCAGCTGCACGATCTGGGCGAACGGGCCCTGGTCCTGCGCTCCTTCGGCAAGTTCTACGGGCTTGCCGGTCTCAGGCTCGGCTTCGCGCTTGGCGGGGCAAAGACGCTGGAGCACCTGCGCACACTTTCGGGCCCTTGGGCGGTCAGCGGACCCGCCATCGTGGCGGGCAGCGCGGCCTTGTCCGACAGCACATGGCAAACCGAAACCCGCACCCGCCTTGCCCGCGATGCCGACAGGCTCGACGCGCTCGCCGCCCGGGCCGGTTGGTCGCTTGTCGGCGGCACGAATCTGTTCCGCACCTATGATACCGGCGATGCCATGGCAGCGCGCGCGCACCTTGCCCGCGCCCGGATCTGGACGCGCGCCTTTCCCTACAGCGCGGGCTGGCTGCGTCTGGGCCTGCCGGGCGATGCTGCGGGATGGAACCGGCTGGAACAGGCGCTAGCGGGCAGCGGCCAGTAACCCGTCGACATCGAGATGGGCTTCCAGATGCGCCGCCAGCGCATCGAGCGTGGCATCGACGCCCGCGTCATAGCCATCGCTGGCCGCTTTCACCCCGAACCCCGCCAGATAGGCCGCGCGGAACCCGTCGTCGCGAAACATCCCGTGCAGGTAGCTGCCCGCGATGCGGCCATCCGCGCTGACCGCCCCCTCGGGCATACCCGCCACATGGGCAAAGGGGCGCGCCCGGTCCGGCCCATCGCTTTCCCCGATATGGATTTCATAACCATGAAACCCGGCCCCCGTGGCCGAATGCGTCGCCAAAACCTCGGTCAGGCGCTTTTTCGGGGTCATCACGGTCGCCACATCCAAAAGCCCCAGCCCCGGATCGGCCCCCGCAGGCCCCTCGATCCCCTCGGGGTCCGCGACCTCGCGGCCCAGCATCTGGTAGCCACCGCAAATCCCCAGAACCTGCCCACCGCGCCGCACATGGGCGGCAAGATCCAGATCCCAACCCTGCGCGCGCAGATAGGCCAGATCGCCCCGCGTCGATTTCGTGCCCGGCAAGATCACCAGATCGGCATCCCCCGGAATGGCCTGCCCCGCGCCCAGCATGGTCAGACGCACCCCCGGTTCCTGCGCCAAAGGGTCCAGATCGTCGAAATTCGCGATCCGGCTGAGCGTCAGGCAAACGACATGCAACCCCTCGGCCCGGCGCGGCTTGGCCAGGTCGAGCGCATCCTCGGCGGGCAGTTTCCACGCCTCGGGAAACCACGGGCAGACCCCGTAGCCGCGCCAGCCGGTGCGCTCCGCGATCAGCGCATAGCCATCGTCGAACAGCGACGGATCACCCCGGAACCGGTTGATCAGGAAGCCCGCGATCATCGCCGCATCCTCGGGCGCGATCACGGCCTGCGTGCCGATGATCTGCGCGATCACGCCGCCCCGGTCGATATCGCCCGCCAGCACCACGGGGACGTCCGCCGCGCGGGCAAACCCCATGTTGGCGATATCGCCCGCGCGCAGATTGACCTCGGCCGGGCTGCCCGCCCCTTCGACCAGAACAAGGTCATGAGCGCCCTTGAGCCGCCCGAAGCTTTCCAGCACGGCGGCCATTAGCTGCGGTTTCAACCTTTGGTAATCGCGCGCCCGCGCGGTCGTCAGCCGCTGGCCCTGCACGATCACCTGCGAGCCCACATCGGTCTCGGGCTTCAACAGCACCGGGTTCATGTCGGTATGGGGCACCAGCCCCGCCGCCCAGGCCTGCAGGGCCTGCGCGCGCCCGATCTCGCCCCCATCGCCCGTGACGGCGGCATTGTTCGACATGTTCTGCGGCTTGAAGGGCGCGACCGACAGCCCGCGCTTGCGCGCCGCCCGGCACAGGCCCGCCACCAGAAGCGACTTGCCGACATTGCTGCCGGTCCCCTGGATCATCAGCGCGCGGGTCATTCAGCGCCCCCGCAGCGGATCGCCGCGCATCAGAATTCGATGCCCTTCTGCGCCTTCACCCCATCCTTGAACGGATGCTTGGTCAGCGTCATCTCGGTCACCAGATCGGCGGCCTCGATCAGCTCGGGCTTGGCGTTGCGGCCCGTCAGGCAGACATGGGTCATGCGCGGCTTTTGCGTCAGCAGGAAATCGACCACCTCGTCGATATCGAGGTAATCGTAGCGCAGCGCGATGTTGATCTCGTCCAGAAGCACGAACTGGATCTCGGGGTCGAGAATCTGTTCCTTGGCGATGCGCCAGCCGTTCTGCGCCGCCGCGATGTCGCGCTCGCGGTCCTGCGTTTCCCAGGTGAACCCCTCGCCCGACACGAAAAAGCGGCATTCGTCCGCGAAACGCTCCCGCAGAAAGGTCTTTTCCCCCGTCTCCCAATTGCCCTTGATGAACTGGACCACGGCGCAGGGCATGCCATGCGCGATGCAGCGCATGATCATGCCGAACCCGCTCGAGGATTTGCCCTTGCCTGCACCGGTATGGACGATGATCAGACCCTTTTCCTCGGTCTTGGTCTTCATCATCTCGTCCCGCGCCGCCTTGATGCGCTTCATCTTCTGATTGTGGCGAAGGGTCACGTCATCCATCGGGAGGTCTCCTTGAAACTTGACAGTGCCGGTGCGGCCTGAGCATCTGTCCCTGCTGGTGCCTGTGCTAACAGGTGAAAAGGGAATGCGCGAGGCCCCAAGCTACGGGCCGAACCGCAGCCGCCCCCGCGACCGTGACCGGAAAGGGCGCCCCATGGCCACTGACCCAAGGATGACTGGGTCGGGAAGGCCGGGCGACCGACAGGACCCCCTCCCCGGAGGACAGCCTGAAATCCGCAAGCCGGGAGACCTGCCAGCACGACGATGAAACCCGGGCGGGGTGCCCCGGTGTCGGATCGGCGGCCCCGTGCCGCCCTTCGGCCCGTGACATGCCCAAGCCGCGAGACTGGATAAAAAGCGCATGACGCGACCCGCCGAAACGGTCGAATTGCTTGTCTGCATCAAATGCAGGCAGGGACAGGACGCCCCCGAAGACGCCGAAAGACCCGGTGCAGCGCTCTACCGCGCGCTGTCGGGCGATGCCGTTCCGGGCGTGACGATCACGCCGGTCGAATGCCTGTCCAATTGTTCGCGCGGCTGCACGATCGCGCTGCGCGGTCCGGGGCGCTGGACCTATGTCTACGGCAATCTCGACCCGGCCCAGCATCCCGAGCTGATCCGCGACAAGGCCGCGAAATACGCCGCCACCGCCGATGGCCTCGTGCCATGGCGCGAGCGCCCCGAACATTTCCGCAAGAATTGCATCGCGCGGCTTCCCCCGCTCGTCCCCCCTGCCCCCAATCTCGGAGAGATGTGACATGGCCAATCTCGAAAAACTTCCCGTCACCGTGATCACGGGCTTCCTGGGCTCGGGCAAGACGACGCTCATCAGCCAGCTGATGAAGAACCCCGGCGGCAAGCGTCTGGCCATCGTGGTGAACGAATTCGGCGATGTCGGCGTCGATGGCGAAATCCTCAAGGGCTGCGCCATTCCCGAATGCCCCGTGGAAAACATCGTCGAACTCGCCAATGGCTGCATCTGCTGCACGGTCGCCGATGATTTCATCCCCACGATCGAGGCGTTGATGGCGCTCGACCCCCGCCCCGATCACATCCTGATCGAAACCTCGGGCCTTGCGCTGCCCAAACCGCTTCTCAAAGCCTTCGACTGGCCCGCGATCCGCTCCAGGATCACCGTGGACGGTGTCATCGCGCTTGCCGATGCCGAAGCCGTGGCCGCAGGCCGTTTCGCCCCCGATGTCGCCGCCGTCGATGCCCAGCGCCTTGCCGATGACAGCATCGACCATGAAACGCCGCTCTCCGAGGTGTTCGAGGACCAGATCGCCTGCGCCGATATCGTGCTTCTGACCAAGCCCGATCTGGCCGGCCCCGAGGGCGTGGCCCGCGCCCGCGCCCTGATCGAGTCCGAGGCCCCCCGCAAACTGCCCATCATCGAAGTCGCCGAAGGCACCGTGGACCCGCGCGTGATCCTGGGTCTCGAGGCCGCCGCCGAAGATGACATGGACGCCCGCCCCAGCCATCACGATGGCCATGACGACCACGAACACGACGATTTCGACAGTATCGTGGTCGACATCCCCGAAATCACCGACCCCGCCGAGCTGGTGGCCCGGATCACCGATCTGGCCCAGCGCCAGAACATCCTGCGGGTCAAGGGCTATGCCGCCGTCGCGGGCAAGCCGATGCGGCTTCTGGTGCAGGCCGTGGGCGCGCGCGTCCGTCACCAATACGACCGCCCCTGGACCGAGGCCGAGGGGCGGCGCGGTCGACTCGTGGTCATCGCGGAACATGACGATATCGACGCGGCCGCGATCCGGGGTATCCTGATCCCCGAGGCCAAGGCCGCCGAATAGGGCCACGGAGCAACCCGGACCGCCCCCATGCATGTCATCTTCCGCGAGAGCCACGGGCTCGAAGAAACCGAGACACCGACCGATCTGGGGCAATCGCCCGCCGATCTGGTCGTGCTGTCGCTCTCGGACAGCGATCTGGGGGCTTTCGCGGCAGGCTGGCATCGCGGCGGCGGGCCCGAGGGGCGGCTGCCCTCGCTCCGGCTCGCCAATATCGTGGCGCTGAAACATCCCCTGTCGGTCGATACTTACGTCGAACAGACATTGGCGGGGGCCAAGGGCATCCTGATCCGGCTTATCGGGGGCGTGCCCTATTGGCCCTATGGCCTGCAACAGATCGAGGCGCTGGCCCGTGACAAGGGGATAGCCCTGGCCGTCCTGCCCGCGGACGGGCGGCCCGATCCGCGCCTTGACGCGATCTCGACCGTCCCCGCCTCCACGCTGCGCCGCCTGAGCCAGCTTTGCGACACCGGGGGCGCCGTCGCGGCACAGGCCGCGCTGGCCCAGATGGCGCTCGCCGCCGGCCTTTACGCAGGCCCCGTGCCGGGGGCCAAGACGCTGCCCTTTGTCGGCGCATGGACGCCCGAGGATGGCGTGACCTGCCCCGCGCCCGCGATCTTTGCGGGTGACGCGCCGCTCGTCACCGTCGTCTTCTACCGCTCCTTCCTTGTTGCCGCCGACCTTGCCCCGATCGAGGCGCTTTTTGCCGCCCTGCGCGCACGGGGGTTCCGGGCGCTGGGTCTCTTTGCCCCCTCGCTCAAGGCACCGGGCGCGCGCGAATGGCTGGAACGGCAAGTGCGCGCCCTGGCCCCCGTGGCCATCGTCAACGCGACCTCCTTCTCCGGGCGGGGCGATGCCGGGCGCTCCCCGCTCGACGCCGCCGATGTTCCCGTGTTCCAGGTGGGGCTCTCGACCGCGACCCGCGACGCTTGGGACAGGTCCGACCGGGGCCTCTCTCCTGCCGATCTCGCCATGCATGTCGTCCTGCCCGAGGTTGACGGGCGGCTCTTCGCAGGGGTCGCCTCCTTCAAGGAACCGGGCGCGCGCGATCCCGACCTGCAATTTTCCCGCTTCGCCCATGCACCCGAACCGGCCCGGATCGACGCCATCGCGGACAAGGTGGCGGCCTGGCACAGCCTCTCGACCACAGCGCCTGCCCAGCGCCGCCTTGCGCTGGTCCTGTCGACCTATCCGGGGCGGGCGTGGAACATGGCCCATGCCGTGGGCCTTGACGCGCTCGCCTCGGCCGAGGCGATGCTCGACGACCTCGCCCAAGCAGGCCACAGCATCACCCCCGGCCCTGCCCTGCACGCGGCGCTGGAACGGGACCGCATCACATGGCCGATGGCGGCCTATCGCGTGGCCCTTGCCCGCCTGCCGCAATCCCTCCGCGACGATCTGCACGACGCCTGGGGTGCCCCCGAGGATGACCCCGACGCCACGCCGGATGGCTTCACCTTTGCCGCCACGATGCGCGGTCAGGCCCTTGTCGCCCTGCAACCCGAACGCGGCACGCCTGCGGCCCGCGACGCCGAATACCACGATCTCGCGCGCGTCCCCCGCCATGCCTATGTCGCCTTCTACCTCTGGCTCCGCGACCGGGCCGATGCGCTGATCCATGTCGGCGCGCATGGCACGCTGGAATGGCTCCCCGGCAAATCCGTGGCCCTCTCGGATGACTGCTGGCCCGAGGCGCTGATCGGCCCGCTGCCGGTCATCTACCCGTTCATCGTCAACGATCCGGGCGAGGCCGCGCAGGCCAAGCGCCGCATCGGGGCCGTGACGCTTGGCCATGTGCCGCCACCGCTCAAACCTTCCGGCACCCCCGGCAGGCTCGCCCGGCTCGAGGCGCTGCTCGACGAGTTTTCCAATGCCGACGGGCTCGACCCGCGCCGCCGCGACCGGCTCATGACCGATATCCGCGACGAGGCGCGCAGCCTGGGCGTCGAGGGGGATCTCGGCATCGACCCCACCGCCTGCCCGTCCGAGGCGATCACCCGCATCGACCGCTTCGTCTGCGACGTGAAGGAAAGCCAGTTCGGCGATGGCCTGCACATCTGGGGCCGCGCGCAAAAGGGTCAGGCAGCTTTCGACAGCGCCGCCGCCGCCATGGGCGAGGCAAGCGCGCTGCTCGACGCGCTGGCCGGACGACGGATCGAGGCGGGGCCCTCCGGCTCGCCCTACCGGGGGCGCAGCGATGTCCTGCCCACCGGCCGCAACCTCTACACCACCGATCCGCGCAGCGTGCCCACGCGCGCGGCCTTCCGGCAGGGCGTTGCCTTGGCCGACGAGCTGATCCGCCGCCACCTGCAGGATCAGGGCGATTGGCCGCGCGGCATCCTCGTCGATCTCTGGGGCTCGGCCACGATGCGCACGGCGGGCGAGGACTTCGCCATGGCGCTGGCGCTTCTGGGGGTCAGGCCCGTCTGGGACCAGGGCTCCGAACGCGTCTCGGGGATCGAGGTCGTGCCCATCGCCGAGCTGGACCGCCCCCGCATCGACGTGACCCTGCGCGTCTCGGGCCTCTTCCGCGATGTCTTCCCCACCCTCTCGGCGCTGTTCCAGCAGGCGATCCGCATCCTGTCCCAGCGCGACGAAGCACCCGACTGGAACCCCTATGCCGGGCAGGAGGGCGCGCGCGTCTACGGCCCCGCCCCGGGCAGTTTCGGCCTCGGCATGGGCCAGCATCTTGGCGATTACTCCGACGAGGGTCGCATGGCGGCGGGCGAGGCGTGGCTTGCCGCCTCCGCCTGGGCGCTCGACGGCGACAAGCAGACCCGCGACATGGACGGGCTCAAGGCCCGCGTCGCGCAGGCCGACACTTTCGTCCATCTTCAGGACCTGCCCGAAACCGACCTCCTGCTGGCCGAGGATTACGCCACCCACGAGGCGGGCTTTGCCGCCGCCCAATCCATCGCGGGCGGCGCGGCGCAGCTCTATCACGTCGACAACACCGACCCCGCCCGCCCCCGCGCCCGCCCCCTGACCGAGGAAATCGCCCGCGTCGTCCAGGCCCGCGCCGCCAACCCCGGCTGGATCGCGGGCATGCAGCGGCACGGCTATCGCGGGGCCGCCGAAATCGCCTCCACGCTCGAAAACATGGCCGCCTTCGCCCATCTCGCGGGGGTCGTCGGCCCCCATCTCTTCGACCAGTTCTGGGAGGCGACGCTGGGCGATCCCGCCGTCACCGCGTTTCTGGAACAGGCCAACCCCGAGGCGCTGGCCGCCATGCGCGCCCGCTTCGCCGAACTCCATGCCGCAGGCCTCTGGCAATCGCGGCGCAATTCGATCCTCGCCGAATTGGGGGCCGGGGCATGACCTCTCCCGAAATCCGTGGCTGGTGCCCCGGCGCGCATCGGCCCATGGCGTCGGGCGACGGGCTTGTGGTGCGGGTGCGCGCGCCCTTGGCCGAACTGACGCCGGATCAGGCGCTGGGACTGGCCGAGGCGGCGGAGCGTTTCGGCAACGGCCTCATCGACCTGACGAACCGCGCCAACCTGCAATTGCGCGGCGTGACGCAAGACACCCACGCCCCCCTGCTCGACGCCCTGTCGCAGCTTGGCCTTCTCGATGCCGATCCGGGGGTTGAGGGGCGGCGCAACATCGTGATCGACCCGTTCCGGGGTGGCGCGGATGATCGCCAGACCGACATCGCCACCCATCTGGCCAAGGGCCTTGCCGCGCCCGATCTGGCCCCGCTCCCCTCCAAGTTCGGCTTCGTGATCGACACCGGCCCGAACCGCCGCCTGGCCACGACCATCGGCGACATCAGGATCGAGGCCTCGGGCGACAGCCTGATCCTGCGCGCCGATGGCAGCACCACGGGCCGCGCTGCCGCAACCGCGCGGGACGCCGCGCAAATGGCCCTCGACCTTGCGCGGTGGTTCATCGCCTCGGGCGGGGTGGGCACAGACGGGCGCGGGCGCATGGCCCGCCACCTTGGCGCGGGCCACAGATTGCCCGATGACTTCATGGGCGATCTGGCCCCGAACGCACCCCTTCCCTCCCCCGATCCCGGCCCCTACCCGGGCGGTCTGTTGGTTGCGGCAGGCTTCGGCCAACTCTCCCCCGACGACCTGCGCGCCCTTGCTTCGGCGGCCCCCGGCCCGCTCCGCATCACGCCGTGGCGCATGATCTTTCTGCCCGGCCTCGACACGGCCTCCGCCTTCGCCGGTCACGAAACCCTCATCACCGATCCCGCCGATCCGCTCCTGCGCATCCATGCCTGCACCGGCGCGCCCGCCTGCCCTCAGGCCAGCGTCGAAACCCGCCAGCTTGCCCGCGATCTGGCCAAACACCTCGCCCCCGCTGCCAGGCTCCATGTCTCGGGCTGCGCCAAGGGTTGCGCCCATCCCGCCGCCTCCGACCTGACGCTCATCGGCCGCGCGGGCCTGTTTGACCTTGTCACCCATGGCACCCCGTGGGATGACCCCGACCGCCACGGGCTTTCGCCCGCCGACTTGCCCGACCTGATGACCGGATAAACGATGCCATACACTTACGAAACGGACGGCGCGGCGATATATGCCGAAAGCTTCGCGACCATCCGGGCCGAGGCCGATCTGGCCCGCTTCGCCCCTGACGAGGAACAGGTCACGGTCCGCATGATCCATGCCGCGGGCATGGTCGGGCTCGAGGCGCATGTGCGCTTTTCCCCCGGCATGGTCGCCACCGCCCGCGCAGCGCTCGAGGGGGGCGCGCCCATCTTCTGCGACGCGCGCATGGTGTCCGAGGGCGTGACCCGCAAACGCCTGCCCGCAGGCAATGACGTGATCTGCACCCTCCATGACCCGCAGGTCGCAGATCTGGCCGCAAGGCTTGGCACCACGCGCTCGGCCGCCGCGCTCGAACTCTGGCGGCCCCGGCTGGGCGGCGCGCTTGTCGCCATCGGCAATGCGCCGACCGCGCTCTTCCACCTCCTCGAAATGCTGGAAGATCCCGACTGCCCCCGCCCCGCCGCCATCATCGGCTGTCCCGTGGGCTTCGTCGGCGCGATGGAATCGAAACAGGCGCTCTGGGAGGCACAAGCCGCGCCCTGCGTCATCGTCGAGGGGCGTCTGGGCGGCAGCGCGATCACGGTCGCGGCCATCAACGCCATCGCGAGCCGCGCCGAATGAGCGCGGGCACGATCTACGGCGTGGGCCTCGGCCCCGGCGATCCCGAGCTGATGAGCGTGCGCGCCGACCGTCTGGTCCGCAACGCCACCCATATCGCCTATTTCCGCAAGGCCGGACGCCCCGGCCGATCCCGCACCATCGTCGAGGGGATGTTGCGCCCCGACGTGGTCGAGATCGCGATGGAATATCCCGTCACGACCGAAATCCCGCTCGACGATCCCGCCTATGCCGAAAGCCTCGCAGGCTTTTACGAGGAGGTCGCCGAGGACATTCGCAAAACCGCACGAACCGGCGCCGATATCGTCGTTCTGTGCGAGGGCGATCCCTTCTTTTACGGATCGTTCATGCATCTCTACACGCGGGTAAGGGATCATTTACCGGTTCAGGTCGTCCCCGCCATCACCGGCATGTCGGCCTCCTGGACCGCGACGGGCATCCCGATCACCTGGGGCGACGATGTCCTGAGCGTGCTTCTGGGCACCATGTCCGAGGAGGATCTGACCCGCCACATGATTGCCGCCGATGCCATCGTGGTGATGAAAGTGGGCCGCAACCTGCCCAAGGTGCGCCGCGCGCTGGAACAGGCCGGAAAGGCCGACCGCGCCTGGCTCGTCGAATGCGCCAGCATGGCCGAGGAACGCGCCCTGCCGCTTGCCGAAGCGGGCGAGCGCGCCTCCCCCTATTTCTCCATAATCCTCGTCCATGGACAGGGGCGGCGGCCATGACGGGCTCGGTCGTCATCGCGGGCCTTGGCCCCGGCGATCCGTCGCTCGTCACGCCCGAAGTGACCGAAGCCCTGGACCAAGCCACGGATATCCTTGGCTATATCCCTTACGTCCGCCGCATCGCCCCGCGCGCGGGCCTCACGCTGCACGAAACCGACAACCGGCAGGAACTGGACCGCGCCCGCCATGCGCTGGAACTGGCCACGGCGGGCCACCGCGTCGTCGTGGTCAGCTCGGGCGATCCCGGCGTTTTCGCCATGGCCTCCGCCGTCTTCGAGGCGGTCGAGGCAGGCCCCACCCCTTGGCGCGATCTCGACATCCGCGTCCTGCCCGGCATCACCGCCATGCTGGCCGCCTCCGCCCGGATCGGCGCGCCGATGGGGCATGATTTCTGTGCCATCAACCTCAGCGACAATCTCAAGCCCTGGGCGCTGATCGAAAAGCGCCTGCGCCTGGCCGTCGAGGCCGATTTCGCCATCGCGCTCTACAACCCCCGCTCCAAATCCCGGCCCGAGGGCTTTGTCCGCGCGCTCGACCTCTTGCGCCAATGCTGCGAGCCCGAGCGCCTGATCATCTTCGCCCGCGCCGTCACCACGCCCGACGAAGCCTTTCGGGTCGTGCCTTTGGCCGATGCCACGCCGGACATGGCCGACATGCAGACCGTCGTTCTCATCGGCTCTTCGGCCACGCGCCTCATCGCGCGTCCGGGCAGACCCTTCGTCTATACCCCAAGGTCCGTGCCAGAGTGAGCGATCCAGTCGAACACCGCCTGCGTGTCATGCACTTCGCGCCGCGCCGGGGGCTCGGGCCGGTCGATCATGATCACCGGCAGGCCCAGCGCGCGCGCCGCCGCGATCTTGGCATGGGCCCCGGTGCCGCCCGCATTCTTGGACACCACGATCTCGATCCCGTGACGCGCCATCAGCGCCCGGTCGGCCTCGGCGTCAAATGGCCCGCGATCCACGATCACCTCGGCCCGGGGAAAGGGCAGCGGTCCTTTGGGCGGATCGACCAGCCGCAACAGGTAGTGATGCTGCGGATTGGGCGCGAACTCCTCCAGATGCATCCGCCCCACGGCCAGCATCACGCGTGCCGCCGGACGGTCAAGCGCTGCGACCGCCCCCGCGATATCGGGCACATGGATCCAGTCGTCGCCGGGTGCCTGCACCCAGGCCGGTCGGGTCAGCGCGACCAGCGGCACGCCCGCCTCGGTGCAGGCCGCGACCGCATTGCGGCTCATCTGCACGGCAAAGGGATGGGTCGCGTCGATCACATGGGTGATACCCGCCTCCCGCAGATAGGCGACGAGCCCCGCCACCCCGCCAAAGCCCCCCACCCGTTGCGGCAGCGGCTGGCGCAAGGGGCGCTCCACCCGGCCCGCAAAGGACACGATGCCGCTCAAGCCCCGCTCGGCGGCGGCCCGGGCAAAGCCCGTCGCCTCGGTCGTGCCCGCAAGGATCAGGAGGGTGCATGTCATGTCTGAAGCTCCGTGGCTGACCATCATCGGTCTGGGCGAAGATGGCCCGGAGGGCCTGTCCCCTGCAAGCCGTGCGGCGCTCGAAAGGGCCCAGATCGTGATGGGCCCGCCGCGCCATCTGGGCCTTCTGCCCGATCTGGCGGCAAAGCGCGTGGACTGGCCCGTCCCCTTTGCCGATGGCCTGCCGCTTCTGGAAAGCTTTCGGGGCCGCCCGACCGTGGCGCTTGTCTCGGGCGATCCCTTCTGGTTCGGTGCCGGGTCGGTCATCGCCACCCGGCTTGCCCCCGGTGAATGGCACGCCCTGCCCGCCCCCTCGACCTTTTCGCGCGCCGCCGCCCGCCTTGGCTGGCCGCTTGAAACCACGCTCTGCCTCGGGCTTCATGCCGCGCCCCTTGCCCGGCTCCGCCCCCATCTCGCCCCCGGCCAACGCGCCATCGTGCTTTTGCGCGACGGGCCGGCGGTGGGCGCGCTGGCCGGCTACCTTGCTGCTGAAGGCTTCGGCGATAGCCAGCTGACGGTGCTCGAGGCGCTTGGCGGCCCGCGCGAGCGGATCACCCGCGACACGGCCCAAACCCTCGGCGGCAGCTTCGCCCATCCGGTCGCCGTGGCGATCGAGGTTGCGGGCAACGGCCCATCCCTTCCCCGTGCCTCGGGCATCGCGGACAGCTTCTTCGACACGGATGGCCAGATCACCAAGCGGCCCATCCGCGCGCTGGCGCTCTCGGCGCTGGCCCCCCTGCCCGGTCAGACGCTCTGGGATATCGGCGGCGGGTCGGGCTCCATCGGGATCGAATGGTGCCTGTCCCACCCAAGCCTTTCGGCGATCAGCATCGAACCCCGCCCCGACCGCGCCGCCCGCATCCGCGCCAATGCCGACCGCTACGGGCTCGACCGCCTGCAGGTGGTCGAGGGTGCGGCCCCTGCGGCCCTGGCCGACCTGCCACCCTCTGATGCCGTCTTCATCGGCGGCGGCCTGTCGGGGGCGCTGATGCAGGATCTGACCACCCGCCTTGCCCCCGGCACGCGTCTGGTGGCCCATGCCGTGACGCTGGAAAGCGAAGCGCTCCTGACCGCATGGAGCGCCCAACTCGGCGGCGATCTCCTGCGCATCGACCTGGCCGAGGCAGCACCCCTGGGCCCCAAACGCGGCTGGTCGCCTGCGCGGCCCATCGTGCAATGGCGGGTCGTGCTGTGATCGTGGCGGGCTTCGGCTTTCGCGGGGCGGCGACACCGGCCAGCCTGCGCGATGCGCTCGACCGCACCGGGCGCTCGCAGCAGGTGGCGCTCATCGCCACCGCGACCGACAAGGCCGCGACCCCGACCTTCCGGTCCCTTGCGCGCGAGCTGAACCTGCCCGCCCATGGTGTTGACAGCGCCCTCCTCGCGGCCCAACAGACCCGGACCCGTTCGGCGGCATCGCTTGCCGCGCGCGGCACAGACAGCATGGCCGAGGCCGCGGCGCTGGCCGCCGCCGGACCGGGCGCGCGGCTGATCGTGGCGCGTCAGGTCTCGACGGACGGGATGGCCACCTGCGCGCTGGCGGAAAGGAACGACACATGACCGTGCATTTCATCGGGGCCGGACCCGGTGCCGCCGATCTTCTCACCCTGCGGGGGCGCGACCTGATCGCCGCCTGCCCCGTCTGCCTTTACGCAGGCTCCCTCGTGCCCGAGGCGGTTTTGTCCCATTGCCCGCCCGGCGCGCGGATCGTGAACACCGCGCCGCTCGACCTCGACGCGATCATGGCCGAAATCGCCACAGCCCATGCGCAAGGCCAGGACGTGGCGCGCCTCCATTCCGGCGACCTGTCGGTCTGGTCGGCGATGGGCGAACAGACCCGCCGCCTGCGCGCCATGGGCATTCCCTACACGGTCACGCCGGGGGTGCCCTCCTTCGCGGCGGCAGCCGCCACGCTCGGGGCCGAATTGACCCTGCCGGGCGTGGCGCAATCCGTCATCCTGACCCGCACACCGGGCCGCGCCTCCTCCATGCCCGAGGGTGAGACACTGGCAGCCTTCGGCGCGACCGGCGCGACGCTGGCCATCCACCTGTCGATCCAGAACCTTGGCCGGGTCGTGGCCGACCTGATCCCGCATTACGGCGTGGATTGCCCGGTCGCGGTCGTCTGGCGCGCCAGCTGGCCCGATGAACGCATCCTGCGCGCCACGCTCTCGACCATCGAAGCCGCCCTCCCCCAAGGCATCGAACGCACCGCGCTGATCATGGTGGGCCGCGCCCTTGGCGAGAGCGATTTCAGCGAAAGCCGCCTTTACGCCGCCGATTACGACCGCCGCTACCGCCCGCAAAGCGCCGACAGCCCCTGGGCCGAATGGAGCCCTTCGGATGACTGAGGGCATTATCCCCCCCGGCCTCATCGTCTCGGCCCCCGCATCGGGCACAGGCAAGACGACCGTGATGCTGGGCCTTCTTCGGGCGCTGGCCGAGGATGGCTTGACCGTGCAGCCCTTCAAATCCGGCCCCGATTACATCGACCCGGCCTTTCACCGCGCGGCCAGCGGGCGGGCCTCCTTCAACCTCGACACATGGGCGATGGACGGAGCGCTGTTCAACGCCATCTCGGCCCAGGCCCAGGGGGCAGACATCTGCGTCGGCGAAGGGTCCATGGGCCTTTTCGACGGGGTCGCCACGCGGGGGCGGTCGGGGTTCGGCTCCAGCGCGGAAACCGCCAGGGCGATGGGCTGGCCCGTCATCCTGGTCCTCGACGTGGGCGGACAGGCGCAATCTGCGGCCGCAACCGCCCTTGGCTTTGCACGATACGACCCCGACCTCAGCATCGCGGGCGTGATCCTGAACCGGGTCGCGAGCCCCCGGCACGAACGTCTGACCCGTCTGGGCATGGACCGCGCGGGCCTGCCCGTTCTGGGCGCCCTGCCGCGCCGGGGCGATCTGGCCCTGCCCGAGCGGCACCTCGGCCTCATCCAGGCGGTCGAACACCCCGATCTGGACCGTGCCATCGCGGGCTACGCGGCTTTCCTGCGCGAGCATGTCGATCTGGCCGCGATCAGGGGCGCAGCCCTTGGCGCACAGCCCGCCGCCGCAGGCACCCTGCCGCGCCCCCCCGCCCAGCGCATCGCCCTGGCGCAGGATGCGGCCTTTTCCTTCACCTATCCCCATCTTCTCGAAGGCTGGCGCGCGGCCGGCGCGGAAATCCTGCCCTTCTCGCCCTTGGCGGACGAGGCACCCGATCCAACCGCCGATCTGGTCTGGCTTCCCGGCGGCTACCCGGAACTGCATGCAGGTCGGCTTGCCGCCGCCACGCATTTCCTGTCCGGTCTGCGCCACCATGCCCAAACCCGTCCCGTCCATGGCGAATGCGGGGGCTACATGGCCCTTGGCGCGGCGCTCATCGACAAGCACGGCCAAAGCCACGCCATGGCGGGGCTTCTGGGTCTCGTGACCTCCTATGAAAAGCGCAAGTTCCACCTTGGCTACCGCCGTGCCGTCCTGTCGCGCGCCATGCCGGGCCATGCAGCGGGCAGCGCGCTGCGGGGGCACGAATTCCACTATTCGACGATCCTCGAACAACCCGATGCGCCGCTCGCCCATGTCACCGACGCCGATGGCAACCCGGTCCCCGAAACCGGCTCGCACCGGGGCCATGTGACCGGCACCTTCTTTCACCTGATCGCGGAGGATGCCGCATGACAGGTTTCGTCAGCTTCATCGGCTCGGGTCCCGGCGATCCGGAGCTTCTGACGCTCAAGGCCGTCGACCGGATCAAGCGCGCCGATGCGATCCTCTATGACGATCTCTCGGCCGGTCCGATCCTCAGCTTTGCCCGCGCCGGGGCCGATCTGGTGGGCGTGGGCAAACGCGCCGGTCGCCCCTCGCCCAAACAAGATCACGTCAGCCGCCTTCTGGTGGATTACGCCCTGGCGGGCGGTCGCATCGTGCGGCTGAAATCGGGCGATGGCGGGCTTTTCGGTCGGCTCGAGGAAGAACTGGTCGCGCTCCGCGCCCATGGCATCGGGTTCGAGATCGTTCCGGGCATCGCCTCCCCCTTCGCCGCCGCCGCCGCCGCGGGCATCCCGCTCACCCGCCGCCTGACCGCGCGGCGCGTCCAGTTCGTGACCGGGCACGACGCAAGCGGGCAGCTTCCGCCGGACCTCAACCTCGACGCGCTGGCCGATCCCTTGGCCTGCACCGTCATCTTCATGGGCAAGCGCACCTTTCCGGCGCTGGCCGAGATGCTCATCGCGCGCGGCCTGCCCCCCGACACCCCCGCCATGCTGGCCGAATCCGTCGGCACCCCCGAGGCCCGGACCCGCCGCACGACCGTCGCAGCCCTTGCCGCCGACCTCGCCCACGGGATCGGCCCCAAGCCTGCGCTGATCTTCTACGGATCGCTTGCCCAAGCGGAGGGCTTGGTGTGACCGAGCTTTGGTTGATCGGCATCGGCACGGGCAATCCCGAACATGTCACCCTGGAGGCCCGCCGCGCGCTGCGGGACGCGGCCCTTGTCATGGTCCCGCGCAAGGGCCCCGACAAATCCGACCTTGCCGATCTGCGCCACCTGATCCTTGCCGCCTGCGACAGCCCCGCGCCGGTCGTCGAATTCGACATGCCCGTCCGCGACGACAGCCTGCCCTATGCGACGCGGGTCGCGCGCTGGCATGACGAGATCGCGCAGATCTGGGCCGCAGCGCTCGAAAAGGCGCAGCCCCAAGGCCCTGTGGCGCTTCTGGTCTGGGGCGATCCGGGTCTTTACGATTCCACCCTGCGCATCGCCGCGCGGCTCTCGCCAAAACCTGGCCTGCGCGTTATCCCCGGCATCACCGCGCTGCAGGCGCTCACCTCGGCCCATGCCATCCCGTTCAACACCGTGAACGGCGCGGTCACAATCACCACCGGCCGCCGCCTGCGCGACCACGGGCTTCCGCCGGGGGCCGATACGGTCGTGGTCATGCTCGACGGTGAATGCAGCTTTCGCCACCTCGACGCCCCGGACCTGCGGATCTGGTGGGGGGCCTATCTGGGGATGAAGAACCAGATCCTCGCCTCGGGCCCCCTGTCCGAAGCCACCCCCCGCATCCTCGAGATGCGGGCCCGGGCGCGCGCCGAACACGGCTGGATCATGGACACCTATCTCTTGCGGCGCGGCGACTGACCGGGACAGGCGCTACACGGCCTCCAGATGCCCCTTGGTCAGGTTGAAGGCACAGGGCGCGATCCGCTCGCGGAAGGCCGGATCATGCGACACGAGCAAGATGGCCTGCGGCAACCCGCTCAGGATCTCCACCAGCCGCGCCCAGTTCTCCGCATCCAGCGCATTGGTCGGCTCGTCGAGCAGCAGGACCTCCGGCTCCATCGCCAACACGGTCGCCAGCGTCACCAGCCGCTTCTCGCCCCCCGACAGGTGATGCGTGATCCGGTCGCGCAGATGCATCAGCCCCAGCCGCCCCAGCACGTCATCGACGATGCCCATCGCCTCCTCACGGCTCCGGCCAAGGTTCAACGGGCCAAAGGCAATGTCCTCGGCCACGGTCGGGCAGAACAGCTGATCATCGGCATCCTGGAACACCAATCCGACCCGGCGGCGCACCTCGATGAAATCGGCCTCCGCCTGCCTTGGCGCATCCAGCACCCGGACCTCGCCCGCCTGCGGCCTGAGCAGCCCCACGATGATCTTGAGCAGCGTCGATTTCCCCACGCCGTTCGGCCCGACCAGCGACAGCCGTTCCCCCGCCCCCAGCCGCAGCGACACGTCGCGCAGGATCGGCTCGGCGCGGGGATAGGCGAAATGGATGCCCCTCAGCTCGATCAGGCTCACAGGACCAGCTCCATCCCGACAAGCAGGCTCATCGCCAAAACGCTCCCCCCCGCGAAAACCGCATCAAGCCCCCGCAGCCTGTAATCGCGGTGCAGGTGTATCTGCCCCGTGAAGCCCCGGCATTTCATCGCGTCCATGATCCGTTCCGACCGTTCCACGGCGCGCACCAGCATCATGCCCACCAGGTATCCCATGCTGCGATAGGTATGCCGGTTCGTGCCGGGGCGAAAGCCGCGCACCTTCATCGCGACCCGCAGCCGCAGGTATTCCGCGCGCAGCACATCGATGTAGCGGATCGAGAACATCATCAGCTGCACCAGCCCCGCAGGCATCCGCAACGCGTAAAGCGCATGGCCCAGCACCACGGGCTCCATCGTGCCCACCAGCACCAGAAGCGCCAGCACGACGGCATTGGCCGTCAGCGCGATCTCGACGGCCAGCGCCACGCCCTGCCATGTCGCGTCAAAGCCCCAGAGCGTGAAAATCGCATCCCCCGGCACCGAAAAGGGCAAGATCGCAAGCGTGAACAGGATGAACCCGTCCATCGCCGCCATCCGCTTCAGCATCCGCCCCAGCGGCAGGCGCGATCCCAGCAACAGGGCCAACGACAGGCCGAAGGCCAGCGCCAGCACCGGCAGCGACGCGCAGGCCACCACGACCAGCGCGAACAGGCTCGCGGCCAGGATGCGCAACCGCGGATCGACATCACCCAGCCAGCCCGACAGCCTGCCCTCGGGGTCGAGCGCCACCTGTTGCGGGGACAGGACCTGCGCCATCGCTCAGCCCTTCAACTTGCGACGGGCGGCCAGGTAGAACCCCAGCCCGAACAGGCCCAGGATATAGCCGATCCCGCCCAGGATCGTCTGCAGGTCATTCTGGGTCCTGTAGGCCGTAAGCTCTTGGCGCAGCGGGCGGATTTCCTGCCGGATCATCGCGGCAAGCGCCGCGCGCTCCGCCTCGCCCAACACGGCACTCCCCTGTGCCTCCACAGCCCCGCCCGCCTCGGCCGTCACCGGATCGGGCGCGGCAAGCCCCATGATCGTGGCGACCTCATGGGCAGGCATCGACATCAGCGCCAGATGCCCCGCCCCAAGGTCCGAGCGAAAGACATGGATGACGGGCGCCGTCGGCGTATAAAGGAAAAACCCCTCCTCGTCGGTCGTCACTTCCGCCAGCCGGTTGCCATCGGCGTCGAACACCTCGACCAGCGCACCGGCAGCCATCTGGCCATCGGAAAACCCGATCTCCCCCTCGATCTGGCGCCCCGCCGCAAAGACCGAGGCGATGACATTATGCGCCTCTGCCGCCATCGGCAGGACACTCAGCGCCAGGCCCAGGAACATCCCCCTCACGTGCGCGCCCCCCGGATCGTCCGGAACAGGTCGGGCTTGACCTGGCAGGCCAGGTAGACCGCCGCCGCCGACAACAGCGCCTCGACCGCGACGATGGGCAGATGGGCAAAAAGCACGAAATGCGCCGCCGCCAGGAACGCATCGCCCGAAAACATCAGCGCCAGCGCCACCATCAGCGTCGTCCCCGCGATGGCCAGCGCCCCCCCGATCCCGGCCCAGATCGCCGCCATCACCGGCGAGCCGCGCGCGATCAAGGGCCCGAACACGATGCCCACCAGCACGGCGGGCAGGGCGATGTTCACCGTATTGACCCCCAGAACCGTGAACCCGCCATAACCAAAGAACACCGCCTGCAACAAAAGCCCCACAAAGAGCGCGGGAAAGGCGGCCCAGCCCAGCACAAGCCCCGCCAGACCGTTCAGGATCAGATGCACCGAGGACGGGCCGACCGGAACATGGATGAGCGAGGCCACGAAAAACGTCGCGGCCAGAACGCCCGCCGCCGGGATCTTTTCCAGCGGCAGCGCCTTCAGACCCAGCGCGACACCGCCCACGGCCAACGCCGCCCCCCCGATCACCACCTCGTTCGCAAGCGCCCCGTCGACGATATGCATCGCGTCACTCCAGCTCGCTCGCGTGGACCCAGATCACCGCGTCTTGCGACAATTCCTTGCCCTGGAACTCGGTCTCGACCCCCACGCCCAGCGCGGCAAACCCCCACCATCCCGCGCGCGGAATGCCAAAGGTGAAATAGCCGTTCACATCACTGATCGCGACCAGCGTGCCGCCTGCGGGCGGCGTGATCGTGGGCGGGGTCGTGGCGCTGCCCGCGATATCGGGGGCAGAGGCGATGTATTCGATCTCGATCTCGGCCCCGGCCACCGGCTCGCCCGCCGCCAGCACACGGCCCGTAAAGGTCGATCCGACCAGCACGTTGTAGGGCCGGTTCAAGGGCTGGATCTCGGCCGGCAGGCCCATGATGCTGTCCCAATCGCTGGGCAGGCCGTTGCGGCTCAGAAAAGACCGCGTGATCTGCTGTATATAGATATCCTCGCTTTCCTCGTAATAGGGCTCGGGCACCGTCACCAGAACATAATCGCCAGACCGCCGGATCGGCACGCTGCCCAGGAACGCCGCGCCGCTGTTCTCGGCCCCTTGGAAAACAACGGGTTGCAGAGTGTCCGACAGGTCCGTCCGCTCGCCGCGATGGATCATGTAGAATTCGCGCGGCAGGGCCAGATCCATGACCGGCCCGTTGTCGATCGGATGCCAGAAGATCAGCTTGACCGGGATTTCCCCGGTGCCCTGGAAAACGGCCTCTTCGGTATAGGTCAAAAGAAAATGCGCCGAAGCTGTCATCGGCAGGCTGGCGGCGGCGAACGCGGCCAGCAGGGTCTTTCCAAGATTCATCAACGTCCTCTTTCTCACGTGCGGCGGTCATGCCGCGCCTGGAAAGGACGGACGGGGAGATATGGCGGGAGCACGGCCCAAGACACGGACGCGCCCAAGCCAGACGCGTTTCCCCGGCGTCCAGATGGCCGCGCCCCGGCTGGGGCACGCATGACCGGCAGGTCTCCTGGCTCGCGGTTCTTCATTCTGGCTGGCCTTCCCGGATCGCTCCAGTGGCATCATCAGCCGAACTCGCCGCTCACAGTTGCGGGGACAGCCACGGATTCGGCATGCACGCATGCCCCACCGCGTTCCCTCTTGCCTCCAGCCCGGGAAGGGATGGAACCGATCACGCCACCGTCATGACGCATGGACGGGCCCGCCGTCAATACGCGCCATGGGTGTGCCGCGCGCGCCAACTCGCCTCATCCCACCCCATGACCTCAGACCAAGGTCCGAACACGGGTGATACCTTGCGCGGTGCAGCGCGCCTCTCATCGCGCCTAGCTTGGCCTCCAAAGGTCATCGGCCCCATCGGGCCGCGAACCGGGGACAGGACATGACAGATCATTTTCACGCGGCAAAACCGTCTTGCACGACGTGCCGGCACTGCACGCGCACCACGGGCGACAGGGCCTGCGCCGGGATGGCGCGCGTGGGTGCCGCGCCCTCCCGCCCCGAAAAACACGCCGCAGCCCTCGATGCCGCCCTGGGCCAGCTCCATGCCGAAGGCCGCTACCGCACCTTCATCGACATCGAACGCGACCGGGGGCATTTCCCCCATGCGACCTGGCGCAAGCAAAACGGCGACAGCGCCCCGATCACGGTCTGGTGCGGCAATGATTACCTCGGCATGGGCCAGCATCCCGCCGTTCTGGCCGCGATGCATGCAGCACTTGACGCGACCGGTGCGGGCTCGGGCGGCACGCGCAACATCTCGGGCACCACGGTGCACCACAAGGCGCTCGAGGCCGAACTGGCCGATCTGCATGGCAAGGAGGCGGCGCTTGTCTTCACCTCCGCCTATGTCGCCAATGACGCGACGCTCTCGACCCTGCCCAAGCTCCTGCCGGGGTTGATCATCTATTCGGACGAACTCAACCACGCCTCGATGATCGAGGGCATCCGCCGCAACGGCGGGGCCAAGCGCATCTTCCGCCACAACGACATGGACCACCTGCGCGCGCTCATCGCCGCCGACGATCCCGCCGCCCCCAAGCTCATCGCCTTCGAAAGCATCTATTCCATGGATGGCGATTTCGGACCCATCGCCGCGATCTGCGACATCGCCGATGAATTCGGCGCCCTGACCTATATCGACGAGGTCCATGCCGTCGGCATGTATGGCCCGCGTGGTGCCGGGGTCGCGGAACGCGACGGGCTGATGGACCGGATCGACATCATCAACGGCACGCTGGCCAAGGCCTATGGCGTGATGGGCGGCTATATCGCGGCCAGCGCGCGGATGTGCGACGCGATCCGCAGCTATGCCCCCGGCTTCATCTTCACGACCTCCCTTCCGCCCGCGATCGCGGCGGGGGCGGCGGCCTCGGTGGCGCATCTCAAGCGCGACCCCGAACTGCGCACGATGCACCAGGCCGCCGCCCGAATTCTCAAGACCCGGCTCAAGGGTCTGGGCCTGCCGATCCTCGACCACGGATCGCATATCGTACCGGTCATCGTGGGCGACCCGGTCCATACCAAGACCCTGTCCGACATGCTGCTGGACCGGCACGGGATCTACGTGCAGCCGATCAACTTCCCCACCGTGCCGCGCGGCACCGAACGGCTGCGCTTCACCCCCTCGCCGCTGCATGGGCGCGCCGAGATGGACAAGCTCGTGCGCGCGCTCGACGGCCTGTGGTCGCAATGCGCGCTCAACCGCACCGCGCTCTGCGCCTGACCCTCCCCCAGCCCGGAGACACGGCCATGGCATGGATGAAATACCTCGCACTTCCGGCGCTGGCGCTTCTTGCGGCCCCTGTCGCGCTCGGGCCCCTGACCGCGACCGAACTGGGCGGCGGCCGCCACGCGATCGGCCCCGTTCCCGTCACCGTGGATCACGCCGCCACCGATGCGCTCAGCGATCTCTTGCCGGCTTTCGGCCGCATCGCCCCCGCTGACATCCTGCATGTGCCCATGCCCCCCGCGCAGGCACCCGTCCGCTGGATGGACCTGCGCCCCGGCGATCTCGTGCAGGCCGGACAGGTCCTCGCCCGCCTCGACACCGAAGATGCCGCCCGCCAGCTCGCCCTCGCCCACGAGGACCTGCGCGCGGCCCTTGCCGATGTGCGCGTCGCCCGGTCGCAACTGACCCAGGCCGAAACTGATCTCGAGCAGCGCCTCGCGGCCTTCGACATGCTCGTCCAGCTGGCCCAGACCGGGGCCTCCTCGGCGGGACAGCGCCATGATGCCGAACGCGCCCGCGACCGGGCATCGCTCGACGTGGAAGCGGCCCATGCGCGCCTCGACATGGCCATGGCCCAGGCCGAGCGCATGCGCGTGCGCCTTGCCGCCGCCGAACGGCACCTGGCCGGGATGGTCATCACCGCGCCCGCCGATGGCCGCGTCCTGCAGGTCGCGATGGAACCGGGCGCGACCCCGCCCGCGGGCACCCCCCTTCTGAGCATCGCCGTCGCGGACCGGATGCAGGCGGTGCTGCAGGTCACGCCCGATGCCCTGTCGCGCATCGCTCCCGGTGACGCGGCCCGGATCTGGCTGCCCGGCAACCGGCTGCTCGAGGGCCGCGTCAGCGGCACCCGACCGGGCGATGCCGCCACGGGCGGCCTTGCCGAGGTGCGGGTCGACCTCCCCCCGGACATCGACGGCGCGCTCATCCAGCCCGGCACCGGCATCCGGGCCGAGATCACCACCGATACCCGCCTCGCCCTGACGGTGCCCCTCTCGGCGCTGGTGGCCCTGCCCGGCGGCCCGGGCGTCTTGCGCGTGATCGATGGCCGCGCCGTCGCAACGCCCGTCACGCTGGCCGCGCGCCCCGGCGAGGCGCGGGCCGAAATCCTCGGCGGCCTGCCCGAAGGCGCGCCCTATGTGGCGCGCGCCGGCGCGATCGTGCGGGACGGCGATGCCGTGCGGCCCCTGTCGGCCGACAGCCCGACACCCGAAACGGCCCCCGCGCCCGCGACCCCCTGGCAAGAGGCCGCAATCGCGTCGCGGCCCGGACGGGACCTGCCATGACCCTGTCCGACTGGGCCCTGCGCCGCCCCATCCTGCCGCTGGTCGCCATCGCGCTCCTGACGATCCTGGGGCTGCGCGCGGCAGGCCAGATGCCCCTGACCCACCTGCCCGACCTCGGCCAGAACCGCATCGTGCTCCGCCTCGTGGCCGAGGATGCGACGCTTGCCGCCATGGACCGCGACCTTGCCCAGCCGCTCGAACGCGCCCTTGCCGCCCTGCCGCAGGTGGGGGCCATCTCCAGCGAGATCACGGCCACCGATCTGCGCGTGACCCTGAACCTGCGCGATGCCGGACTGGCGCAAGACACGCTCGCCGCCGTCTCCGACCGGATCAACGCCCTGGCCCCGACCTCGGCCATCGCCTTTCGCATCGCCGATATCCGCGCCCGCGCCTCGCGCGAACTGGCCCTGCTGGACCTCGCGGTCATTCCGGGCGACGGCGATCTTGTCCGGGCCAGCCGGACGGTCGAAACGACCATCCTCCCCGCGCTGCGCGAGATCGAGGGGCTGACCGACATCACCCTGCGCGGGCTGCGCCGCGACCGCCTGACGATCCGACCCGATGCCGCCGCGCTCGCCGCCGCCGATCTGACGCTGGCCGACCTGTCGCGGCAGATCACGGACCGCCTCGGGCGCATCGCCCCCGCCGATCTGCCCTCGGGCGCAGAACCCGGCCCGGCCCTGCTCGGGCTGTCGCCCCTGGCCGATGACGGCGATCCGGTCACGGCCCTTGGCCGTCTGCCGCAGGTCACCGGGGCGGGCCATGTCCTGCCGCTTGCCACATTGGCGCGCATCGAAACCGGCCCCGCCAGCACCGGTACGGGCACCGGCATGGATGCCGAACAGGACTGGATCGTCCGCCATGACGGGGCATCCGCCATCTTCCTGCGCATCGATGTCGACCAATCCGCCGACCTTGCAGGGGTGCTGGAGGCGCTCGACACAAGGATCGCGCGCCTTGATGCACGCCTGGCCGCCGAAGGAAACGGGCTGCAGCTCGCCCTCGTGAACCGCCCGGCGGATCGCGCCGTCGCAGCCCTCGGTTCGACCCGGCGCGCCCTGCTCGAAGGCGCGCTTCTCGTGATCGCCGTCATCGCGCTGGCGCTCCGGGCGCGGCGCGCGATCCTGCTTGCGGCCCTGGCCCTGCCGCTGTCGGTCCTGCCGACGCTCTTCGTGATGCAGGCGCTGGGGATCAGCCTCAACATCGTCAGCCTTCTGGCCCTGACGCTCGCCTCGGGCATCCTGGTCGATGACGCCATCGTCGAGATCGAGAACATCCACAAACATCTCGCACAGGGCCGCAACCCGCGACAGGCGGTGGCCAAGGCGATGCGCGACATCGCCGGCCCCGTGGTGGCGACCAGTGCCGCGATCCTTGCGATCTTCGCGCCGCTTGCCGGGATGCCGGGCGAGGCTGGGCGCTATTTCTGGGCCTTTGGCGCCACGCTGTGCATCGCGACCGTGATCTCGCTCGCGGTCTCGCGGCTCGTGATCCCGCCACTGGCCGCGCGCTTTCCCGACAGGCTGGCCCCGGCGGACATCGTGCCAAAGCCTCCGGGGCGGGCGCTGCGGGCCTATGACCGCCTGCTCGGCCACGTGCTGGCCCATCGCTGGCTCTGCCTTGCGGCGGCAAGCGCGATCGCCGTCCTGTCGGTGGGCGCGGCCCTGACCCATCCGGGCAGCTTCATCCCGCTCGATCCGCCCCGTCACCTGCAGGTGGACCTGAGCCTGCCGCCGCATCTGTCCCCCGATGCGCGCGACCGGCTCACCAACCGCCTCGCGGGGGATATCGCGGCGGTGCAGGGCGTCTCGGCGGTCACGACGCTCATTTCGACCGACGCGGGCGGGCTGACGCGGCTCTCCATCGCAACCGATGGCGCGCCCGATACGGCCCGCGCGATCCGGGCGCGGCTCGATGCCGAACCCGATGCGCGGGCGATCGTCCTGACCGCCGCGGGACGGGCACCGCTCGCCATCGATCTTGCGGCCCGCGATCTTGCCACACTGGAAACCGGCGCAGCGGTTCTGTCGGGCCTCCTGGCCGATCCGGCGCTGGCCGGTGCGCCGCGCGTGATCACCTCCGCGCCAGCGCCCGAATTGCGCTTCACCCCCGATCCCGCTGTCCTGCGCCAGCTGGGCCTCGCGCAAGACGACCTTGCCCTGGCCCTCCGATCCCTGACCGTGGCACCGGCCCAGCCGCTGGGACGCATCGACCTGCAAGATGGCCGGGACCTTGCCGTCCATCTCGACCCGATGTCCCCTGCAAGCGCCACGGACCCCGATCCGATTGGGGCGTCCGGGCGCGATCTCGCCTTCACCGCGCTGCGCCTGCCCTCTGGCCAGACCGTGCCCCTCGCCGCCTTGGGACGGTTCGACCTGCACCTGACCGAGGCCAGTCTGTCGCGCCGCGACGGTCACTACCTGCGCCGCCTCTCGATCGATCCCGCCGATCCGGCCGACACGCGCGACATCACCCGCCTTGTCCGGCTCGCCGTGGCCGATCTGGCCCGCGACCTGCCGGGCCTTGCGATCCTGCCCGACGGCGACACCCGGCTGCGCGCCGACATGATGGCGGATTTGCGCGGGGCCATGGGCAACATGCTCCTCCTGCTCGTGGCGGTCCTGTTCCTCCTGTTCCGCGCGGCGGGCCAGGTGGTGGTGATCCTGATCTCGCTCCTGTTCTCGCTCTGCGGCGGCATGCTGGTCCTGATCGCCACTGGCCTGCCCATCTCGCTTCCGGTGATGATCGGAATGCTGCTCCTGTTCGGGATCGTGGCCAAGAACGGCATCTTGCTCATCGACCGCGCGCAGCGGCTCCACGAACAGGGCGCCGCCATGGACATGGCCCTGCGCGCCGCCGCCCTCGACCGCGCGCGCCCGATCCTGATGACGAGCGCCGCGATGATCGCGGGCATGGTGCCCGCCGCCCTGCCGGGTCTGGATGGCGCGGCCTTCCGCCAGCCGCTGGCGCTGACCGTGATCGCGGGCGTGGCCGTGTCCACCTTCCTCAGCCTCCTGCTCGTGCCCGCCCTGTCGCTCTCGGCCCACAGGCTCGGCACGCGGCTCGGCGCGATTGCCGCCACCTTGGGCAAGGGCCGCGCGCCAGCCGCTGCCACCGACTGACCGCTCCCCGAATCTCTTCCGAATCAGACATTTGCCCCCCGTTCGACCCGGGGGTCACCCCGCCCTGCGCAGCCTCCCGACACCGCTTTCGCCCGATCTTGGGTCCTAGGCCCTACCTCGGTCCGACCAAGGTCCCGTCCGCAAGTCGACCAACCGTCGAGGGCAACCCGACCGCGATCTGGCACCACCGTCGCAATCAGGTGCCCGGCGCTCATGCCGGGCGGGGACAAGCTGAGGGAACTGCACCATGTCGGACAAGGCCAACAAGAAACGCGAAAAGGACGCCCGCGTCGCGGGGCTGACCAAGGGGCTGCGCTCCGTGATGCTCTACCTCTTCGGCATCTCGGGGATCATCAACATCCTGGCCCTTACGGGTGCCTTCTACATGATGCAGGTCTATGACCGCGTGCTGCTCAGCGGCTCCGTGCCGACCCTCGCCCTGATCTCGCTCTTCGCGCTCGGGCTCTTCGCCTTCCAGGGCGGGCTCGACGTGATCCGCTCCCAGATCCTGCACCGGATCGGGGCGCGCTTCGACAACCAGGTCGCCCCCGATGTGCACCAGATGACCATCGAGATGCCGCGCTACGGCTTCTCCATCGGCGAGGCGCTGGAACGCGGCCGCATGGTCGACACCTTGCGCAACTTCTTCGGCGGCCCGGCCCTCGTGGCGATGCTCGACTTCCCCTGGATGCCGATCTTCGTGGCCTTCGTCTTCTTCCTGCACCCCTATCTCGGGGCGCTGACGGTGGGCGGCGCGGTCATCCTTGCCTGTCTGACCATCATGACCGAGGTCCTGACCCGCAACGCCAACCGCGATGCGAGCCGCGCCGCCGCCTATCGCAGCTCCGTCGCCGAGGCCAATGCCCGCAACGCCGACGTGATCCGCGCCATGGGCTTCTCCGGCCATGCCATCCGCCTCTTCCGCAAGGCCAACGAAGACCACCTGCGCCTTCAGGCCGGGTCCAGCGACATCACCCGCACCATCGGCGCGATCTCCAAGGTGCTGCGCATGATGCTGCAATCGGCGGTTCTGGGGCTTGGCGCCTACCTGACGATCATGGGCGACATGACCGCCGGCGCGATCATCGCGGCCTCGGTGGCCTCGGCCCGCGCCCTTGCGCCGATCGATGCGATCATCGGCAACTGGAAAAACATCATCATGGCCAAGAACGCCTTTACCAAGGTGCGCGAAACCATCGCCGCCCTGCCCTCGGCGCCCGACAGCATGGAATTGCCCGACCCGACGCAAAGCTTCTCGGCCGATGCGATCACCGTGGTCGCGCCCGCCACGGGCAAGGTCATCCTCGCCGATGTCTCGCTGCGTCTCGAAGCGGGCCAGGCGCTCGGCCTCATCGGTCCCAGCGGCGGCGGCAAATCCTCGCTCCTGCGCGCGATGGCCGGGGTCTGGCCGGTGCTGCGCGGCCATGTCCGGCTGGATCAGGCCGATCTCGGCCAATGGTCGGAACAGGCGATCTCGCGCAGCTTCGGCTACCTGCCGCAGGATTACACCCTCTTTGACACCACCATCGCCCGCAACATCGCGCGCCTTGCCGATCCCGACCCCGAAAAGGTCATCGCGGCGGCCAAGGCGGCGGGCGTGCACGACATGATCGTGGCGATGCCCGACGGCTATGAAACCCAGCTCGGCGCGCATGGCACGAACCTGTCGGGCGGCCAGCGCCAGCGGATCGCGCTTGCCTGCGCGCTCTACGGCGACCCCTTCGTGGTGCTCCTCGACGAGCCGAACTCGAACCTCGACGCCGATGGCGAACGCGCCGTGAGCGAGGCGATCGCCTCTGTCCGGGACCGCGGCGGCATCGTCATCGTCGTGGCCCACCGGCCCAGCGCGCTCGAAAACGTCGACCTCGTCGGCATCATCCAGGACGGCGCGCTCGTCCGGATCGGGCCGAAATCCGAAATCATGAAGGTCAAATCCACCCCGGTCACCTCGACCCGTCCGGCCCCTGCCGCCGCACCCCGTGTCGACGAAAAGGCTGCATCATGATCACGATCCACGCAAAGAACGCGAAAGCCTCCGAGGGCAAGGCCCGTCTCGACGAGATGGCCGAGCTCAAGCAAACCGCGCCCTCGACCTCGAACCGCAAGATCCTGTCGGGCATGGGAAGCCTCGTGGCCTTCCTCGTCTACATGCGCTCCTTCTGGTCCCCCACGGCGGCCCAGGCGCATCCGGTCAACGAACCCCATCGCACCCTCAACGAGGAAGAACTCGCGATCTGCGAGGTCCCCGAAGTCGACGCCTGGCGCGAGGAAATGGCCCGCGCCGTGCCCAAGGACAAACCGACCGAGCTCGAAGATCCCGAAGCCATGGCCGCCCTCGAGGGTGAACAGGCCGCAAAGATGAAGAGCGGCCGCTTCTTCCTTCAGGACGTGCCCGCGGTGAACCTGCCGACCCTTTCGCGCACGGGACCTGCCAATATCTCGCCCCTGTCCTTTTCGCTCGATGGCGGGCCAAAGGCGCGCTCCCTGTCGTTGCCTTTCGAGCCGACCAGCCTGCAGGCGGCAGGCTTCGGCGCGGCCGTGGCCGCCGGTGGCGCAGCTGCCGGACCAGGGGCGGCTGCCGGTTCCGACGACACCCCTCCGCGCGATGACCGCAACGATCCCGAGCCCGAGCCCGAGCCCGAAACGCCCCCGGCGCCTCAGCCGCCCGAGCCGGGTGACGACAACGGCGGCAACGACGACGACGATCAGCCGGGCCGGGATGACGACAACGACCAGGCCGGCGCGGGCGATGACGATTGCGCGGGCGATACGCCCCACGCTGCCGATTGCGGCTGCGACAGCTGTGCCGACACGGCCACGGCGGATGATTGCGACAGCTGCGACGACAGCGCCGAAGCCGACGATTGCGACAGCTGCGACGACAGCGCCGAAGCCGACGATTGCGACAGCTGTGACGACACCGCCCAAGCCGACGATTGCGACACCTGCCTCGAGCCGGACTGCGCCGACGACAATTCCCCGACCCTCGCGCTCGAACTGGTCGAGGGAACGCTTCTCGCCAACTACCTCCTTGGCACCGACACGGCCGAGGAAATGCTGGGCCATGACGGCGACGACCGGATCGAAGGCATGGGCGGCGACGATGTCCTCATGGGCGGTTCGGGCGATGACGATCTGCACGGCGGCGCGGGCGACGATCTGCTCATGGGCGAGATCGGCGACGATCTGATCGACGGCGGGGCGGGCGATGACCTGCTCATCGGCGGCGAAGGATCGGACCATATCCATGGCGGCGACGGCGATGACCGCATCCTGGGCGGCGCGGGCGACGACATCATGCACGATGGCCAGGGCCGCGACGTTATCCTCGGCGGTCTCGGGGATGACACGATCGTGCTCGCCCCCGATGCCGAGGTCGACATCATCGACGGCGAAAGCGGCCTCGACAGCCTCGATCTGTCCGCGGCGCTGAACAGCACCCTCACCGACATCGCCCGGGGCGAGGTCCGGCTCGATGACGGCCCCGCCGACAAGATCTCGGATATCGAGATCTTCGTGGCCGGGTCCGCCGATGATGAATTCGACTTCTCGGGCCTTGCCGCTTCGGCAAAACCCGACGATGCGCCGATGTTCTACCAGATCACCGATTTCGGTCGGGGCGACACGGTCCGCGTCACCGGCGAATTCTCCCTCGGGTTCGACGACCTGTCCGACGCGGCGCTCTGGCCCTCCACCGCCGATGCGCCCTCCGACCTCGAAACGCGCATGCGCGAGGCCAGCGGCGACGCGGCCGATGCGGTGCCAAGCCGTCTCTCGTTCCGCACCGCGACCGAGGAAGACATGGTCGCGCGTGTCATCGATTTCGATTTCGACGGCGACGGGCGGGTCGATCTCGCCGTCACCATCCAGACCGAGCCGTCCCAGGACGCGCTCCAGTTCCCCGAACAAGCCTGAACAAGGAATGACGACATGACACTCAAGACCAACACCCCCCCCGCGGAAGAGCAGATCTATTCCATCCGCGGCCGCATGATCGGCGGGCTGGTTCTGACGGGCCTGCTTGTCACCGGCATCTTCGGCTGGGCGGCGCGCGCCGATCTGGCCGGGGCCGTGGTCCTCACGGGCGAAGTCTCCGTGGACCGCAACCTTCGCGTCGTGCAGCATGCCGATGGCGGCATCGTGCAGGACATTCTCGTCAGCGCCGGCGATGCCGTGAACGCGGGCGATGTGCTGATCCGCCTCGACAACACCGCCGCCTGGACCGAACGGGCGATCCTTCATGGACGCATCGCCGAATTCTCGATCCGCCGGATGCGGCTGCAGGCCCAGCGCGAATTGCGCGACAGCTTCGACCTGCCCGAAGGTCTCGACGAATTGGTGACCCCGCGCGAAACGATCATGTCCATCTATGCCGGTGAACTGCGCATCTTCGAAGGCGGCATCGCCTCCTACCGCAGCCGCCGCGAACAGCTGGAACTCGGCATCGAACAGGTCCGCGCCGAAATCGAAGGCCTCGAAGCCCGCCTCGCCGCCAACAGCGAGGAAATCCAGCTCGTCTCGACCGAAAACTCCCGCGTCGAGCAATTGTCCGACCTGCAACTGACCGCCCGCAACGCCGTCTTCTCGATCAACCGCGAAAACGTGCGCCTGCAGGGCGAACGGGGCGACATCCTCTCCACCCTCGCCCGTGCCCGCAGCCGGATCAGCGAACTGGAACTGGACATCCTGTCGATGGACGACCAGGCTCGGACCGATGCGCAACAGGAACTGCGCGATATCGAAACCCAGCTGACCGAACTGAACGAACGGCGCATGGTGGTCGAGGCGACGCTCGCGCGCACCGACATCCGCGCGCCCATCGCGGGCCGGATCAACGACCTCAACATCAACTCGGTCGGGGGTGTGATCTCGCCCGCCGAAATCCTCGCCACCATCGTGCCCGAAGACGCCAATCTCGTCTTCACCGCCCAGGTCCCCGCCGTGCAGATCGAACAGGTCGAAGTCGACCGCCCCGCCCGTCTGCGCTTTTCCGCCTTCGAACAGAACGCCACCCCCGAGATCGCGGGTGTCGTGGATTACGTCGCCGCCGCCGCAACGCGGGACGAGACGACGGGCGGCGATTTCTACGACATCCGCGTCGAGGTCGAACCCCAGGAACTGGCCCAGCTCGGCGGGCGCGAATTGCGGCCCGGCATGCCGGTGGAAATCTACGTGACCACCAGCGAACGCACCGCGCTGTCCTATCTCGTGAAGCCCTTCCGCGACCAGATCGCGCGCGCTTTCCGCGAACGCTGAGGCGCCAACCGCCCCAGCCACGATCATGGGTGCCGCCGGCCACGCACCGGCGGCATCCCACATCCCCATCCCCCGCGACCCCAAACAGCCCGCCCGCACCTCGGCACCGCTGCCACAGCTCGCGAAAATCTCCAAAAACCCTTCCGCCGTTTACGCCCCGTTCACACCTTGGGGTCGTTTTTTAACCGAAAGTTATGACCTCTTTCCGATTCTTAACCTTGTCCGAAACCCCCGCCGACACCCCTTTTCATGGGTTGCCCGCAATGGGCGAAAACCTCGATTTTCCTAGGAAAACAGCCCTGCGATACCCCTTTCGCCAACCACGGACCGACAGCGTTCCGTATGGATAGCTGCCCCGCTCCATTCGGATACCCGCGCACTCTTGGGATTGAACGCGCTCCAAAAATAAACACCCCATCATTAGATGTATTGAGACCGCGCTCGAATCGCATTTTTTATCAATGCATTGAGGTGCCGCGGCCTTCTGTGGACAGATTTTCGTCCAGGATCGACCAGCCCCGGCATACCCATGATGAAGGTTAAGGTAGGGAATGTCGCTTGCGCTCTAAAGTTGCGCGATGCTCCCACCGGGGGGATAGATCGGTGTCTAAGGTTTTTATTTATTCGAACCAGGTTTTCGTCAGAAAAGGCATTCGGTGCTTTCTCGAAACGCAGGACGATATCCGCATTTCCGGAGATGCCGAGGTTCCCGAAAGCCGCACACCCGATGCCGGGACCGAAGGGATCGATATCGTCATTCTCGATCTGGCGGGCCTGTCCAATCCCACCGAAACCATCCGCCGCATTCGCCGCACGATGAATGACGCGCGGATTGTCGTGCTCTGTGCGGTCAATACGACCGATTTCGCCGTGGACGCGCTCGATGCGGGTGCCGCGGGGATCATGACCCATTCCTGTCAGCCCACGGAATTGCGCATCGCGATGTCGCGCGTCCTGAATGGCGACAATTACATCCAGCCCGATATCGCGATGGAAATCTTCCGCGAATTGCGTGCCAAGGAAGCGCAACGGACCGAGGCGGACCGCCTGCGCCTGACGGTGCGTGAATCGCAAGTGATCAATCACCTGATGCAGGGAAAGACGAACCGCCAGATCGGCGAAAGCCTCTCGATCAGCGAGAAAACGGTAAAGCACTACGTTGGGGTGCTGAAGGAAAAATTCTGTGTCGCGAACCGGCTCGAGCTTGTGTTGCATGCTCAGCGTCTGTCGCTCTGACCAAGGGGCGCATCCCAAAGCGCTCCGAAACAGGCGACGGTCGCCAGTCTGCACTCTGTCTGGCCCCGCATGCGGGGCCTTTGCGCGTGTCGACCATGGCCGCCCCCGCGCCTCGCGCCGCGCGGCCTCCCCGGGGTGGCGCGTTGCCGCCCCCGATCTGCACTGCTCCGAAACTTCAGCTTCCTGGATGATCCCGCATGGTCTCGATGCCTGACTCCGAACCAAAAAACACCGCTCCGTCGGACGGCATGTGGATCTGCCCCGAGACGTTTCTCGGCAAGATCTGGATGTTCCTCTGGTCGTTGCGGACACGGGTGTTCATCCTGATGCTGATCGCCATCCTGTCTTTCGGGACCGGGCTGCAATACTGGAACTACCGGATGCTGTTCCAGAACGAGGTGCGGCTTGCCGATGACAAGCACCTCGTCACCGCCATGCATCTGGCCATGTCGCTGTCGCGCTACACCCGCGATGTCAGCCTCGTTTTCGCCCATTGGGGCATGGAGGTCAGCCAGGCCGACAGCGCGCGTCTGGCCGTCGAGGAACACACCTACCTGACCGAGGCAATGGATATCGACGGGTTCACGATCCTTTCGGCCGACAACACCGTCGAAGCCAGCTACAACCTGATCGGCTCGGATCTTCCCCTGCCCTCCGAAGAGGTGATCGAGGCGCTGCGCGTGGGCACGAACACGTCGCTTCATGGCGTCCAGATCTCGAACCTTCAGCGCATCGGTGACGATCGGTATTTCATCCTCGGCTACGATCTGCCCGACGGGCAGATCGCGATCGGCTACCTGAACGTCAATTATATCAAGGAAGTGCAGGAACGCATCCAGTTCGGGGAACTGGGTCACGCCGCGATCTTCGACGCGGCAGGCGTGACCGTGGCGCACCCCGTGCCCGCCGTCGAAGCGAACATGATGAATGCCTCGGGCATTCCGGTGGTCGCCCGCATGCTGAACGGTGAAACCGGCGTGGGGCAATTCTTTTCTCCGCCGATGAACGCCGACATGATCGCGGGCTTCACCTTTGTTCCCGAAACCGGCTGGCCGGTCATGGTGCCCCAGCCGCTTGACGAATTGTCCGCCTCCGTCGAGGCAAGCTTGCGGACCACCAACCTGTTCATCATCGCCGTGTCGCTGGTGCTGGCGCTGTTTGGCTGGGTCATGACACGTGCGCTTGTCCGCCCGATCCACCGCTTCACCACGGCCGGGCTCGAGATTTCCAAGGGCAATTACCTTGTCGACCTGCCCGAGCGGGAAAGCTCCTCGCTCGAGATGTGGCGCCTGAACCAGGCGCTCAAGACCATGGTCGAAAAGATCCGCACCTCCAACGATCGGCTTCAGGCCGCACTCGAAATCGAAGAGGTCGAGAACAAGCGCAAAAGCGATTTCCTGATCATCGCCAGCCATGAATTGCGCAATCCGCTCTCCGGGGTGGTGGGCATGCTGTCGGCTTGCAAGGAAATGACCGACGATCCCGCTCTGACCGGCTATCTCGAAGTGGCGGACCGCTCCGCGATGCAGCTCAACACCATCGTGGACGAGATGACCCACTATGCCGAGGAACAGACCGATATCGCGCCGATCAGCGCCGACAGCTTCAATCTCGGTCAGGAATTCTCGCAACTCGCCACGATCTACGGCCAGCAGGCCGAGGCGGCGGGCCTGTCGTTCGACTTCACGCCGCGTCCGGAACTGGACCAAGTCATCGTGACCGACCGCTACCGTCTGTTCCAGGTGATCGGCAACCTGCTCGAAAACGCGATCAAATATACCGCTGCGGGCGGTGTCACCCTCGATGTGGCCCTGCAACCGGATGCGGACATGATGGGCGAGTGGCTCTATGTCCGGGTGACCGATACCGGGATCGGCATCGAGGCCGAGGCGATGAAACGGATTTTCGAACCCTTCTTCCAGGTCGATGGCTCCTATTCCCGCTCCTACAATGGTTTGGGCATCGGACTTGCGATTTCCAAATCCATCGTGGATCGGCTCTCGGGTCATCTCGACTGCGAAAGCGAACCCGGAAAGGGATCCTCCTTCCATCTGCATATTCCGGTTCAGATCATATCCTGGCGATAGACATCCCGGTCATGCGATATCCAGAAAGCGTCAATTCCGGGCAATTGGGTGTCAAAAGACCAATTCCGCGCGGAATCCCGCTTGCAAAGACACTCAAGACAGTCGAGATGCCGCGTTGAACGTGGACATCATTCCGGATTCGAGCTAGCTACCACTCATGCAGGTCGAGGAAGAAAAAAGGATCCTTGTCGTCGACGATGACGCCACCAACCGGCTCGTCGTTCGCGTTCTCATGGAACGGCGCGGATATAGCGTCGTCGAAGCGGCCAGCGGTCTCGATGCCTTGGATATCGTCGAGAAAAACGAATTCGACGTGATCTTGATGGACCTCAGCATGCCGCGCATGGACGGGTTCGAAACGACCCGCCGGATGCGCTGCGGCGAGCATCCGGGGGCATCCCTGCCGATTTTCGCGCTCACGGCCCATACGGCCCGTTCCAATATCGAGAAATGCCTCAGCGCAGGGATGAACGGCGTTTTGCCCAAACCCTTCGATTCCCACCGCGCCGATCAGCTCTTGACCCTGATCAACACCCCGATGGACCGATCGCCCAGCTGAGCGCGACAGCAAATGCCGCCGCGCCGTCCTTGCGCCGGTCGGGCCGAAAGGTCAGCCGAACATCCATTCCGAAAACGGCCGGTCAAGCTCTGACGCCGTGCCGTTTGCGAACTGTGAGGCAGCGTCGACCGCATATTCGCCGACTTGCGTTCCCAGCTCCAGACCGGCGGTATTGCCGTCCTGGAAATGGATACCGCCATAAAGCCGCGACATACCCGCCTCCTGCGCGGCCGTGTCGAAATCCGGCCAATAGAGCGTCAGGCTGTTTTCCGGGAAAGTGGGATCGAAATCGCTGCCCTTTGCCGGCAGTATCGTCCCGACCCCGAATGCCGTATCCCCTGTAAAACTCTCCAGCACGGCCGCGGCAGCCCCGGAAAACGTGGAATGCCCGGAAACGTATTCCGCGAAAGGCGGGGAGAAATCCCCCGTCGGCGATTGATAGGTCACGAAATTCCGCGCCAGAATGGTCTGTGTTCCAAGACCTGCGCCCGTATCGGGATCATAGCCCGCGAAGGCATCGATGACATATCCAGCCTCGTTTGTAAGCGCATCCACACCCGGCCTGCCGATCAATCCCAATTCGCCCAAATCGCGGATGGCCTGCACAGGCCGGGCGTAATCATAGACAACCTTGGCATCCCAGGCCGCGATCGCTGCATCGAGCATGGCATTGCCCATCGCCAGAAACAGCTGCGCATCGGTGGCCACATCGTGACCGTCCCGCGTGGAGACGATCTGCGCCAGCGTCATCATCGTGCCCGGCGGATAGGAGGTGCCGGGACCGTCCTCCCAGAATTCGGCGATGGCGCGATCCTGCACGCTCAGGTTGGCGCTGATGTCGATCAGCTGCTCGGCCTGCGTGATGAAACCGGGGTTGATCACCTCGCCCACAAGGTCGCGTGTCACCGCAATCCGGGCACCTGCGGGATAGTCGACACCCCCGATGGTGGCAGGTGTCGCAAGTGTCAGGGTCCGCGTCGGAATGTCGATCTGCGCCTCCGCGAAACCCGGCAAGAAGAAAGGCTCGGGGGCTGCTGGCCGGATTGCCGCGAAATCGGTGGTGCCATCGGGGTTTTCCGGCAGCGCAAAGGGTTCGAGCAACGGGAATTCGGGGCTCAGGAATTTCTGCAGCTCGCGGCCTGCGGGCGTGTCGCGCCATTCCGGCGTCCAGGCATCCATTACAAGCACCTGATCCGGGTTCGGGTTCTGGGGCGTGTAGCGTGCGGCGGGGTCTTGGGCCACGCGCGCCTGTTCCTGCAGCCGCAATGCCATCGCGTCGCGCGCCGCATCCTGTCCGATCAGTGCGGCATCGCTGTCAGCGTCGCCGGGATCGATCCCGAGACGGTCCTGCATGACCATGTCGAGCATGCCGCGATGATCGGGGAAAAGTGTCGCCAGAACCGTGTAGCCCGCGTGATGCATCGCCTCCTCGACGGAGCGGGGATCGGCGTCCTGCACCTCGATATTGTCGCCCGCGACATCGAAGGAGACACGTAGCGCCTGGCCGTCATGGGCGGCATAGGCATCGTAGATGGCGGTGTGCAGGATCGAATAGACCCGCGCCGCATTGGTCGGTCCGAACTGGGTTTCGATCACGAGGTTCTGCACGATCTGGTCCCAGAGCACGCTGGGCGTGGGATCGGTGGTATTCACCTTCATCCGCGCCAGACCGTCGGAAAACACCAAGGGCGTCTTGCCCTCCTCGATGGAGGCGGCGAGGGCGTCGACGGAAAAGACATGCCCGCCGATCTCGACCTGTTCGATCCGCTTGAGGCTTGTTTCCTGCCCGGTGATGCGGTCCACGAGAACCAGCTTTTCGCCGTCGACGTGCAGATCCGCCTCCCAGAAGGCATCGCCCAGACGCACGAGATCTTCGCCCTTGCGTCCGTCAACCTTGGCCGTGGACCACGATGTCAGGTCGATTTCATCGTTCTGTGCCGTGCCCTTGATCTTGCGGGAGGCCATGGCGGGAGGATCGAAATCGATATCGTTTTCCTCAAGCCAGTCCCTGAACTCTTCGATCCGGTCCTTGAGGTCCTCGTCTTCGGCCAGGGCTTCGGCCAGACGGGCCTGAAGGGTGGCAAGATCGATCCCGGAAGCGTCCGGTTTGAAGAGCCCCCACAGCGGGGAGGCAGGATCGGACGCAAGCGCAAGCCAGAAACGCGGTGACATCGGCGGAGCCTCCCGAGGCATGAATTCTTTGGATTTTTGGGGCGCGACAGCATCGGCGGCCCGTTTGGTGTGATCTGGCCTGGGAACATCCCTGGCGGATCAGGTCGCCCCGGCTCTCGGGGGGCGAGGTGCGGCAGCCGGGGGGGACATCCCGGCTGCCGCCTCATAAGAACGAAGACCGTCTCAGCCGAGCAGGAAGTCGTTCTCATCAAGGGTGATGTGCCCGCTCAGCTTGAGCTGGAACTCACCTTTGTCGGTCATGCCGGTGACGGTGGTGAAGTCTTCACCGTCCTCGGCACCGTGCGAGTAGGTCAATTGACCCGCACCGATGGTTGCGTCACGACCCGCGAGGGTGAAGGCATCGTGGCCCTCGGTGCTGCTGTCGGCATCGATGTCCCGGAAGCACAGGACGTCGCCCGCACTGAACCCGAGGATCGTGGTGCCATTGGCACTCGATGCCGTCTCGAACACGAAGGTGTCGTTGCCGTCGCCGCCATCGAGGACGTTGACCGCCTCGCTTGCGACGATCCGGTCGTCCCCGGACCCGCCGATCACGTTCTCGATGCTCCAGATCGTGTCGGACTGGGTCGCGGTGTTGACCGAGCCACGCTCCGTTCCGGCATTGCCCAGGCGGATATCCAACGCTTCGGTCATTGCCGAAAGGTC
The DNA here is from genome assembly GCF_036322625.1 of Roseicyclus marinus. NCBI lineage: Bacteria > Pseudomonadati > Pseudomonadota > Alphaproteobacteria > Rhodobacterales > Roseobacteraceae > Roseicyclus > Roseicyclus marinus. The sequence goes on along the minus strand of NZ_AP027266.1, from coordinate 890,314 downwards.
GAGGGTATCGGACCCGGCCCCGCCATAGACGATGTCGTTGCCGTCACCATCCATGCCGACGAACGTGTCATCGCCCGCACCGCCGTAGAGCATGTCCGACCCGGTGCCGCCGACGATCATGTCATCGCCATCGTCCCCGAAGATCCGGTCATTGCCCGCATCGCCATAGAGCATGTCGTTGCCTGCGCCGCCGAGGATGTCGTCGTTGCATGCACCGCCCATGACCATGTCGTCACCGGCACCGCCGATCAGGAAGTCGGACCCTGCCCCTCCGCGGATGACGTCATTGGCGTCGCCACCCTTGAGCATGTCGCCCGCATCCGTGCCGTTGAGCATCTGGGGCTCGGGCAGTTCCGCAGAGGGGGCCTCTGCCTCAGGTGCCTCTGTCGCAGGTGCTTCTGCCGCAGGCGCATCCGGTGCGGGTGCCTCGGGTGCTGCCGGTGCAGGTGCTTCGGGTGCCGATGCCCCTGTTTCCGGTGCTTCCGGTGCCTCCGGAGCTTCCGCTTCGGGTGCATCCGCCACAGGTGCATCCGTTGCCGGAGCATCCGCCGCAGGTGCATCCGCCGCAGGTGCATCCGCCGCAGGTGCATCCGCCGCAGGTGCCTCTGCCGGAGCCGCCCCAGCCACCGGCGCCGGCTGATCAGCCGCCTCCGGCACATGGCTGAACACGTTGAGCGGCACATCCGTCATCCCGGTGTTGCGGGCAACCACATCGCCGAACGTGATGTTCGAGATGAAGTTGTTGTAGACGGGCAGGTCACCGATCCGGTCGATGTAGTAGAACCGGTCGCCTTCCTGCAGGCGGTCGAGCTGCTCGTGGATCAGCACCCAGAAGGTATGACCGACGACGCCACCCTCGATGTGGCTTTCCGCCAGACCGCCGACCCAGAGATCGACACGGTCGATGCCGTCCACGATCTTGGTGCCGTTCTCACCGTCACGCAGGACGATGTCGGGGTTGACCTGCTGGAAGGCCGCGATGTCGTCACCTGCAAGCACGAGGTCCGGATAGGCTGCCTTGAACTTGTTGATCTCGGCATCCGACAGGTTGTTCCGTGCCTGGAAGTCTTCCCACGAAGCATAGGGGTCCATGTTCATGTTGGACTGTTCGATCGCTTCCACGACATAGGGGTCGGTGGACGCGGCCAGGTCTGCCTTGACCTGGTTGAGCGTACCCAGCCCCAGATCGCGGCCACGGGCGACGTTGAAGGCGAAGAGGTCAGCGGGGCTGCGCACCAGATCGGTCCGGACCGCGTCGACCACCTGCGTGTCGATCTGTTCCGAAGGCTGTTCGATCAGACCGCCAAGGATGTTCGCCACCCCATGCTGGGCATAGCCCGGCTGCGGGACATAACCCATCTGCGTCAACACGTTCACCGCATCCACACCGGTCAGCATCGGCGTTTCGGGGTTACGGTCATGATCGACCTGGAAAGCTGCCGGATTGTCCGTCGCATTCAGGAACAGATCGAACAGCGGGACTTCGATGGAGTTACCATCAGCATCCTTGAGCGTCATCATCTCCCCGATCTGCGAGTGACCGAACCGGTAGGCAGCGCCAGCGAACTCGTGGCTGATGCGGGCATCGGCATTCGGGTTGTACTCGTCATGGCCGTGGCGACCCGAGCCCTGCAGACCGCCCAGGAGGCTGTCGGCAAAGTCGTTGAACACAACCTGCTGGTATTCCCCGATGTTGAGGATCCGCGCGGCCTGGAACAGCTGTTCCTCTGAGCCGGCAAATCCTGCCGCCTTGATCTGGTCCACATGGTAGTTGTGGTTGCGAGCCCAGACCGTGTGCACCGCGGTCAGACCGACGTTCTCGTTCGCGCGCCCATCGCCGCCCACATAGTGGTCGAGAAGGTTCATGAACGGGTTGGTGTCGATCAGAAGCGGCCAGCCCTCACCCATGAAGTCGCCCGAAAGCATCTTCACCTGTGCAGCATCGTAGTTGCCATCGGCATCCCGCAGACCCGGATAGTAATCGAGCAGCGTCATGCCCTCGGCCGGCAGGCCCGCACCCTTGAACACGGTGCCAGCGTCGATGTGGTGATCCAGCGTCTCACGCAGCGTCGACATCAGCTGGAAGCCATCTGCCGAAGGATCAGCGGCACCCATCAGGATCTTGGATCCGAAGCCGCCCTGTCCATCGCTCTCACGAAGGAACTGGCAGACAAGCGTGGAGGAACCGTAGACCTGGTTCTGGTCGACCACCGGCGAGGTGAGGTTCTCATGCAGCGGCGTGCCGTCTGCATCATATCCCACCACGTTTGCCCGCGTCAGGTCGGCCGGGTTGTTTTCCATCGGGTTGCGAGACGCCCCCAAGCCACCGATCTCGATCGGCGCAAGCGGATTGCCACTAGGACCGGTCCCTTTCGGGATGAACGTGAGGCCGTGGTCGAAGTACTGACCGAAGGACATCATGAACATGTTGACCGAAGCCGCCTTGGCCGCGTCCGCCTCCTGGGAGCCCAGGACGTTGGAGATGGCCCGTGCATCCAGCCCGTCGAAGACCGGGTTGACGACACCAGCGCCGTCTTCACCGACGCCCGCATAGCGCGCCTCGGTCACCCGCATGTAGGGCAGCGTCGCCGCACCCGAGATGTCGGGGTTCTGGGCGTTGTTGGTCAAGCCTTCCATGTCGCGCACCTCTTGCAGGAGGTTTGCGGGCTCGTTTTCGGCAGGCTGACCCGGCTCGGGCGGCAGGATCGGGGCCTCGGCCCGCACACCCACCATGTATTCCAGAGCCGCGATGTCATCTGCCGTGACCATGGTTGCACCACGCGTCAGGACACCGAAGCCGAACCCTTCCGGCACACCGGTCTGTTCGTTGACCGTGGCGACACCGCGCAGGGCGGCAGCCATCGGCGTGCCCGACTGCACCAGGACCGGGAAGGTATCCACCGCGTCGACCGTATAGGTCATCGTGAAGTTCCCCGATGTCTCGGTGACGGTCAGACCGACCATGGTCCGCGTCAGCGTGGCCGGATCGACCGGGATCAGGAAAACGTCACCTTCGGTCACGACACCCGCCACGTTCAGCGAACGTGCCGCGTTCTGGGCCGTGCCACCCGCATCGACGAACACGCGGTGCGTGGACAGACGCTGCGAGACATCGACGTTCACGTCACCTTCGGTGGTCACCGCGATTGTGTTGAAGTTCAACGCGGTGTTGTTGAAGTCACCAAAGACCTCGACGTTGTTGGCACCACCAGCGGTGTTGATCTGGATCTCCTCGATGTTCTGCAACTGGCCGATCACCTGCTCGCCGGCACCCGCTTCACGGGTGATGACGATATCGGTTCCCGCCGCAAGCGGCGCACCCGTCCAGGCACTGGCCGCATAGACGCGGAAGGTTTCGTCGGCACCGTCACCGTTGATGGTGTAGAGGTCCTGGCCGGCACCACCGTCCACGACATTGCTGCCGCCGCCGACGCTCCAGGTCAGTTCGTCATCGCCATCGCCAGCCATCAGGATGTCGTTGCCTGCGCCGCCGGTGATGATGTCATCCCCTGCACCCGCATCGACGACCAGACGCTGGTTGGACAGGAAGCCCGCGAAGTCGATGACCTCGTCGCCTGCCGTGCCGTTCACGTAGATCGTGTTGGGTGCCAGCGAGGTTGCGGCGAAATCGCCGACCGCCGTGATGGTCTCGATCCCCTGCACCCCGTTGACGGTGATTTCCTCGATGCCACGGATTTCCATGATCGCGGTTTCCACGCCGTTCGCGGTGCGGGTGATCACGATCTCGGACAGCGGATCGACCGGTTGCGTACCACCTGCGGCGACCCATGCGGCCACCGTGTACATGGTGAAGCCGGTTTCCGTGCCGTCGCCGTTGATGATCAGCATGTCGGTGCCGCCATCGTTGACGAACCCATGACCGGCCACCACGTCATACCCGCCGTTGGGTGCATTCCAGATGATCGTGTCGGAGCCCGCTTCGGCAAAGATCAGGTCGTTGCCGGCCAGACCGTTGATCGTGTCGTTGCCGGCACCGGCAAAGATCACGTCGGGCCCGTTGGTGCCGTCGATGACATCCGCGCCAGCGGTGCCGACGAAGACGCCGTTGCTGGCCGGATCGGTGCGCAGGTCGATTTCCATGTCGGCAAAGCGCAGGACCTCGACGTTCCACAAGGTGTCGCGGCCATCGCCCGCTGCCGGGTTCGGTCGACCGTTGTTGGCATCGATGCCCAGATCACCCGCTGCCGGAACCGCGATATGCTCGACCGTGACGCTGCCATCCGCATTGGCGCGGACGTTGTAGTTGGCGCGGACGTCGAAGTAGACGGCCGTATCCACATCTCCCTGCTGACCACCGTCGAGGATTTCCCGCACGATCTGCAGCTGGCCGGGGTTGATCGACCCGTCGAGCAGTTCGTTCGTGATCTCGGCCAAGCTGTTGACGGTACGCAGTTCGACGTTCGGATCGTTGGGATCGCGCACCGAGATGCGGACATTGAGGTACTTGTCCCCGTCGATCACGTCATCGCCGCCACGGCCCTGGATGGTGTCGCTGCCGCCACCGCCCAGGAGGATGTTGCCCCCCGTGAAGGTCGCCAGAGCATCCGCCCCCATCAGATCGCCCAGCAATTCACGCAGGCCCGCGATACGGTCCACGCCCGCTTGGGTCAGTTCATTGCCGAAGAAGGTCGCTTCGTTGATCAGGGGGTCAGCACCCACCGGAAGCTCGGCACCGATCCGGTCATCACCGAAGAGCTTGTCGTCATGCACCGTGCCCGAGGCCGCTTCGATGTTGATGTAGCGGTCGCGGATCACGGCAAGGCCGGGCAGTTCCAGACGCCGGGTCAGGTCGATATCGGCCCCGATCAAGGCATCCTTGTGCGACACCCAGTCAAAGCCCAGATCGCCATCATTCACATGAACGCCTTCGCGCTGGATCATGATGTCGTCGCCGCTTTCGCCAAGCAGGTCGTTGTCGTTGGCGCCGCCATCCAGAACGTCATGGCCGATGATGCGCGAACCACCGAAGGGGTCGCCGTTGTCGCCCATCAGCATGTCGAAGCCGTCGCCGCCCTCGATCCAGTCGTCGCCTTCGCCACCGAACATGAACTCGGCACCAGCGCCGCCGACGATGAAGTCGTTGCCGTCCATACCGAAGGCTTCAGCTGCATCGTCCTGACCCATCAGGATGGCGTCATTGCCGGCGCCCCCGAACATGAGCTCGCCGATGCCGCCGCCTGCTGAGATGACGTCGTTGCCTTCGTCGCCGTGCAGGAAGGACGCGCCGTCGCCATCACGGATGATGTCGTCACCGGCCCCACCGCGCAGGGTGTTGACCCCCGCACCGCCGATCAGAAGGTCGTTGCCGTCATTCCCCCAGAGGTGGTCATCGCCCAGACCGCCGACAAGCTTGTCGCGCTGGTTGGTCCCGCCGAGAACGACATGCTCGCCACCATTGAACTGCAGCAGGTTGTCGTAGTTGAGGGTGCCGTCCACGATGGGGGCATCCACGGTTGCCGTTGCCCGCTCGACCAGGGACCGGCCCATGCCTGCAAGGAAGGGGTCGACCTCGTCCGACAGCGGATCGGGCGTCGCCTGGAGCGTTTGATCCACCTCGAGGATGTGCTGCATCGACGAGAAGATCTGCGCAGGAACATGTGCCCCACCATCCTTGATGTCGGTGTTGCGCGTGATGATCATCGAGAAGGAGTTGTTTTCCAGCTCAGCCAGCATGTTCATCCCGGCCGTCCGCGACAGGTAGTAGAAGCGGTCAGCGTTCTGAAGGTTTTCCATCTGCTGCTGGAACACGAAGCCGAAGGTCGAGCCCAGCATGCCGCCGAAGGGCATGATCGCCTCGGCCAGACCGCCGATCCAGAATTCGACATTGTTGATGCCGGTTTCCGTCGTGGCCCATGCGCCCGTACCGTTCACGAAGTCCAGACGGTCAGCCGGTGCGCCTTCGCCACCAAGGACAAGGTCCATCGCCGCTGCGCGCTTGGCCTCGACGGTCGTGGCGCTGGTGATGGTGTCATGGGTGCCGTATGCCGCGATGAAGTTCACCACGGAAGCCGGGTTCTTCAGGTTCGAGCCATACTCCATCCAGCTGTCGTAGGGCTTGAGCCACTCGCTGCCGGTTGCCGCGAAGAACTGTTCCCGGGCCGCGTTCAGCGACGGTATCCCGGTGTCCCGGCCCCGTGCGATGTTGAGCGCGGCAAGGTCGAGCGGCAGGCCGACAAGGTTGTCACGCAGCGCGCTGGTGATGAACTCGTCGACATTGGCGCCTGTCTCACGCGTCATACCACGCACCACGGCCCCTGCAGCCTGGTCCTGGGTGATCGCGCCATTCTGGTCGTAGGCGACCGGGTTGAGGAAGGCTTCGATCAGGCCGGTCGTGGTGTTCACGCCGTTTGCATCCATGGTGTGGACGTTTTCGGTCAGCATCGAATGGCCGAAGCGGTACACGACATGGGCGAATTCGGCGAAGATCGAACCGTCAATCTCGGCACTGCCATTCACGCCAAAGGCTGCAATCTGAGGCTGAACGTGGCGAGCGAATTCCTCGAAGGCGAGGTGCTGGTACTGCATCTCGGTCGCGAATTTCGCCGCCTGGAACACACGTTCACCGTTCCAAGCGAGGGCGTCGACCGACAGCGTCGGCAGATCGGCCTCGGTGATCGGTTCACGCAACCATTCGTTGATGAAGGCCACATCACCGCTTTCCACGATGGTCTGCTTCATCGCCGCTGCCTGGCGGTTGTGTTCGTTATGGAACACATGGTGCACGGCGGTCAGGCCGAAGTTCTCGTTCCCGCGACCGTCACCGGCGATGTAGTGCCGATCCAGAAGCTCGTTGTCGTAGGTTTCGTTCATCCCAAAGTCGTTGGGGATGATCGCGTTGCCGGTTTCGGTATCCGCATCCGGCGCCACTTCGATCATCGGGGTGGCGGGGTTGCGGTCGTGGTCGATCATGCCCTTGGGCACTGCCGTATGGGCGATGTCTTCGAGGAAGGCATGGCCGTTGCGCACTGCCTGGCTTGCATCGACGGGGTTCGCCAGATCACCTTCGACGAGGATGAAGGGCGGCTGGGTCTGATCGGTCGCGAAGGCTTCGTTCGGAACGACCAGTTGCGGCATCCCGTTCGCACCGGGGATGAAGTTGCCATAGGGGTCGGTCGCCAGCAGGGGGCCGTCCAGCACGTCGCTGTCGTTGAGCTGGATGCCCAGCAGGTTTGCCGCCTGCGCCTTCACATCGCCCCAGGTGGACATGCCACCGGCGGAACCGTGCAGCAGGTTGCCGTTGGCGACGGGCTTGCCGTTCGCATCCAGAACGTATTCACGCAAGAACACCTGGTGGGACGCATGCGAGGTATAGGTCTGGTTCTGGTCAACCCAGGGCGTGGTCTTGTTGAAGTGTTCGCGCACGTCATCGGCCGTGCCCAAGATGCCATCGGGGCCAGGCTGGTTCGTGGCGCGGGTCAGCACCATGAAGTTGGTGGGCGAGCCTTCGACATAGAGCGGGTCATCGGGCATCAGCGGAATGTAGACCGTACCGCTGCCGCCCTTGCCGACCAGGTCGAGCCCGTGGTCGAAGAACTGACCGAACAGGGTCATCCAGCTGTTGTAGGGCGCCGACAGACCTTCGTCGGGGGCGACATCGGGAATGAGGACGTTGTTGCCGTCCATCGCCACGCCATGGGTGGTCAGCAGCGTGTCGAGGGTGGTCTGTGCCTCGATCGCAGCCAGTTCTGCGGCTGCGATGGCTGCTGCGGCGGCCTCGGGTGCGTCGACGGCGGCAAGGGCGGCAACGGCCTGATCAAAGGTCGTTTGCAGCGTCGCCTCGTTGGCCTCGGCCGTGGACAGTTCGGTCGCAGCGGTTGCCGCAGCCGTCATGGCAGAGGTCAGCGCCATGGTCGCGGTCGCGACCTGTGCCATGGCAACGCCGATCTCGACGCTGGCAGCCTGTGCAGCGTTCAGCGTTGCCTGTGCGGTGGACACGTCACCTTCGGCGGTCGTCACATCGCCTTCGGCGGTCGTCACGACACCGTTCAGACGGATGACTTCGCCATTGGCAGCGGTGAGATCACTGTTGAGACCCGTCAGCTCGCCCTGCGCCGTGGTCACGGCGGCAGCGGCCCCATTGGCCGTCGTGGTCGCGGTGTCGACAACGCCCTGCTGGGCCGTCACGGCGTTCTGGGCCGCGATATAGGCCGCATTGGCCGTCTGGGCCGCCATGAGCGCGGCATTCGCTTGGGTCAGCGCAGCTTCGGCCGAAGCAAGCGCTGCGGCGTCGGTCGATTGCTCGGTCGTCAAGGTGTTGACCAGCGTCTGCGCTGCATCGCGCTGCTCGGTCAGGGTGGCGACAAGCGCAGTTGCATTGGTCAGCGCCGTTTGTGCACGAGCTGCGTTGCCATCGGCCTCGTTATCAAGCTCGATTGCCCGGGCAAGCGCGGCTGCGGCGTCATCCGCCTCGGCACGTTCGGCGGACCAAATGGCCGCGGCTGCGCTCATCTGGACGAAGTTCGTCGTGGGGCTGGCCAGATAGGCCGCGAATGCGGTCATGAACGCGGTCTGTGCGGCGGCAGCTTCGGCCGCTTCGGTCGTGTTGAGCGCCGTGGCGGCATCGAGGACGGCCTGCGAGTCGATCGCAGCTTGCTGCGCAGTGGCCAGTTCGCCCTGGCGCGTCGCGACAGTCGCCTGGGCGGTTGCGAGCTGGGTGTTCAGGGTGGTCAATTCGCCCTGTGCGGTCTGCAGGCGGGCGTTGACATCGGCAACAGCCAGTTCCGCAGAAGCGACATTGCCGAGCGCGGTGTTGACGGCTTGCTGCGCGGTGGTCAGGCCGGTCGGCACGGGGGTGCCAGCGAGGGCTGTCTGAAGGCTGGTGAGCTCTGCCTGAGCATCGCTCAGCGCCAGATCGGCTTGGACCTTGGCGGCTTCAAGTTGCTGGATTTCCAGAACCTTGGCATCGCGGGCGGACAGGGCATCGGCTGCATTGGTTTCGGCGGTGGCAAGCTCGGCACGCGCCTGGTTCAGCGCTTCCTGTGCGCCGGTCAGCGTGGCTTGGGCCAGTTGCAACGCGGCCTGCGCCGGGCCGACATCGCCGGCGGTCTGGGCGGCGACCAGCGCGGCGGACGCGATGTCGAGATTGCCCTGAGCCGTGACAACCGCCTGATCGGCCTGCGTCTTGGCCGTGGTCTTGGTGGCAACGTCGCTCGTGGCAGCGGTCAGAGCGCTCTGGGCGGCATCGCGTGCCGTCGTCAATGCGCTGCGCTGCAGAGCGATGGCCGCATCGACGTTCAGGCTTGCCGCCTGTGCATCAAGAACGGCGCGATGGGCGGCCGAAATCTCGTTTGCAGCCGACAGCATGGCCTGACCGGTCATGCCGTTCTGCTTGAGCACGGCGGCGATGGCCGCCACATTGCCCAGCGTCTGGTCAGCCACGAGGTTCGAAATGATCCGCGGATCCGCGTCATAGACGGAGCCCGAGGTCTGAAGGTAGGAGGTCGCACCGCCCTGCGGGGCGCGGGGGCTCGGATCCGCGAGATGCGCGCTGTCGGGTTGCGTCAGGAAGGTCGAATCAAGCAGACGCGGCATGACCTGGTCGGCGGAGCCCCAGGTTTCGCGGCCTGCCGTCAGGTTGTTCAGCGTGCCATCCACGAGGCGCAGACCCTGCGGCAGCAGCGGGTTGAGCACCAGCTCGGTCAAAGGCGTCCCGGCCGCGTGCTGTTCCGCGATGCGGATCTGGTCGAGAATGTGCTTCAGGTCGTTGGTGTTAACGTAAACCATTGGAATGTCCCCTTAGATAGAATCTCGGTGAATCGCGGGATCCGGCCCGCTTTCATCACCTGCCGTTATGCAGGGGGGCGTCACCCGGGGGATGCGCTCACGGTCGAACGAGCTTGAGCACCAAGGGACCAGAAAACTTCAGACCTTGGTCGGGTATCGCGCTGCAGGGAGTAGGCGGTGGGCCGCGGGCCAGAACACCGCCAGATCCTTCATGCCCCGGTATCAGGAACGGGCACAGAATTTGCGCGCATCGCCACCGGCCGAGGTCTGAAATCCCTGGAAGATAGGCGGAAGAGCCGTAACGAGGCACTCTTTGCGCAGGGACGGAGGGCGCGACATGGCGGTCGGGCGGTGCGGGGAACGGTCCTGCGCGAATACACCCCGCCATGCGCGATTCCCGGCCATGCGCTTTTGCAGTCGGTCCGCAGGTCCGAACCGGATCGCCGCAAGATCAGACCTACACCGCAAATCCATGGACCAGGCGGCGCACCGCTCTGCGGTCGCCGGACGTATGCGAGGGACGGTGCGGGCTCAGCCCGCGAAGGGCCGCGATGTCCGCTGCGCGAGGTAGTAGGTCACGGCACCTTCGCGTTTCTGGACAAGGGCGACATAGCCCTTTTCATAGAAAAGCCGCGCCAGCGCCTTGGTCGAGGTCGGCAAGGGGCCTGCGGAATGTCCGTAACAGAAATGCTCGCCCGCCCGCGCCTTGCGCAAAAAGACATGGAAGGCCTCGGGGTCCTTGGGGATGCCGTCCTTGAGCATGACCCCGATCCTTGCGCGCAGTTCCGATCGCAGGTTGATCGCGGCTCCGCTGTCGTGGCCCTCTCCCAGTTTCATCCCCATCATGTCCCCCCGTTCCGTTTTCTCGCCGCACCTGTACCGGGCGGTCCCTTTGGGTGTAGATGGCTAACGATGAGGGCGGGTGTGCCCATATCCATAATCACGCCCGACAGACTGTCGCGGAATGCCCCTCCGTAGGGATATTGGACTTGGACCGACGATGCCTTAACCGCTTCAAAGTTCTTATTTTCATGGCGAATTTTGCTAAGGTGATTTCGGTGCAGGACTGTCTGTAGATCGTCACCTCAAATCGCAGGTGTCGGCTCGCGTGTCGTTCGTGGGGCTGTTTTCTCGAAGGACCAGAAAGGCATTCCAATGACCTTGCCCGGCGAAAAATCACCGCAAGTCTCAACAGCAGGTTTCAGCCTCGATCGAAACGCCAATGGCGTCTTTCGCATCCGGTCGGCCAGCAAGGCCTTGTATCAGATCCTCGATGTCGATCCGGGCGCGCCGACCGGGCTTTGGGACACCTTGTGCCAAAGGATTCACCCCGAAGATCGCGCAGATTTCGATGCGGCCTTCCACGATCCCGACATCACGCAAGACATGTCTTGGCAAGGACGTCTGCTGGTCAGCGGGGAAATCCGCATCGTGACGATCGACGTGCAGCCGGTTGTTTCGTCGACAGCGGACACGACATGGATCGGAACCCTGACGAAACTGCCCGAGGCTGGCGACCTCAACCGTGCTTTCGCGGCAGTTCTGGAAGCCGCGCAGGCGGTGATGGTGCGCTATGACATCTTGCGGCAAGAAAACCAGTGGGATCCGAGCGGCAGAGTTCTGACATTCGACGAAGACATCCCAAAACTCACCATGGACCGCGCAAAATGGGAAATGCTTCTCCACCCCGAGGATCGAGAAGATGTCTTGCATATCATGGGCGAAATGGAGCGAGGCACCCGGCAATCCGCCATGCTGCTTTACCGGAGGCTTAATGCGGACGGGACATGGCGCTGGCGACGGGTTCTAGCCGGGATTGGCGAAAGAGATGCGACGGGCAAGCCCCTGAGCCTCATGGGGTTCAGCTACGATGTGACAACTGTGATGGAAGAGCTGGAGCGGGTGACGGCTGAAGCGGCGGCGCTGCGCGACGCGCTGGATGAAAGCAAGGTCATCTTGGCGCAAACGGCCTACGAGCTTACCGAGAACATTCCGATCGGGACCTATACTATGGTGCTCGAACCGGGAGACGAGCTCGCGCAGTTTCGGTTCATGAGCCGCAGGTTCCTGGAGATCATGGGGCTCGACGCAGAGACGGCGCGGGCCGATCCGTTGAGTGCTTTTGAATGTGTGCATCCGGATGATTACGACGACTGGGTTCAGAAGAACGCCCATGCCTTCGTTCACAGGAAACCGTTCCGTGAGGAAACGCGCCTTTTGGTCGACGGGCAGGTGCGTTGGATCGTGGCGGAATCCATTCCTCGGCAAGTGGCGGACGGAACATGGATCTGGGAAGGGGTCATCCAGGACATCACCGACCAGAAAATCAGCGAACAGGCGCTGCGCCGCGCAAATCAGACACTGTTGGAAGCCGCGAGCGAAAAGGCCCGCATCGCGGAACGCGAAGCGCTTCTGAAGGATATCCACGACGGGTTCGGCAACACGCTGGCGATCGGTAAGATGCGGCTTCGCGGCGGCGATGTTCCCGCGACCGAGGCGGTGGAGGTGATCGAGGATTGCCTTGCCGACCTGCGCATCCTGATCAACAGCCTCGATGCCGAGGGCGAAAGCCTGTGGTCGGTGTTGGGCAGCCTGCTGGAACGGATCGCGGCGCGCGCGCGGCATCTATCGCTGGATCTGACCTGGGATCTCGACGCGTCTCGCCGCATCTACCTGCGCCCACGCCAGATGTTGCAGGCCGCGCGCATCATGCAGGAGGCTGTCGCCAATGCGATCCGCCATTCCGGTGCCCAAGCGATCCATGTCGCGGTCACAGGGGGCGAACAGGACGGCACGGGCCAGATCGCGATCCGCGACAACGGGCAGGGCTTCGACCCCAAAGGCCATTACCGGGGACGTGGGCTGGAAAACATGCGACAGCGTGCAAAGGCCGAAGGCTGGAAACTGCTTTTTCAGGCCGGGACGGACGACAAGGGAACGCAGGTGACGCTCGATCTTGGCACCGGGTAAGACCGGGTCGGGCTGCCATGACAGCGATATGGGGATGGGAGAGGCGGCACCACGCGGTAAGCGCGTCGGCGCCTCTGTCGCCAAGAAACAGGAACAATACACCCAAGCCGGACAGGATGGCGCCGCACGTCTGCTGCGGCCACGGATCGGACGCGCCCGGCCAGTCTTCATGACCTTGCGAACTGCGCGACACTTGCACTAGCACATCGGTGCAGGATAGCGAGGTCTGCAAGAACGCGGACCTGCACGGAACATGAGGCACAGATGGTCGAGGATGCGACGCTGGACACATTGGGCCTGCTCTGCCCGCTGCCGGTCTTGAAGGCGCGCAAGCGGTTGAAATCCATGCAACCGGGGCAGGTTCTGCGACTTCTGGCCAGCGATCCGGCCGCCGTTGTGGATGTGCCCCACTTTTGCGCCGAAAGCGGTCACGAGCTTTTGGGGGTCGAGGACGCGGGCGACGGCGCGCAGGCCTATCTCATCCGGCGGACGTGATCCCGAAAGAGGCATAGGGGATATAGCGCACCGGATCACCCGGCTTGATGGTGCAGGCCTCGTCCGGCAATTCGACAAGCCCCGTGGCCCAGCTGAGACCTGATATCCGCCCCGACCCTTCGGAGGCGAAAACCTCTGCCGCGCCATCCTCTGTCAGGCGCGCGCGCAGGAATTCGCGCCGCCCGGCCTTTTTTGTCTTGGTGAAGGCCGCAGGCACAGTGAAGCCTTGGGGTTGGACCCATCCCGCCCCGGCCAAAAGCGACAGCGCAGGTCTGGCAAAGACCAAGGCACAGGTCAGCGCCGCCACGGGATTTCCCGGCAAGCCGAAGATCGGAACCCCACCCCAGAGCGCCAGTGCCAAGGGGCGGCCCGGCTTGACCGCGATCCGCCAGCTCGACAAGGTGCCGCGCTCGCGCAACAGGCGCGAGACATGGTCCTCGTCCCCCGCCGAAGCGCCGCCCGAGGTCAGGATCGCATCGGCCTGCTGCGCCCCGTGATCGAGCCGCGCGGCGATGATCGCCGCATCATCGGGCGCATGGCCCAGATCGACAGGCTCGTACCCCCATGCCTCGATCAAGGCCAGGAGCATGGGGCGGTTGGCATCAAAAATTTGGTGCGGCGCGGCGTCCGTGCCGGGATCGGGCAAAAGCTCGTCCCCGGTGGACAGAACACCCACCCGCAGGCGGCGATGAACAGTCACCTGCGCCACGCCGACAGCCGACAAAAGCGCCAGATCGGCGGGGGTGAGCCTACGACCGGCAGGCAGGATTGTTGCGCCTTCGGTCACATCCTCGCCCGCCTTGCGGGTGTTGATGCCGCGCTTGACCGGCCCGTCAAAGGCCACGACCTGCCCATCGGTGGCGCAATCTTCCTCCAGCACGACGGTATCGATCCCATCGGGCAGGATCGCGCCCGTCAGGATGCGCAGGGCATGACCGGGCGGCACCGCCCCGTCAAAGGGTTGGCCGGCCGCCGCGCGACCGGGCACAAGCGGCAGGCGCTGCACCCCGTCCCCCGTCGCGTCATGGGCGAACCCATAGCCATCGACGGCGGAATTGGGGCGCGGCGGGTTCGACCGGCGCGCGGTGACGGGTGCCGCCAGAATGCGACCCTGCGCCCCTGACGTGGCCACATCCTCGATGCCCGTCACCGCGTGAAGCCGCGCGCGCAACAGCGCCAGCGCCTCATCGACGGGCACCCAGGCCACACCCTGCGGCATGGCGAAACAATCGTTGCGCAGGCGCGGTGGGATCAACGCGTCGCTCACAGCCCCACCTCCGCGCGGATGAAGGCGGCGATGCCCGCGACATCGTCCAGATCGAAGCGCGGCAAGGCGCTGTCCACCGGCCCGTCGCTCGCGATGGCGCGGATCGTGGGGTTCTGCAGGGCCAGAAGATCACGGCCCGCCGCCTTGCGGTGGGTTTCGATCTTGGGATGCGGGGCGGTCTTGTAACCCTCGATCAGGACGAGGTCACAAGGATCGAGATGGGCGAGAAGATCAGCAAGCGGCGGCTCCCCCGCCCCGCGCAATTCGGTCATCAGCGCCCAGCGGACGGGCGAGGCGACGATCACCTGCCCGGCACCCGCCTCCCTGTGGCGATGGCTGTCGCGGCCGGGGTGGTCGATCTCGGTCGCGTGATGGGCATGCTTGACGGTCGAGATGCGCAGACCCTGCGCCACCAGTTCCGCCACCAACCGTTCGGTCAGCGTGGTCTTGCCGGTGTTCTTCCAGCCGGTGACGCCATAGACCCTCATGCCGCGCCCATCAGCGCTTCGGCAGCCGCGATATCCTCGGGCGTGTTCACGTTGAAGAACGGGTCGAAGGGCGTGCTGTCAAAGACCGCCTGCCCCGCGCCATGGCCATCGGTCCAGATCACGATCTTGCGCAACCCGGCCGTCAGCGCCGCGCGCAGATCGTCGCGCAGCGCCACGGGCCAAAGGCCAAAGGTCGGGTGGCGCTGCACGCGGCCCGTTTCGTCCGGACTTGCCGCCAGGCAAAGCCCCGAGGGACCGGCGGAGGCCATCAACCGCGCCCCCAGATCCTTTGGGAAAAAGGGCGTGTCGGCCGCGGCCGTCACGATGGCCGTGGCCCCCTGCCCCGCCGCCCAATCCAGCCCCGCCAGAACCCCGGCCAAGGGCCCCGGATGATCGGCAAGGCTGTCGGCCACGACCGGCAGCCCGAATTCCGAAAGCCGCGCGGGATCGCCATTGGCATTGATCGCCATGGCCCCGCATTGGGGGCCAAGCCGGTCGATCACGTGATCGATCAGGCGCCGACCGCCCACCATGCGCAGACCCTTGTCGCCGCCACCCATGCGGGTAGCCCGCCCACCGGCCAGAATGACCCCAAGCGGCGCGCTCATCCGTCATCCTCCGCGCCCTTGCGGCGGTGGCGGCGTTCCTCGTCGGGGACAGCGGACAGATCGGCATCGCGGATCAGGCGGCTTTCGCCCGACAGGCACACGAACCTTTGACCCCGCATCCGCCCGATCAGCGTCAGCCCAAGCTGTTGCGCGATTTCCACCCCCCAGGCGGTAAAGCCTGAGCGCGAGGCAAGGATCGGAATTCCCATCATCGCCGTCTTGATCACCATTTCCGAGGTCAGGCGGCCCGTGGTGTAGAGGATCTTGTCAGCCGCAGGCACATCATGGCGCAGCATGAAGCCCGCGATCTTGTCGACCGCGTTGTGGCGCCCGACATCCTCCATGTAGACCAGCACATTATCGGCCTGGCACAGCACCGTGCCATGGATCGCGCCAGCCGTCAGGTAGAGCGAGGGCAGCGTGTTGATCTGCCGCGAGAGCGCGTAAAGCCAGCTTGTGCGCAGCTCCGCTTGCGGAAGGGTCACGCCCTCCAACCCCTCCATCATGTCGCCGAATACGGTGCCCACCGCACAGCCCGAGGTGCGGGTTTTCTTCTTGAGCTTGTCTTCGTAACTTGTCTGGCGGTCGGTGCGCACGACGACGGTTTCGATATCCTCGTCATATTCGACGCCCGTCACCCGGTCGCCATCGCGCAGCATGCCCTGATTGCGCAAGAACCCCAGCGCCAGGTATTCGGGGTAATCCCCGATGGTCATGGCGGTAACGATTTCCTGGCTGTTGAGGTAGATGGTCAGCGGTCGTTCCTCGACCACGGCCAATTCCACCTCCGCGCCGGTGTGATCATGCCCGCGCACCGCACGCGTCAGGCGCGCGGCGGTGGGATCGGGCAACAAGGGCAGCTTGGGAAGCATGAAGGCTCCTGCGTGGTGGTTCTTGATGTATAGCGCATGGGCCGGGAGGGGCCAGCGCGCTTCAGCGGCTGGCGCGCTCCAGAAACTCGACCAGCGCCTGCCGGTCGGAAGCATCGGCGACACGCTGATCGGGCATGCGCGAACCCGGCGTATAGATCTCGGGCCCAACCTCGAACAATTCGGCCACGGTGCGCGGCGTCCAGACGATATCGAGATCCCGCAACGCGGGCGAAAAAGCGTATCCCTCGACCGAAGCGATGGGCCGGTCGAAAATGCCATGCAGGCTCGGCCCCGCGCGGGAATGATCACCCGGTTCCAGCGAATGGCAGATGGCACAGGCCCGCCAGACCTCGGCCCCGCGGCTACCGTCGTCATAGGCATCGGCCATCATGCTCTGCGCCTGACCGATCCGCGCGCCATCGGCGGTGGCGTGGCGGCGTATCGTTCCCGATGCCCCGCCGGCAACCAAGGTGTCGCCCGCCAGCGCCAAGGCCCAGACCGGCCCGCCCTCGGGCGCGATTTCGGCCCGGACCTGCAAGGTTTCGGCCCCAAGTATCCAGATCGTGCCATCAACCGCTGCCGCCGCGACCGTATCGGGCGAGGCCGTGACAGCGACCAAGGGCCGTTCGCTCAGGAACCGTTCGGGCAGCACCTCGCCCTCGGGCGAGAAGAGCCGCAGCGCCCCCTCGGCAAAGATCACCGCCAGCCTGTCGCCGACACGTGCCAATCCGTTGGGAAGATCGGGCAGGCCTGCGCTGGCCTGAACCGACAGGCTCCCATCCCACCGGACAAAGCGCAGATCCCCGCCAACGCTGACCAGATCGCCCGAGGGCAAAAAGGCCAGCCCCGCCAGCCGACCGGCATGGGCCTGCACACTCGAAATCTCGCGCCCCTCGATATCCATGAGCACCAGCCGCCCGTCCCAGAACCCGACGGCGATCACCGTGTGGTCCGGCGACAGGGCCAGCGCTGCGACCGGGGAGATGCCGTGCGGCGTGGCAAAGAGCAGATCGCCTGCATCACCCCAAAGCGCGACGCGCCCGTCCTGTCCCGCCGTCAGATGCCGGGCATCGGGCAGCAGCGCCGTCGCCGTGACATTGCCGTCATGGAACCGCTCGACGCCCCGCGCGGTCTGCAGATCGGGCGACCAAAGTATCGCGCGCCCGTCGAAACCGCCTGACACCAGCCGTTCACCATCGGTGGCCAAGGCGCTGACAGGCCCCGCATGACCTGACGTGCCCTGCGCCGCTGCTGCGGTAAGACCCATGCAAACAAATGCCCCCGCGCACAGCAGGGTGCGAACAAGACGCAACACGATGGGCGGGACCCCGTTGGATCAGTTGGTCAGCAGGTTCGAGCCGGGATCGCCCACGCGCGCGCCTTCGGTGGTGAAGGCAGCCGATGCCGGGGTCTGGTAGCTGTCATTCAGAACAAAGGACGCGCCGGCTGCGAGAGCGATGGCAAAGATCACGGAGGCGAGAAAAGCTTTCATTGTTGGTCTCCTGTCAGGTGCGGGTCGGTTGTGCCGCCCGCTGCCGGGGTTCGAGCCCGGCCAGAACGGACCGGGCAATCTGTTGGTAAAGTCTGCCCAGCGGTCCGTCGGGATCGCGAGCGGTGATCGGTTGACCCGCGTCCGAGGCGGCACGCAGGTCCATGGTCAGGGGAATGGCCCCGAGGAAGGGCACGGCAAGCCGGCTTGCCTCTGCCTCGGCCCCGCCTTGGCCAAAGATCGCATGCGCGCCCCCGCAATCGGGGCAGATGAAATGGGCCATGTTCTCGACGATGCCGAGGATCGGCACATCGACCTTGCGGAACATCGATATGCCGCGCCGTGCATCGATCAGGGACAGATCCTGAGGTGTCGACACGATCACGGCCCCCGAGAGCCGCGTGCCCTGCGCAAGCGCCAGCTGCGCATCGCCCGTGCCGGGGGGCATGTCGACCAGAAGGATGTCGAGCGCGCCCCATTCCACATCGGCCATCATCTGCGTGATCGCGGACATGACCATCGGCCCGCGCCAGACCATCGCGGCCTCGGCTTCGACCAACAGTCCCATGGACATCGCCTTGAGACCATAGGCCTGCATCGGCTTGAGCTTCCGGCCCGCCGCCTGCGGCTTGCCATGGAGCCCGAGAAGGGTCGGCAAGGATGGGCCGTAGATATCGGCATCGAGAATGCCGACCGACTTGCCCTGCGCCCGCAGCGCCAGCGCCAGATTGACGGTCGTGGTGGATTTGCCCACGCCCCCCTTGCCCGAGGCGACGGCGATCACATGCCCGACAGAGGCGAGCGGATCGGCCTTTTCGGCTTTTGGCATGGTCAGGGACGGTGGGGCGGGTTTCGGGCTTTGCGTCTCGCTGGTCAGGACGACAAAGGCGCTTGTCACACCCGGCAGGCGGCGCAGGCGCGCTTCCGCCTCATCGCGCAAAGCGGCCAGCGAGGCGGCTTCGGCGGGATTTGTCCGTATGGAAAGATTGACGCGATGGCCGTCGACCGTTGCCCCGGACAGGCGGTCCGTGGCGACAAGCGGCGTCCCGTCGGGCAGCGTCAGGCCCCGCAACGCCTCGATCACCAGGTTGTCGTTCGTGTCAGACACGGGTTCCGTCCATCGGGCTTGAGGTGCATTCGGCCCCGCGCGGTCTTCGCACGGGGCCGAACAGCGGATTTCCTAACGCACCGTCACTCGGCCGGGTGCGGGCGTGCTTCGGAGGCAGCTTCGCCCTTCACTTCCTTGACCCAGAGCGAATGATGCTCCTTGGCCCAGTTCTCGTCGACCTCACCCGAGCCCATGGCGTCGAACGCACCTTCCATGCCGACCGAGCCGATGTAGATGTGCGCGATGATGATCGCCGACAGGACGGCTGCGGTAAGCGCGTGGATCGTCTGGTAGAACTGCCAATCGGCAAAGCTCGCGACCTCGTTGGGGAACAGGAGCATGACGCCGGTGAAAGACAGCGCCGCGCCACCGAGGACCACCGCCCAGAAGATGATCTTCTGCCCGGCGTTGAACTTCTTGGCCGGCGGGTGAACGCCCTTCTTCAGAAGGCCACCGCCCTGCTTGATCCATTCGAGGTCCACCTTGTTGGGGATGTTGTGGATCACCCAGAGAACCAGGATCATGACGAGCGCGACCATGAAGGGCCAGGCAAGGAAGTTGTGCGCGACCTTGCCCCAGGCGCTCAGCGTGCCAAACGCCCCCTCACCAAGCATCGGAAGCAGAACCGTGCGTCCGATGATGATGTTGAGCCCGGACAGAGCGAGGATGATGAAGGTCGACGCGAGCGTCCAATGCGCGAAACGCTCGATCGCGTTGAAGCGCAGGATCTTGCGGCCCGACATTCCGCTGTCGATGCGGATCTTGCCCCGCACGAGGTAGAACAGCGTCAAGAGCGCGACCATGCCGATCACGGCCCAGATCGAGATCGTATGGAGCGTGTCGCCCTGAAGCGCAGCCCAAGCCCGGTTTTCCGGTGCGATCAGCTGTCCGGCATGTGCATCCGGAATGGTGATGCGCCCGGTGACGTTGCCGCCGTTGCCCAGTGCGTTGAAGAGCGCTTCCTCGGTGACCGATTGCGCGGTCGGATTGACCTGCGCCATGGCCTGCGGCGCGAACAGGCCCAGCGTCAGGGCAAGCCCCAACGCAACGACCAGACGGTGGATTTGCTGTGCCATCTTCTTTCCCTTCAGACCGTCACGGTTTCGCCATAGGCCGTGCGCCAACCCCAGGCACCCGAACCATAGCCGCGCGTCACGACACGCTCGCGGTAGATTTCCGCGATGATGTCGCCGTCACCGGCCAGAAGCGACTTGGTGGAGCACATCTCCGCGCAGAGCGGCAGCTTGCCTTCCGCCAGGCGGTTGGAGCCATACTTGATGTATTCCACTTCGCTCATGTCCGGCTCCGGGCCGCCCGAGCAATAGGTGCACTTGTCCATCTTGCCGCGCGTGCCGAAGTTGGCGGTTTGCGGATACTGGGGTGCGCCGAAGGGGCAGGCGTAGGAGCAATAGCCGCAGCCGATGCAGGTGTCCTTGTTGTGAAGGACCACGGCATCATCGGTCGTGTAGAAACAATCGACCGGGCAGACCGAGGCGCAGGGCGCATCGGTGCAGTGCATGCAGGCCATGGAGACCGAGCGTTCGCCCGGAAGGCCATCGTTGATGGTGACCACGCGGCGGCGATTGATGCCCCACGGAACCTCATGCTCGTTCTTGCAGGCGGTGACGCAGGCGTTGCATTCGATGCAGCGGTCGGCGTCGCACAGGAACTTGAGACGTGCCATTTGCTATATGCTCCTTCAGGCCGCGGCGATCTGGCAAAGGGTGACCTTGCCCTCGTGCATCCCGGTGACGGGATCGTAGCCATAGGTGGTGATGACGTTGACGGATTCGCCAAGGACGATGGGGTCGGTGCCTTCGGGGTAGTTGCCCCGCTGGTCTTCGCCCTGGAACCAACCCGCGAAGTGGAAGGGCATGAAGGCCACGCCCTGCCCCACGCGTTCGGTCACAAGCGCCTTGACGCGCGCCCGCGATCCGCCCTCGGGGCCGGTCACCCAAACCCAACCGCCATCGACGATCCCGCGCGACGATGCGTCGGCAGGGTTGATCTCGACGAACATGTCCTGCTGCAATTCCGCAAGCCACGGGTTCGACCGGGTTTCCTCGCCACCGCCCTCGTATTCGACCAGACGGCCGGAGGTCAGGATGATCGGGAATTGTTCCGCCACGCGGTTTTCCAGGTTCGCGGTCTGCAACGTCAGGCCGATGTTCGGCATCCGCTGCTGACGGCCATCCTCGCGCGTCGGGTATTCTGCGACCAGATCGGTGCGCGGCGAATAGATCGGCTCGCGGTGGACCGGGATCGGGTCGGGCAGGTTCCATGCAACCGCGCGGGCCTTGCCGTTGCCGAAGGGCACACAGCCATGCATCAGGGCGACGCGCTGGATACCGCCCGACAGGTCAAGCGACCAGGAAACGGCAGCCATCGCTTCGGGATCGTTGTTCCCGATGCGCCGGATCGTGGCCAGCTCCTGCGGCGTCAGATCCGCATCCCAGCCAAGCTGCTGCAGAACACCGTAGGTGAACTGGGGATAGCCGTCCTCGATCTCCGAGCCGGCGGGCCAGCTGCCTTCCGCAAGGAGCGTCTCGCCGTCGCGGTCCAGACCGAAACGCGGGCGGAACGCGCCGCCACCCTCCATCGGGGGCAGGTTCGTGTTGTAGAGGATATGCGTGCCGGGATGCCGCAATTCGGGCGTGCCCCAGCAGGGCCACGGCAGACCGTAGTAGTCGCCGCGGATTTCCTCGGGCGCGTCGGGCAGGGCACGCAGCGTGACCAGGTCGAAATGCTGCTGGTTGGCCATATGCGCCTTGAGACGCTCGGGGCTCTGACCGGTGTAGCCGGTGGACCAGCCACCCCGGTTGATCTCGCGCAGCACGGATTCCGGTGTCGGTTCCATGCCGAACTTGCCCTGAACCATCTCGTAGTTCTTGAACATCTCGTCCGCGAAGCCGAGACGCTGCGCGAGACCGTAGATCACCGCGTAATCGTTGTCGGATTCGAAGATCGGATCGACCACCTTCTCGCCCCACTGCACCGAGCGGTTCGACGCCGTGCGCGAGCCCGAGCATTCGAACTGCGTGCAGATCGGCAGAAGATAGGTGTTGTCGGTCCGCGAGTGCAGCGCCGCAAAGGTCGTCGGATGCGGGTCGGCCACGACCAGCAGGTCAAGCGCGTTCATGCCGCGCTGTGCATCCTGCATCCGGGGCACGGTGTTGCCGCCATGACCGAAGACGAGCATCGCCTTGATGTTGTCGAGCTGGTCGACTTCCTCGGCGTCGAGCGTCACGGCATCGAACCAGCGGGTCGAGGTGATGCCCGCCACTTCCATGTTCTGCGCTGGCGTCCGGGCATCGCGCCCACCCTTGGCCGGAACAGCGTCGAAGCGGCTTTCGAAATATTCGTAAGGCACTTCCCAGACGCGCGACCAGTGCCGCCATGCACCCGCACCCAGGCCGTAGTAGCAAGGCAGGTTGCCCACATCGAGACCGAAGTCGGTCGCGCCCTGCACGTTGCAGTGACCGCGGAAGATGTTGGCACCATTGCCCTCGCCGCCCACGTTGCCGGTGGCCAGCAGCAGGTTGTTGTACATCCGCACGTTGGCGGTGCCGACGGTGTGCTGCGTGCCGCCCATGCACCAGATGAAGGTCGAGGGACGCTCCTTGGCGAATTTCTCGGCGGTGCGACGCAGGGTCTCGCCGTCGATGCCGGTGATCCGCTCCACGACTTCCGGCGGATAGGACCGCGTTTCTTCGCGGATCTGATCCATGCCCCAGACGCGGCTTGCGATGTATTCGCGGTCTTCCCAGCCGTTCTCGAAGATGTGCCACAGCATCCCGTACATCACGGCGATGTCGGTGCCGGGACGGAAGCGGACATATTCGGTCGCATGCGCCGCGGTCCGGGTGAAGCGCGGATCGAAGACGATGACATTCGCGCGCTGCGTTTCCTTGCCTTCAAGGATGTGCTGGAGCGAGACGGGATGCGCCTCGGCCGCGTTCGACCCCATGAAGATGACGGTCTTTGCGTTGCGGATGTCGTTGTAGCTGTTGGTCATGGCGCCGTAGCCCCAGGTGTTCGCAACGCCCGCCACGGTGGTGGAGTGACAGATGCGCGCCTGGTGATCGACGTTGTTGGTGCCCCAGAATGCCGCGAACTTGCGGAACAGGTAGGCGCCTTCGTTCGAGAACTTGGCGGAGCCCAGCAGATAGACGGAATCCGCGCCCGAGCGGCCCCGGATCTCGGTCATCTTTTCGCTGATCTCGGTCAGAGCCTGATCCCAGCTGATGCGCTGCCATTCGCCGCCGACCTTCTTCATCGGGTATTTGACCCGGCGGTCGCCGTGAACGAGCTCGCGCACCGATGCGCCCTTGGCGCAATGGGTGCCGCGGTTGATCGGGCTGTTGTAGGCCGGTTCCTGGCCGACCCAGACGCCGTTCTGGACCTCGGCCTTCACCGTGCAGCCCACCGAGCAATGGGTGCAGATGTTGGTGCGGATCTCGATCGGCTGGGACATGTCGGTGAAGCCTTCGGCGGCCTCGACGCGGCGCGTCATGCCTGCGCCCATGGCGCCAAGTGCGGCAAGCCCGCCGACGGTCAGACCCGATGCCCGCAGAAAGCTGCGGCGATCGAGCGGGCGGGCCGAAACGGCTGCCGCCATTTGTGACAGGCGCCCGGTCGACGCGGTGTCACCATTCCTGCGCTTAACGAGCATCAGTTGGTCCCCCGAGGATAGTAGCGGTTGGTCCGGTAGTAGGTTTCGACATGTTCGGTCGCCTGGTAGCGGCCGCGCGTGCGCTCATCGCCAGTTTCCTGCGCAAGCGCGGGACGGGCCGATCCGGTGCCGAGCGCAACGGATGCGGTTGCGCCGACAGCCGTTGTCCCGAGAAAGGCACGCCGGCTGATCGGTGTGGGTGTCTTGCTGGTCATGTCGATCCCCTTTCTGCTTCGGTTCGGGCTCTTGGCCGGTCCGAGTGTCGTTTCGTTCATGTGGTCAGACCGTTTGCCGGTCCCTGCGTCAGGCGGCGAGCGAGAAGGCTCGCGCCTCGATATCCACGAGCAATCGGCCAACCTCGGCGACTGCTCGGTAGAAAGATGCACTTGGCGCGATCGCCAGATCGTCGAAGAATTGCGCGGCCCAAGGTTCGATGTGCCGCCCGAAGAACTCCGACTGAGCCTTGTCCGGTGCGGACAGCGTCCCCGAGGCGAGATCACCCATCACCTCGAACAAAAGCGCGATATGATCTTCGGGCTCGTAGCGCCCTTCGGCACGCGCGATCCCCAGCCGGGACAGGTCGCCCCTGACCTCGGCGAGCGGGCGCTCGTTCAAGAAACCGGTCTGGTAGAAACTGGCATAGGGCAACAGCTCGCCACGCCCCACGCCGATGAAAAGCTGGAAGAATTCCCGCTCCACCTTTGCCGCGTCAGTCGCGCGCGCCGCATGCGCCAATGCCGTCACGGCCTGCCCAAGGGCGGTTCCGTCCCCCGCCAAACCCGCGGTTCCGTCCAGAATCTCTTGAGAAGGCGCAGAAGCAAGCAGGGTCGCAACGAAGCGATACATGTCGCCTCGCGCTGCGTTTTCCACATCACTAGCGGGCCGGTTGCCCGGCTGGCTGGTTTCCATAGGTCCTGTTCTCTTCCCACACGCGCCCATTGCATACGGTCGCGTACCCTACCCTAGAGGAGCGTCAGAGGAGGCCTTTGGTCAAGCGAAATTTGTCAAATGCATGCATTTTTTCCGGCTGCCCTGTCCGGTTTTTTCCGACCAGGCAGACAGGCTTGGCCGCGCGCGACCGACCCCGCCCGCAAACATCTATCCCGGCAGTGCCGATCCATGACGCCTGCGCACAGGTGGATCGGGTTCAGCGACAGAATCGGGCGCGTTTGCCCCTTCTTCATCGCTGGTCCCGACCGATGACGGCGCACCGGATGTCGGCGCTATCATCTTGGCTTTGGGAGACTTTTCATCGACGGTTTCCGGCGCGTCCTCCGCTTCTGCCACGGCTTGTGTGGCAGCCTCGGGCTCGGGTTCATCCCGCTGCGGCGACAGGAGCGATTTGAGCATCTGCGCCGTGCGCTCCGGGGATGGGGCAAGGCCATCGCCGGGAACCCCACCGGGGGTGTTCCAATCCCAGGCATAGTCGACGGCCGGGTCCTGATGATCGCGGATCACGGGCGTCAGCATCCACATGCGGCGCAAGGCGGCGTTCTTGAGCGACCGTGGAACGCCGGGGCGCAGAAAGGGGCGGATGTCGCTGCCGGGAACCAGATCCTCGATCCGGGGCAATGCCGCCAATTCCTCTTCGGACAACGTCGGAGGGGCTTGCTCGGTCGCAGGCTCCGGGTCCGGATGGGATTCGGCGTCATCAGGCTCCGCATCGGGCAGAGCTTCGAGTTCCGGCTCCGGCTCCTGTTGCGACCGGGCGGCGGTCCGCTTGATGCGCGACCAACGGCCCAGGAAACCCTCGGGCTCGTCCCCGCTCATGGGTCCGACCTCCGGCCCTTGCGATTCTCCCATTTGTCCTCGGGCTGCAGCACGCGGGGCGCGCGCGCCGCGACCGCATTCGGATCGACCGGCAGGCGCTTGCGCTTCTTGAAGGGCATCTCGACGAAATACCGATCGGCAAAGGCCGCCACCGCGCGCGCGACAGGATCGGGCATCGGCACCGCATCGACGATCAGCTCGGGGTCCGAGGCCAGCCCCTCGCCCTCGTAGGGATCGACCGTGACGGCCAGAACCTCCGCCCGCGCCGGGTCGGTTCCGCGCAAGGCGACCCAGACGGACGGACGCCCCGACATCAGGTTGTCGCGATGATGACCGGCATCCCCGGACCACAGCACCATGTCGCGCCCGCCCAGATACCAGGTCTCGACCCCGCCATCGGTACCCAGGCACGTGCCCGGCGGCGTCGCGGGTTCGACCGGCAGAACCAGAAGCGGCCGCAATTCCCCGGTGCTCCACCGGGTCACGGGCGGTCGACGTTCCGCCACCACGCCGATGCGGATGATCTCCCTTGGCATGTCATCCCCTCCGTTTCAGTGCAGATGCGGTTCGGCCAATGGCAGGCCCGCCAGAAGGTTCTGCGGCTTGATCCGCACGGCCCCGTCCTGCCCAAGGCCCAACAAAAGCCAGACCGGATGCCCCGCCACATCTTCGCGCGTCTTGGACGGGTCGGCGAAATCGAGCCGGAACACCCCGATCAGGCTGGCCGGGAGCGGGCGACCATGCCAGAGCGCATCCCCAATGGCCGTGCCGTTCGGATCAAGACCCACATACCACCGCAGGTCCACGTCGTCGACGCGCGTCTGCGGCGAGACGCTCACCTCCACCCCCAGCATATGCCGGATGAAGGCCTCCAGCGCCTTTGCCATCCCGCGCCGCGCCTCGGGATCACCCCCGAAATTGTAGATCATCGTATGGGCGTCCGACCGCGACCAATAGGTCCATTCGTTGCCGCCCCCCAACACGTCCAGACTGTCGATCCCGCCCGAGAACATGGCCATGAGCGGGGATGCATGCATATCCGCCTCGAACAGCGCCACAAGCTCTTCGTCTGCCATCAGGACCATGCCGTCCTTCACATGCGCCCGCTGCGGCCGGAACAGGCATTCGGCGGCGCGCAACACCTGCGGGTCGTCGCATCCATCCAGCGCGTTGCGCAAGATCAGCTGCACGAGCTGCGACAGGAACACGACGGGCAGGCGCAGCCCCTCGCGCATGATCGCGGCATAGCCTTCCTCGATCGTTCCCGCCTGCAGCAGACGGTCGCGCAGCGTCAGGAAGAACTGCCAGTTCTCGCGCGCATCCGGATCCTTCATCGCGGCCAGTTCAAGGGATGGCACCGCAGAACGCGGAGCGGCCCTGAGACGCGCATGAACGGCGCGCTCTGTCGCGCAAGCTTCGGGCGGCGGCACGATTTCCGGGCGGGCCAGCCAGGCCAGCAACAGCTCGTCCGTCACAACCATGCGCCCCGCACGGTCCAGCCGCGCCAGATGATGCCCCGAGGCGACCCAGAATTCCGGCATCAGTCCTGCCCCCTCAACTGAAACAGATCGACGTGATCCTCTGTCTCTTCCTCGAAGAATTGAAACGCCCGGTCATGGCCCATCAGATGCGAGGCGGAGAACGCCGTTTCGTCGCGTGGGCGCAGGGTGCGGAACTGCTCGCGGATCTCGCCATCCTCGCCGTGCTTGCGGTGCAGCGCAATGAGCGTTCCGATGCCGTGATCGGCGCACAGGCTTTCGGCCAGGCTCACTTCCTGTTCGGCAGCAGGCCGCGCGATGTCGCGCGATGGCGCACCAAGCTGCGCGACCAGCTGATCCGCCAGCGCCTCGACCATCGCGGCGCGCTCCTCGGGGCGGGCCTCCTGCACGGTGACAAGCGTCGAATGGCCGAAACTCTCCACGCCCAGAAACCCCGAGCGAAAGGCGATCGCCTCCTTCCGGGTCAGGCTGTCCGGCGCGCGCCCCCAGAACAGGAAGGTGCCCGGCACAGCCCATTCGCCGGGTTCGGCGGCATGGGCAAAGATGTGGCGGTCCGACGGGTCCAGCCGGATCGTGCGCGGCAGCCGTGTCACAGCCTGGGGCCCGTCTCGTCGCGCCATGCCTGAACGGCCAAGGCCTCGCGCAAGGGGGCCATCCGGCGTCCGCCGCCGGACGGCGTGATCTCCAGCATCCTGTCCCCTTCGATCCGGCGCACGCCGCGCAACAGGGGCGGGTCGACGCGCATCAGGAACCGGTTCGACACGGCGGCAAAGCCTTCGTGCGCCCAGCGGTCGAAATACAGCATCATGTAGGAGGCGAAGGTCGACACGATATCCTCGGCCGGATCGAAACCTTCCTCCAACAGCGACGTGCTGTCGGGATAGGCACCCGGCTCCGCGATATGGTCGCGGTCGGCGATCAGTTCGGCGGCAAAGACCATCCAGTCGGGCACGGCGTCATCGGCGGTGCCGGGCGCAATGGCAAACCGTCCGCCACCGATGCGGGCCCCGTCAAAGAGCACCTCGTCGGGCCAATTCAACCGAACCGAGCGGTCAGGCGGGCAATGGGCTGCCAGCGCATCGCCCACGGCCGTCATCCCCAGCAGGAACGCAAGCTGCGCCTCGACCAGTTCTTGTTCGGGTTCCAGAACCACCGCGAAAGCCAAAAGCCCCGGCGATTGGTGCAGCACCAGTGTCCCCGCCCCTTCGGACGGTGCAAGCGCGACCGTTTCGGCCAGCACATCGCGCCCCTCGGTGCGATGCAAGGTGAATGGCGGCGGCAAAACCACCTTCGGCGCGGCAAGATTGTCCTCCCGGACCATTGTCATCCGATTTTCCCTCCCGAGACCGCTACCCATCCCACGCGGATCAGATTAGATGCACATCCAGATAGTCCAGCCGAAAGCCCGACGAAAGCCCCATGCAAGACCAGAATGAAACCCGCCTGATCTGCACCTGCGAAGCGACCATGACCCTCGACGGCGACACGTTGGGGGCAACCGGCAAACCGGCCAGCCAGCTTTGTCGCGCCCAGCTCGACAATTTCCGGCAGGCGCTCGGCAGCTTTGCCGCCATCACGGTCGCCTGCACGCAAGAAGCGCCGCTCTTCTCCGAAGTGGCCGAGGATGCGGGATATGCAGGGACCCTGCGCTTTGCCAATATCCGCGAAACCGCAGGCTGGTCGGACGACGGGGCCAAGGCCGCACCCAAGATGGCGGCCCTTCTGGCCATGGCGGAAATGCCCGGCTCCTCCTTCGAAACCGTCAGCCTCGAAAGCAACGGCATCGCCCTCGTTCTGGGCCGCGACGAGGTGGCGATCGACGCCGCACGGCAATTGTCGGGCATGCTGGATCTGACCGTGCTTCTTTTGCCCGGCGCCGATGTCGCGCCGCCACGCCAGACGACATGGCCTGTGCTTCAGGGCCGGATCGCGCGGGCCAAGGGGCATATGGGCGCCTTCGAACTGACGGTCGATGCCTATGCCGCGCCCGCCCCGTCCTCCCGCGCAAGGCTTGATTTCGGCCCGGCCCGTGATGGCGCGGTGTCGCGCTGCGATCTGGTGCTGGACCTGACGGGGGGGCAGCCGCTCTTCCACCACACGCGCCCGGGCTATCTGCGCGCCGATCCGCGTGACCCCGCAGCCGTTGCAGCCCTGGTGGCCGAGGCGGGCCAGATGGTCGGCATCTTCGACAAGCCCAAATACATCGATTTCGAAGCGGGTCTCTGCGCCCATTCGCGCAACACCAAGACCGGCTGCACCCGCTGCCTCGACCTGTGTCCCACCGGTGCGATCCTGCCTGCGGGCGACACCGTGGCCATCGACCCCGCGATCTGCGCGGGCTGCGGGCAATGCGCGGCGGCCTGCCCGACGGGGGCTGCTTCCTATGCGCTGCCTGCCGTGGGCAGCTTGGCCGACCGCCTGCGCGCGGGCCTTGCGGCATGGGTGGATGCGGGCGGGCGCAGCGCCCCCGTGATCCTCTTCCACGACGAAGTCCATGGCGCGCCCCTGATCGATGCGGCAGCGCGCTTCGGGCGCGGCCTGCCCGCCCATGTCATCCCGGTTCAGGTGAATGAACCGAGCCAGATCGGCCCCGAGATCATGGCCGCAGCCATGGCATGGGGCGCGGGCGGCGTGCGCGTTCTGGCCAAGGATCGCCCAGCCCATCCGCTCGATGGGCTGGCCACGACGCTCGACCTGATGGCCGCTATCTGCGAGGCGACCGGCCACGCCGCCCAGGCCTGCGCGCTGATCCAGACCGATGATCCCGACGCGCTCGAAACCGCGCTGTGGCATCCGGCCCAGCCGCTGCGCCCCACCCGCTCCTCCTTCCTGCCGCCCGAGGACAAGCGCGGGCTGTTGACGCTGGCGATGGAAGAGCTGAACCGCACCGCGCCCCGCCCGACCGAGCGGATCGACCTGCCCAAGGGCGCGCCCTTCGGCACCGTGTCGCTCAACCTCGACAGCTGCACGCTCTGCCTTGCCTGCGTCGGGGCCTGCCCCACAGGCGCGCTTGGCGACAACCCCGACAAGCCGATGCTGCGCTTCACCGAAAGCGCTTGCGTGCAATGCGGGATCTGCACGGTGACCTGTCCCGAAGAGGCCATTTCCATCACGCCCCAGATGGATTTCGCCGCATGGGCAAACCCCAAGCGCATCCTCAAGGAAGAAGAACCCTTCTGCTGCACCTCCTGCGGCAAGGGGTTCGGCACCGGTTCGTCCATCCGCCGCGTGATGGAGCGGCTCGAGGGCCACTGGATGTTCACCGGCGAGGATGGCGCCACCCGCAAACGGCTTTTGACCATGTGCGACGATTGCCGGACCAAGGAGGTGGTGATCGCAGGTTTCGACCCGCACGAGGGGCCGACCGGGTAACGGGCGGCTCTTCGGACTAGACGGCGAGCGCCGCTGGCGGGCCCGACAGCGCCGCAAGGCACCATCCGACCGCAGCCTCCGGGTTGGGCGCAATCTCGACCCCAAGCCCGTCGGCAAAGGCCAGAAAAGCAGGAAGACTGCCCTGCGAGACGGTGGTCAGGACGGGCCTGCCATCCAGCAGCGCACGGCCGATCACTTCGCGAAAGCCACCGCCTTCGGCTTCCTGCTTGCCGAACTTGTTGATCAGAAGAACGCCTGCCCGACCCTCGTCCAGAACGGTTTCGACCCGCTGCACCGCATCGGCCAGACCGCGCGGGTCCAACCGGCAGCCGCGCGCATGCCGCCCCCGGTCCTCCGAGATGCGCAGCACGTCATCCCGGCCAAGGATATGCAGATCCATGTGGCAATGCCGCTCGGGATCATGTTCGACGTTGAGCTGCACCGCTCCCGCCACGGCGATGCCCTTGGCGGCAAGCCCTTCGGCCACGGCGATCATCAGCCGGTCGCCCGCGCCCCGCCCTGTCGAGATCATGTAACCCAGCATCGACCTGCGCCTCCACCCCGCGCGGGCCCGCCGCCGTGGCGGGTTCGCGCCCGTGCTTAGGCAAGCGCCCGGCGGATTGTCAACAATCCCGCCCTCAGCCCGGATCGAAGCCCAGCGCGCGCAGCGCCTGCCCGCTTTCGCCCAGCGCCGCCTCGAACGCCTCCAGCGCCGCGGCATCGCGAGGGTCCTGCCAGACGGCGAAATCGTAATGTTCCTCGGCCACCGGCAGGAAACCCAGACCCAGCGCCTCGGCGGCCGGGCGGATCGCCACGCCCCAATCCGCGCGCCCCTGCGCCACGGCGGCGGCGACGGCATTGTGCGAATTGGGCTGGTTCCAGTAGCCCTGCGGCCTTGTCCCCGACAGCAGCCGGTCGATCAGCACGCGCGTGCCCGCGCCCTGATTGCGGTTGACCATGATCGCCTCGGGATCGGCGAGCAGGCTGGCCAGCGCCTCGGCCACGCCCTTCCCCTCGATCCGCCCGTCACCTGCGCGAAAAACCAGACCCTGCATCCGCCGCCAGCCGGGGATCAGCCGCATCCCTTGGGCAAGATAGGGCGTGTTGAAGCGGTCGGTGGCGGGATCGAACAGGTGGATCGGGGCGATATCGCATTCCCGCCGGGCCAGCGCCGCCAACCCGCCCTGCGATCCGGTCGCCAGAATGCGCGCCGTCATGCCCCGTTCGACCAGATGCCCGACCACCGCATCAAGACCCAGGCAATGGCTGCCGATCACCGCCAACCGGGGCGCGGCGACACCGGACCCGAACAGCGTCACCTCGGCCCGCGTGCCGGGGGGCAGGCTGTCGACCAGCGCCGGCACCGTCAGGAACCCGTCGGCCTGCGCAAAGGCCGTGACCGCGCCCGATCCCTTGCCGACCGGATGGGCCACCGGCCCGTCCGGCCCCTCGGTCAGCGCGACCATGGTGAATTCCGTCCGACCCAGTTCCGAGCCAAGGCGCTGGGGCAGCACAGCCTCGATCCGGGCCGCCCCCCGGGGCGGCAGCCCCGCCATGATCCGCAGCGCGGGCGCCACCATCTCGTGCAGAGTGAACATCGCCGATGTCGGAAACCCCGGCAGCACCGCCACCGGCTTGCCGTCACAAACCGCAAGGCAGAGCGGCTTTCCGGGCTTGAGCGCCACGCCATGCGCCACGATCCCCGGCGCGCCAAGCCCCGCGATGACCTTGGTCGTCAGATCGCCCGCACCCTTGGACGTGCCGCCCGACAGGATCAGCGCATCATGGGCAGCAAAGGCCGCGCGGACCGCTTCAGTCAACCGCGCCTCGTCATCGGGGATGGAACCCAGATGCACCGCATCACAGCCATTCTCGGCCAGCGCCGCGACGATCACCGGGCCGTTCGAATCGTAAACCCCTGCCGGGCGCAACGGATCGCCGGGCCGCACCAGCTCGTCACCCGTCGACAGGACCGCAACCCGCGGCCTGCGCCAGACCGGCGCGCGGTCAAGGCCCACGGCGGCCAGCATCGCCACCTCGCGCGCCCCGATCACCACGCCCCTGCGCAACAGCGTCTGTCCCCGCGCGATGTCGGACCCTGCAAAGCCGATGAAACTGCCCGGTGCCACCGCACGGGCAACGGCGATCCCGTTACCCTCGGGCTCGGTATGTTCGATCATCACCACGGCATCGGCCCCACGGGGGATGGGTCCGCCCGTGGCGATGGGCGTGGCGGTGCCGGGGGTGACCGGCAGCGCGGGCGCGGTGCCGCAATGGATCACCTCCGGGTTCAGGCGCAACCGCACCGGCTCCGCCTCGGAGGCCTCGAACAGATCGGCGGCGCGCAAAGCAAATCCATCGACCACCGCCCGGTCAAAGGGCGGGGCATCGACCGGGGCGGCGATGTCGCGCGCAAGCACCCTCCCCAGCAGCGCCTCGAGCGCGACCTCCTCCACGCCCAAGGGCTGCGGGCAGAGCGCGGCCATGAAAGCGGCCTCCGCCTCGTCGCGGGACAGGACCTTTAGGAATTGTTCCTGCTGATGGCCTGCAGGACTTGGCGCATTCGGTGCGGACATCAGGGTCACCCGAAAGACATGGACAAAGACATACCCTCCAGCATCCCACCCGCAGGCAGGCCCTCGCTGCCGGGGGGCAGGATGGCAAAGGCATCGGCGGCGGCGAGACCCGCAAGCGTCACGCTCCCCGCCGGGCCGGGACCCCAACCCTCGCCCGAGCGCCGCAAGAGAACCAGATCGGACAGGCCGAGGCCTGAGGTAACCTTGCGCGTCAGCGCGCGCGTCTCGGGCGCGCGGATCGTCCCCGTCAACGCGCCCAACGCGGGCAGGCCCAGCGCCAGACAGGCGGCAACCAGACCGTCGAACCGGCGCGGCACCGACAGGACCAGCGCCGCCCCCTCCCGCGCAAGCCATGCCGTGTCACCGGGGGCAAGGGCCAGACGCGGACCATGATCGGCCGACGGCCGCAGCACCATGTCCGCCGCATCGGGCGCGACCGGATCGCCCACCACCCCCAACAGCGCACGGGCCAACCCCGCCTGCACCGGATCGGGCAGATCGACCGCGACCCGCGCGCGGCGCAGGCGGCAATCGCTCAACCCCGCCAATTCCGCGACACGGCACAAACGCTCGGACAGGATCGTCCCCATCGGCGCAAGGGCCACTCCCGCCCGCCCGTCATGACCCGCGCGGCGTATCCCCTCGCCCGGCGCGATGAGCCGGATCGCGGCAACACCCAAAGGCATCTCCTCGACCCCGTCGGGCGGCAGGACGGCATCGGTGCCGGGGGGCATGGGATCACCGGGCAGAACGGGAACCGCTACAGCCAAGGGGATAGGCAGAGTGGCACTCGCCCCGATCAGGTCCAGCGCGGTCACGGCATAGCCTGCCCGCAGCGCCTCCGCCATGGGCGGGGTATCTTGCGCAAACTCCAGATCTTCAGCCAGAACTCCGCCCCGCGCGACAGCCAGCGCCACGCGCTCGGGCGCGACCGGGGTCACACCTGCCAGCGCCTGCGCAAGGCAATCGTCAAGGGGAACAAGGCTGCTCATCCCGCCTGACTTAGGCCCCCGCACAGGCAAAGGCCAGTGCGGGGACTACCGTCACTGTGCAGAGGGAAAGAACAGCTGCTCGCCACCCACCTGGAAGCTCGCGATGGCGGCCTGCCCGTCGGGCGAGACGATCCAGTCGATGAAGGCCTGACCCAGATCAGCCTTCACATGGGC
Organism: Roseicyclus marinus; assembly: GCF_036322625.1. Lineage (NCBI taxonomy): Bacteria > Pseudomonadati > Pseudomonadota > Alphaproteobacteria > Rhodobacterales > Roseobacteraceae > Roseicyclus > Roseicyclus marinus. The sequence continues at coordinate 856,218 of NZ_AP027266.1, read as the reverse complement.
ATGGCGCTCGGGATTGACCAAGATGATGCCATAGGGGTTGAACAGCACCGGATCGCCCTCGGACACGATCTCGAGCGGGCCACGGTTGGCAAAGGACAACCAGGTGCCCCGGTCGGTCAGCGCATAGGCGGGAACCTGCGCCGCGGTGTTGAGCGTCGCGCCCATGCCCGAACCGGTCGACAGATACCATTCCCCCGCAGGTTCGATCCCGGCGGCGGCCCACAGACCCTGTTCGGCCACATGGGTGCCGCTGTCATCCCCGCGCGAGGCAAAGGAGGCCCCGGCCTCGGCAATCGCGGCCATGGCACCGGCGGCGCTGTCGGTCGCGCGCACGCCCGCCGGATCATCGGACGGGCCGACGACGACGAAATCGTTGTACATCACGTCGAAGCGCTGCACGCCGTAGCCTTCGGCGACAAAGGTCTCTTCCTGCGCGCGCGCATGGACGAAGACCACATCCGCATCGCCGCGCCGCCCGGTTTCAAGCGCCTGCCCGGTGCCCTGGGACACGACACGCACCTCGATCCCGGTCTCGGCCTGAAAGATCGGCAGGATATGCCCGAACAGCCCCGAATTCTCGGTCGAGGTGGTCGAGGCGACGGTGATGAAATCCTGTGCCGCCGCAGGCAGTGCCGCCAGCAGGGCAAGGCTGGACGCAACGCCCATCAGGGCCGAACGACGCGTCGGTGTCATGGTAACTCTCTCCCGTTGTCTACCAGATCAGATCGCCCGCAAGGAATGCGCGGGCCTCGGGGGTTTTCGGCCCTGCGAAAAAGGTGGCGGCAGCCCCCTGTTCGGTCAGCCGACCGCGATGGAGAAAGGCCACATCCTCGGCAAGGCGACGCGCCTGACCCAGGTTGTGCGTGGTCAGCACGATGGTGATGCCCTCGGCCGAAAAGCTCTCGATCATCTCCTCGATGATCCGCGTGGCCGATGGGTCGAGCGCCGATGTCGGCTCGTCCAGAAACAGGACCTCGGGCCGCATCGCCCAGGCCCGCGCCAGCGCCAGCCGCTGCTGTTCGCCCCCCGACAACAGCCGCGCGGGCCGGTCGGCCATCGCGCCCAGCCCGAAACGCTCGATCGTGCGCGCCAGCGCCTGCCGCCGGTCGGCTTGCGACAGGCCGCGCAGGGCCAGCGGATACTCGATATTGGCCGCCACGCTCCGGCGCAGCAGGATCGGGCGCTGGAACACCATCGCCTGCGCCTCTGGGCGGGGCGATCCATCCGCCCAGAGACACCGGCCCGAGGTCGGCGCGATCAACCCGTGGCACAGCCGCAAGAGCAGGCTCTTGCCCGCCCCGTTCGAGCCCAGCACGACCAGCCGCCGCCCCGGTTCCACCGTCAAGGACACATCCGACAACAGGGGCTTGCCGCCCACGGCATAGCCCACCCCCTCGAGCCGGAGCGGCAGGATCGACGGCACAAGCGCGCGCAGATGCGTCATCCAAGCCGCCCCCTTGCCCATTGCCCCGCCCCCCAGGCCGCCGCGTTCAGCGTCAGGGTCAGCGCAAGCAGGATGATCCCCAAAGCCACCGCAAGGCCCAGGTTGCCCCGGTTGGTCTCCAGCGTGATCGCCGTCGTCATGGTGCGGGTATGGCCCGCGATATTGCCGCCCACGACCAGAACCGCCCCCACCTCGGCACTGGCGCGGCCAAACCCCGCCAGAACCCCGGTCAGCAGACTGACCCGACCATCCCACAAAAGCGTCGGCACTGCCCGCAGGCGACCCGCGCCCAGGCTCTGCAACTGTTCGCGGTATTCGGCCCAGATATCCTCGACCACCGACCGCGTGAGCGACACGACGATGGGCAGGATCAGCACGACCTGCGCAAGGATCATCGCCTCGGGCGTGAACAGCAGCCCCAGATCGCCCAGTGGCCCCGAGCGCGACAGCATCAGGTAGACGATCAGACCCGCCACCACGGGCGGCAGACCCATCAGCGCGTTGAACAGGACAATGACCGCGCCCCGGCCGGGAAACCGTGCCAAGGCCAGCGCCGCCCCGAGCGGCAGACCGATCAGGCAGGCGATCAACACCGCCGTCAGCGTCACGCGCAACGACAGGCCGATGATCTGCATCAGCACCGGATCGGCTGCCAGCAGCAGGCCGAAAGCGGTCGCGAACGGTCCCTCCACAGGCACCCCTTTCCCCGAAACCCGCTGGAAATTAGGAGCAAACTGCAATATCGTTCAACAACGTAATTTTTGCATGGAACTGCAAGATAATGCAGAACTCGACCCCATCCCCCGCGCCCGGCACCGAGGCATCGACCCTCATGACCACGGGCGAAGTCGCGACCTACCTGCGCCTGCGGGAACGCACGATCTACGAGATGGTGGCCCGCCAGACGATTCCCTTCACCCGCGCCACCGGAAAGATTCTCTTTCCGCGCCGCCTCATCGACGCCTGGCTCGAGGCACAGACCGAATTGCCGGATGCGGGCATCGCCCCGGCCCCACCGATCTATGCGGGGTCGAACGATCCCTTGCTGGAATGGGCGCTGCGCCAATCGGGCAGCGGTCTGGCGGTGCTGGCGCGCGGCTCGGCGCAAGGGCTCGACGATCTGGCGGCGGGCCGGGCGGTCATGTCCGGCCTGCACCTGGTCGATCCCCAAAGCGGGGCGTGGAACATCGCGGCTGTCCGCGCGCATCTGCCCGGATCGCGCCACGTCCTGATCCATTGGGCGCGCCGGACCCAGGGCCTTTTGCTGGCACCCGGCAATCCGCAAGGCGTCACGGGACTGGCCGATGCCGTGGCGCGCGGCCTGCGTTTCGCGCTCCGGTCCGAGGGGGCGGGCTCCCAACGCCTGCTCGAGGTGCTGCTCGCCCGCAAGGGTCTTTCGCATGCCGACCTTGTCACCGCCGGTCAGGCCGCCGACACCCATGCCGATCTCGCGGCCCTGATCGAGACCGGACAGGCCGATTGCGGCCTCGGGCTTCAGGCGGCGGCGGGTGCGCTGGATTTCCTGCCGCTGATGTCGGACGAAAGCTTTGACCTGGTGATGACCCGCCGCGCCTATTTCGATCCGCCGATCCAGAAGCTCCTCGCCTTTGCAAGGACCGACACCTTTGCCACGCGTGCAACGCATCTGGGGGGCTACGACCTGAGCGACCTGGGCGCAGTGGTCTGGAACGGCTGAACCCCGACACGCCACCGAAAGACCCCGTTAAAGTTTGGCCTTCACCCCGCTTTCCATTGTTTGTCGGTGGTCAGCAAGCCTGCAATCCTCGGGCGGCACGGGGAAAGGCGAGATGGCGATCTGCAAGGACATCATGCACGGCGCAGGCGCGGCAGCTTGCGATGCGGCCGAATGGCAAGGTGTCGGTCCCAAACCCCGCGCCCTGCCCCTGTCGGACGGGGCCGCGATGAACCCGCCCTTGCGGGTCGGGCGCTTTGATCGGTTGCGCGGCGTCGACGCCTTGGCCCTTCCCGACCCTGGGCCGGCCGGGGCCCGCGCACCTACCATCACGTCGGCCATGCGCGCCGCCGACCTGATCGCTGCGGAGGCCTGAGGCGCATGGACCGGATCACTCGGATCGACAGTTTCACCACCCGCGACGTGGGCTTTGTCCGCGTCACGATGGAGGATGGATCACAGGGCTGGGGGCAGGTTTCGACCTATCACGCCGATATCACCTGCACCGTGCTGCACCGACAGGTCGCGCCCTGGGTCCTGGGGCGTGATGCGACGGACCTCGACGACCTGATGGACTGGGTGACGGAGCGCGAGCACAAATTCCCCGGCTCCTACCTGCGGCGGGCGATGGGGGGCGTGGATACCGCCATCTGGGACATGCGCGGCAAGCGCGCGGGCCTGCCGGTGACCGCCCTGATCGGCGGCGCGCCGGGCCGCGTGCGGGCCTATGCCTCCTCGATGCGGCGCGACATCACGCCCGAGGACGAGGCCGAGCGGCTGAAACGACTGTCGGGCGAGGACGGCTATACCGCCTTCAAGATCCGCGCCGGCTCCGAAGTGGGGCGCGACCGCGACGAATGGCCGGGCCGCACCGAGGCGATCATCCCCGCCATGCGCCGCGCCCTGCCCGAGGCCGAGCTGCTGATCGACGCCAATTCCTGCTATTCCGTCCCGCGCGCGATCGAAGTCGGGCGGATGCTCGAGGACAGCGGCTTTTCCCATTACGAAGAACCCTGCCCCTACTGGGACCTCGACGCGACCAAGGCCGTCGCCGACGCGCTGAGCATCGACGTGACCGGCGGCGAGCAGGATTGCCAGCTCTCGACCTGGAAACGCATGATCGACATGCGCGCGGTCGACGTGGTGCAACCCGACATCATGTATCTCGGCGGCCTCTCCCGCACCTTGCGGGTGTGCAAGATGGCAGCGGCCGCAAACCTCCCCGTGACACCCCATTGCGCTAACCTGTCCATGGTGACGCTGTTCACCCTTCACCTGCTGCGGGCCATTCCCAATGCGGGCAAATACCTCGAATTCTCGATCGAGGGACCCGAATACTACCCGTGGCAATACGATCTTTTCACCACCTCGCCCTACCGGATCGAGGATGGCCACGCGATCCTGTCGGACGCGCCGGGCTGGGGGGTGGACATCTCGTCCGATTGGCTGTCGCGGGCGACGGCGCAGTCCAGCACCTGGCCCGAGCACGCCGCATTTTGGCCGACCGAGTAGCGAAAGGAGGAAAAAACCGGCCTTTCGGGGCAAATCAACGCTTTGTCATGAAGCCCCTGTATGTATGATCGCACCATCACCAACCGGACAGAGCAGGGAAAATCCCCGCATCTGCACCGGGGTCCAACCGGAAAACCGGAAAAAACATGCCCTCGCGATGCTGCGAAACGGGCAGACAAGGGAGGAAGACCGACCATGACACGACCCAGAATTCCCGCAATGCCGCTGTCGCGCAGGGGCGTCCTGAAAGGGGCGGCCGCCGTCACCGCCGCGGGCCTTATCCTGCCCCACACCTCGCTGCCTGCACGCGCACAAGCCCGCGGCGGCACCTTCCGCGTGGGCATCGGCCATGGCTCGACCACCGACAGCCTCGATCCGGGCCTGTGGGAAAACCTCTATGTGCAGACCTTCGCCGCCTGCCGCCACAACTACCTGATCGAAGTCGGATCGGACGGTCAGCTGGTCCCCGAGATCGCCGAAAGCTGGGACAGCACGGACGGCTCCACCTGGGTCTTCTCGATCCGGCAGGGCGTGACCTTCCACTCCGGCAAGGATGTCACCGCCGAGGATGTCGTGGCCTCCATCAACCATCACCGCGGCGACAGCTCGACCTCGGTCGTCAAGCCGCTGCTGGCCGCCATCACCGACGTCCGGGCCGATGGCAATACCGTTGTCGTGACGCTCGAAGCCCCGAACGCCGACCTGCCCTACCTGATGACGGATTACCATATCCCGATCATGCCGGGCATGGACGGGCGCATCGATCCTGCCTCGACCGATGGCTGCGGCGGCTACATCGTCGAAAGCTTCGAACATGGCGTGCAATCGACCGTGAACCGCAACCCGAACTACTGGAAATCGGACCGCGCCTGGTTCGACCGGGTGGAACTGGTCTCGATCCTCGACCCGGCGGCGCGTCTGAACGCGCTGATCACCGGCGAAGTGCACCTGATCGACCAGGTCGATCCGGCCACGATCGGCATGCTGGAATCCCGCGGTGTCGCGCGCATCCTGTCGATCCCGGGCAACGCGCATTACGGCTTCCCGATGGACAGCCGGCAAGGGCCCTATGACGACAACAACGTCCGTCTCGCGCTGAAATACGCGCTCGACCGCGAAGCGATGGTCGACGTGATCCTCGGCGGCCATGGCGCGGTGTCCAACGACAACCCGATCGGGCCCGCGAACCGCTACTTCAACACCGAGATGGAGATGAAGACCTACGATCCCGACCGCGCGCGCTTCCACCTGCGCGAAGCCGGGCTCGAAAGCCTCGATGTCACCATCGCCGTGGCCGATGCGGCCTTCTCGGGCGCGGTCGATGCGGGGACGATGTTCTCGGAAACCGCGCGTGCGGCGGGGATCAACCTCAACGTCAACCGCGTGCCGAACGATGGCTACTGGTCCAACGTCTGGCTCAACCCCAACGGCGACACGCCGTTCTGCGCCACCTATTGGGGCGGCCGCGCGGTCGAGGATCACATGTTCACCACGGCCTATGCCGCCGGTGCGGACTGGAACGAAGGCCATTGGAGCAACGACCGCTTCAACGAGCTGCTCGTCGCCGCCCGCTCGGAGGTGAACGAAAGCCTGCGCCGCGAAATGTACATGGAGATGCAGCAGATCGTGTCCTTCGAGGGTTCGACCATCATCCCGATGTACAACAACTACGTGATGGCCGTGGCCAACGGCGTGGCCACGCCCGATCAGATCTCGGCCAACTGGAACTTCGACGGCTTCCGCTGCGTCGAGCGTTGGTGGATGGCCTGATCTTCCCTCTCGCCCCCGGCGCGCACCGTCGCGCCGGGGGTCTTTCCAACCTGCGAGGGAGGACGGACCCCTGTCCAACGTGATCCGCATGATCGCCCTGCGCCTTGCGCTGGGGATCGGACTTCTTTTCATCGTATCGCTGATCATCTTCGCCGCCACCGAACTTCTGCCCGGCGACCTGGCGCAACAGATCCTCGGTCAGGGCGCCACGCCCGAAACGCTGGCCGCCCTGCGCGAACAGCTGGGCCTGAACGACCCGGCGCCGGTGCGCTACTGGAACTGGCTCTCGGGCGCGCTGACAGGCGATTTCGGAGTGTCGCTTTCGAATGGCCGCCCGATCTCGGAACTGATCGGCGCGCGGCTGGGCAATACCGTCTTCCTCGCGCTCTATGCCGCGGCACTCTCGGTGCCGATCTCGCTCATCCTCGGCATTCTCGCGGCGCTCTGGCGCAACTCGATCTTTGACCGCGCCGCCAATGCGGGCGCGCTGACCGCGATTTCCTTCCCCGAATTCTTCGTCGCCTATATCCTCGTCCTGTGGCTGGCGCAGACGGGGCTGTTTCCCTCGATGGTGCGGATCAGTCCCGCGACCACCTTCGGCGACCGGATCTACATGACCTTCTTGCCCGCGCTGACCCTGACGCTTGTCGTCACCGCGCACATGATGCGCATGACCCGGGCCGCGATCATCAACCTTCTGGCCAGCCCCTATATCGAGATGGCGCGCCTCAAGGGCCTGTCGCCGCTGCGCATCGTGTTGCGCCACGCCCTGCCCAATGCGCTGGCCCCCATCATCAACGTGGTGGCGCTGAACCTCGCCTATCTGATCACCGGCGTCGTCGTGGTGGAGGTCGTCTTCGTCTACCCCGGTCTCGGGCAATTGATGGTCGATGCCGTGTCCAACCGCGATATCGCCGTGGTGCAGGCTGTCGCGCTGATCTTCGCCGGGGCCTATGTCGCCCTCAACCTCCTCGCGGACGTGCTCTCGACGATCACGAACCCGCGCCTGATGCACAGGAGGTAGCGACATGGGTTTCGCCACTTCCGTCATCCTCGGCCTGCTCGGCCTATTCGCGCTGGCATGGGTCATGCGGGCAGCCGGCCGGGTCATTCTGACCGGGCAATCCCGCAGCCTTTTCAACGATATGCCCCTGACGGCCGCCTTTGGCCTCTTGGTCATCGCGATCTATGCCGCGGTCGCGATCGCGGCCCCCGTCCTTGCTCCCTTCCCCGAGCGCGAGATCGTGGGCACGCAATTCGCGGCATGGTCGGCCGACCATCCGCTCGGCACGGACCGGATCGGGCGCGACATGCTCTCGCGGCTGATCTTCGGGGCGCGCAACACGGTGGGGATCGCCTTTGCCACGACCGCGCTCGCCTTTGTCGTGGGCGCGGTGCTGGGGCTTTGGGCGGCGCTGACGGGCGGGTGGCTCGACCAGGTTCTGTCGCGCTTCGTCGATGCGCTGATGTCGATCCCGGCGCTGATCTTCTCGTTGTTGTTGCTCACGATTTTCGGCACCTCGGTGCTGACCCTGATCCTTGTCATCGCGGCGGTCGATGCCACGCGCGTCTTCCGCTTGGCGCGCGCCGTGGCCCAGGGCATCGTGGTGATGGATTACATCGAGGCCGCGAAACTGCGCGGCGAAGGCGCGTGGTTCCTGATCCGGCGCGAGATCCTGCCCAATGCGATGGCGCCCCTCGTGGCCGAATTCGGCCTGCGCTTCTGCTTCGTGTTCCTGACGATTTCCTCGCTCAGCTTCCTCGGTCTCGGGATCAAGCCGCCAACGGCCGACTGGGGCAGCATGGTGCGGGACAATGCGACGCTCATCACCTTCGGCGACGTGACCCCGCTCTTGCCCGCGGGCTGTATCGCGCTCTTGACGGTGGCGGTGAATTTCGTGGTCGACTGGCAGCTCCACCGCGCCTCAGGCCTTAAGGAAGTGTAAAGATGCGCGGCGAAATATTACTGAAGATTGAAGATCTGCGGATCGAGGGACGCTCGGGCGACACCTGGTCCGAGATCGTCAAGGGCGTGAACCTGACGCTGCACCGGGGCGAGGTTCTGGGCCTGATCGGCGAAAGCGGCGCGGGCAAATCGACCGTGGGTCTGGCCGCGATGGGCTTTGCCCGCGACGGCTGCCGGATCACGGGCGGCACCATCGATTTCGACGGGACCGACCTGCGCCGCGCGACCGAGGCGGCCAAACGCGACCTGCGCGGCGCGCGCATCGCCTATGTGGCGCAATCGGCAGCGGCAAGCTTCAACCCCGCCCACAAGCTGATCGACCAGTATTGCGAGGTGCCGGTCGTCCATGACGTGATGTCGCGCGACGCGGCCGAGCGGGACGCGATCGACCTCTACCGCCGCATGCAGCTGCCCGACCCCGAGGGGATCGGCTTTCGTTACCCCCACCAGGTTTCGGGCGGGCAATTGCAGCGCGCGATGACGGCCATGGCCATGGCCTGCCGGCCGGACCTGATCATCTTCGACGAGCCCACCACCGCATTGGACGTGACGACCCAGATCGAGGTTCTGGCCGCGATCCGCGACATCGTCCGGCAGTTCGATACCGCCGCCATCTACATCACCCATGACCTGGCCGTGGTGGCGCAGGCCGCCGACCGGATCAAGGTGCTCTTGCGGGGCGAAGAGGTGGAAGAGGCCGAGACGCGCCAGATGCTCGAGGCACCGCGCGAGGAATATACCAAATCGCTCTGGGCCGTGCGCAGCTTCGCCCGCGCCGAACAGCCTGCCCCCACGGGCACGCCGATCCTGTCGGTGCGCAATGTCACCGCCGCCTATGGCACCGTGAACGTGCTGGAGGATGTCAGCTTCGACATCCACGCGGGCCGCACCGTGGCCGTGGTGGGCGAAAGCGGCTCTGGCAAGTCGACGACCGCGCGAGTCATCACCGGGCTTTTGCCGCCGAAACGGGGCGAGGTGCTGTTCGAGAACAGCGCCCTGCCCCCGGCGCTCAAGGGGCGCACGCGCGAACAGTTGCGCCAGGTCCAGATGATCTACCAGATGGCCGATACCGCGCTGAACCCCAAGCTGCGCCTGCGCGAGCTGATCGGGCGGCCTGCGCAGATGTATCTTGGCTTGCAGGGGCGCAAACTGACCGAAAGGGTCCGCGACCTGCTCGCGCTGATCGAACTGGACCCCGACACCTATATCGACCGCCTGCCCGGCGAATTGTCCGGCGGACAGAAGCAGCGCATCGGCATCGCCCGCGCGCTGGCCGCCGAGCCAAGGCTGATCATCTGCGACGAGGTCACATCGGCGCTCGACCAGATCGTGCAGGAAGGCATCCTGAAGCTCTTGGACCGGTTGCAGGGGGAATTCGGGCTGGCCTACATGTTCATCACCCATGACCTCGGCACGGTGCGGGCCATCGCGGACGAGGTGGTGGTGATGCAGCGCGGCCGGGTCGTGGAACAGGGGCCCAAGGCCGAGATGTTCGCGCTCGCCGCTCCGCACGAACCCTATACGGAGTTGCTCTTGTCCTCGGTGCCCGAGATGGACCCCGATTGGCTGACCCGCCTGCTGGAGGCGCGCGAGGCCGGGCAGGTAGCGGCGGGCGCCTGACCGCGCCCCCTGCCCTTCATGTTTCTCCAAATATGCAGATCCGCGGCCGACGCCCGCCCGACCCGCAAAAGGCCGGGCGCGCAGGGCCAGGCATCTTAGCCCCGCGGCTGGTTCAACACGATGCGGTCGGGCCTGGGATGATCGGCATGGGCCGCGACATAGGCGGCGGTCCGCTCCGCCACGGGGCCTTCGGGGGCCACGACACGCCGGGTCGACAGGTCGACATGCAACAGCAGCGTTTCCACCGTCGCGGCGGGGGTCTCGCCCCCGGTCCAGAAACGGTTGAGCAGGTGCAGCTTGCGCCCGTCGCCCCCCAAAGCCTGTGTCGTCACCGTGACGCGGTCGCCGATGGCGATCTCGGCGAAATAGCGGATGTGGTTCTCGGCGGTGAAATAGCTGAAACCGCCCGCGATATAGGCGTCATCGGCCCCGACCATCGCCATGAAACGGTCCGAGGCGCGCGAGGCCACCTCCATGTAGCGCGCCTCGTTCATGTGGCCGTTGTAATCGACGAAACTGGTCGGCACCTGGATGTCGAGCGTCACCGGCAACCCGTCGGGCCCCGTGCCGCCCAAGGGCAGGCTTTGTTCATGGGCTCGGATCACGCCCCCCGCGCCCGAGCCGGTGCGCTTGAGCGCGCGCATGATCCCGACGAGGTTCTCATCGCGCAGCCGTTCCAGGTCGCGGATCGAGCGATGCCCCGATTGCGCATCGGATTGACCCGCGATCAGGTCGACAAGCGCGTCGTTGAAGTCGGGCACATCCATCAGCTTGGTCCAGGGCCATGTCAGGCAGGGCCCGAACTGCGCGAGGAAATGGCGCATGCCCGCCTCGCCGCCCGCGATCCGGTAGGTTTCGAACAGGCCCATCTGCGCCCAGCGCAGGCCAAAGCCCATGCGGATCGCCTCGTCGATTTCCTCGGTCGTGGCGATGCCGTCCTTCACGAGCCACAGCGCCTCGCGCCAGACGGCTTCGAGAAAGCGGTCGGCGATATGGGCGTCGATCTCCTTGCGGAGCGTCAGGGGGAACATGCCGATGGTGCGCAGGATGTCGGCGGCCTTGGCGGTCTGATCGCTTGCGCCCACCAGTTCGACCAAGGGCAAAAGATAGACCGGGTTGAACGGGTGGGCGACGATGGCGCGCGCGCCTTTCTCGTTCAATTCGGAGGGTTTGAAGCCCGAGGTCGAGCTGCCGATCACGGCGTCCGCTGGGGCTGCCGCCATGATCCGGGTCAGAACCCCGTGCTTGAGGTCCAGCCGTTCGGGCACGCTTTCCTGCACCCAATCCGCACCGGCCACGGCCTCTGCCAGATCGCTGTGATAGCTCAACACCCCCTCGGGCGGCAGCGCGCGTTCATAAAGGCCCGGCAGCGACCGGCGCGCATTGGCCAGCACTTCGCCGATCTTGCGCGCCGCCTCCGGGTCGGGGTCGAAAACCGCCACGTCCCAGCCGTTCAGGAGGAAGCGCGCAGCCCAGCCGCCGCCGATGACGCCGCCCCCGATGATCGCCGCTTTCCGTCCCATCATGTCGTCCTTTCGGTATGTCCATCCACCGCGAGCGCCTGCCCGCTGATCGCCGCCGCCCCCGGCGAGGCAAGAAACAGCGCCATCGCCGCGACCTCGTCCGCGGTCACGAAGCGGCGCAGCGCGGCCCCTTCGGTAAAGCCTGCGCGCACCGCGTCCTCTGTCACGCCACGGGCCGCGGCCTCCATCGCGAGAACACGGTCCATGCGCGGCCCCTCGACTGCGCCGGGGCAGATCGCGTTGACGCGGATACCATGCGGCCCAAGCTCGGAGGCGAGCGCCTTGGTCAGGCCCACGATCCCCCATTTCGCCGCCACATAGGGCGTGCGGAAGGGAAAGCCGAAGAGCCCCGAGACGGAACTGGTGAGCAGGATCAGCCCCGCGCCCTGCCCCTTCATCACGCGGGCCGCCCAGCGGCAGGTCAGAAAGGCCCCGTCGAGATTGACAGACAGGCAGCGTTGCCAATCGTCGAACGCCAGATCTTCGAGCGGGCCTGCGGGTCCGCCGATGCCGGCGTTGGAGATGACCACATCGGCCCCGCCCCAATCGGCCTCGATCTGTCCAAGGAAGCGCCCCATCGCGGCCTCGTCGGTCACGTCGGCCACATCGGCGCGCAGGCCATCGGGTACGGCGGCCACGGCGGCGGGGTCGGCATCGCAGACGGCGACGCGATCGCCCTGCCCCATGAAGGCGCGCGCCATGGCCAGGCCAAGGCCCGAGGCACCGCCGGTGATGACGATGCGGCGGCTCATGCGCCGGGCGCCCGTTTCACCAGCCCCAGTTTCGCGCGCACCTCGGCCGGGGTCATCACGCGGGCGCCCATCCGTTCGACGATGCCCACGGCACGCTCGACCAGTTGCGCGTTGGTGGCCAGCACGCCCTTGTCGAGCCAGAGATTATCCTCGAGCCCGACGCGGACATGGCCCCCCGCCAGCACGGCGGCGGCGGCATAGGCCATCTGGTTGCGGCCCAGCGAAAAGGCCGAAAAGGTCCAGTCCTGCGGCACGTTGTTGACCATCGCCATGAAAGTGTTGAGGTCATCGGGCGCGCCCCATGGCACGCCCATGCACAGCTGGACAAGGGCGGGGCTGTCCAGCACGCCTTCCTTGACCAGTTCCTTGGCGAACCAGAGGTGGCCGGTGTCGAAGGCCTCGATCTCGGGCTTCACGCCCAGATCGGTCATCATCCGCCCCATGGCGCGCAGCATGCCTGGCGTGTTGGTCATGACGTAATCGGCCTCGGCGAAATTCATCGTGCCGCAATCGAGCGTGCAGATCTCGGGCAGGCATTGGGCGACATGCGCCACGCGTTCCTCGGCGCCGACCATGTCGGTTCCGGGGGCCACGGGCAGCGGGCTGTCGGTGCCGCCAAAGACGATGTCGCCGCCCATGCCGGCGGTCAGGTTCAGGACCACGTCCACCTCGGCGTCGCGGATGCGCTCGGTCACCTCGCGGTAGAGGTCGAGCCGGCGCGAGGGCGCGCCCGTCTCCGGGTCGCGGACATGGCAATGGACGATGGCGGCCCCCGCCCGGGCCGCGTCGATGGCGCTCTTGGCGATCGCTTCGGGGCTGCGCGGCACATGGGGGCTGCGGTCCTGCGTGCCGCCCGATCCGGTCACGGCACAGGTGATGAAAACCTCTCGGCTCATGGTCAGCGGCATCTGGGTTATCTCCCTTTCCAGACCGGATCGCGTTTCTCGGCAAAGGCGCGCGCGCCTTCTTTCTGATCATCCGAACGATAGAGACGTTCGACCGTTTCGAACTGGCTGCGCGTGATCCGGTTGAGCGCATCGGTGAAGGCCATCGCCTCGGCCTCGCGCACGATTTCCTTGATCGCGGCAAAGACCAGCGGCGGACCTGCGGCCAGATCATCGGCCATGGCGCGGGCGGCCTCCAACAGCTCGGACCCCGGCAGCACGCGGTTCACAAGACCCCAACGCGCCGCTTCGGCGGCGTCGAACCAGCGGCCGGTGAACAAAAGCTCCATCGCGATGTGATGGGGGATGCGTTTGGGCAGCTTGATCGAGGCCGCATCGGCCACCGTCCCCGAGCGGATTTCCGGCAGGGCAAAGGTCGCGTGATCGGCGGCAAGGATGATGTCGGCACACAGCGCCAGTTCCAGCCCACCCCCGCAGGCGATGCCGTTGACGGCGGCGATGACGGGTTTGTTGAGGCCCCGCAGCTCCTGCAGGCCACCAAAGCCGCCGACACCGTAATCGGTATCCGGGGCCTCGCCCGCGGCGGCGGCCTTGAGATCCCAGCCGGGGCAAAAGAATTTCTCGCCCGCCCCGGTCAGGATGGCCACGCGCAAGTCGGGGTCGTCGCGGAAACCGGTAAAGACCTCGCCCATGATCCGGCTGGTGGCGGCATCGATGGCATTGGCCTTTGGCCGGTCCAGCGTCACCTCGAGCACCGCGCCACGGCGGGTGGTGCGGATGGGGCTGGGGCTGTCGGTCATGGTCTCTCTCCCAGTTGGATCAGGGCATCGACCGCGACGGCGCGGTCAGGGGTGGCGATGAGCGGGTTGATCTCCAGCTCCAGAAGGGTCGCGGCATGGGCCATGGCGCAATCCTGCACGGCAAGGATCGCGGCGATCAGGCCCGCGCGGTCGGCGGCGGGTCTGCCCCGATAACCGCGCAGCAGCGGTGCGATGCGAAGCCGGTCGAGGGCCGCGTCGATGTCATCGGCACGCACGGGAAGCAGGAGCGAGGTCGTGTCGGCCAACACCTCGGTCAGCACACCGCCCGCGCCCAGCGTCAGAACGAAACCATGGGCCGGGTCGCGCAGGATGCCGACAAGGACCTCGGCCACGCTGCCATCCACCATTTCTTCTACAAGAAATTCGGCGCCGCCCATCCGCGCGGCAGCCGCCGCGACCGCAGGGGCGTCGGACAGGTTCAGCGCAATCGCGCCCGCCTCGGTCTTGTGGGCCACGCCCAGCGCCTTGAGCACCACGGGAAAGCCGATCCGCGCTGCGGCCTCTGCCGCCTCGGTCGGCGATGCGGCAAGGGCCCGGCGCGGCACGGGCACGCCATGCTCGGCCAAAAGCGCCTTGGCTTGGGCTTCGGTCAGAAGGCGGGCGTTGACCGGCTCCGGCCCCGGCACAAGCGGATCGCCCGCGCGATGCCCCTGCCCCGGCACCTGTCCCAGCCGCGCGGCCGCCTCGAGCGCGGCCAGACCTTCGGCAAAGCCCGCCAGCGGCACGACACCGCGCGCCATCATCGCCTTGGCCGTCGCCTCGGGCATCGTTTCGGTGAGGCTCGACAGGATCGCCATGGGCTTGCCCGTCGCCGCCATCGCATCGGCGCAGGCCTCGATCACGATCTCCCACGCGGCCGCATCGCAGCGGTCCGGGCGCGGAAAGTCGAGGATGGCGACCCCGATGGCGATATGGGGGGCCAGCATGGCGGCAAAGACACGGGCCAGCGCATCCCGGTCGCCCCAGATATAGGTGTGGTAATCAAGCGGGTTGGCGAGCGCCACCTTGGGCCCAAGGGCCGCGCGCAACCCGTCGCGCTGCGTCTGCGTCAGGGGGGGACAATCGAGCGCGCGATGCTCGACCATATCGGCGATGATCCCGGCCTCACCCCCCGAGCTCGACAGGACCCCGATGCGGGTCGACGACAGCGGGCCGATCGCGTGGAGAAGCTTCAGCGCCTCGACCATTTCGGCCGGTGTGCGGACCCGCGCCATGCCCAGCCGGTCGAAAAGCGCCCCCGCCCCCGCATCATTGCCCGCAAGCGAGCCGGTATGCGACAGGGCGGCGGCACGCGCCCCTTCGGAGGACCCGGATTTCAGGATCACCACGGGCTTGCCCAAGGCCCGCGCGCGCGCGGCCATGGCGATGAAGGCGGGCAGGTGGCCCACCCCCTCCACATGCAGGCCAAGCGCGGTGACGCGCGGATCCTCGAGCAAGGTCTCGGCGATCTCGGGCAGGCCCGATTGCGCCTGATTGCCGACCGTCACGACATAGGCGAGCGGGAGGCCACGCGCCTGCATGGTCAGGTTCAGCGCAAGGTTCGAGGATTGGGTGACGATGGCGACACCGCGCGTCCCCCGTTCGGCCCCATGCTGATCGGGCCAGAGCGATGCCCCGTCGAGCAGGTTGAGAAAGCCGTAGCAATTCGGCCCGAGGATGCGCATCGGACCCGCGGCCGCGACCAGCGCCGCCTCGAGCGCCGCGCCATCCCCGGTTTCGGAGGTGGATTCCCGAAAGCCCGAGGCGAAACAGACAGCCCCCCCTGCCCCCATGGCAGAGAGCGCGCCGAGCACCTCGATGCTGGCCGCGCGATTGACGCCGATGAAAACGGCATCAGGTGCCTCGGGCAGCGCCGCAACAGAGGCAAAGGCGGGGAGGCCCGCGATCTCGGGCCTGGTCGGATGCACCGGCCAGACGGGTCCGGCGAACCCGATGCGGCGACAGCCCTCGACGACCGCCGCGCACCACGTGCCCCCACCCACCACGGCGATGGAAGCTGGGCGCATGAGGCGCGCGAGCGGTTGCATCTCAGGCGCCCTTGGGGCGAAAGATCTCGCGCCCGATGATGTGGCGTTGGATTTCCGATGTGCCATCCCAGATGCGTTCCACGCGCGCATCCCGCCAGAAGCGTTCGATGGGCAGGTCATCCATCAGGCCCATGCCGCCATGGATCTGCAGGGTGGTATCGGTGACGCGCGCCAGCATCTCGGAGGCATAGAGCTTGGCGGAGGCGATCTCGCGGTTGGCGGGCAGGCCCTGGTCCAGCCGCCAGGCCGCCGCAAGCGTCAGCCAATCGGCGGCGTCGATCTCGGTCACCATGTCGGCGACCTGGAAACTGACGCCCTGGAACTTGGCGATCTGTTGGCCGAACTGCCGCCGCTCGGCGGCCCAATCGACGGCCATGTCGAAACAGCGCCGCGCGCGGCCCACCGAAAAGGCCGCAACCGTCAGACGGGTGGCGTAAAGCCATGTGTTCATCACGTCGAAGCCACCATCGACCGCGCCCAGCACCTGGGCGTCCGGCAGGCGGCAATCGTCGAATTCGAGGATGCAGTTCTTGTAGCCCCGGTGGCTCACCGAATTGTAGCCATCGCGCACGGTAAAGCCGGGATGCCCGCGATCGACCAGAAAACAGGTGATCCGCTTTTTCGGCCCATGGGGCGTGTCATCGACGCCGGTGGCGACGAAGACGATGAAGAAATCGGCGTGATCGGCACCCGAGATGAAATGCTTGGTCCCGTTGACGACCCAATCGCCGCCATCGCGTACCGCCGTGCATTTCATCCCCCGCACGTCCGAGCCGGCATCGGGTTCGGTCATGGCCAACGCATCCATCCGCTCGCCGCGCACGGCGGGCAACAGGTAGCGGTCGCGCTGATCGCCCTCGCAGGCCATGAGGATGTTCTGCGGCCGTCCGAAGAAATGCGTCAGCGCCATGGACCCGCGCCCAAGCTCGCGCTCGACCAGCGTGAAATCCAGATGGCCAAGGCCCCCGCCGCCCACCGCTTCGGGAAAATTGCAGGCCCAAAAGCCCATCTCGATGACCTTGCGGCGCAGATCGGCGGCCAGATCGGGGGGCACCCGGCCCGTACGTTCCACCTCGGCCTCATGCGGGTAGATCTCGGTCTCGACGAAGTCGCGGACCGTCGAGACGATCATCTCCTGTTCCGGTGTCAGACCGAAATTCATCACGCCCTCCCCGCATCTCCTTCATTGCTAGGAAGGGCCGCTTTGGCCCATCCTGCAGACTTGGGCGACAACCCTGCAGGATTCGAAAATTGCGCGCATGATCACCTTTGCCGTCCTCCTCTTTCCCGGCTTCTCGAACCTGTGCCTGGCCAATGCGGTGGAACCCTTGCGCGCGGCCAACGGCCTGTCGCGCCGACCGCTCTATCGCTGGACCTACCTGGGGCTCGACGCACTGCCGCTGCACGCCTCGAGCGGGCTGCCGGTCACGCCCGAGATGCGCCTGTCCGAGATGCCGGGGGCCGATTACCTGATGGTGATGCCGGGCTACGGGCACCGCCAATTCGCCACGCCTGAAACGCTGCGCGCGCTGCGCTCGGCCGCGCGGCGCTGTCAGGCGCTGGTGGGGCTCGATACGGGCAGCCTGCTACTGGCGGCGGCGGGGCTGCTCGACGGCTATGCCGCGACCTCGCATTGGGACGTTCTGACCGAGTTCGAAGAAGGCTTTCCCGAGGTGCAGGTGCTGCGTGACCGCACCGTGATCGACCGCGACCGGTTGAGCTGCGGGGGGGCCACCACGACGCTGGAATTGATGCTGGAGCTGATCGCGCGCCACCATGGGCCAAGGCTCAGCCTCGATGTCGCGGCGCTTTTCATGCATGGCGAGCGGCCCGCGATGGGACCGCATCTGCCCGGTTTGACGGGCGACAGGGTGCTGCGCGCCGCCGCGGCGCTGATGCGGCGACACCTCGAACAGCCCTTGCCGATCCCCAAACTGGCCCGACGGCTGGGCGTGAGCCAGCGGGGCCTCGAGACGCGCTGCCGGGCAGCGGCGGGCCGCTCGCCGCAAGGCGTCTACACCGCCATCCGCATGTCCGAGGCCTTGCGGCTGGTGCAAGACAGCGCCCTGTCGGTGACCGAGATCGCGGGGCGCGTGGGCTATGCCGATGCCTCGGCGATGACGCGGCGCTTCCGGGCCGAATTCGGCGCAACCCCGCAAGAGATCCGCCGCCAGCAGAACGGGGGCTGACGCGAGCGCCCGGCATGACCGCCACGCGGGGGCATATGGGCGATCTGCAGTGCCCGAAGGTCCGTGGCGGTGCCGGTGGACCAATTCGGCCGGGACAGGGGCGTTGCGGGTGGCCTTGCAACCGGCTCTGTCGGAGAGGCTGCGATCCAGATTGAAGTTGTTGACGAACAGGATCGTTTTGCAATTTATGGTTGCAATACATGTTTGCTCTTGGATCTGGCGGGCATGCAGCATGTCTTGCCGTCTCGCGCAGGGCGTGCCCCGCTGAAAATCGAGCTGTAGCGTCCCAGCCCTCCAAGTGCCCTTCAAGATCGCGTGCCAGCACGACGCCGGACAAATCAGGGGCGCAGATCGTTTGACCAGGCATCTTCGCCAGATGAGAGAAACCTCAAAGAGCACGAAACAGGATGTCGCGGGCATGACAAACCCACAATTGTGTATGGCACCGGAGCCAAAGGCCCCACGGACCCGGCAATCGGTTTCCGGCACGCAGGCAGGCAAGATGCACGGATCGGCAGACAGAGCCGCATGAAACGCGAAATCACGCTTTTCAAGATCTTGCTGCTGCTCGCCGCCGTCTTCGTGGTGGAAATGTTCGTGATGTTGGTGCTGTTCCAGCTCGAGGCACATTTTCCGTCGATCTTCAGGCACCGCATCATCGAGGCTGTCGTCGATCCGCTCATGCTGAGCGTTCTCATCGGGCCCTTCATCTACGTGTTGCTTGTGCGCCCGATGCAGGTCTCCAATTCGATGAAGTCACGCTTCCTTGACTTGGTCAGCGACCAGCTTCGAAACCCGCTCAACGCGCTTCAGGGGCTGGAAGCGATCGGCCAGGACAGCCCGGACGACCCACTCCGAAAGGCGCGATCAAATGCCGTTTCGATGCTGCAGTTTCGCGTTGACCATATCATCGCCTTCAGTGCGCTGCAGGCCGACGAACCGCTGGCCTGCAACAACGTGCATACGCTGGCGGACCTTGGCACCGAGGCGCATCGGCGCATCGGCTTTGCCTTTGACGCTGCGGGGACCGGCCTCGACATCGCCCCCGACCTTCCCGACCTGCCCTTGGAGGCAATCGATGCCGAGACCCTGCTTCAGATCCTCTTGCTGATGCTGGAAATCGCCATGATCACCTCCGGCACCAGCTCCGTGACCCTCGGAGCGAAGATCCTCGGCCAAGCCAAGCGCGGCACCCGCGCCCGGATCTTGGTTACCCATGACGGCAACGCACATGCCGACAGCGCGGATCCAGAGAGCTATGACCGGATCGATATGGCCTGGGAAATCGCGTCCCACATGGCCCGGCGAATTGGCGCAAGGGTCAGGATGGAACGGGGTCGCACCCTTGTGCTCGAGATCACACTGCCAACAACAGCAATCCCGTCCTGAGATCCGGGGAACCGACATCTGCCGCGGCGCTTCTCCGATCGTCAGGAGAGGCCGCGGATCGAGGCGCGACGCGACGCGGCGCGCATGTCCAGCTGGATGAGGGTCGGGGCGCGGGTCATATCCGCGGCACCCCTCAATGAGCTTCACGAGGTCACTGGTGCGACCACGAAGTCGGCCCTCACGCTGGGATTGATCAGATCGAAGCCGCAGGATTTGCCCGCTACGATTACCTGATCGATGTGGCGCCAATCCATGCAAACCATGGCCACGCCCCCCGGGACGAGTGCGTCAAGCACCCTCCCAAGGAAGGTCCGCAGGAAGATCGCGAACTGATCCTCACTCATTTCGCCCGAAGCCATCGCGAACTCACGGTGCCCGTTTTTGGCGCTGCGCACATGCCCGTTCACCGGAACATTGTAAGGCGGGTCCGTGAACACCATCCGCACCCCTCCCCCATGATCACCGCCAAGGAGCTGAGCATAGGTCTCCCGGTCCAGAGCGTCGCCGCACAACAGCCTGTGACGTCCCAACTGCCAAAGATCGCCACGTCGTGTCACCGGCACCGTAGCGCGATCTGGATGCTCGATGACTTCGCAAGGCGATGCACTCTGCTCCTCAGGATCGAGGATCAGCAGATCGATCTCGGGCGTATCAAAGCCAGTGATGGTAAGATCAAACGCAAGCGCGTCCTCCAGCTGCAGTTCAGCAAGTTCGGCGAACTCGAGGCGCAACGCATCGCGGTTCCAGCTCGACAGCTCGGCCAGACGGTTCTCGGCAATCCGGTAGGCCCGAACCTGCTCCCGCGTAAGGTGGTCGACGCGGATCGCAGGGACGCTCTCAAGACCAAGTCGCCGCGCCGCCTCAATCCGCGCCTCCCCGGAGACGATACCCCCTGCGCCGTCGATCACGACCGGGACAACGAACCCAAACTCGGCAATCGCTTCAGCAAGGCGAGCGAGGCTTTTGTCGTCATGAGACCGAAGTCGCTTACCGTAACGGGTCAGCTCGGTGATTGGCACCTGCTCGATCTGCTGGCTGCACCAGATCGGCCGATTGCGGCGCGTACGGGTTTGGGGTGTTTCGGGTTTCGACATTAAAGCCTCCATTCGTGGTGACGCCGTTCGGGCGCTTGATCGGAATGGATCGCTGCTGATCTCGGGAGCGCTGAACAGACCGCCGCCTCCCGGATCACGCGATCCGGTGAAGTGGCTTCGGACTGCCCAGAGGC
Organism: Roseicyclus marinus; assembly: GCF_036322625.1. Classification (NCBI taxonomy): domain Bacteria; kingdom Pseudomonadati; phylum Pseudomonadota; class Alphaproteobacteria; order Rhodobacterales; family Roseobacteraceae; genus Roseicyclus; species Roseicyclus marinus. The sequence continues at coordinate 835,379 of NZ_AP027266.1, read as the reverse complement.
CCTCCTCCGAGGGCCCTCATGCCCCAGTCGTGAGGGCTGTTCTGCTGAAGCACTGTCACCTTGCCAAAAGGCGCGAGCGTGTCAAGCGAGATCAAGGGGCCTGACGTAATATTTTTGCTTTATTACAATTGGTTACAGCTACTGATGCTTAGTCAAACCGCTCAATCTATCGCAGCTATGGCACCGCGTAACTTGGCCTCTCAGGCAGCGCAGAACGCGCTCGACTTCCTCTGCGAACAGAGCGGTACTGCACCCACGCCCGGATCACTCCCGGGCCTGCCTCGGTACAAGGACCGACACGTCGTCGGTCCAACCAACCGAGGAGAGAACTCATGTCCAAGCCCAAGCAAACGAAGATAGAGATGGTGCGGGCGCTGCTCGCGCAGCCAAAGGGTGCAAGCCTTGCAGCAATCTGCTCAGCCACCGGCTGGCAACCGCATTCGGCACGCGCAGCCCTCAGCGGGCTTCGCAAGGCCGGGTATGCGGTCGAGCGCACAGCGACTGAAGAGGGCACGACCGGCAGCGCAGTTTACCGCATCATCGCCACGCCCGGATCAGCCACATGATCCGCCTCGCTGATCTTGAAGGTATGGATCGGGCCGCGCTTCTCGCGGCCTGGTCACAGATCTTCGGCAGACCTGCACCAAAGGGAATAGGCCGCACCTGCCTGCGCCGCTTCTTGGCCTTCGAACTCCAGGCCAGAAGATCGGGCGGACTGCCAAAGCAAGTTCTCGCAGCGCTCAGGCGAGACACAGAAGGTGGCTCGGGCCGGAGCATATCCCCCAACCTCAAGCCCGGTGGCCGCCTGTTGCGGGAATGGAACGGCGTCACCCATGTCGTTGAGGTTGTCGAGAATGGCTACCTTTGGAACGGCCAGCGCTGGCGCTCCCTCTCAGTCATTGCCCGCGAGATCACCGGCGCGCACTGGTCCGGACCACGCTTCTTTGGCTTGAATGCGAAGGCCGCGTCATGACCAAGCCGGCTATCCGTTGTGCGATCTACACACGCAAATCCTCCGAAGAGGGTCTCGATCAGGATTACAACTCGCTTGATGCGCAGGCGGAAGCCTGCGCCGCCTACATCGCCAGCCAAAAGCACGAGGGCTGGAAGTGCCTGCCGTCCCGTTATGACGACGGCGGCGTTTCCGGCGGCACGCTGGAGCGCCCTGCGCTACAGCGCTTGCTCAGCGACATCGAGGCAGGGCGCGTCGACATGGTCGTGGTCTACAAGATCGACCGGCTGACGCGATCCCTCGCCGACTTCGCAAAGCTCGTGGACCGCTTTGACGCCGCAAGCTGCTCCTTCGTCTCCGTGACGCAGGCCTTCAACACCTCGTCCTCCATGGGGCGCCTGACCCTCAACGTGCTCCTCTCCTTTGCCCAGTTCGAGCGCGAGGTCACCGCCGAGCGGATCCGCGACAAGATTGCCGCCTCGAAGAAGAAGGGGCTCTGGATGGGTGGTCTGCCGCCTCTCGGCTATGATCCCCATCCCGACACGAACCGACGCGAACTCGTGATCAACAAAGCCGAGGCCGAGACCGTCCTTCGTCTATTCACCCTCTACCTTGAGCGTGGCTGTCTCAATGCCACCGCCCGGGCCGCCGCGGCTGAAGGGCTACGGTCAAAACATCGCTGCTTCACGAGCGGACGCACGCAAGGCGGCGGCCTCCTCGGTCGAGGCCATATCCATCGGATCCTGACCAACCCGATCTACCGCGGTCAGATCCGACACCACGATCGGATCTGGCCGGGAACGCACAGCGCGATCATCGATGAGGTGCTCTGGGAAAGGGTGCAGGTACAGCTACAATCGGCCAGCGCCCGGCAGCGTGGATCGCAACACCCAACCGGATCCCTGAAGGACGCGACCCCGGACGCCCCGCTCTTAGGCAAGCTACGGGACGAGACTGGCGATCTGCTCACGCCCACCCATACGCAGGCACGTGGTCGACGCTTCCGATACTATGTCTCGAACCGCCTTATCTCTGCTGGACCAGACCCCAAAGGCTGGCGCCTTCCCGCCCCGGCGCTTGAAGCCGCCATCGTCGAGGTGATTGCGGGACATCTCGAGACGCAAGCGACACGCCACGAGGTGCTGCAATCGGGATCCGCGACCGAACAGGCCAGCGCCGCAGCTCAGGTCCAAGGCATGGCCAAATCGATCAGAGCCAAGGGCTGCGCCGTCATCGCGCATGCAATAGCCTCTATCGAGATCATCCAGGACCATCTCCACATCCGGCTCGACAGGACAGCCATTGCAAGCCTGTCCGGTCTCGACGGCGCTCTGCTCACATCCAGCTTGCTTGCCTTCCAAGCGCCCCTCTCCCTTCGTCGCCGTGGCGTGGAAACAAAGATCATCGTCGGCTCAAGGGCACCAAAACCAGATCGGACACTTCTTCGAGCCCTACGGCTCGCGCATCGATGGGCTGACATGATGAAGAGTGGATGGTCGCTCAAAGACATCGCCCAAACCGAAGCTCGCTCTGAGAGCTATGTCGCCCGTCTCCTGCCACTGGCCACGCTATCACCCTCCCTGCAGCAAGCCATCATCACCGGCACCCAACCCGTCGAGCTCTCTCTTGAAGTTCTCGTCCGCAGCTCGCTGCCGTTAACTTGGTCTGATCAGGAGCGCCGCTTCGGGCTCACGGCCTGATCGCCTTCCTGCTGCGCACGACAAGATCCCTGTTTCTTGTGGATGTTTCCCTGTTCGACGGGAAAAATTCCCTGTTCCGGGGCGCAGGGAATTTGCGAGCAACCAACTGAAAACGCTGAGCGATTCAGAGCCCCAGACCACCACAATGGCGGAAAACGGCGGGAATTCCCTGTAAAATACCCAGCATCAGGGAAATCCCGAAAAACCACACCGGCAAATCGGGCCAACAGAGACCGCATCCGAAAACCAGCGCAAACGACCAGTTACAGTGAGTCTCTGTTCGCAGGCCTGCCTCGCAAGCCACGGGAATAAGGCGGGAATTTGACGCGGAATCTGTAATAAAAACAGAGACATAGGGCGGTGGCGGAGGAGGTGGGATTCGAACCCACGGTACGCTCTCACGCACGCCGGTTTTCAAGACCGGTGCCTTAAACCGCTCGGCCACTCCTCCGGCCTGGCGCTCTGGTAAGCGCGCTCCGGCGATTCTGAAAGATGCTCCGGGCCGCACCCTATCGGCGATCCGCTGCCGCGCCCTCGGCAAACGGGTTTCCAGACAAGGCCGAACAGGGTATCTATCCGCCAAACGAAAGCGGCACCCTGCCCGAAAGACGGCATCGGGCCGCGAAACCAGAGGCACCATGGTGCCCGTCGAGCGCGGACAGAGCAGCAGATGACCCGATTGCACAAGACACCCAAGCAGGCCCGGCTGGGTCTTGCCGCCTGCGCCCTCCTGGCGCTCACCGCCTGCGGCGAGGGCGGCTCGCCCTTCGCCAATCTCCGCGCGGGTTCCGCGGCCGAGGGCACCCCCGCCCCCATCGGCGCGACGCGGCTTGTCGAACGCGATGTCGAAGCCCCCGAAGTCTTCCAGGTCACCGAGGAAGGTCTGTGGGATGGCCGACCCTCGCTCGGCGGGGTCTGGGTGGCCCATCCCACCGCCGACGACCCCGAGCGCGTGATCATCCGCAACGAGGAAAACGGCCGCTTCGTCATCGGGGCGTTGTTCCGGCGCGAGATCGACCGACCCGGGCCCGCGCTGATGATATCCTCCGATGCCGCGGCGGCGCTCAACATCCTTGCGGGCGATCCGACGCAGGTGCAGGTCACGGCACTCCGCCGCGAGGAACGCCCCGACCCCGTCGTCACCCCCGCCCCCGAGGCTCAGACCGCCGAGGTCGCCGGGGCGGAGACCGCGATCGCCACGCCCGAGATCACCGCCACCCCGATCGGCGACCCCATCGCCGCCGCCGCCGCCGCCATCACCGAGGCCGAACGGGCCGAGGAAACGGCCAGCCCCGCGCCCAGGCCCGCCGCCGCTGCCGCGCCCGCGCCCGCAGCGACAGCAACCAGCACGCTCGAGCGGCCCTTCGTCCAGATCGGCATCTTCTCTGTGCAGGAAAACGCCAACAACACCGGGCAGGCCTTGCGCAATGCCGGTCTTGTGCCGACAATATATGACCAAAGCACCAACGGCCGCCGGTTCTGGCGGGTGGTTGTCGGCCCGGCCCAGACGGAACAGGAACGCGCGACCATGCTGCGCACCGTGCGGGATCTCGGCTTCGCGGACGCCTACCCGGTCACGAGGTGACGCCAAAGACACAGGACCCGGAATGCCCTTTTCGCTGACCCGACTGACCTCCTGCGCCGCCCGGATCGTGGTGGCGCTCTCCCTCGCGCTCGGGGCGGGCGCCGCGCTGGCGCAGGCCTACCAGACCGAGGCGACGGCGGCCTATGTGATCGATCACGGCACCGGCCAGGTCCTGTTTGCCCATGACGCCGAGGTGCCGCTGCCCCCGGCCTCCATGTCCAAGCTCATGGTGCTTCTGACCACCTTCGAGGCGCTGGACGAGGGGCGGCTGTCGCTCGACACGCGCCTGCCGGTCAGCGCCCATGCGATGAGCTTTGGCGGCTCGACCATGTTTCTCAACACCTCCGACCGCCCCACGGTCGAGGATCTGATCCGCGGCGTGATCATCGTCTCGGGCAATGACGCCTCCGTCGCGCTCGCCGAGGCGCTCAGCCCCGACGGGACCGAAGCCGGATGGGCGCGCATCGCCACCGACCGGGCGCGCGAACTGGGCATGAACCAGACGACGCTGATGAATGCCTCGGGCTGGCCCGCGCCGGGCCATGTGATGAGCATGCGCGACCTGGGCATCCTGGCCGAGCGCATCATCACCGAACATCCCGAATACTATCGCTATTTCGCCGAAACCGAATTCGATTACGAGAACCGCTCGCCCGCCAACCGGTTCAACCGCAACCCGCTTCTGTCGTTGGGGATCGGGGCCGACGGGCTCAAGACCGGCCACACCTCCGAGGCGGGCTACGGGCTCGTGGGTTCCGCCGTGCAGGGCACGCGCCGGGTGACCTTCGTGATCACCGGCCTGCCCAGCGCCGAGGCCCGCGCGCGGGAGGCCGAGCGCATCACCACCTGGGCGCTGCGCCAATTCGTCGAACGCCAGGTCGTGACCGGCGGCACGGAAATGGCCCGCGCGCCCGTCTTCATGGGGGCCGCCGCCGATGTGGGCATGGCGCCCGCCAGCGATCTGACGCTGCTCCTGCCCGCCAGCGGCACGCCCGATCTTGCGGCCGAGATCACCTATACCGCGCCCCTCCCCGCGCCCGTTTCGGCGGGTGACCAACTGGGCGAACTGGTCGTGCGCATGGGCGAGGGCGCGGATGCCATCGAACACCGCATCCCCCTGCTCGCGACCGAAGATGTGGCGCAGGGCGGCATTGGCACGCGGCTTGGCACGGCCACGCGCGATGTGCTGCACCGGCTGATCGGGCCGCCGCCGACGCTCGTGGGCGGCTGATGTCGCGCACGGGGCCCGCGGGGGGCGCGCTCTTCATCAGCCTCGAAGGCATCGACGGTTCGGGCAAATCCACACAGGCCCAGCGCCTTGCCGCGCATCTGGCCCATCTTGGCCGCGATCCCTTGCGCACCCGCGAACCGGGCGGCGCGCCGGGGGCCGAGGAGATCCGCCGCCTCCTTGTCGAAGGCGATCCGGACCGCTGGTCGCCCGAGACCGAGATCCTCCTGTTCACCGCCGCGCGCCGCGATCACCTCGAACGCACGATCCGCCCGGCGCTGGCGGCAGGGCGCGACGTGATCACCGACCGCTTCGCCGATTCGACCCGCATCTACCAAGGCGCCACGCGCGGCGACCTGCGCGGGCTGGTCGATGACATCCACGCCCGCGTGATCGGCATCGAACCCGACCTGACGCTGATCCTCGACATGGACCCCGAGGTCGCGCTGACCCGTGGCCTTGCCCGCCGCTCGGGCGAGGACCGGTTCGAGGATTTCGGCCTCGCCTTCCAGCACCGCTTGCGCGAGGGCTTTCGCGCGCTGGCCGGGGAATATCCCGACCGCTGCGTCCTGATCGATGCGGGCCGCGACGCCGACGCCATCGCCACCGATATCGAGGCCGCCGTCGCCCGCCGCCTGCGCTGACCCGAAAAACTGCAGTTTTTCACGCGGGAAATCTGCAGATTTCCCAACCGGAAAACTCGAGTTTTCCGCCCCCTCCCCCCATGCTACCACCATGCCATGACCGAGGACGCCCTCCCAGAACCCGACCGCCTCGACGGTGCGCCGCACCCGCGCCAGACCGCGCGGCTCTTCGGCCAGCCCGAGGCCGAGGCGGCGTTTCTCGCGGCCTTCACCTCGGGCCGGCTGCCCCATGGCTGGCTTCTGACCGGACCCGAGGGCGTGGGCAAAGCCACCTTCGCCTGGCGCGCCGCCCGCTTTCTTCTGGCCACGCCCCCCGATACCGGCGACAGCCTGTTCGGCGCGCCCCCGCCGCCCCAAACGCTCGACATCGACGACGACCACCCCGTCGCCGCCCGCCTGCGCGCGCTCTCCGAACCGGGGCTCTGCCTCATCCGCAGGCCCTGGGACGAAAAGACCAAGAAACTCAAATCGCAGCTCACCGTGGACGAGGTGCGCCGCGTCAAATCCTTCTTCCACATGTCCGCAGGCGACAGCGGCCGCCGCGTCGTCATCGTCGACAGCGCCGACGAGATGAACGCCTCCGCCGCCAATGCGCTCCTCAAGGAGCTGGAGGAACCGCCCGCCGACGCGGTCCTGTTCCTCATCTCGCACCGCCCCTCGGGTCTTTTGCCCACGATCCGCTCGCGTTGCCGGACCCTGCGCTTCGGCCCGCTCTCGCCCGATGACCTGACCGCCGCGCTGGCGCAGGCCGGCCAGACCCCGCCCGAAAACGCGGCAGCCTTGGCCGAACTGGCCGCAGGCTCGGTGGGCGAGGCGGTGCGCCTTGCCGCCCATGGCGGTCTCGGCCTCTACCGCGACCTCGTCATGCTGCTCGATGGCCTGCCCCGGCTCGACCGCGCGCTGGCGCTCCGCCTGTCGGAGGCCACGGCCGGCAAGGGCGGCGAGACGGCCTTTGACCTGACGCTCTCGCTCCTTGACCGCGCGCTGGCCCGCCTTGCCCGGCAAGGGGCCACCGGCCATCCCCTGACCGAGATCGTTCCGGGCGAGGCGAAAACCTTGGCCCGCCTTGCCCCCGATCCCGTCGCCGCCCGCCTCTGGGCCGATCTTGCGGCCAACCTGACCCAACGGGCGCGGCGCGGGCGGGCGGTCAACCTTGACCATGCCGCGCTCACGTTCGATATGTTCCTCGACCTCGACCGGACCGCCGCACAGCTTCCCGCGGCCTGACCCCCGCGAAAGCCCGCCATGCAAGACCCCCTGCCCCAGATCGTCGACAGCCATTGCCATCTGGATTTCGACGACCTCGCCGCCGATCTGCCCGATGTCGTCGCGCGCGCCACGGCGGCGGGCGTCACCCGCATGGTCACGATCTGCACCCGCCTGCGCAACGCGGCCCACGTCCGCGCCATCGCCGAGACGCATGGCCCCGTGTTCTGGGCCGCGGGCACCCATCCGATGAGCGTGGCCGACGAACCCATGGCCACCCTCGACGAGCTGGAAAAGCTCGCCCGCCATCCGAAATTCGTGGGCATCGGCGAAACCGGGCTCGATTATCACTACACCGCCGAAACAAAGGCCCTGCAACAAGACAGCCTGCGCCTGCATATCGAGGCCGCGCGCCGGACCGGCCTGCCGCTCATCATCCATGCCCGCGACGCCGATGACGACATGGCCCGCATCCTGACCGAGGAATATCGCGCAGGCCCCTATAGCTGCGTGATGCACTGCTTTTCCTCGAGCGCGGAACTGGCGCGCGCCGCGCTCGACCTCGGCTTCTATCTGTCCATGTCGGGCATCGCCGCCTTTCCCAAAAGCGCCGAGTTGCGCGCGATCTTTGCAGCAGCACCGCTCGAGCGCATCTTGCTGGAAACCGACAGCCCCTATCTCGCGCCGCCGCCCCATCGCGGCAAGCGCAACGAACCGGCCTATACCGCCCATACCGCACGCGTCGGCGCCGAGGTCTTCGGCCTCGATTACGCGGATTTCGCGGCGGCCACCTCGACCAATTTCGACCGGCTGTTCTGGAAAGCCGCCGCTTGGGCAAAGGCCGCCTGACCCATGGCCCAACTGAGCTTCACCATCCTCGGCTGCGGGTCTTCGGGCGGTGTGCCGCGTCTGGGCGGGCATTGGGGCGATTGCGATCCGACCAATCCCAAAAACGCCCGGCGGCGCTGTTCGCTCCTGATCCGGCGGCGCGATACGGCGGGCGAAACCGCCGTTCTGATCGACGCCTCCCCCGATCTGCGCGCCCAGCTTCTGGATGCCGGGATCGGCGAGCTTGACGCCGTCGTCTTCACCCATGCCCATGCCGATCACGTCCACGGGATCGACGATCTGCGCATGATCGTCTTCAACATGCGCCGCCGCCTGCCGGTCTGGGCCGATGGCCCGACCCAGAACGACCTTCTGAACCGCTTCGGCTATGCCTTCGTGCAACCGCCCAATTCCGCCTATCCCCCGATCCTCGACCTGAACGCGATCGAGGGCGATGTGACGATCACGGGCAAGGGCGGGGCGATCACCCTGACCCCGTTCGAGGTGGAACACGGCAATATCGACGCGCTCGGCTTTCGCATCGGCGACCTGGCCTACCTGCCCGATGTCTCCGACATCCCCGATCCGGCCTGGGCGGTGCTTGAGGGTCTCGATTGCTGGATCCTCGACGCGCTGCGCCGCACGCCCCATCCCAGCCACGCGCATCTGGACCGCTCGCTCGAATGGATCGCGCGTGCGAAACCCCGCCGCGCCGTGCTGACGAACATGCATATCGACCTCGATTACGCGACCGTCGCCGCCGAAACCCCCGATCACGTCACGCCCGCCCATGACGGCCTGACCCTCACCTACGAGGTCTGAGCGATTGCTCGATATCCTTGCCATCGTCGTGCCCGTCTTTCTGGTCGTGGGCGCGGGCTACCTTGCGGTCTGGGCCCGGCTTTTCGCCGACAGCGCCGTCGACGGGCTGATGGTCTTCACCCAGAAATTCGCCATTCCCTGCCTGCTCTTCTCGGCCATCGCGACGCTGGATCTGGGGGCGGATTTCGACCTGTCGCTTCTGGTCAGCTATTATACCGGCTCCACCATCAGCTTTTTCGTGGGGATGCTCGGCGCAAGGCTGATCTTTCGCCGCCCGATGATCGACAGCGTGGTGATCGGCTTTTGCGGCCTCATGGCCAATTCCGTCCTTCTGGGCCTGGCCATCGGGGAAAGCGCCTATGGCATCGACAGCCTTGGGCCGAATTACGCGATCATCGCGCTGCATGCGCCCTTTTGCTACCTGCTCGGGATCATCACGATGGAAATCGTCCGGGCCGAAGCGGGCGGGCCCCGGCTTGCCACACGGGTGCTCAAGGGGATCTTCAGCAATGCGCTGATGATCGGCATCGGGCTTGGCTTTGTCGTGAACCTCTCGGGCCTGCCCATTCCGGGCGTCGTCGATGACGCGCTCGCCCTGATGATCCGGGCTGCGCTGCCCGCAGCGCTCTTCGGCCTTGGCGGTGTGCTCTACCGCTACAAGCCCGAAGGCGACGCGGGCGTGATCGCGATGATCTGCGCCATCTCGCTCGTGCTGCATCCGGCCATCGCCTTTGCCATGGGCAGCACGATCGGCAATCTCTCGCAGGGGCAGCTGCGCGCCGCGGTGATCACGGCGGCCATGGCGCCGGGCGTGAACACCTACATCTTCGCCGACATGTATGGCGCGGCGCGGCGGGTCGTGGCCTCTTCGATCCTCATCGGCACGGCCCTGACCGTGCTGGCCGCCTCGGCCTGGATCTGGATTCTGGGATAACCCGTCCCGCCCGCCCCTGTGCTCAGGCCGCGCGCAGCAGCCGTTCCTCCCGCTCCGACAGAACGGGCAAGGCCGCCTCGGACGGCAGGGGCGCATCGACCATCGGCAAGGCCGGGTGTTCGAAAGCCTCGGCGCAGGCCGCAAGCCCTGCAAGCAACAAGGCCGTTTCCGCACCGGGCCGCAGCGTTTCGCAAGCCACGTTCTCGGCCAGGATGATCTCGTGGCGCTCCAGCATCAGGTGGATATAGGTGACCGTCTCGGCGCTGTCGTCGATCCGGATGCCTGCCCCGTCCACGAAACTCCGCGCGCTGGCCAGAACGGCCCCGGTATCGAAGAGAAGCTCGGCCTGCCAGCCCTCGAACCGGACAAGATGCCCCTGTCCGACGCGCAGCGGCCGGATGTTGTCCATGACGCCCGTCTCGATCAGGACCGGCGCAAAGGCGCCCTGTCCCGGCATCTGGCTCGCCCCTGACCAAAGGATCGTGGCATGCCGTCCATCCGCCGTCAGAACGCTGTCGCCAGCCCGGAGCCGTTCGACCGCGACATAGCCCATGGGCGTGGCGATCCGCGTTCCCGCGACAAAGCCCGTGGCCTCCAGCCCGGCCGCTTCGGGCCCGGTGGAGGGGTCACGCGCCAGCGCGCGCGGCGTGGTTAAGAATTCGTGGCGGAATGGTGCGGACATTTACATACCCTTTGTGACTCTACCCTGCCTGGTAAGGTCTAGGTAAGGTCTCGGGCAGCAATGCGAACCGATCTGGGCATTTTGGGGACCGGCCTTGCGCCCTGCCCCAATTCCGCCACGACACTGCGCCTGTCGCCGTCTCAGACGCCTTCGACGACGAGGATCACGCTGTCGGCCGTGCGGCGACGGATGTCGGCCACCTCCTGGTAGGCGGGATCGTTATAGGCCGCAAGCGCCGCCGCGTAGCTCGGGAATTCGATCACGACATGGCGCATGAGGGTCTCGCCCTCCATCACCTGCGCCTGTCCGCCGCGCACGATGAACTGCCCGCCCAGACCCAGAAGGATCGGCGTGTCGCGTTCCACGTATTCCTTGTAGGCTTCGGGATCGTTCACGGTGATATGGCCGATGATATAGCCCTTGGGCATGGTTTCCTGTCCTCCTCGTTGCAGGGTCGGACCGCTCATAGCGTGATGCCCGCCGCTTGTCTGCCCCGCATCCATCGCGTAAGCCACGGGCTCGACACCTTGCACCGCCTGCGGAGCCGCACCCTGCCGACCGCCGTCTCCACCTCCGCCCACCCCGAGGCCAAGGCCCGTCACCTGTTGGGGCGTCTGTGGCACGATCACGTGCGCGCGCACTTGCCCCGCTTGCTCGTGGCCGCCGTGCTGATGACCATCGAGGGCGCGACGCTCGGCGTTCTGGCCTACATGGTCCAGCCGCTTTTCGACGACATGTTCGGCGCGGGCAGCATGGATGGGGTGGGCTGGATCGCGCTGGCCATCGCGCTGATCTTCGTGGCGCGCGCCATCGCGGGCTTTGCCCAGCGCCTGATCATCGTGACGATCGGCCTCAAGGTCACGACAGAGCTGCAATCGCGCCTCGTGACCCATCTTCTGGCGCTCGACATCGGCTATTTCCGCGACAACCCGCCCGGTGCCCTGATCGAACGGGTGCGGGGCGACACGCTGGCGCTGCAGGGGCTTGCCTCCTCCACCGTCATGTCGCTGGGGCGGGACACGATCACGCTGGTCTCGCTCCTGACGGTGATGCTGACCAATGACTGGGTCTGGACGCTTCTGGCGCTGATCGGCCTGCCGCTTCTGGTGCTGCCGATCATGGCCATCCAGGGCTATATCCGCAAGACCGCCACCGCCAGCCGCGAGGCCGCAGCGCGGCTTTCCACCCAGCTCGACGAGATGTTCCACGGCATCCAGTCGATCAAGCTGAACCGGCTGGAAGCCCATGAAACCGGCCGCTTCGGCGAAGAGGTCAAGGCCTTCTTGCGGCAGGCGGTCCGCTCGCAGCGCGGGCTTGCGGCCAATCCGGCGATGATCGACGTGATCTCGGCGGCAGGGTTCGTCGCGGTGCTCTATTTCGGGGGCGGCCAGATCGTCGCGGGCGAAAAGACCGTGGGCGAATTCATGTCCTTTTTCACCGCGCTGGCCCTCCTGTTCGATCCGCTCCGGCGGCTGTCGAACATCGCGGGGCAGATCCAGGCCGGGATCGCCTCGCTCGACCGGCTTTACGCCGTGCTCGAAGCGCGCCCGACGATCCTGCCGCCCAGCGATCCGCAGCCTGTGCCGCGAGGCGACATCCGGTTCGAGGATGTGCGCTTCGGCTATGACGGCCTGCCCGTCCTGCAAGGTCTGAGCCTGACAGCTGCGGCTGGCCAGACCACGGCGCTGGTCGGCCCGTCGGGCGCGGGCAAGACCACGGTTTTCGGCCTCCTGACGCGGCTGATCGACCCCGATGCCGGGGCAATCACCATCGGCGGCACCGAGCTGCGCCGGCTTGGGCTGGACGGATTGCGCGATGCCATCGCCGTCGTCGGGCAGGAAACCGCGCTGTTCGATGCCAGTATCGCACAGAACATCCGTCTTGGCCGTCTCGACGCGACCGAGGCCGAGGTGCGCGCCGCCGCCGAGGCGGCATCGGTCCTCGAATTCGCCGACAACCTGCCGCAAGGCCTCGATTCGCCCGTCGGGCCGCGCGGCTCCGCCCTGTCGGGGGGGCAGCGCCAGCGCGTGGCGATTGCGCGCGCCATGCTCAAGGCGGCACCGATCCTGTTGCTCGACGAACCGACCTCGGCGCTCGACGCGCGGTCCGAACAGCTGGTGCAGGAAGCCTTGGCCCGCCTTGCCGAGGGTCGCACGACTCTGGTGATCGCGCATCGCCTGTCCACGATCCGCGACGCCGACAAGATCGTCGTGCTCGACCGGGGCCGCGTGATCGAAGAGGGGCGCCACGCCGATCTGATGGCCAAAAACGGGGCCTATGCCCGCCTGCACGATCTGCAGGCCGCAGGGGTCGCCACACCGCTTTGACGCCGGTGTTCGCGGCGACCCGCAGAGGGCCGCCGCCACGTCCGGCTAAAGGCGACTAGACGCGCGCCCTGACCTCCGAACGCTGCGCGCCAAGGCCGTCGATGGACAATTCCACCACATCGCCATTGGCAAGGTAGCGCGGCGGCTTTTGGCCCATGCCCACGCCCGGCGGCGTGCCCGTGACGATCAGGTCGCCCGGCTCGAGCAGGGCGAATTGGCTCAGGTATTCGACGATATGGGCGACGCCGAAAATCATCGTCGCGGTCGTGCCCTTTTGCATGACCGCCCCGTTGACCGACAATTCCATCCCCAGCGCCTGCGGATCGGCGATCTCGTCCCGGGTGACAAGCCACGGGCCGCAGGGGCAGAAATTTGGATAGCTCTTGCCCTTCATCCACTGGCCGCCGCGCTCGATCTGCCAGGCGCGTTCGGACACGTCATTGGCCGCGACATAGCCAAAGACATGATCCATCGCCGTCCCCGGCGCGATGTCGAGCGCGGGCGCGCCGATCACGATGCCCAGTTCCACCTCCCAGTCGATCTTGGTCATGCCGGGCGAAGTCAGGATCGGGTCATTCGGCCCGCAAAGCGCGCTCCCCGGCTTGCTGAAGACGATGGGTTCGGAGGGCACGGGCATCCCCGCTTCGGCGGCATGGTCCGAATAATTCAACCCGATGCACCAGATGTTGCGCGGCCGCGCGATGGGGGACCCGATGCGCTGCCCCGCCATGTCGAGCGCGGGAAGGGTCGACAGATCGACGCCGGCAAGCCTTGCGCCAAGATCCGCGATCGTCTCGGGCCCGATATCGGGCACGATGGTCGAGATATCGCGCGCAACGCCTGCTGCATCCAAGATGGCGGGGCGTTCCGCCCCTGCCGTACCGATCCGCATGAACCGCATGACCGCCCTCCTCCGCTGAATGGTCGGAGGCGACTAACCATAGCTTGGCGTCGGTGTCACGGGAGAAAGGCCGGGGCCGTCCGGCATGGCCTTAAGGCCTGATTGGTGCGGTCGAGAAGACTCGAACTTCCACGGGAGTTACCCCACAGCGACCTCAACGCTGCGCGTCTACCAATTCCGCCACGACCGCACGTGATCAGGTAGTGGCAGGCGTTTAGCCGAGCGTTTCGGGCTTGTGAAGAGGGTGTGACGCGATTTTTCGCATCCGGCCCACAACAAACTTTGCCCGGCCTGAAAAGGGGGCCGGACAAAGCCAAGGGTCAGCGTGGGATCACTGCGTGATGCTGCTGCTCGGAACGGGAACCGGGACGGGCACCGGAACCGGAACCGGCTGGGCCGCGGGCACGGGCATGGGCATCGCACCACCCCCCTGCATCCGCGCCGTGGCAGCACGCAACAGCTGGGTGCGCTCGGGCTGGCCGGGCATGAAGGCGGGCTGCGCGCCCTGTTCCACCGCGCTCAGGCTGGCATTGTACCATTGCTGGGCAAGATCGGGCCGCGTGGTCGTGCCGAACCCTTCGCGCAGGTGGTGGCCCAGCAGTTCGCCATAGGCGACTTCGCCCATCGCGGCGAGGGCAAGGACCGATCCCACCGCCATGCGCATGTTGTCCTGTGCATAGCCGACCGACAGGCAGACCCGCGCGGTGGCCACCAGATCGGCGGGCGGAATGCCCGTGCCCAGCGCGACAGTCGTCACTTGCGGCATCAGCTGCGCCTGCGGCATCAGGGAGGCCTGGTCGATCTGGGTGGCGAACAATTGCGTGAACTGGCCGCATTGGTCGCTGATCTGCGCCGGAGACAGCCCCGCGATGGCCTGCATCAGCTGCTCGCCCTGTGCCATGGCATAGGTCCGCGCGACGCAGAATTGTTCGCTCAGCGCGAAATCGGGATCGCTCAGGTTGGCCAGGGTGACATAGCCGCCATTCGTCGAGGTCTGAAGCATCACGCCATTGCAGGTATTGGCCAGCGAGGCCGTGGGCGCGGCATTGGCAAAGAGATTCGGGACCGCCGGTGCCGTGGCCGCCAGCACACCGGGCGCGGGAACCGGGGCTGCAGGCTGCGGATTGACGATGACGGTCGTCGCGGGCGGCTGCGGCGCGAAAGGCTGCGGGGCAAAGGGTTGGGGGGCTGCCGCAGGCAGGGTCCGCCCCTCGCGGCTGTCCCGATAGGCGAAGAGCAGCGGCTGACCGGCCAGCCCGGTCTGCTGCGCGCCCCCGTTCTGGCCCCAGTAATAGGCATCCATCAGGTAATCGAACTGGTAGCTCGAAAACTCGCGCCCATTGACCGGATAGCCCATCGCGCGCTGGAAGCGTTCGATGGCGGCGCGCGTCCCGTTGCCGACCTGTCCGTCCACGGTCCCGGCGTTGAAACCGAAATAGTTCAGCGCGAGCTGGGTTTCGCGCCCCTGCTGGGTGGCCGGGATGCCGGGGCGCACGACCCGTGTCGTGGTCGTCGTCCGCGTCGTGTTGCGGTTGCCCTGCGTCAAGGCATGGGCGATCACCCCGCCGATGATGGCACCGCCGAGAAATTCGGCGGCATCGGCCTCGGCCCGCTTGGCCGGCACAAGCGCAAGCGCAGCAACAAGGCTGGCCGAGGTCAGGAAACGTGCGATCATGTTTGTCCCTCCAGGTCACGGTACAGGCCCAAAATGCGGCAGCGGGGCCCTTATCGGGCATGAAGCTAGCACAGCTCGTCCGAAACCCGAGGCAAAAATGCCGCAGGGTCAGGAAAACCCGCCCCGTCACGCAGGCGGGGTGGGCAAGGTCTGGAACATCACCCGACCAAGCGCCGCACGGACCGCAGGCGCATGAAACGCATCGAAAGGGCCAAGCCGACGCCACAGATCACGACCACCCCAAGCATGGGACGCTCCGGGAAAAGCAGCGTGTTGAGCGTCCGTCCCGGCAAGAGCGTGAAGCTGCCCGCGATGATCAGCGCCTGCCAGTAAAGCGCGCGCATCCAGCCGGAATGGGTCGCCACATCGCCCGCGCGCGCCGCGAAAACGCCGCGCCACAAACCATAGAACACCAGCACCGACAGCGCGTGAATGGGACCAAATCCATAGCCGATGGGCAGGACCGCCGCCTCGATCCACAAGGCGCTGCCCGCCGTGAGCGCCATCAACCCGACCCAGAGATATCCCGCCCCCTTGTGCCAGATGTCGCGGCGACGCCGGGTCAGGGCAAAGGGACCAAGCACCAGCGCGCCGAGGGCGGGCCACAGATGCAGATGCACGGCAAGCGGCAAGGCGGCGAGTTCGGAAGCGGTCATCGGGTCTTTCCCTGTGTCAGCTGCGCAACGGCTTGTGAGCGCGGCATGGCTTTGGCACCCTCCTGTTCTGACCGCGCGCCGCCGTGCCAGCGCGCCTTCGCAAGAAACGGATGGACTTCGTGACTGACCGCCCGCCGTCATCCGCGCTTCGTGAGTTGCGGGCCCATCTTGGGCGACCGATGACCCTGTCGGGTCTGGCCGGGGCCGTGGCGCTCCTGGTGCTGGCCGGTCCCTTCGGCACGCTCGAAAGCCTGACGCTTACCGCGCGCGCAGGCTATTGGGGGATCGTGGTGATCAGCACCTATGCGACGGGAACCGCCATCGACATCTGGCTGCGGCCCCGTCTTGCCGCGCGGGGTCGGGCGATCCGGCTCGCAGGCGTGGCCATGGCGACGGCATGCGCGGTCACGGGTCTGGTGAGCGTGCTGAACGGGGTGCTTCTGGGGCTATGGCCCCAAGATGACGGCATGATGCCCATCATCGCATCCATCTTTCTTGTGGCCGCCATCGCCAGCTTGCTCTTACAACTGCAGGGACAGGCGACAGCGCCTGCCGGCCCAGTCGAAACCCAACCCATCCTGATGGACCGTCTGCCGCTCGACAAACGCGGGCCGCTCATCGCGCTGTCGGTCGAGGATCATTATGTCCGCATCCGCACGACGCGGGGCGAGACGATGCTCCTGATGCGGCTTGCCGATGCGATCCGGGAAACGGCGCCCACGCCGGGCCTGCAGGTCCACCGCTCGCATTGGATCGCCATCGATGCCGTCCGCGCCGTGCGCCGCGAGGGGGATCGCGCCATTCTCACGATGACGACGGGACGTGACATTCCCGCCTCGCGCTCGCATATGACCGCCCTGAGGGATGCGGGCCTTCTGCCGCGCTGAGAACAGGTGCCACATGGTCGAATGGATCATCTCGGACAGCCCGGTCGCCTATGCGGAGGCCGTCGCCTGGATGGAGGCGCGCGCCGATGCCATCGCGCGCGGCGAAGCGCCCGAGGCGATCTGGCTTCTGGAACACCCCCCGCTCTATACGGCCGGAACCTCGGCCAAGCTGTCCGATCTCAAGGATCCCGACCGTTTCCCGATCTTCGAAACCCGGCGCGGCGGGCAATATACGTATCACGGGCCGGGCCAGCGCGTGGTCTACGTGATGCTCGACCTGAACACGCGCGGGCGCGACGTGCGCGCCTTCGTCGCCGCGCTCGAGGCTTGGGTGATCACGACGCTCGCCAGTTTCAACGTCACGGGAGAGGTGCGCGCGGGCCGTGTCGGCGTCTGGGTCGCGCGACCCGACAAGCCCCCCCTGCCCGACGGCACCCCGCGCGAGGACAAGATCGCGGCCATCGGCGTGCGCCTGCGCAGATGGATCAGCTTTCACGGGCTGTCGATCAATCTCGACCCGGACCTGTCCCATTTCGACGGGATCGTGCCCTGCGGAATCACCGGCCATGGCGTCACGAGCCTGATCGATCTGGGCCTGCCGGTGACGATGGACGACCTCGATGTTGCGCTGCGCGGTGCGTTCGACGCGGTTTTCGGCGAAGAGCGCGAAAGCTGATCCTTCTGGTCGGCACGAATGGTTTCCGCGCGCCTTGATCTGAGACAATTTTCCTCACCCCCCGGCGCGGCTGATTGACGCCAGCAACATTGCGGCACTGACAGGATCGCCCTAGAAGGTCATCATGGAACGCGCGCGCAGCCATCCGGCACTAGCCTGGCTGCCGTGCGACGAGCGACAGACAGGAGTTTCACATGGCAGACGCCGCCATTTCGGGGCATGACCACGAACGCCCGGGTTTCTTCACCCGGTGGTTCATGTCCACAAACCACAAGGATATCGGGATCCTCTACCTGTTCACTGCAGGTATCGTGGGTCTGATCTCGGTCATCTTCACCGTCTACATGCGGATGGAGTTGATGGAACCGGGCGTCCAGTACATGTGCGCCGAAGGCGCGCGGGTGCTTTCTGCGGCCGCCGAGGGTGAATGTACCCCGGACGGGCACCTGTGGAACGTGATGATCACGGGCCACGGCGTTCTGATGATGTTCTTCGTGGTGATTCCCGCGCTGTTCGGCGGCTTCGGCAACTATTTCATGCCGCTGATGATCGGCGCGCCGGACATGGCGTTTCCGCGTCTGAACAACCTGTCCTACTGGCTGTATGTCGCGGGCACGGCGCTGGCTTTCTGCGCGGTGTTCATCGATGGCGGCGCAGGCCCCGGCTGGACCTTCTACCCGCCGCTCTCGTGGCAGGATGCGCCCACCAGCCGCGCGGTCGATTTCGCGATCTTCGCCGTGCACGTTTCGGGGGCGTCCTCGATCCTCGGCTCGATCAACATCATCACGACCTTCCTGAACATGCGCGCACCGGGCATGACGCTGCACAAGGTGCCGCTCTTTGCCTGGTCGATCTTCGTCACCGCCTGGCTGCTGCTTCTGTCGCTGCCGGTTCTGGCGGGCGCGATCACCATGCTTCTGACCGACCGCAACTTCGGCACGGCCTTCTTCGACGTGTCGGGCGGCGGTGACCCGGTCCTGTTCCAGCACATCTTCTGGTTCTTCGGCCACCCCGAGGTCTACATCGTGATCCTGCCGGCCTTCGGCGTGATCAGCCATATCGTCTCGACCTTCTCCAAGAAGCCGATCTTCGGCTACCTGCCGATGGTCTACGCGCTGGTCGCCATCGGGGGCCTGGGCTTCGTCGTGTGGGCGCACCACATGTACACGGTCGGCATGACCCTGACCCAGCAGGCCTATTTCATGGTCGCAACCATGGTGATCGCGGTGCCCACGGGCATCAAGATCTTCAGCTGGATCGCCACGATGTGGCAGGGCTCGATCAGCTTCAAGACGCCGATGCTCTTTGCCGTGGGCTTCATCTTCCTGTTCACGCTGGGGGGTGTGACCGGCATCATCCTGAGCCAGGCAGGCGTGGACCGGGCCTATCACGACACCTATTACGTCGTGGCCCACTTCCACTACGTGATGTCGCTGGGCGCCGTTTTCGGCATCTTCGCGGGCATCTACTACTGGATCGGCAAGATGTCGGGCCGCCAGTATCCCGAGCTGATGGGCAAGGTGCATTTCTGGATGTTCTTCATCGGCACCAACCTGACCTTCTTCCCGCAGCACTTCCTGGGCCGTCAGGGCATGCCGCGCCGCTACATCGACTACCCGGACGCTTTCGCGCTCTGGAACTACGTCAGCTCGATCGGCGCGTTCATCTCCTTCGCCTCGTTCCTGCTTTTCATCGGCATCGTCTTCTACACGCTGCGCGCCGGCAAGAAGATCGAGGAAAACGCCTATTGGGGCGAACATGCCGACACGCTGGAATGGACCCTGCCCAACCCGCCGCCGGAGCACACCTTCGAAGAGCTTCCGACGCGCGAGATGTGGGACCGTCAGCCGCATCACTGACAGGGCCATGCCGGTAGAGATCGAAAACCTGAACGGGGCCCCGGACAAAACCGGGGCCCTTTTCCGTGAGGGGCACGGAACACCCCGGCTGCGCCTGACGCTCAGGCCGCACAAATCGCTGACGCCCGAGGGATTCGTCTGGTTCATCGGGCTGACGGCGGCGCTGATCTCGGTGCCGCTGTTCGCCATCCTCGGCACTGCCGTGTTCTGGGCGCTCCTGCCCTTTCTGGGGGCGGCGGTCTGGGGCATCTGGGCCGCGCTCAAACGCAACTGGCGCGACCATGACATCTACGAGGAAGTCGTGGTCTGGGATGACCTGATCCGGCTGGAACGGCACGAACCGCGCCGCCCGCCCCGCGACTGGGAGGCCAATCCCTACTGGGTCCGCGTCGTGCTGCACGCGCGCGGCGGGCCGGTGCCGCAATACCTGACGCTGCAGGGCGGCGACAGGGAGGTGGAACTGGGCGCCTTCCTGACCCCGCCCGAGCGCGTGGGGCTCAAGGACACGCTGGAACGCGCCCTGCGCGCTGCCTGACGCGGGGCGCGCGGCAAAGACGCACGAAAAAAGGGGCGCACCCATGCCGGATGCGCCCCTTTGCATTTGACCAAGCCCGATCGGTGCTCAGGCCAGCCGCGCCTTCACCATCGGGCCCACGGCGCCGAAATCCATCTGGCCGGTGTATTTTTCCTTGAGCGCCGCCATGACGCGGCCCATGTCGCGCAGGCCCGCAGCGCCGGTATCGGCAATGGCGCGGGTGACCGCGGCCTCGACCTCTTCGGCGGACAATTGGCGCGGCAGGTATTCCTCGATCACGCCGATTTCCGCGCGCTCCTTTTCGGCCAGTTCGAGCCGTCCGCCTTCCTCGTAGGCGCGCGCGCTTTCCTGGCGCTGCTTGACCATCTTGCCGAGGATCGCGAGCACACCCGCCTCGTCCACGCCATCGGCCCGGCCTTCGCCGCGCAGCGCGATGTCCTGATCCTTGATCGCGGCATTGATCAGCCGCAGCGTGCTGAGCCGCGCGGCATCCTTGTCGCGCATGGCCGCTTTCAGGCCCGCGCCGATCCGTTCCCTCAGATCCATACCCATGACAACCCCCACGATGTGTCCAAGCGGGACAGATAGGACAGACAGGGCGCGGCAACAACACCCCCTGCACCGCCTTGACCCGACCCCGCGCCCCCCTTAGACCACGCCCAATTTGCCCGGACCCCTGCACGGAGCTGCCGCCATGCCCGCAAAACCCACCGCCTGTCTCGCACTTGCCGATGGTACGTTGTTCTATGGGCGCGGCTTCGGCGCGACGGGGATGCGCGTGGCCGAGCTGTGCTTCAACACCGCCATGACCGGCTACCAGGAGATCATGACCGACCCGTCCTATGCCGGGCAGATCGTGACCTTCACCTTCCCCCATATCGGCAATACCGGCGTCACCCCCGAGGATGACGAAACCGGCGATCCCGTGGCCGAAGGCATGATCGTGAAATGGGACCCGACCGAGCCGTCGAACTGGCGCGCGACCGGCGATCTGGTGTCCTGGCTGGAAAAGACGGGCCGCATCGGGATGGGCGGCGTCGACACCCGCCGCCTGACCCGCGCCATCCGTCAGCAGGGCGCGCCCCATGTGGCGCTCGCCCATGACCCGGAGGGCAATTTCGACATCGAGGCGCTGGTTCAGGCCGCGCGCGGCTTTCCGGGGCTTGTCGGCCTCGACCTCGCCAAGGGGGTCACCTGCGCGCAATCCTATCGTTGGGATGAAAAGCGGTGGGCCTGGCCCGACGGCTATACCCGCCGCGAAGGTCCCGCCCCCAAGGTCGTGGCCATCGACTATGGCGCCAAGCGCAACATCCTGCGCTGCCTTGCCTCCGTGGGCTGCGACGTGACCGTGATGCCCGCGACCACCACCGCCGAAGAGGTGCTGGCCCAGAACCCCGACGGCGTCTTCCTGTCCAACGGCCCCGGCGATCCGGCCGCGACCGGCACCTATGCCGTTCCCATGATCCAGGGCGTGCTCAAGGCCGATCTGCCGATCTTCGGCATCTGCCTCGGCCACCAGATGCTGGCGCTGGCGCTGGGGGCCAAGACCGTCAAGATGAACCACGGCCACCATGGCGCCAACCACCCGGTCAAGGATCTGGAAAGCGGCAAGGTCGAGATCACCTCGATGAACCATGGCTTTACCGTGGACAGCCAGACCCTGCCCAAGGGCGTGATCGAAACCCATGTGAGCCTGTTCGACGGCTCGAATTGCGGGATCCGCATGGCGGACCGTCCCGTCTATTCGGTGCAATACCACCCCGAGGCCAGCCCCGGCCCGCAGGACAGTTTCTACCTGTTCGAACGCTTCGCCGAAGCCATCCGGGCACGCGGGGCAGCCTGATCCGGTCCCTTGCACCCGCCACGACCAAGGCGGGTGCGGATTAACCGTCCCTTAACCAAACTGCCCCATCCTGACGGCGACCGAAGGTGTACCAGCCGCGCCGGACGTCCTGATGCTGCTTGTCATTGGCCGCCAGGGGCACGTGCGGATGGAACATATCGAGATGCGGGGTGCATCCCCGACCACGGAGCATGCGGCATGGCCGCAGCAGGCCCGCAGTCCTGCACCGGACACAAGCCATCCCCCTCACTCGACACGGGCACGTCTTGAGCGTCGGCTGACCACCGCACACCGCGCGCATGACAGGCTTCCGGCGCTCTTGATGCTGCGTGGCGCGGTCCCGGCGGTGGATATGTCGACCGCGGAACGGCTGCGCGCCACGACGGGGGCCGATCTTGGGGAGGTCCTGCTTGCGCGCGGCTTCGTTTCCGAACCCGACCTGATTGCCGCACAGGCGGAATGCCACGGTCTTGGTCAGGTCGATCTGTCCCTTTCCCGCCCCGATCCTGCGCTTGCACGGTATCTCGACCCGCACGACGCGCTGGCGCTGAACTGTGTGCCGATCCGGCGCGCGGGACCAATCCTGGTGGTCGCGACCTCAAGACCCGAAAATGCGGAGGCCATCCGAGCCGCGACAAAGGCCCAAGCGGATCGGCTTGCCATCCTGCCGGGTTCCGGCCCGGTTTCCGCGCTGCCCTCGGCATGGCAGCGGGACCTGCACACCGTGGTCACCCTTGCCCCGCGCGCGCAGATCACGATGGCGCAGGTCGCGCTCTACGGCCAATCCCTCGCCCGGACGGCAGAGGGTCAGGCGCCCCGGAATTCAAGTTGCCGCACCTGGCGCGCGGCGATGGCCAAGCGTTGGGCGCTGTTGTTTGCGATCTGTATTGTTCTTTCAGCCATGGTGTTCCCGAACATCCTGACAGCCGTCTTGTTCTCGGTCGCCCTGCTCGTCTTTGCAGGCAACATGACGCTCAAGATCGCCGCATTCGCGGCAGCACGGCGTGCCAAGCAGACCTTGGTGACATCGCCGGATCCCGCCCCCCTGACACGTCAACCTGTCGTCTTGCTTCTCGTGCCCCTCTATCGCGAACAGGATATCGCGGCGACACTGGTGTCGCATCTGTCGCGCCTCGACTATCCGCCCGAATTGCTCGACGTGCTGCTGATCACCGAGCTTGATGACACAACCACGCACAAGGCGCTGGCCGACACGTGTCTTCCGCCGACATGGCGGGTGCTCACCGTGCCCCCGGGGACGCCGCGGACCAAGCCGCGCGCGCTGAATTTCGCCCTGCCCTTCGCCCGTGGCGAGATCATCGGGGTTTATGATGCCGAAGATCGACCGGAACCCGACCAGATCGACAAGGTCGCCCGCCGCTTTGCCACATGCCCCCCCGATGTCGCCTGTCTTCAGGGACGGCTCGATTACTTCAATGCCCGCCACAACCTCCTGTCGCGCCTGTTCGCCCTCGAATATGCCAGCTGGTTCCGGGTCATGCTGCCGGGTGTCCAGCACATGGGACTGGTCGTGCCGCTTGGGGGCACGACACAATTCCTGCGCCGGGACGTTTTGATCGCCGTCGGCTGCTGGGATGCCCATAACGTGACCGAGGATGCGGAGCTGGGCCTGAGGCTCGCCCGCAGCGGATACCGGACCGAGATTCTCGAGACCACGACCTACGAGGAGGCGAATGCCGCAATCCTGCCCTGGATCCGGCAACGCGCGCGGTGGCAAAAGGGCTACCTGATGACATGGGCGACGGCGATGCGCGCGCCTCGATCCCTTTGGCGCGATCTGGGCCCGATCCGGTTTCTCGCGCTTCAGGTGCAGATTCTCGGGGCGGTGGCGGGTTTTCTCGTCGCACCGCTCCTGTGGTCGTTGATGATCAAGCCCTTTGGCCAGGCCCATCCGCTCGACGCGATTGTCGGTCCGACGGGATATGGTGTGTTGGGGACAGCTTTCGTGGCCAGCTCGGTCTTGTCGATCGCCGTTACCCTGCAAGCGACGGCTGCGCCGCACCTGCGCCATCTGCGACCCGCGATCCTCTTGATCGAACTCTATTTCCTGCTCGCCACGCTCTCAGCCTGGAAGGCACTGGCGGACATGATCTGGCGGCCATTTCTCTGGGACAAGACGGAGCATGGGAAATTCGGCGGCGCGGCAGCCCCGGATCCGGATACGGATCTCATCCCTCGACCTTCTGGGCCTCTTCCTTCAGACGCACCACGAAGGCGATCGACAGGTGATCCTTGAGCGCTTGGGCCGCGCGCGCACCGTCCCGGGCGGCGATGGCCTCCACGATCTCGGCATGTTCGGCGAGCGCCTTTTGCCCGCGCCCCTGCGCCGCCAGAGAGGTGCGCGCCATCAGCGCCATGGAGCGGTAGACGAGATCCAGTTGCTGGACGAGAAACCGGTTGTGGCTGGCCAGGTGGATCTGGTGGTGGAAACGGCGGTTCGCGCGCGCCAGCGCCTGGGGATCGCCCAGAAGCGCGTGATCGGCCTCGACCATGCCGCGCAGAACCTCGATCTCCTCGATGGCGGCATGCTGGGCCGCAAGCCGGGCCGCCAGCCCCTCCAGCTCCTGGCGGACGGCATATAGCTCGGCCATCTGCGCATGATCGAGCGAGGCGACGATCAGCGACCGTCCGTCGCGGGTCAGCAGGCTTTGGGTTTCCAGCCGCTGGAGCGCCTCGCGGATCGGCGTGCGGCTTACCCCGAAACGGTCGGCCAGTTCCGATTCCACCAGCCGGTCGCCTGGGCGGTAGATGCCCTGGTCTATCGCATCGAGGATCAGGGCATAGGCATCCTTGTGCGGATCGGGGGCGGGTCGCATGGCCATGGGTGCGGTATCCTTTCGTATGCCGCAGGACGCTAGGGGGTGATCCCGCCCCTGTCCAGACTTGCGGCGCGCGCCGCGCGGCCCTAGGCCATGGCGCATGAGCCAGACATATCACGCCCCCGCCGCCCTGCCGGGCTTTGCCCATGTCGAGACCTGGGTCTTTGACCTCGACAACACGCTCTATCCGCCTGAGATGGCGCTGTTTGACCAGATCAACATCCGCATGACGGATTGGGTGATGCGGGCGCTCGGCGTCGACCAGCCCGAGGCGGATCGGCTGCGCCACCGCTACTGGCGCGACCATGGGACGACGCTTGCGGGCCTGATGCGCCACCACGGGGTCGATCCCGGCCCCTATCTCGAAGAGGTGCATGACATCGATTTCACCGTTCTCGCCCCGGATGCGGCGCTGGCCGAGGCCATCGCGGCGCTGCCCGGGCGCAAGATCGTCTATACCAACGGCACCAGGCCCTATGCCGAACGGGTGATCGCGCATCGCGGCCTCGATGGGCTGTTCGACGCGATCTACGGGGTGGAACACGCAGGCCTGATCCCGAAACCGGAACGCGCGGCCTATGAGACGGTCTTTGCCGCCGATGGCCTGACCGCGACGCGGGCCGCGATGTTCGAGGATGATCCGCGCAACCTGGCCGTGCCCCATGCCATGGGGCTGCGCACGATCCATGTCGCCCCCGCGCCCGAACCGGCGGATTTCATCGAGCATCACACCGACGATCTGGCCGGGTTCCTGTCGCGCCTCCGGTAAGCTCAAAAAATTCGTACGAATTTTTTGAGCCGGCGATTTTTTCGTACGAAAAATCGCCTTGGGACAGCCTGTCGCGTCGTCGTGGGCCCCAGATCGCCCTAGCTCTGGACCATGGCTCAGATCGAACACACCGACATCTTCATCTCGGGCGGCGGCATCGCCGGCCTGATCGCCGCCGCAGCCTTCGGGAAAGCGGGCTTGTCGGTGATCTGCGCAGACCCGGCCCCCCCAGTGACCGACGCGGCGGCCGAAGGCTCCGACCTGCGCACCACGGCCTTTCTTCAACCCTCGCGCCAGTTCCTCGACCGCGCGGGGCTCTGGGATCGCCTTGCCCCCCATGCCATGCCGCTGCAGGTGATGCGGATCGTGGATGCGGGCGGCGAGATCGCGGAACCCCGCGTGGCCCATGATTTCAACGCCGCCGATATCTCGGAGCTGCCCTTTGGCTGGAACCTGCCCAATTGGCTCTTGCGGCGCGAGATCTCGGCGCATCTGGCAGAGCTGCCCAATGTGGATTTCCGCCCCGGCAAAGGCACGGCGCAGCTGATGACCCGCGAGGCCGAGGCGCGCGTGAGCCTGAGCGACGGTGCCCGGATTTCGGCGAAACTCGTGATCGGCGCCGATGGCCGCACCAGCCCCGTGCGGGAGGCCGCAGGCATCGCCGCGACCACGCTGCGCTATGGACAAAAGGCGCTGGCCTTTGCCGTGACCCACCCGATCCCGCACGAGAACGTATCGACCGAGATCCACCGCTCGGGCGGGCCCTTTACGCTTGTGCCGCTGCCCGATCATGACGGCAGACCCTGTTCCGCCGTGGTGTGGATGGAACGCGGCCCCGAGGCGCAACGGCTTGCCACCCTGCCCGAGGAGGCCTTCAACGCCGAGATGACGGAACGCTCCGCCCATCTGTTCGGGCCGCTGACCCTGATCCGCCGGCGCACGATCTGGCCCATCATCAGCCAGATCGCCGACCGGATGGAGGCGGAACGGATCGCGCTTGTGGCCGAGGCCGCGCATGTCGTCCCCCCGATCGGGGCGCAGGGATTGAACATGAGCCTCAAGGACCTGCGCGTTCTGCTGGACCTGGTCCTGGCGCAACCGGCCGATCCGGGCGCGCGCGAGCTGTTGCGCGCCTATCATCGCGCGCGTCATGCGGAGGTTCTGGCGCGGGTCACGGGGGTGGATGCGCTCAACCGCGCCTCGATGGCCGAGGCGCAGGGCTTGCGCGACATGCGGATGCGGGCGCTGAACGCGATCTATTCGGTGACGCCCGTCCGGCGCGTCATGATGCGCGCGGGGCTTGGGGCCACCGGGTAAAGGGGGCTCTGCCCCCGCCGCGCCCCTTTGGGTCGCGTCTCCCCCGGAGTTTTCTTGCCAAGATGAAGAGGCTCAGCCCAAGGGACCGGGGCGGCGTTCCTCGGACAGAAGGACATTGGCCTCCACCTGTCCGACACCGGGCAGGGTCATGATCCGGCGGCGCAGCACCCGCTCGAAATCGGGCAGGTCGCGGGCCACGACGCGCAGGCGGAAATCATAGAGACCGAGCACATGTTCGACCGTCTGCACCTCGGGGATGGCGGAAACCGCGCGTTCGAAATCCTGCAGGCTGACGCGGCCCTTGAGCGCGAGTTTCACGCCCAGAAACACCGTGACGCCAAAGCCCAGCGCCTCGAGGTCGAGATCGAGGGAGCGCGCGCCCAGGACACCCGCCTCGGTCAGGCGTTTGATGCGGCGCCAGGCGGCCGGTTGCGACAGGCCGATGCGGCGGCCAAGCGCGGAGGCGGCAAGCGTCGCATCCTGTTGCAGCGCGCGCAGGATCGCGCGGTCGGTGGCGTCAAGGTCGATCATAGGGGCAGTGTTTGCTGGTTCTTGACGCTGGCCACATGCATCAGCGCCTCGATGTCGGCGATATGCGGCAGGGACAGGATGCGGTCGCGGTAGATCTCCTGATAATGCGACATGGAGCGGGCGATCACGGCAAGCCGTGCATCGACGCGGCCCAGAAAGGTCTGGATCTCGATCACCTCGGGCACGTCGCGGGCGGCGGCGAGGAATTCGTCGAAGGCGCGGGGATTGGTCTTGTCGAGGGTGATGCGCAGGCTGACCTCGACCGCGTAGCCCAAGGCGGGCCAGTGGATCGTCATGCGCTGCCCGCGCAAGATGCCCTGCGCCTCGAGCCGTTCGAGACGTTTGTAGGTGGTGGCCAGCGCGAGGCCGGCGGCGCGGGCAAGCTCGGTCACGGGTTGGGCGGGGTCTGCCTGCAACTGGCGCAGGAGACGGCGGTCGCTGTCATCAAGCATTGTTTTTTGCGTATTTCTTTTTATTGCGCATGACTTTCTAACATGTCGATAAAATTTTGCCAATTGCGATGCAGCGGATTGGTGAGGTCTGGGGCAAGTTGCCCGCGACAGACGAGTCAGCCAGACGAGGAGAAACCAAGATGCGCGTCTATTACGATCGCGATTGCGATGTGAACCTGATCAAGGACAAGAAGGTTGCGATCCTGGGCTATGGGTCCCAGGGCCATGCCCATGCGCTGAACCTGCGCGACAGCGGTGCCAAGAACGTCGTCGTGGCGCTGCGCGAGGGATCGCCGAGCGCCAAGAAGGCCGAGAGCGAGGGCCTGAAGGTCATGGGCATCGCGGAAGCGGCGGCCTGGTGCGACCTGATCATGTTCACCATGCCCGACGAATTGCAGGCCGAAACCTACCGCAAATACGTGCATGACAACCTGCGCGAAGGTTCGGCCATCGCCTTTGCCCATGGTCTGAACGTGCATTTCGGCCTGATCGAGCCGAAGGCCGGCGTCGACGTGATCATGATGGCGCCCAAGGGCCCCGGCCACACGGTGCGCGGCGAATACACCAAGGGCGGCGGCGTGCCCTGCCTCGTCGCGGTGCACAACGATGCCTCGGGCAAGGCGCTGGAAATCGGCCTGTCCTATTGCTCGGCCATCGGTGGCGGGCGTTCGGGGATCATCGAGACGAACTTCAAGGAAGAATGTGAAACCGACCTGTTCGGTGAGCAGGCGGTTCTGTGCGGTGGCCTGGTCGAGCTGATCCGGATGGGCTTCGAGACGCTGGTCGAAGCGGGCTATGCCCCTGAAATGGCTTACTTCGAATGCCTGCACGAGGTGAAGCTGATCGTGGACCTGATCTACGAAGGCGGCATCGCGAACATGAACTATTCGATCTCGAACACGGCCGAATACGGCGAATATGTCAGCGGTCCGCGCATCCTGCCCTACGAGGAAACCAAGGCGCGGATGAAGGCGGTTCTGGACGACATCCAGCAAGGCCGGTTCGTGCGCGACTGGATGCAGGAATGTGCCGTGGGTCAGCCGAGCTTCAAGGCGATCCGTCGCAACAACGACGCGCACCAGATCGAGAAGGTCGGGGAAACGCTGCGCGGCATGATGCCCTGGATCACCGCGGGCAAGATGGTCGACAAGGCCAAGAACTGAGCCAAGAACCAAGACCTGACGCTGTCGCCGAGGCGATGGCCGGACGGCCCCGGGGGAGGAACCGGGGCCGTTTTTCTTTTTAAGATCATTTAGTTGGAACGCTCGGGGCGGGTAGCGTCAGGCCCCGCTTTTGCGCGATATGTGTGACCTCAGCACGGGCGCGCAAGGACGAGGACCCACGTGTCGCCGGTGCCGGCGAAGCCGAACTGGGTGACTTGGGGATTGAGGATATTGGCGCGCTGATCGGGGTTTTCCATCCAGGTCGCGATGGTCGAGCGGATGTCGGGCGTGCCTGTGGCGGTGTTTTCGGCGGAGGCGCAGGCGGTGTAGCCCGCGCGGCGCAGGCGGTCGGAGAGCGCGGTTCCGCCCGCGCCGATTTGGCCCATGCTGTTGGAAACATTCAGGTTTTGCGCCTGCTCTTCGGCTGCGGCTTGCAGTTGGGGGGAATGGCTGAGGGGGCGGATGATGCCGCCGCCCGCGCGCTGGAAGGACAGCTGCGTGCCCGCCGAGGCGATGTCGACGGTCGCCCCGGCGGAGAGGCGTTCGGTGCCCGATTGCGGCGCACAGGCGGCAAGGGCTGCGAGAAAGGCGAGCGAAAGCAGGGCGTTGCGGGGGATCATGGGGAGCCTCGGGTCTGCGTTCTTGGGGTTATGGAAACAGGATGAGGCCACGACGGGCGCAAGGCAAGGGCGCGCTGCGGGGGCAGGCGCGCAAAGCTTTCGAAACTGTTAACAAAACTGGGGATAGGTTGCGAAAGTATTAAGAATCTTCGAGATTCGAGGCGTTGGATCAGAGATTGATTGAGAAACTGTTACTCGTTCCGCGCAAGAGCCTCGGCAAGACGCCGCTGATCGGCGAGAACGGCGGGCAGATCGAGGGTGACCACCTGCCCCTCGGCCACGACGCGGCGACCTTCGACGAGGAGGTCGCGGACGCGGGTGGGACCGGCGAGAAGGAGGGACGCGGGATCCCAGGACCCGGCCGCCTCGACGCCCGAGACATCCCAGATGGCGAGATCGGCGCGGTAGCCCGGTGCGATCTGCCCCAGATGATCGTCACGGCCCAGGACCTCGGCCCCGCCGCGCGTGGCGATGCGCAAGGCTTCGCGCGGGGACATGGCGCCGGGGCCGGAGGCAACGCGTTGCAGGAGCATGGCCATCCGCGCCTCGGCCACGAGATTGCCCGCGTCGTTGGAGGCGGAGCCATCGACGCCCAAGCCCACGGGGACGCCCGCGTCGCGCATGGCGCGCACGGGTGCGATGCCCGAGGCGAGGCGGCAATTGGAACAGGGGCAATGCGCGACACCGGTGCGGGTGCGGGCGAAAAGGTCGATCTCGGCGGCGTCGAGCTTCACGCAATGCGCATGCCAGACATCGGGGCCGGTCCAGCCGAGGCTTTCGGCATAATCGCCGGGGCGGCAGCCGAATTTGGCGAGGCTGTAAGCGATATCTTCATCATTCTCGGCCAGATGTGTGTGCAGCATCACGCCCTTGTCGCGGGCCAGGATCGCGGCATCGCGCATCAATTCGCGGCTGACGGAAAAGGGCGAACAGGGAGCCACGCCAATGCGGATCATCGCGCCGGGGGTCGTATCGTGAAAGGCATCGATGACGCGCAGGCAATCGTTCAGGATCGCGGCTTCGTCCTCCACCAGGCTGTCGGGGGGCAGGCCCCCGGCGCTTTGCCCGATGGACATGGCCCCGCGCGTCGCATGCAGGCGCAGGCCGATCATGCCCGCCGCCTCGATCGTGTCGTCGAGCCGGGACCCGTTGGGATAGAGATAGAGGTGATCGGAGGAGGTGGTGCAGCCCGACAGCGCCAGTTCCGCAAGGCCCGTGAGGGCGGAGACACGCATGTGGTCGGGGGTGAAGCGCGCCCAGATCGGGTAGAGCGTGGTGAGCCAGCCGAAGAGCGCCGCATCCTGCGCGCCGGGCACCGCGCGGGTGAGCGTCTGGTAGAGATGGTGGTGGGTGTTCACGAGACCCGGCGTGACGACGCAGCCCGCGCAATCGAGCGTGTCGCCCTGCGTGGCAAGCCCCTGGCCCAGCGCCACGATGACCCCGTCGCGGATCAGGATATCGGCATCGGACAATTCGGTGCCCGCGTCGTCCATGGTGACGAGGGTGCGGGCGTTGCGCAGGAGAAGCTCAGGCATGGCGGTGGACCTTGGGGGAGAGAGGGGTGGTTCGGGCGGTGCGATGGCCGGGGAATGGGTGCGGTCGAGGGCGGCAGGAGACGGATTGGGTGAGGGTGGGGCGTGTGTGGCGGGGCGACGGGGACATGTGGTGGTCGGGTCGGGGGTGCGCCTGAAGGCGGCACCCTACCGAAGGGGTTAGGATGGGGCCTGTTTGGCGGTGCGTTTGGGAGCGGCGGTGCGAGATCGGGTGCGCGTAAAGGCTGCACCCTGCGCAGGAGGGGAACGTGGTTTGCGGATGGTGGGGGATTTGGTGCGCCTGAAGGCGGCACCCTACCGGAGGGGTGAGGGTGGCGTGTTGTTCGCCGCGTGTTTGGGGGTGATGGTAAGGGGGTGGGTGCGCCTGAAGGCGGCACCCTACCGAAGGGGTGAGGGTGGAAAGCGCATGGCGGGGCGACGGGGAAATCTGGTGGTCGGGTCGGGGGTGCGCCTGAAGGCGGCACCCCACCCAAGGAATGAGGGTGGGGCGTTTGTGGGCGCGCCTTTTGGGGCGGTGGTGTGAGGGTTGGTGCGCCTGAAGGCGGCACCCGACCGAAGGGGGGAACGTGGTTTGCGGGTGGTGGGGAGTTCGGTGCGCCGGAAGGCGGCACCCTACGGAAAGAGTGAGGAGGGGGCGCGCGGGCGAGGCCGGGGGCGGCTCAGCCATGGCGGATGGTTTTCAGGATGGCGAGGGCCGCGGCGTGGATGTCGGGATTGGCGGCGGCGAGCGCGCGACCGCCGGCATGGACGGGGCCGCCCTGCCAATCGGTGACGATGCCGCCCGCCGCCTCGATCACGGCGATGGGGGCGCAGATGTCATAGGCGGCCAGCCCCGCCTCGATCACGAGGTCGATCTGGCCTGCGGCCAGCAGCGCATAGGCGTAGCAATCCATGCCGTAGCGGATGAGTTTCACGCGGTCGCGCACCGCCTCGAAGCCCGCGCGTTCCTGGGGCGTGCCGACCTCGGGGAAGGTGGAAAAGAGGATCGCATCGGACAGCGCTGCCGTGGCGCGGGTTTGGAGCGGGTGGGTGCCGCGCGGGCCGGTCAGCTGGGCGCGGCCAAAGCCGCCCTCGAACCTTTCGCCGATATGGGGCTGGTCGATCAGCCCGTAGAGCGGGCCCGTCGCATCGCAAAGCGCGATGAGCACGCCCCAGGTCGGCGTGCCGGACATGAAGGCGCGGGTGCCGTCGATGGGATCGATCACCCAGGTCAGGCCCGATGTGCCGGATTTGGTGCCCTGTTCCTCGCCCAGGATCGCATCCTCGGGGCGGTATTGGGCGAGGATGGCGCGCATTGCGGTTTCGGCGGCGCGGTCGGCCTCGGTCACCGGGTCGAAGCGGCCGATGCCCTTGTCCTCGGTCAAAAGCGCGGGGTTGCGGAAATGGGGCAGGATCGCCGTGCGCGCCGCATCGGCCATCGCATGGGCGCAGGCGACAAGATCAGCTTGGGGAAGGTGGGCAGGGGCGCCGGGCGTGGGATCGTGCATCTGGGGCCTCGGGGCTCTGCGGGTCTGGGACGCAGAGCGGAGGTGGCACGATCCCCCCACCGGGGTCAAGCGGCCAGGGTCGGTTCAGGCGGCCGCATCCGAGAGCACGCGCGCCAGTTCGAAGAGGCGGCGGCGTTGGTTTTCGGGGATCGCGTAATAGGAGCGGACCAGTTCGAGCGCCTCCTTGTCGGCGAGGATGTCGCCCGGCACGCCCTGGAGGTTGGCGGCGGTCTGGGTTTCAGCCTCGTCCCCGTTCATGCCTTCGAAGAAATAGGCGACGGGCACCGAGAGCGTTTCGGCGATGTCCCACAGGCGCGAGGCGCTGATGCGGTTCATGCCGGTTTCGTATTTCTGAATCTGCTGGAACTTGATGCCGACCTTTTCGGCCAGCTGCTGCTGGGTCATTCCGACCATCCAGCGGCGATGCCGGACGCGTTTTCCGACGTGGACGTCTACAGGGTGCTTCACGAGCCCCTCCCTTGATTGCCAAACCGATCCTTGATCGCCCGCGCCGGTCATCCCGGGCGATTTGCACCACGGGAGGCCCGCAGCGCGATACAGATAGCGCGACCCGTTCCGGGATCAATCCTTTGGAGAATTCGGGCACACACGCTCGTCCTATGAGGCAGTTACCCAGGCAAAGGATCAATTCGACGCGAGTTCGGGGCAGGTTAGTCGCCTTTTGCGTGTCAAGCAACGGGGCGTTTGCGCGCGGTGTCCGGGCGGGGCTATGCAGGGGCGACAGAGGCAGGAGGAGGCAGGCGATGCGCGCCTTTCGCGTTACCGAAAGCGGGACGGCCCCCGCATTGGTCGAGATCGCACGGCCGGAGCCCGGACCGGGCGAGATCCTGGTGCGGGTCGCGGCCTGCGGGTTGAATTTCGCCGATCTGCTGATGATCGAGGGGAGCTACCAGGACACGCCCCCCCTGCCCTTCACGCTGGGCATGGAGGTTGCGGGCGTGGTCGAGGCGCTGGGGCCGGGGGTGACGGAGCCTGCGGTGGGCGCGCGCGTGGCGGGGTTCGCGGGGCATGGGGGATTGGCGGAGTTTTGCGTGATCGAGGCGGGCCGCGCCGTGGCCCTGCCCGACGCGATGGGGATGGAGGCGGCGGCGGGGTTTGTCGTGGCCTATGGCACCTCGCACCTCGCGCTGGCGCATCGGGCCAGGTTGCGGGCGGGCGAGCGATTGCTGGTCCTGGGGGCTGCGGGCGGCGTGGGGCTGACGGCGGTGGAGCTGGGCAGTGCCATGGGGGCCGAGGTGATCGCGGTGGCGCGGGGGGAAGAGAAACTGGCCGTGGCGAAGGCTGCGGGGGCCAGGCACCTGATCGACAGCGGGGCGGGCGATCTGCGCGGGGCGCTGAAGGCGCTCGGCGGGGTCGACGTGGTCTATGACGCGGTGGGGGGCGAGGGGTTCGACGCGGCGCTGCGCGCGACACGGCCCGAGGGGCGCATCCTGTGCATCGGCTTTGCCAGCGGGACCGTGCCGCAAATCCCGGCCAATCTGCTGCTGGTCAAGAACGTGACGGTGATGGGGGTCTATTGGGGCGGCTACCTGCGGTTCGCGCCCGAAGTGGTGACCGGATCGCTGGCCGAGGTCATGGGCTGGCAGGCGGAGGGGCGCATCCGCCCGCATGTGAGCGCGGTCTACCCGCTGGAGGAGGCGGGCGCGGCGCTGGCGCTGTTGCGGGCGCGCAAGAGCACGGGGAAGGTCGTGATCCGGCTGTGATCTTCTGCTGTCGCATGTCCGGGGAGCGCAAAACCGGTTCCCACTTTTGCGCGACATGCTCTCTGATTCCGCATGTCCGGGGAGCGCAAAACCGGTTCCCACTTTTGCGCGACGTGCTCTCTGGTTCCGCATGTCCGGGAAGCGCAAAACCGGTTCCCACTTTTGCGCGACATGCTCTTGGCCGCCGTCACAGGCTGCGGAAGCCCGAGCGGGTCAATTCGACGAGCGCGTCGAGCGGCTGGCCCCGGTTCAGGTCGGAGCGGTAGAGGTTGATCTTGATCTGGGGCAAGGGCGGCAGCGCGCCGCCATGGGCGATGCGTTCGACATAGGGCGGTTCGGTGCCTTCGATACAGGCATGGACGGCGAGATCGGCGCTGACGGACGCCTCGACCGTGCGGATCGAATCGGATTCCACCGCCATTTCCCAAGGGATGCCCGCCCGGTCGAGCGCGGCCTGCACGGAATTGCGGAAGATGCAGGCATGTTCGAAGGCAAGCCGCAGGGGGCGCTGTTTCCACATCTGCCCGCCCTCGGCCCCGACCCAGACGAGGGGGCGGGTGATCAGCGTTTCGCCGCCCGCGTCGCAATCGGCTTCGGTCGTGAGGATGGCGTCGACCTCACCGCGGGCGAACATGCGCTTGAGCCGTTCGGTGTAGGAGGAGACGAGCTGCACCTTGACGCGGGGAAAATCGACGGCGAGCCGGTGCAGGACGCGGGGGATCGCGGGATAGACGATGTCATGGGGCACACCGAGCGTCAGTTTGCCCTCGTAGTCGGAGGCGGTGAGGCGCGTCAGAACCTCGTCGTTGAGATCGAGCATCCGCCGCGCATAGCCCAGCATCTGTTCGCCCGGCCCCGTCAGGATCAGCCGCCGGGTGGAGCGGTCGAAGAGGCCCACGCCCAGCATGTCCTCGAGCCGTTTGAGCTGCATCGAGACGGCGGATTGGGTGAGGTTGAGATAGCCCGAGGCCTTGGTCACGCCGCCCGCATCGGCGACGGCGACGAAGGCGCGGAGGGCGGTGAGGTCGAGATTGCGCGGCATATCACATCCTGTGATCTGAAACTTCAGAAACATTCACTTTCAAGATGCATAAGGCTGCGCATATATCAAGACTCGAAATCATTCCCCGATTTTGAATCACGAAACACGAAAGGATACCCCGATGGCCAACCTCATGGCTTCGCACGGGGCGACCGCCATGGGTCGCGCCGTTTTCACCCCTTCGGTTCTGGCGCGGCTGACCGCGTGGACCGGGGCCTATCGTCTGCGCGCGCTCGAAGCGCGATATATGCGCGCGCTCGACGCCCGCCAGCGGCGGGACGCGGGCCTGATCGATCCGGCCGCGCCCGCCGTCGCGGTCCAGCCCGGCTGGGACCTGCGGCTTCAGGGTCTGCGCTGATCCCGGCACCGAACGGCGCCGACCGGAGCATTCAATAGGAAAAAACTATCGCGCCGCAGGCCCCGCTTGCGGCGCGACTTTCTTGAAATGCGGGCCAAGTCCCCCGATATTGGGGTCAAGGATGGAAGCGTGCGCGCGCAACCCGCGCGAGGCGTTTTCCGGACGATGTCTTTCTTGGAGGGATACATGGCAGACTATCAGACGATCCGGGCCGGCATTTCGGGTGCCCGCGCCGCAGCGATCGACGAGGGCCTCAAGGCCCATATGAACAAGGTCTATGCCACCATGTCGGGTGGCATGCTCATCACCGCTGCCGCCGCATGGGCGATCAGCAACCTCGCCACCACGGCCGATCCGGCGATGGCCGCAGCCCAGCTGGGCAACGGCACGCTGCTGACGGGTCTGGGTGCGGCTCTCTACCTGTCGCCGCTGCGCTGGGTCGTGATGCTGGCACCGCTCGCCTTCATCCTGTTCGGCTGGGGCGCACTGATGCGCCGTGGGTCGGCCGCCGCCGTGTCGCTGGGCTTTTTCGCCTTTGCCGCCGCGATGGGCGTCTCGATGAGCTCGATCTTCATCGTCTTCACGACCTATTCCATCGTGCAGACCTTCCTTGTGACGGCCATCGCCTTTGCCGGTCTGAGCCTTTGGGGCTACACCACCAAGCGCGACCTGTCGGGGATGGGCACCTTCCTGATGATGGGCGTGATCGGCCTGTTGGTGGCGATGATCATCAACATCTTCCTGCAGTCGCCCGCGATGATGTTCGCGATCTCGGCGATCGGCGTTCTGGTCTTTGCGGGCCTGACCGCCTTCCACACGCAGGAGATCAAGGGGACCTATGTCGCCCATGCCGCGCATGGCGATCAGGAATGGCTGGACAAGGCGGCCATCGACGGGTCGCTGAGCCTCTACATCTCGTTCCTGAACATGTTCCAGTTCCTGCTCATGTTCATGGGTCAACAGGAATAAGACCCGACCAAGGGTCAAGGTGCGAAGGGCCGGGGATTTCCCCGGCCCTTTTGCTTTTCGGCCCACCGCTTTTCCCGGCACGTCATCCTGTGCTGTCCGACACAACGCCCGACTGCGCGTCGGGTCAGGATGCAACGCAACGGATTTGCAGGTCAGCGGAGGGCGGATCGATGAGTGTGAGCGGGATTGGCGGCGGCATCAGCCCGTTGCGCGGGATGGAGGGTGTTCAGGCCGGTGGCGCCCTGGGCGAGCACAAGGTCGAGCAGATCGAAAACACCCGCGCGGAACCGCGCCAGACCTCGATCGGGAGCAAGATCGCGGCGTTCTTCAAGGGGATCGGCGCGTTCTTTGCCAACCTGAAGGCCGAGCACAATGAAGCGAAAGCCGCGCGGAAGGAGGCGAAAGCCGAAAGGGCAGTTACCGCCAATGCCAAAGCATTTGCCGAAGGTCTGGCAGCCCCCACTCCGACCGCATCGAGCGCAGCGTTCACAAAGGTGATGACACTCTCGGTGCAGCGGCATGGCCCGGAAGAGGGCATGACCGTCGCCTTGGGCAAGATCATGGATGCGATCGACGCCATGCCCGATCCGGGGCGCACCATCGCCGAAAACCATCTGAAGAATTTCAATGAGGCGGGCGGCATCGCGGCGGCGCTGACCGCAACCTTCGACGCGAGCATAGCGCGGGCCTTGGAGCAGGATTCCACGTTGCGCGGATACGGCCTGCCGGGGACGCTGAGCGGCACCGATGATCTGGAGGGCAAGCGCGAGGCCTTTGTCGACCAGCTTGCCGCATTCGGGGATGCGCTTGCCGCTGCGCGTGAGCGTCAGGAGCAGATGGACCATCCGATCACTGCCTTGGTGGAGGGTCAGATGGACGGCGTGCTCTTCGACAAGCTGGACCAGGTTTTCGCGAAGAAATTCGCCGACGAGAACACCAAGTTCATCAAGGCCGTCAACGACTGGAAGGGCGTGATCGAGGGAGGCGATGCCACGCTGGCGCGCGACGGGTTCGAGGCGCTGATGGACAGGTTCGTGCGCGACACCGGCAGCACGCAGGTGGATGTGACCGACCAGGTCATGGCACGGTTGAAAGCCGTGGCCGACGGGGCGCAGCCGCTGACGCAGGACGTGTTCGATGATGCGGTGACTTGGCTGGCCTCGTCCTTGATCCATGATCAGGGCGCGATCAGGGAGTTCCGCGATGATCCGGCCGTCCGGGCCTATGTGCATTACGGCAAGACGGGCGAATGACGCCCCGGGAGAGTATGCGATGAAGACCAAAGACGCGATCAGGAGCCTTGGGGCGGCGATGGGCCTGCCGGGGCTGGCGCTGGATGCCGAGAATACCTGCAACCTGATGATCGACGACCGGCAGGAGGTCTACCTGTCGGGCGATCCCGAGGGCAGCGTGCTGCGGCTCAATGCGGTTCTGGGCGATCTGGCGGAGCTGCGGGTCGATCCGACGAAGATGCTGGAGGTGAATTACACCGCCGCCGAAAGCGGGGGCGGTGCGCTGTCGGTCAACCGCCAGACGCGCGAGGTGGTCTATGTCAGGACGCTCGACCTGACCGGGCATGACGAGAGAAGCGTGACCAAGGCGCTGGAGAGCTTCATCGGCTATGCGGCGTTCTGGCTGGAGAACCTGGGCGACTTGACGGCCCCCGACACGGCGGCGCTGCGCGGCCCGGCGGTTTCGGCGGAGACGGAGACGATCATCCGGGTCTGATCCGGGGGGCGGTGCATCCCGTGGCGGCGCGCGCGCGCGGTGGCTCTGCTGCGCCGTTGCCGTCATGGTGCCGACATGCGAGCACTCTAGGCATGGGTCGAGACAGGAAGGATCACCATGCCCAAGCCGCCTGCCACGATTCCGGATGCAGCGCCGGATGCAGCGCCGGATGCCGCGCGCGATTCTGGCACGGCGAGGGGCGAGATCCTGCGCGTCTTTGGCCGGATCGGGCTTTTGTCCTTTGGCGGGCCCGCGGCGCAGATCGCGTTGATGCACAAGGAGCTGGTCGAGGACAGGCCCTGGCTCAGCGAGGCGGACTTCCTGCGGGCGCTGTCGTTTTGCATGCTTTTGCCGGGACCCGAGGCGATGCAGCTGGCCACCTATGCGGGCTGGAAGCGGGCAGGCGTCACCGGCGGGCTGATCGCGGGGCTGTTGTTCGTCATCCCCGGCGCGCTGGTGATTTTCGCGCTGGCCGCTCTTTATGCGGCCTATGGGGGCGTGCCGCTGGTGCAGGCCTTGTTCCTCGGCATCAAGGCCGCGGTGATCGTGATCGTCGTGCAGGCCTTGGTGAAAGTGGCGCGGCGCGCGCTGACGGGCGGCTTGGCCTATGGGATCGCAGGCGCGGCTTTCGTGGGCATCTATGCTATGCAGCTGCCCTTTCCGGTGATCGTTCTGGGGGCGGGTGTGTTGGGGGCGGTCCTCATGGCCAGGGCCGCGCCGGACGGGGGAGCGGTGGCGCGCGTGCCCGTGGCCGCGACGGTGAGGACCGTGGCGATCTGGGGGGCGATCTGGCTGTTGCCGCTGGGGGCGCTGTGGCTGGTCGATCCGGGTGGCCTGTTGGCTCAGGTGGGGCTGTTCTTTGCCAAGCTGGCGGTCGTGACCTTTGGCGGGGCCTATGCGGTTCTGGCCTATATGGTGCAGGAGGTGGTGGGCGATTACGGCTGGCTGAGCACGGCGCAGATGATGGATGCGCTGGGTCTGGCCGAGACGACGCCGGGGCCGTTGATCCTGGTGACGCAATTCGTGGGCTTCATGGCGGGCGCGCAGGCGGGCGGTTGGGCGCTGGGGCTGGCGGCGGCGCTGGTTACGCTGTGGGTGACCTTCGCGCCCTGTTTCCTGTGGATCTTTGCCGGCGCGCCTTATGTCGACTGGATTGCGAGCCGCCCGCGTCTGACCGGCGCGCTGCAGGCGATCACGGCGGCGGTGGTGGGGGTGATCCTGAACCTGTCGATCTGGTTTTCGGCCCATGTGCTGTTTGGCGCCTTGGACACCCTGCCCGTGGGGCCGCTGGCCGTTCTGGTGCCGGTCTGGACGAGCCTTGACGAGCTGGCGCTGGGGCTGACGGCTGTGGCCGGGGCGCTGATCTGGGGCCTGCGCTGGGACCTGATGCGGGTTCTGCCGGTCATGGCATTGGCGGGGTTGGGGGCCACATGGGCGATCGGCGGGATATGAGCCGGCGAGATGGGGTTGACTCGGGTGTCGGCACGGGTAAAAGGCCCAAACTCAAGACTTGACGCGGTGCGCCCGACGCTCCGCCCCGATTTGTGCAGGAGCCCGACCCATGGCGAAGCCGACGACCATCAAGATCCGCCTGAACTCGACCGCCGGGACGGGCCATTTCTACGTGACCAAGAAAAACGCGCGCACCATGACCGACAAGATGACCGTACGAAAGTACGATCCCGTCGTGCGCAAGCATGTCGAATACAAGGAAGGCAAGATCAAGTAATCCGCCTTTCCATATCCGACCTGAGGGCCGCGACGGGAACACCGCCGCGGCCCTTTTTCGTTTTCAGCGGTCCGAATGACCGATCCCCGAAAGCCAAGACCATGACCGACACGATCACGATCCGGACGACGACCGGCGCCGATCTTGGTGCCATCGACACGCTGCTTGCCACGAGCTACCCGGCGCTCTTGAAGCGCGATTACGCGCCGTCGGTGCTGGTGACGGCGCTGCCGCTGATGTCGCGCGCAGAGCCTGCGCTGCTGCGGTCGGGCAGCTTTTTCATGGCCGAGGACGAGGAGGGCCGCGCCTTGGCGGCGGGCGGCTGGAGCCGCTCACCGCCGCAGGGCGGCGCGGGCCTGCCCGAGATCGGGCATATGCGCCATGTCGCCACCCATCCCGACCATCTGCGCCAAGGGCTGGGTCAGGCCATCGTCACGCGGGTTCTGGCCGATGCGCTGGCCATGGGCGTGGACCGGATGATCTGCCAATCCACCAAGACGGCAGAGACATTCTACCGCGCGATGGGATTCCGGACACGGGGCGAGATCGTCATCGCGCTGCGCCCCGGCATTACCTTTCCGGCGGTGGAGATGGAACGCGCGCTTTAAGAGCTTTGCGCACGCCGTCCCTCAGACCTCGATCGTCACACCCGGATCGGGGTCGAGGACGCGGACACCCGGCAAGGCCGCCTTCATTGGGTCGGCGGATTGTTCGAGGGCCGGGAAGGTCTTGTAATGGTAGGGAATCACGGTCTTGAAGCTGAAGAGTTTCGAGGCCGCATAGGCCGCGCGGCTCATGCCCATCGTGTAATGGCCGCCCGCGCAGAGGATGCCCAGATCGGGGGCGTGGATATCGGCCCAGATCTTCATGTCGGCCATCACGTCGGTATCGCCCGAGACATAGACGGCGCGCCCCTCTCCCTCGATCATGTAGCCTGCGGGCTCGCCGGCATAGATCGGCGGGCCGTCGCGCCCGACGGAGGAGGAATGGACGGCATGGACCATGGTGACGGCGACATCGCCAAGCCGGATCGTGCCGCCCTTGTTGAAGCCGGTGAAGCTGACGCCCTGTTCCTGCGCGCCGAGCCAGCCCATCAGTTCGACCATGCCGTAGACCGGCACATCCAGTTCACGCGCCAGGTCGCCCAGACCCGCGATATGGTCGAAATGGCCATGGGTGATCAGGATCGCGGTCGCGCCCGCGAAAACCGCGGCCCGGTTTTCGGCGGGAAACATCGGATTGCCCTGTTCCCATGGATCGATCAGGAGCACCTGGTCGCCGATGTCGAGCCGCACCCCGGCATGTCCGAGCCATGTGTATTTCATGTTCCCCTCCCTCGGGATGATCCGTATCGGGCGGCAGGATAGACAGGCGCGGGGCACAGCGCAAAGGGGCTGTCCGACATGCTTGCGGGCGGGGCGTGGCGCGGCTAAACCGCCCCCTGTCCCGCCGCATCGGCCCAAGGAGAAATCAGCCCATGTCGATTGACCGCGCCACCGCCGCCAAGGTCGCCAAACTTGCCCGCATCCGCGTGGAAGAGGCCGACCTGCCCGCGCTTGCCGATGAATTCAACGCGATCCTCGGCTTCATCGAGCAATTGCAGGAGCTGGACGTGAGCGACGTGGAACCGATGACCAGCGTCACGCCGATGCGCCTGCCCCGCCGCGAGGATGTGGTGAGCGACGGCAACCAGCAAGCCGCCGTCCTGTCCAACGCGCCCGATGCGCGCGAGGGCTTTTTCGCGGTTCCCAAGGTGGTGGAGTGAACATGTCCGACCTGACGAAACTGACCATCGCCGAGGCCCGCGACGCGCTGCGCCGGGGCGAGACGACGAGCGTGGCGCTGACCGAAGCCTGTCTGGCCGCCATCGATGCCGCCGATGCGCTGGGGGCCTTTGTCCACAAGACGCCCGAGATCGCGCTGGAGCGGGCGCGTGCCGCCGATCAGCGGATCCAGGCGGGCGATGCCCCCGACATGTGCGGCATCCCGGTGGGGATCAAGGATCTGTTCTGCACCGAGGGCGTGGCGAGCCAGGCGGCGTCGCGCATCCTCGAAGGGTTCCGGCCCGAATACGAATCGACCGTGTCGGGGCAGCTGCGCGATGCGGGTGCAGTGATGCTGGGCAAGCTGAACATGGATGAATTCGCCATGGGCTCGTCCAACGAGACCAGCGTCTATGGCAATGCGATCAACCCGTGGCGCGCGGGCAATTCGGATGCGGCGCTGACGCCCGGCGGTTCCTCGGGCGGGTCTGCCGCCGCTGTTGCCGCCGATCTGTGTCTTGCGGCCACCGGCACCGATACGGGCGGGTCGATCCGCCAGCCTGCGGCCTTTACCGGCACGGTGGGGTTGAAGCCGACCTACGGGCGCTGTTCGCGTTGGGGGATCGTGGCCTTCGCCTCGTCGCTCGACCAGGCGGGGCCGATGACGAAAACGGTGCGCGATGCCGCCATCATGGGCGCGGCGATGATGGGCCATGACCCCAAGGATTCGACCAGCGCCGATCTGCCCGTGCCCGATTTCGAGGCGATGCTGACCGGCGACATTCGCGGCAAGGTCATCGGCATTCCGCGCGAATACCGGATGGAGGGCATGCCCGAAGAGATCGAGGCGCTCTGGGCGAAGGGCCGCGAGATGCTGGCCGATGCCGGTGCCGTGATCCGCGACATCAGCCTGCCGCATACGAAATACGCGCTGCCCGCCTATTACGTGATCGCGCCCGCCGAGGCCTCGTCGAACCTGGCGCGCTATGACGGGGTCAGGTTCGGCTATCGCGCCAAGCTGTCGCCGGGCGACGGCATCACCGAGATGTATGAAAAGACCCGCGCCGAAGGCTTTGGCGCGGAGGTGCGCCGCCGGGTGATGGTGGGCACCTATGTGCTGTCGGCGGGCTATTACGACGCCTATTACAACCGCGCCCGCAAGGTCCGCACCCTGATCAAGCGCGATTTCGAGACGGTCTTTGCCGAGGGCATCGACGCGATCCTGACGCCCGCCACGCCGTCGGCCGCCTTTGCCCTGGGACAAAAATTCGACGATCCGGTGCAGATGTATCTCAACGATGTCTTCACGGTGACGGTGAACCTTGCCGGTTTGCCGGGTCTGGCCGTGCCTGCGGGGATCGATGCGCAGGGGCTGCCGCTCGGCCTGCAGCTGATCGGCAGACCCTGGGAAGAGGGCGATCTGCTCAACATCGGCCATGCGCTGGAACAGGCGGCGGGATTTGTGGCGAAACCGGCGAAATGGTGGTAATGTCTCGAAAACGATAATGTTTCGAGGCAGTCATGTTGGCAGGTTTCCGGAAGGGCGGTGTCCCCGCTGTCCTTGGTCTGTGCGTTGTTCTGGGGCTTGCGGGCTGCACGGGTGGCGCGCCGCCCAATGATGTGGCCCAGGGCGTGGGCTTCAGCGATCTTCAGGCTTTCGAGGCGCGGCGCGCGATGCTGCGCGGCGAGGCTGCGGTGCGTGTGCCCGAAACGGTGATCTCGCCGCTCGCCCCGGTGAGCGCGGCCCTGCCGCCTGCGGGGGCGGGTGCGACGCCGGTTGCGGCCCCTGCCCCGGTGATCGTGACCGCTGCCGCGCAGCCCGAGAGCATCGCCGCCGCGACCATGGCCGCCCTGCGCGACAGCCCCGCAGCGCCGGTGGCGCCCGCCCCTGCCCCGGTCGCGCCCGAGCCTGTGGTTCTGGCCAGCGCCCTGCCCGGCAATCCCGGTATCTCGGACGAGCAGGATTTCGACGCCGTGGCCACCCGCGAAACCATCGAA
Organism: Roseicyclus marinus; assembly: GCF_036322625.1. NCBI lineage: Bacteria > Pseudomonadati > Pseudomonadota > Alphaproteobacteria > Rhodobacterales > Roseobacteraceae > Roseicyclus > Roseicyclus marinus. Next base: position 791,396 of record NZ_AP027266.1, on the reverse strand, counting down.
AGCGATGCCGAACGGCGCGCAAGGATGCAGGCCGAACGCGTGGTGGTGGCCCCGAGCGCCCTGCCCGAGCGGCCCGAGGGGCTGGGCCCCAATATCGTGGATTACGCATTGGCGACCAATCATGGCCTGGGCGAGCGGCGCTATACGCGGCGGCCCATCTCGGCCGAGCGGCATGAGCGCGCCTGCCGCGCCTTTCGGTCGGGGGATTTGGCGCAGGAATGGTTCTTGCAAAACGGCGGGCCGGGGCGCGATCGGCAGGGGCTTGACCCCGATGGCGACGGCTATGCCTGTGGCTGGGACCCGTCGGTCTTTCGCAGCGCCGCGGCGGCGGCCCGGAATTGAGCCTGTCGCCCAATTTCGGGCCGCGCCGGGATGGGCTGAGGCCGGAGCTGGTGGTGATCCATTACACCGCCATGCCCGATTGCGAGGTGGCGATCCGGGCGCTCTGCGATCCCGCGCGCGAGGTGTCGGCGCATTACCTGATCCGCCGCGACGGGCAGGTCGTGGCGCTGGTCGAGGAGGGAGCGCGCGCCTGGCATGCGGGGGCGGGGGAATGGCGCGGGCGCGGCGACGTGAATTCGCGCTCGATCGGGATCGAGCTGGACAATGACGGGGCCTCGCCCTTTGCGGCACCCATGATGGATGGGCTGGAGGGGCTTTTGCCCGGGGTCCTGGCGCGCTGGTCGATCCGGCCCGAGGGCGTGATCGGCCATTCCTGCATGGCGCCGGGACGCAAGATCGACCCCGGCCCGCGGTTCGACTGGGAAAGGCTGGCGCGCGGCGGGCTGGCTCTTTGGCCCGAGGGTCGGGCCGCATCGCCGCTTGATCCCGCAAGGTTCCGCGCCGATGCGCTGGCCTATGGTTTTCCCGATGTGGAGGAGGCGCTGCTGCTCGCGGCCTTTCGCCTGCGGTTCCGGCATGGGCGCAAGGGCCCGCTTGACGGGCGCGATTGCGCGATCATGGCCGAGATGGCGGCGCGCATCGGCGCTTGAAGACGGGCGCATTGCAGCGTAGCTGGGGCTTGCGCGGAGGGCTGGATGGCCGCGGGCGGGCAACCGTTCGAGGAAAGTCCGGACTCCCCGAAGCCACGGTGCCGGGTAACGCCCGGGCGGAGCGATCCGACGGACAGCGCCACAGAAATGAAACTACCTTCGGGCATCGCCTCGGCGATACCCTGAGGAAAAGGTGAAACGGTGGGGTAAGAGCCCACCGCGCGACTGGCAACAGGAGCGGCACGGCAAGCCCCACCGGGAGCAATGCCGAATAGGGATGTCGCGGGGGCAACCCCGGGGGATGGCTTCGCCCCCAGGCATCCGGGTTGGCAGCTTGAGGCGCGAGGGCAACCCCGCGTCCAGAGGAATGGCCATCCAGAGGGGGCGACCCCTTGGACAGAATCCGGCTTACAGGCTCTCCGCGCAAATTCTTTCCTGTCGCCCGTGGCGGCTGCGGGAGCCTCCGGCGGGAGTTTTTTCGCCAAGATGAAGGCGCGGCCTCCCCTTCATCTTGGCCGGAAAACTCCGGGGGAGTCGCCAAAGGCGACGGGGGCAGAGCCCCCTTACTTGGGATTCGTCGCCTTTGGCGACGGGGGCAGAGCCCCCTCACTCAGGAATCGTCGCCTTTGGCGACGGGGGCAGAGCCCTCTGATCCGACCTCAGGCGTCGCGGACGGTGTAGGGGGTGGGAAACCAGTGTTCCTCGAGGTTCGCGCCCTCGCCGATCCGGTCGATCACGGCGAAAAGACCCGGCGCGTGAAGGGGGGTCAGAACCCCGTGCCAGGTGTTGCGCGCGATGTTGATCCCCTGCCCGGGCGCGGTGCGGAAGGCCAGAGGGCGGCCCGGGCGCCCGCCCTCGTCGGGGGCGACGATCACGAGGAACGGGTCATGGGACATCGGGAGGAAGGCCTGGCTTCCCAGCGGGTGGCGTTCGACCATGTCGAGACTGTAGGGCAGCGCGCGGGTCTCGGATCGAAAGAGGCTGATGCCCGCCTGCCCATCAAGGATGTCGAGGCGCGCGCGGTCGTGCCAGCGCCCGCAGAGACCCTGGTTGATGATCCGGTCGGGATCGCCCGAGGTCTCGAGCACCTCGCCGAAGGGGGCGAAGGCCGTTTCCGTCAGGGGCTGGATGAGGATCGTCTCGCTCATCCCAGTTTCTCCCGCAGGCGCAATTCGGCGATGCGTTCGACCTGGCGGCAGGCCTCGGCGAATTCGGTGTCGCGGTCCTGCTCGAGGCGGCGGCGGAAAGCGTCGAGGATCGAGGCCTTGGTGTTGTCGCGCACGGCGATGATGAAGGGGAAGCCGAATTTCTGGGTATAGGCCGCGTTGAGCGCGGTGAAATCGGCGCGTTCGGCATCGGTGAGCGCGTCGAGCCCGGCGCTGGCCTGTTCCGCCGTGCTGTCGGGGGTCAGCCGCTTGGCCGCTGCCAGTTTTCCGGCCAGATCGGGATGGGCGGTGAGCACGCCCATGCGGTCCGCCGCGCTCGCGCTGCGGAAGATGCGGGCAAGGGCGGAATGGACGCCCGTGGCCGTGTCATGGGTGGGGCCAAGCTCCAGCCCATGGGCGCGCTCGGCAATCCAGGGGGAATGCTCGAAGATGCCGCCGAATTCCGCGACGAAGGTGGCGCGGTCCATCTCGGAGGGGCGGGTGCGGGCCTGCGGGGGATGGGTGCGCGCCCAATGTTCGGCGATCTGGAGGCGGGTGGCGAACCAGACGCCCTCATGGGAGGCCATGTGGTCGATGGCGCGCTTGAGGGCCAGCGCGCGGCCCGGACGCCCGGCGAGGCGGCAATGCAGGCCGATGGACATCATCGCAGGCCGGCCGGCCTGACCTTCGGCATAGAGGCAGTCGAAGGTGTCGCGGATATACTGCTCGAACTGGGAACCTTCGGTGAAGCCTGCCTGGATGGCGAAGCGCATGTCGTTCACGTCGAGCGTATAGGGGATCATCAGCTGGTCGCGGTCGCCGAAGCGGCGCCAATAGGGCAGATCATCGGCGTAATCATCGGCGATATAGGCGAAAAGCCCGGTTTCGGCCGCGAGCGGCACGGAATTCATCGAGGAGCGGCCGGTGTACCAACCGCGCGGGGGCGCGCCCGTCACCTCCGTATGGAGCGCGATCGCCTGCTCGACCAGGGCGCGTTCCGTCGCCTCGTCCATATCCTTGTGTTCGATCCACTTGAGCCCGTGGGAGGCGATTTCCCAGCCCGCCTGGTTCATCGCGGCGACCTGTTCGGGGGCGCGGGCGAGCGCGCTGGTCACGCCGTAGACGGTGACGGGCAGATGCGCGAGCATCCGGTGCAGCCGCCAGAAGCCCGCACGCGCGCCGTATTCGTAGATCGATTCCATGTTCCAGTGCCGCATCCCCGGCCAGGGCTGGGCGCCGGTGATCTCCGACAGGAAGCCTTCGGAGGCGGCATCGCCATGCAGGATGTTGTTCTCGCCGCCTTCCTCGTAGTTCATCACGATCTGGACGGCGATCCTGGCGCCGTTGGGCCATTGCGGATCGGGGGGGGTGGCACCGTAGCCGGTCAGGTCGCGGGGGTATCTGTGCATGGCGGGGTCTCCGGTTCTGGCGGCACAGCTTTGGCCAAGGGCGCGGGCGGTTGCAAGGGGCGCGCGTGTCGGGCGAGGTGACGCGACGTTCCGACGGATTTCGTTTCACGCGCAAGCGGAGTTGCGCTAGCGTCCGCCGTCAGGAACGACGTGAGAGGGGAGGCTCATGGACCATCCGGACAAACCCTGGACGGCATTCTACCGCGCGGGCGCGCGCACCGAGATTTCGGAGCCCGCCTATCGCAACCTGGCGGAGATGATCCGCAGCGTGGCCGGGACCCATGGGCGCAATCCCGCCTTCACCTGCTGTTTGCCCAACGGCATGAACGGCACGCTGAGTTTTGCCCGCGTCGACGAGATGTCGGATGCGCTGGCCGTCTACCTGCGCGAGATCGCGGGGTTGAAGGCGGGGGACCGGGTGGCCTTGCAGATGCCCAATGGCCTGTCCTTTCCGGTGGCGGCTTTCGGGGTGCTGAAGGCGGGCTGCGTGCTGGTCAATGTCAACCCGCTCTATACCGCCGAGGAAATGGCGCGGCAGTTCGCCGATGCCCGCCCCCATGCGCTGATCATCGCCGACATGTTCGCCGACAAGGTGCCGCAGGCCACCGCGGGCCATCCGATCCCCAATGTCATCGTGACGCGGGTGGCCGAATTCCTGCCCGTCCTGCCGCGCGGGATCGTGGGGTTGGTGCAGAAATACTGGGACCGGTCGGTCAAGCCCATCAGGATCGCCCATATCCGCCTGCCCGAGGCGCTGGCCGCAGGCCGGGCCAAGGCGGCCCAAGCGCGGATCGAGGTCGATGCCTATCACCAGGGCGTGGGTCCGGGCGATGTCGCGGTGCTGCAATATACCGGGGGCACGACGGGCGTGTCCAAGGGCGCGATGCTGAGCCATGCGAACCTGCTCGTGAACATGGAACAGGTGATGGAATTGCTGGTGGGCGACCTGGACAAGGGGCGCGAGGTCGCGCTGACCGCCTTGCCGATGTACCATATCTTTGCCTTTACGGTGAACCTGTTGGGATTCTGGTGGCTGGGGGCGCGCAACGTGCTGATCCCCAATCCCAAGCCCTTGTCGAACCTCAAGAGGGCCTTCGAGAATTACAAGATCACCTGGATGAGCGGGGTGAACACGCTGTTCAACGCGCTCACGAACGAGGTCTGGTTCACCGACAGCCCGCCCCGGCATCTGAAATTCGCAAGCGCGGGCGGCATGGCGCTGCAATCCTCGGTGGCGGAGAAATGGGAGCGGATCACGGGCGCACCGGTCATCCAGGGTTATGGATTGACCGAAACGGCGCCGGTCCTGACCTTTGAGCCGGTGGGCAAGGCGCGGGCCGGGTCCATCGGCGTGCCGGTGCCGGGGACCGAGATCGCCTGTCTGGACGATGCGGGCCAGCCGGTGGCGCAGGGCGAGCCGGGCGAGATCGCGGCGCGCGGGCCGCAGGTGATGCTGGGCTATTGGGAAAAGCCCGAGGAAACCGCCAAGGTCATGCATGGCGATTGGTTTCTGACCGGGGATATCGGGGTGATGGATGCCGATGGCTATGTGCGCATCGTGGACCGCAAGAAGGACATGGTCGTCGTCTCGGGGTTCAATGTCTATCCCAACGAGGTGGAGGATGTCCTGGCCGCCCATCCCGGCGTGCTGGAGGTGGCCGTGATCGGCGTGCCCGACGAGGCCACGGGCGAAGCGGTGAAGGCCTATGTCGTGAAATCCGATGCCGCCCTGTCGGTCGAGGCCTTGCGCGCCTATGCGCGTGAGCATCTGACGGCCTACAAGGTGCCCAAGCGGGTGGAATTCCGCGACGAGCTGCCGAAGTCGAATGTCGGCAAGATCCTGAGAAAAGACCTGCGTGCCGAGGAACTGGCCCGCATCGCGGCGGAGTAGGCGGGATGGTCGACGAGTTTACCCAGACGCTCCTGGGCATCATGGTGGCGGTGATCATGCTGGGCATGGGCGCATCGCTCACGCCGCGGGATTTCTACCTCGCGCTCAAGCGGCCCTACGGGCTGATCATCGGGGTGGTCGCGCAATATGGCATCATGCCGTTCCTGGGCTTTTTGCTGGTCACCTTCCTGACCCTGCCCGAGGCCATCGCCATCGGCGTCCTGATCATGGCCTGTATGCCGGGGGGCACGACCTCGAACATCTTCACCTATTTCTCCAAGGGCAACCTGGCGCTGTCGGTGCTGATGACGGTCACATCGACGGTGACGGGGGTGATCCTGATCCCGATCATCTTGATGCTTTACGCCAATGTGCTGGGCCTGGAGATCCCGAGGGAGGATATCATCCGGGTGCTGATCGTGCTTCTGGTGCCGGTCGCCATCGGCATGGGACTGCGCAAGCTCAACGCCAATGTGGGCGCGGTGATCGAATTCGGGGGATCGGTTCTGGCGCTCTTCTTCATCCTGTTCATCATGGTGACATGGGTGCCGCAGAACTGGCAGTTCCTGCTGTCGACGACGCCCGCCACTTATGTCGCGGCGATCGCGCTGGGGCTGGTGGGGATCACCATCGGCTACCTGTTCGCCAAGTCGCTGCGTCTGCACCCGCGCAATGCGCGGACCATCGCGCTGGAAACGGGGATCCAGAACGGGCCGCTGGCGATCGCGATCATCGCCTTCACCTTTGCGGGGGATGAGGCGCAGAGCTACATGGCGGTCCCGGCGCTCTATTCGCTGTTCATCGTGATCGTCTCGACGCTGGTGACGCTGGTGTTCCGGCGGGCCAATACGGCGGCGGAACAGAAGCTGCCCGAGGGCATGCTGTAGGGTGGGTGCAACCCACCCTTGTCGCGGATGGTTGGGGCGTTTGGTGGGTTTCACCCACCCTAAGGTCATATGGTGATCGGGCGCGTCGGCGGTGCGCCGTGAGCGGCGCACCCTACGGAGCATGGGGTTGGCGTAGGGTGTGCGTTCACGCGCACCATGGCACTGCGTCGGGTGGGATGGCGTAGGGTGGGTGCAACCCACCGTACGTCCCCACCCCACCTCACAAATTCGTTGACGCTGGTAACAAAGTCACCGACACCGCCCTGCCCCATGGCGTAAGCCCCTCTCCGATCAAGGAGAGCATAGCCATGTCCAACATCCACAAACGACCCGCCGACCAATGGTCGCCGCTCTATTTCCTCGCCTCCGTGGGCGCGGGCGGCCTGTCCGTCACCTTCTACATGTACCTGATGCATTGGGTGCCGCATCCCGGCCGCACCGTCGCGGTGTTCGAGGATATCGCGGCGGCCCTTGCCACGGGCAACCCGGCCCTGACCTTTGCCATCGTCGTGGCGCTGGCGGGCATCGCCGTTTTCGGGGCGCTGAACCTGTCGCTCCTGATCTGGAACCTGCGCAAGATGCGCGGCTTCTGGGCCAGCGAAAAGGGCCAGGCACTGGCCAATTCCAACGCCCAGACGCAGATGATGGCCCTGCCGCTGGCGCTGGCCATGTCGATCAATGGCGGTTTCATCCTCGGCCTCGTCTTTGTTCCGGGGCTGTGGTCGGTGGTCGAATACCTGTTCCCGCTGGCGATGGTGGCCTTTCTGGCCGTGGGCTGGCTGGCGTTCACGCAACTGGGCCGGTTCATCGCGCGGGTGACCGCATCGGGCGGGTTCGATTGCGCCAAGAACAATTCCTTTGCCCAGATGCTGCCGGCCTTTGCGCTGGCGATGACGGGTGTGGGTCTTGCGGCGCCTGCGGCCATGAGCGGCAATGTCACCGTCGCGGGCATCGCGCTGATCCTGTCGAGTTTCTTTTTCGTCGCCGCAGTGCTGATCGCGGTTGTCGGTCTGATCCTTGGCCTGCGGTCGATCCTGGAGAATGGCGTGGCCGCCGAACAAGCCCCGACGCTGATGATGGTCGTTCCGATCACGACGATCCTCGGCATCGTGATGCTGCGGCAGGCCCATGGGCTTGGCACGAGCTTCGGGGCGCATATGGAGGCCGCAGATCGCATGATGCTGTTGACGCGGCTCTTGTCGGTCGAGGTTCTGTTCGCGCTTTTCGGTCTGACGGTTCTGGCGGCCACCGGCTATGCGCGCCGGTTCCTTGCCGGTGACGCGATCAGCCCCGGCAATTACGCGCTGGTCTGCCCGCCCGTGGCGCTGTCGGTGCTGGGCCAGTTCTGGATCAACAATGGCCTTGTCGCGGCCGGTCTGATCGAGAAATTCGGGACGGCCTATTGGGCGCTGACTGCCGTGGCGCTGGCCCTGCAGGCCGTGGCGGTGGGGCTGGTGGTCTATCTGCACCGCCGCCATTTCCGGGCGGCCCCCAAGGCAGCGCTGAGCACGGCCTGAGCGCCCCCCTGCCCCGGACGCACCAGACCGGCGCGGTACACCCGCGCCGGTCTTTCGTTTGCCTTGATCCTCCGACGTGGTAGAATCACCGAAAGTCGAAGACGCCGGGGCACCGGGCGCAGGGGCACGATGCAGCATCTCAAACCCAGCTCGAAACACGGGACCGTCATGGCCGTGTCGATGATGAAGGACGAGGCCCCGTTCCTCCTGGAATGGTTCGCCCATCATCTGGCCGTGGGGTTCACCGATATCCTTGTCTACACCAATGATTGTTCCGACGGCACGGACGAGATGCTGATCCGGCTGGAGGAGCTGGGGCTGGGATATCACCGGGCCAACGTGATCCCCGAGGGGGTCAAGCCGCAGCCTTCGGCGCTGAACCATGCGCAAAACGAGCCCCTGGTGGGGGCCGCCGACTGGGTGCTGGTCTTTGACGCGGACGAATTCCTGAGCGTCAATCACCCCTCGGGCAACCTGGAGGGGATGCTGGATGACACGGTGGCGCGCGGCGGCACGGGCGTTGTCATCACCTGGCGCATCTTCGGCTCGGGCGGCGTGGTGGATTGGTCGCGCGCGCCCGTGACCGAGCAATACACCCGCGCGGCCCCGCCGCTCTGGAACAAGGGCTGGGGGGTCAAGACGCTGTTCCGGTTCGATCCCGAATACTGGAAGCTCGGCATCCACCGGCCCACGATCAAGAACAAGCACCTGGAGGACGGGTTTCCCGACCAGGTGAAATGGCTGAACGGATCAGGCCTGCCGATGGAGGATTATTTCAAGTTCCGCGGCTGGCGGTCGATCCGGCGCACCATCGGCTACAACTGGGCGCAGATGAACCATTACGCCGTCAAATCCGTCGACAGCTACGCGGTGCGCAAGTTTCGCGGCAACGTGAACAACAAGAAGGACAAGTACAACGCCGATTACTGGTCGCTGCAGGACCGCAACGAGGTGGAGGATCGCGCCATTCTGCGCCATGCGCCCGAGCGCGCGCGGATCATGGCCGAATTGCTGAAAGACCCGGTGCTGAACCGGCTGCATCACGCGGCCCTCGACAGGGTGGAGGCGCGGCTGGAGGAATATCGCAAGACGCCCGCCTACGAGGAGCTGCGCGCAAGCCTGATCGCGGCGTCGCAGGTGCCGATCACCGATGTGGAGGCGAAACCGCCCAAGGCGCGCGACCCCGCCAAGATCGCCGCCCTGATGAGCGAGGTGGAAAAGAAATCGAGCGCGCGCCCCAAGGAGGAGCGGCGGACCGAAACCGTGGCGGGATGGGCCGTGGAAGGGGGCGATCCCTATATGCCCGCGCCCATCGACCTGAGCCAGGATATCCCCACCGACTGGATCCCCAACCACGAGATCGCGCTGCCGGCCGATGCCCGCGTCTTTCGGCCCGAGGCGCTGACGGCGATCGTGGCGGGACGGTTCGAGCGGCGGCATGCGCGCAACATCGCGGGGTATCTGGAGGGTTGCGCGCGGGTGCTCGAGATCGGGACCGGCGTGGGGTTCTTGCCGATCCGGCTGGTGCGGATCGCGCAAAACGTGACCGTGATGGCGCAGGACATGCGGAGCGAATTGGTCGCGCTGGGCCAGGAGATCGCGCGGCGGGCGGGCGTGGAGAATTCCGCCCGGCTGAAATGGAGCGACGGGCCGTTGCGGCTGGCGGCAGATCGCGGCGCAGAGGCGGGCGGGCTGGCCGCCTATCTGCGCGATTTCCGGCCCGTGGCGTTGCGTCTGAACCGTCCCGCCGATGTTCCGCCCGAGGTTCTGGCGGCGCAGGATCCGGGCACGGTGCGGCGGGTTCTTTTTCCCTTCGTCACGGAGGAGGAGGCGGCAGGACTGCGCGCGGGATATGGTCCGGTTCTGGAGGCCATGGGCTTTGCCGAGACCCCGGATCGGGCGGGGGGCGGCAGCTTGCAATTCGACAGGTCGGGCGCGTGACGGGGGGCGCGGTACGCGTGGGGGTGGTTGTGCGTGGTTGGGTGGTGCGCCTGAAGGCGCACCCTACGGATAGGGTTCGGGACGCGTTGGCGGCGCGCAACGGGAAGGGAGGCCGAGGTGACGGGCAAGGATGAAACCGACCCGGAGCTGATCGCGGGACATGGGGTCGTGGTGCGCGCGGCCAATGGCGACGTGATCCGCTACGATCCCTCGGGGCTCGTGATGCGGCTGTCCGATACGGTGATCGCCGATATCGCGCTGCGCTTGGGGGCTGGGGCGGGCGCAGGGATGGTGCGCCTGAAGGCGCACCCTACGGAGGGGGTTGGAGAGGCGGCGGAGGGGCCTGAGGAGCGGTCGGAGGAGGAACTGCTCGAGGGCATCGACGCCTGGGCTGTCCGCCGGGAGGGCGATTGGCTGCGCTTTACCGCGCGAATGGCGGGGGCGCAGGGGGTGCGGGGGTTCCGCCGCCATGTCACCGGCGGCGCGGTTCTGGGCGACGGGCCGGGGGCGGTTCTGGGGATCCTCGGCCTTGGGGGGCCGCGCGCGGCGCTGGCCAATCCCCGCGCGTCGGATTTTCCGCATCACATCGTGGCGCCCGAAGACGATATCGGCGCGGTCGGCATGGCGGGGATCGAAGCGGCCCCCGAAACCGACCGGCTGGAGCCCCTGCGCGAGGTGACACATGAGGCATTGGTGGGCGAAACCATCCTGCATTGGCAGATCGAGAAATTCGCCCCCCTGCCCCTGATCGTGGCACGGGTGGAAACCGACGCCTCGGCCAGTGCAGCCGATCTGGCGCGGGGTCAGGCGGTGGCCAACCTGATCCGCGCGGCGGGCAACCTGCGGGCGGCGGCCCTGCGCATGGGCAAGCGGGCAAAGATCCTCGCGATCTGCCTCGATTACGCGCTGGAGGATCTGGGCGGCGATACCATCGCCTATCGCGACGGGATGCTCGCCGTCATGCGCCGGATCGAGGGGGAATTGGGGCGGCTGGGCTTTGACAGGCCGCTCTTTGTCGCGCGGTTCGAGGCGGGGCTCGACCCCGAAACGGCGGCGGCGGTGTTGCAGGGCCAGTGGGAATTGGCGTGGAACCATGGCGATCATCGGCTGATTTTCTCCAGCCCCAGCTATGCCTTTGCCCGCGATGCCTATGACCGCCCGACCGACGCGGCCCGGCTGCGCATGGCCGAGATGACGGCGGCGGCGATCTCGATGGGCGAAGGATGGCGCTGCCCGACCCTGTTTCTGGCCGAATGGGAACCGGGGGGTGCGCCGCTGATCCGGGTCACGGCGCAGGCCGAGGGGCCCCTGGTGCTGGAGGGCGGCGGGGCGGCGGGGTTTGCCGTGCTTGGCGGGGGTGTGACGGTCGAGGCGGTGACGCTTGCGCCCGACGATCCGCAGGCCCTGCTCGTGCGGGTGAGCGGCAAGGAACAAGGCCTGCAGCTGGCCTATGGCGCGGGTGTGCCGGGCGGGGTGCGGGATGGTTGGCAGCTGGACAGCCGGAGCGGCGCGCCGCTCAACCGCTGGGCCTTGCCCGCGATCTTGCCGGTGCATGAGGGAAAAAGCGGGGGGGCGGCATGATCGCTTTGTCCGAAAACCTGCCGCCCGGTGTTCTGTGCGATGGGGGTGCGGATATCCTGTCGGAGGCGTTGGATGGGTCCGGTGCGCTCTGGTGGGACGGGGCGCGGGTCGTCACGGACAAGGCCGGGGCGGTGACGGACTGGGCCGACCGGATCCGTGGTGCGCGCGCGCGCCCGACCGCGCCCAATACCGGCAATGGGCTGAGCGGGGCGGCGGGCGATCTGGCGGGTCTGCAGTGCCGCGAGGGGCTACATTGCGGGATGGTGGCCGAGGATGTGGCCCCGGATGCCGCCACCGCCAGTTTCGCCGCGCGCTACCTGCCGGGTTGGGGGGAGGAGGCGAAAACGATCCTCACCTTCAACACGGGCGGCGGGACGAAGAAATCGGCGGTCGAGAATTACCTTTACCTGTCCGAGGCCGAGGGGCGGGTGACGGTCAAGGATGACAAGGGCCTGGTCGAGATCACCCTGCCCGCGCCCGAACCGGAGGCGACGCGGCTGGTGCTTGTCTCGCTGATGCGGGACAGGCTGGCGGTGGCGGTTCTGGGCGGACCGGAGGCGGAAGCACGGGCCAGGGCGCAGGTCCTGTCGGGGGCGGGCAACCTGTTTTTCGGCTGCCGCAACCAGCGCCCCGGCCTGACCAAGACGCTGGGCGCGGCCTTGATCGCGGATGTCTGGTTCTGGCCGGGGCGCGCGCTGCTGCAGGCGGAGGGGGCGGAGGAGCGCGCGGCGCTGGTGGCGCTGAGGCGCTTTCACCTCTGGGCGGAGGTCCTATGAGCTTTGCCCGCGAGACCATCGCCGGTGGCAATATCGTGGTGATCTGGGTCGATGACCTGATCGATGTCTACACCTGGCGCGACGCCTTTGGCCTGAGGATCGAGACGCCGAACCTCGACCGTTTCATGGCGCGGGCGGCGCGCTTCACCAATGCCTATGCGACCGTACCGCTCTGCGCGCCCTGCCGGGCCGAGGTGGCGACAGGCATCAGCCCGTTCCGGTCGGGGTTGGTCGACCTCAACCGGTTCTGGCGCGATATCTACCGGCCCGAGAAAGCCTGGGCCTATGACCTGCGGCGGGCGGGGTTTCACACCTTCACCACCGGCAAGGTCGACAGCAATTACCAGCCCATGCCGGAGGAGTACCGCCGCATCCTGTTCCACGAGGAGCCGGAGGCCACCGACGGCGGCAAGCGCGCAAGGGTGAAGACCTATCTCGACCGCGGTCCCGGCATCAAAGGGGTGAACCACCCCGATGACGACGGATCGCAGGATGACACGTTCTACGATTTCCACGTCGCGCAGAATGCCATCGATTTCCTGCAGCGCGCCGATCCGGGGCGGCGGCACCTGATCCAGCTGGGCTTCAAGCATCCGCATTACAACCTGATCACGCCCGACAGGTTCTATGCGCAATATGACCCGGCCAAGATCCGCTGGCCCTCGATCGCGCATGCCGATGATTACCACGGGCCCCAGCCCGGTTTCGCGGTCTACGAGGCGGCCTATATCGCCAATGGCCAATGGACCCCGGAAAAGGCGGGCGACGAGGCATGGCGGCAGGTGGTGCGCGCCTATTTCGCGGCCATTTCCCACATGGATCACGAATTGGGCCGGTTTCTGCAGGCGCTGGAGGCCTCCCCCCTCGGGGGGAACACGACGGTCGTGTTCTTTTCGGACAACGGCTTCAACCTCGGGACGCATGACAGTTTCCACAAGATGAGCCAGTGGGACAGTGCGGCCCATATCCCGCTGGGCATCCACCATCCTGCGATGGAGGAAGGGCGCGAAATCACCCTGCCCGTGAGCCTGCACAACATCGCACACACGATCATGGATCTGGCCGGTCTGCCGCCGCGCCCCGATTGGACATCGGGTCAATCGCTCTTGCCGCTGATCGATGCGAGTTTCGGGGAATATGACCGGCAATGGTCGCCCGTCACCTGCGTGTTCGGCACGTTGTCGGTCCGCCCCTCGGTCGAGGGGATGACGCAATACCGCTACTTCCGCTACCCCAATGGCGAAGAGCATGTCTATGACCTGATCGCCGATCCGGGCGAGACGGAGAATATCGCGGCCTCTGCCCCGCTGGCGGATTTGCGCGCCGAACTGGTCAAGGGGGCGCTGAACCTCGGCCTCGACCTGCGAGGGATGGAAAACCCCGCCGATGGGGTCAACGCGATGATGGCGGTCGATGGATCGGTGATCCTGGCGGGGGGGCGCGGGAACAACGATTACTGGGCCTATGGGGCGGATGCGGAAAAGATCGTCGAGGAGAAGGACGGCGGCACCGATACCTTGTGGTACATGGCGGGCCCCGACGATTACGTGCTGCACTGCCCGCCCCATGTGGAAAAGATCCGCATCGCCACGGTGGTCAGCCGATCGGAGGCCGATGGCCAGACCGGCAAGGTGATCCGCATCGTCGCCCATCCCGACAGCCCGATCGAATTCGAAACCTCGGAACGGGTGGAGATCGACCTGAAAGGGTCGGATGGCGATGACGTGATGATCGGACCCAAGCACGGGGCGGCCACGTTTTTCGGGGGCAAGGGCAACGACCTGATGATCGCGCGGGCGAAACAGGCGAACCGGCGGCATGCGTTCTACGGCGAGGCGGGGAATGACACGCTGCACGGGGGCCCGGGGCGCGACACGCTCGACGGCGGCACGGGCGACGATGTGATCTACGGCTATACGGGCCGGAACCACATCTACGGCGGCCATGGCAATGACGTGATCGAGGATGGGGAGGGGGCATCGACCATCGATCCGGGGCCGGGGCGGAACCTGGTCCGGTTGGCCGAGGGCGAGCACGAGGTGGTCGTGGGCACGGGCGTCACACGGATCGAGGCAGGCGCCGGGGCGAAACGCTACCGCATCCGCTGGGGCGGCGTCTGCGTGATCGAGGGCTGGGATGCGGGTGCCGTCTATGACCTGTCGGGCTGGCCGGGGGTGCCGGAGGTGCAGGAGATGGGCGGCGGTGTCTGGCGGCTGCGGCTGGGGCTGGGGATCGTGGAGGTCAGGGGCGTGGCCGAGGGGGTGAACCTGGGGGCGCAGGTGCGGTGAGGGGGGGGCGGTGGCCTGCCAGTCCGAGAGACCGGGACCTTTGAGCGCACAAGATTTTCTAGGGTTTTTGAGGGTTCTTGCAGGTCACCTGTTCGATCTTGTCGAGCCAATTGGCAGCGGTCTCGCTCCGCCATGCGACGACCGCGCGAATGCGATCATATTCTTCCCGGATATTGCGGCGGAAAATAGGTTCATGATGCGCGATGCGGTTCCGTAGATCCCGTATCGCCTCCAACATCTGGTATGCGTCCCTGCGCAGGTCCTGAACGGATTTGGCGGCATCGGTATGGGGCAGAACCGTTCGTAAGTGCTTGTTCCAGATCGTGTCATCATGGCGGCGCGTGAACATCCGCTCCCAGAAGACGAACTTCAATTCGGCGATCACCTTGCCTGTCGTGGGTTCGTTGCGATGTTGGATAAGGTTTTGTCGCGGGCTGTAGGCCCGGGAGGGATTGGGCAAAGCGATCTCGAAGCTGCGTTCGTATGGCCAGTTTGGTCCGTAGGTCAGCTCGATGGCTTCGGCGATTGCGTTGCGCACACTGACCTCGCCCATTTGCAAGGGCGCGAGGAAGGCAGACGAAACCTCCATATTCCACTGATACAATTCGAGGGCCCTGACCTTGTCCCCCTGCGTTTCGGCAAGATAGGTCGCAAATCTCGGCGCGGAAAAAACAGTCGGCAGCGCGTGCAACTCGTCCTGAGTGAAGGGCATTGAGCCGCCGTTAATCAAAAACCGTCAAACACGCCCCAAGCGTTCCCGAAAGTCGGCGCCAAATCAACCAAAGATGAAACAGGCATCGACCGTTTGTTGACTATTCAGGGTGTTTTGATACCTTGGCCGTGCAAGGCGTGTGGGGTCGCGGGCTTCGGCCACCCCCACCGTCGACCGACCACGCAAAAAGTCCGCCCTTGGCGGACTTTTTCGTTGATGGGCCAGAGTTGGGTATCACACACACCGTTTAGACCAAGACGCGGATCAAGAACCGCGCCAGTGCTTGCCCCCCCGAAAGCACTGCAAACGCACCAAGCCCCCGCCTCCCCCAGAGGTGAAAAGGGCCGCACCCAAAAGGATGCGGCCCTGTCCTTGTCAGCGGCTTTGCCGTCGCGAGCCGGTCACTCCCCCGGCATCGAGCCGCGGCCGTTGCCGGCCATGCCGCCCGAAACCTCCTCGGTCGCTTCGGCGGCGAGTTCGGTGGGCAGGACGAGGTTCAGAACGATGGCGATCAGCGCTGCGGGCAGGATGCCCGAGGTCGCCAGAACCTTGACCGTATCGGGCAGGTATTGCAGCGCCTGGGGCTCCAGCTGCAGGCCAAGGCCCAAGGACAGCGCGATGGCGAAGATCACCATGTTGCGGCGGTTCCAATCCACGTCCGACAGCATCGAGATGCCCGCCGCGACCACCATGCCGAACATGACGATCACGCCGCCGCCCAGAACCTCGATGGGCACGGTGGAGATCACCGCGCCGACCTTGGGCACGAGGCCGCAGAGGATCAGGAAGATCGCGCCGATGGTCACGACATGGCGGCTCATCACGCCGGTCATGGCGATCAGGCCCACGTTCTGGCTGAAGGAGGTGTTGGGAAGCGCGCCGAAAAGACCCGACACGGCGGTGCCCAGACCGTCGGCATAGGTTGCGCCCTGGATCTCCTTGTCGGTCGCCTCGCGGCCCGCGCCGCCCTTGGTGATGCCCGAGACATCGCCCACGGTTTCGACCGCGCTGACAAAGGACATGGCGCAAAAGCCCACGATCGCGGCGACCGAGAATTCAAGGCCGAAGTGGAACGGATTGGGCAAAGCCACGGGGGCGGCGCGGCCCACGGCGGCGAAGCTCACCATGCCCATGGACCAGGCGACCGCATAGCCCGCGAGCAGCCCCAGAAGAACGGCCGAGACCGACAGCATGCCGCGCGCGAAGAATTTGAGCGCCAGCGTGACGAGGATGACGGTTCCCGCCACGGCCCAGTTCTGCAGGCTGCCGTATTCCGGCGTCCCGATGGCGGGCACGCCACCTGCCGCGTACTGGATGCCGACCTTGACCAGCGCGAGGCCGATCATCATCACGACAAGCCCGGTCACGAGCGGCGGCAGCGCAAAGCGCAGACGGCCGATGAACATGCCCAGACAGGCATGGAAGAGGCCGCCCACAAGGATGCCGCCCATCAGCACGGCGATGGCATCCACCCCCTGCCCCGCCACCAGCGGCACCATGATCGGGATGAAGGCGAAGGACGTGCCCTGCACGATGGGCAGGCGCGCACCGACCGGACCGAAGCCGATGGTCTGGAACAGGGTGGCGATGCCGGCAAAGAACATCGACATCTGGATCATGTAGATCATCTGGGGAAAATCGGGGCTGTTCGAGCCGAAGCCGAAGCCCGCAGCCCCGCAGACGATGATCGCGGGCGTGACGTTCGAGACGAACATCGCCAGCACATGCTGGATGCCGAGCGGCACCGCCTTGACCAGCGGCGGGGTATAGGTTGGATCGCGGAGTTGCTCCGGCGTTCCGAGGGTTGCGTCTGCCATCATTTGTCCTCCCTGACAGGTTCCGCCGCCGCGTCTTGCGGTGGGGAAAGCGGCGGCCCCGGCTCCTCCTTCCGGGGCACGGCCGCGATGGCGGGCAAGCCCGCCTAGAGCATGCCGCCCGGCAGGGCCGGGTGGCGGTTCACGTCCTTGTAAAGCAGGTAGCGAAAGCGCCCCGGCCCACCCGCGTAGCAGGCTTGCGGGCAAAAGGCGCGCAGCCACATGAAATCGCCCGCCTCGACCTCGACCCAGTCGCGGTTGAGCCGGTAGACGGCCTTGCCCTCGAGCACGTAGAGCCCGTGTTCCATCACATGCGTTTCGGCAAAGGGGATGGAGGCGCCGGGTTCGAAGGTCACGATGTTTACATGCATGTCGTGGCGCAGATCGGCGGGATCGACAAAGCGGGTGGTGGCCCAGCGCCCCTCGGTGCCGGGCATCGGCGTGGGGGCGACGGCATCGTCGCTGGTGAAAAACGCCTCGGGGTGGTCGAGCCCCTCGACCGGCTCGTAGCGCTTGCGCACCCAATGGAGCGTGGCGGGCCGGTCGCCTTGGTTGCGGATGGTCCAGCCGCTGCCTGCGGGCAGATAGGCATAGCCGCCGGTCGCAAGATCATGATCCCTGCCGCCCAGCGTGACGGTGACGCTGCCGCCCACGACAAACAGCACGCCCTGCACGCCCGCATCGGGTTCGGGACGGTCCGAGCCGCCGCCCGGTCCGATCTCGAGGATCGATTGGGCGAAGGTTTCGGCGAAACCGCTCAAGGGGCGCGCCAGCACCCAGGCGCGTGTCGCATCCCAAAAGGGCAGCGCGCTGGTGACGATGTCGCGCATGACCCCCTTGGGGATGACGGCATAGGCCTCGGTAAAGACGGCGCGGTCGGTCATCAGCTGGGTCTGGGGCGGGTGGCCGCCAAGGGCGGTGTAATAGCTGCGGTCGGGATTGCTCATGGCATCAGGACATCCGTTAGGCGGTGGTGCGCGATGCGTTCCACCTGGTGGCAGGCTTCCGCGAATTCGCTGTCGCGGTCATGGGTGAGGCGGCGCTCGAAGGTTTCGAGGATCGCTGCCTTGTCATGATCGCGCACCGCGAGGATGAAGGGAAATCCGAACCGCGCGACATAGCGCGCGTTCAGGTCGGAAAAGCGCGCGCGCTCGGCGTCGGTCAGGGCATCGAGACCTGCGCCTGCCTGTTCGGCCGTCGATTCCGGGGTCAGGCGGCGCGCGGCGGCCAGCTTGCCCGCGAGATCGGGATGGGCGGTCAGGACCTGCAGCCGCGCCGCGTCATCGGCGTGGCGGAACACATGGGCCAGCTCCGCGTGGAGCCCCGGCGCGCTGTCCTGATCGGGGCCGATCCCCGCGTCGAAGGCTTGTTCCGCGATCCAGGGCGAATGCTCGTAGATGCCGCCGAAACGCTGCACGAATTCCGCGCGGCCCATCCGGGACGGGCGCGGGGGTGCTGCTTGCATTTCGGGGCGATTGCGTGTCACGTCATCCTCCTGAGATTGATCTTCAGGTTAGACCGGGATGAAAGATCACGGTTTCAAGAATTTCTTGAAAGTGTTTCGCCCAAGGATGCTGTTTGCCGCCCGCATCGAACGGGCCAGAACCGGATGAACCGCAGGAGGACACGATGCCGGGCTACCTGACCACACATGTTCTGGACACCGCGCGCGGGCTGCCCGCCCAAGGCGTCACCATCACGCTCGACCGGGTGGAGGCAGATGGCACGCGCATCCGTCTGGCCGAGACGCGGACCAATTCGGACGGCCGCACCGATGCGCCGATCCTGCCCAAGGACGGCTTTGCCACCGGGGATTACGAACTGGTGTTTCACGCGGGCGATTACCTGCGGGCCCATGGCGCGCCGGATACGTTCCTCGACCTCGTGCCCTTGCGGTTTCGCATGGCGGAGGAGGCGCATTACCACGTGCCGCTGCTGCTCTCGCCCTTCGGCTATTCGACCTATCGCGGGAGCTAACCCGGCGCGCGGAGCCGCGTCTTGATCCGGTCGACCATGTAGTCGATGAACAGGCGGTTCTTGGGGGCCTGGTTGCGTTTGTGCGGAAAGAGCACGGCCAGTTGCGCGCGCGGCGGCGGGGTCTTGCGGCAGACCGGCACCAAGCGCCCCGCGGAAAGGTGGTCGGCCACGTCGAAGACGGGCTTGTTCACGATCCCGCGCCCGTCGAGCGCCCATTGCGTCAGCACGTCGCCATCATCGCAACTGACCGGCCCCGCCACGGCAAAGGATTGCGGGCCGTCGCTGGTGTCGAGCGTCCAGCGAAACTCGGTCGAGCCGGGAAAGCGCAAAAGCAGGCAATCATGCGCATCGTTCACCAGATCGGCCCCGTGTTCGGGCGCGCCGCGCCTGGCGATGTAGTCGGGCGCGGCGCAGAGCACGCGGGCGCATTCGGCAATCACCCGGATGCGATGGGCGGAATCGGGCGGATTGCCGAGGATGAAGGCCACGTCCAACCCTTCGGTCGTCATGTCGATCTTGCGGTCCGACAGGCGCAGGCGGACGTAGATGTCGGGATAAAGCGCCTGGAACCCCGCGATTTCCGGGGCGATCAGGCGGCGACCGACGCCAAGGGGGGCCGCCACGAAAAGCGATCCGCGCGGCTTGCGGGTGACCTCGTGCACTGCGGCCTCGGCATCGTCGACGGCATCGAGGATCGCCACCGCCTTGTCATAGAAGATGCGCCCCTGTTCGGTCGGCTGGATCGAGCGGGTGGTGCGGGTGAAGAGCCGGACGCCCAGGTGCTTTTCCAGCTCGCCCACCCGGGCCGAAGCGACAGCCGCCGACACGCGCAGGTCGCGCGCGGCCGCCGACATGTTTTCCAGCTCGTAGACGCGCACGAACATGCGGATGTTGTTGATGTTGTTCATGGCGGCATTCTTTTGAAATTCTTGAAAGTGCTTGGCACAATCAGGAATTATCAGAAAGTAGCCCACCGCGATAGCCTGAGGGTCCATTCCCGTCGTGAAAGGACCTCTGCCGATGCTCGACCTTGCCATCCTGACAGACTGGATCGCCTTTGCGGTTCGCTGGCTGCATGTGATCACCGCCATGGCCTGGATCGGGTCGAGTTTCTATTTCATCGCGCTGGACCTGAGCCTGCGCAAGGCGCCGGGCCTCCCCCCCGGCGCGCATGGCGAGGAATGGCAGGTGCATGGCGGCGGCTTCTACCAGATCCGCAAGTTCCTGGTCGCGCCCGAGGCGATGCCCGAGCACCTGACCTGGTTCAAATGGGAAAGCTACACGACATGGCTGTCGGGGGCGGCACTTTTGGCGCTGGTCTATTGGGCCGGGGCGGAAATGGTGCTGATCGATTACGACAAGGTCGATCTGGCCGCCTGGCAGGCGGTGGCGATTTCCGCAGGCTCGCTGGGGATCGGCTGGCTGATCTACGACACCCTGTGCAAGAGCCCCTTGGGCAACCGCCCCACGACGCTGATGGTGCTCTTGTTCGGGGTTCTGGTGGCCATGGCCTGGGGCTACGACCAGGTCTTCACCGGGCGCGCGGCGCTGCTGCATCTGGGGGCCTTTACCGCCACGATCATGACGGCGAATGTCTTCCTGATCATCATGCCCAACCAGCGGATTGTCGTGGCCGACCTCAAGGCCGGGCGCGCGCCCGATCCCAAATACGGCAAGATCGCCAAGCTGCGCTCGACCCACAACAATTACCTGACGCTGCCGGTCGTGTTCCTGATGCTGTCGAACCATTACCCGATGGCTTTCGGGACACAAAACGCCTGGATCATCGCAAGCCTCGTCTTCCTGATGGGGGTTCTGATCCGGCATTGGTTCAACACCCGCCACGCGGGCACGGGCAATCCGCATTGGACATGGGGGGCGACGGCGGTGATTTTCGTGGCGATCATCTGGCTGTCCGCCCTGCCCGCCCCCCGCGCGGCAGAGGGTAGCGCCGCCATTCCCGACACCCTGGCCCCGATCGTGGAGAGCGCGGGGTTCGAGGAGGTGACGAATATCGTTCTGGGCCGCTGTTCCATGTGCCATGCGGCAGAGCCTGCCTGGCCCGGCCTGCACTGGGCCCCGCGCGGCGTGCATCTGGATGATGAGGCCGCCATCGCGCGGGCGGCGCGCGCGATCTACCTGCAAGCGGGCGTCAGCCACGCCATGCCGCCCGGCAATGTCAGCTTCATGCAGCCCGAGGAACGCGAGACCATCGCGCGCTGGTATCAAGGGCTGGAGGCAGGGAGCGCCCCCGGCCCCTTGGCACTCTTGTCAGGCCGTTAGGCGCGAACCTTTTGATGGCGCATGTTCGAGAAGCGCAAAACCGGTCCCCCTTTTGCGCAACATGCTTTAGGCCCGCGCAGCTGCCTCGCCCCGCGCGCCCCACCAGTTCGCCCCGAGAATGGCGAGGATCAGGGCCACGCCCGCCACCTCGACCATGATGTCGGGCCAGAAGATCGCGATGACACCGGGCACCAGGGCCACGCGCTGCCAGATGGGCATGGCGCGCCACAAGAACCCTTCGAGCGCGGCGGCAAAGGCCACGAGTGCAATCACGGCGATCACGCCGCTCCAGATCACGAGGGGCAAGGGACCGCCGAGGATGATTTCCTCGTTGAACACCATGAAGAGCGGGATAAGGTAGAGACCCTTGGCGTATTTCCACGCCTGAACGCTCGTCTCCATCGGTTTCGATCCGGCAATGGCCGCGCCCGCAAAGCCCGCAAGCGCCACGGGGGGCGTGACATTGCTGTCTTGCGAATACCAGAAGACGACCAGATGCGCGATCAGGATCGGGATGCCGAATTCCTCGGTCAGGGCGGGACCGACGAGGATGATCAGCACGATATAGGCCGCCGTCACGGGCAGCCCCATCCCGAGGATCAGGCTTGCGATGAGAACAAGGATCAGCGCCAGCACCAGGTTGCCGCCCGAAAACGCGATCATCATGGCCGAGAATTTCAGCCCCAGACCGGTCAGGCCCACGACGCCCACGATGATGCCCGCGACCGCGCAGGCCATGGAGACGGCGACCGCGTTGCGCGCGCCCAGCTCCAGCGCCTGAAGCGTGAGGTCCAGCCCACGCTTGCAGAGCGCGACGAACCCGCCCCAGCTCGGCTGGCTGGAGAAAAAGGTCCAGAGCGCCTTGGCCGACGCGGCGGCCACGACCGAGACGATGGCGTAAAAGCCCACTCGCATCGGCGAATATCCCGCGACGAGAAGCCATGTGAGGGCCACAAGCGGCAACAGGAAATGCCAGCCTTCGGCCAGAACCGAGCGGACGCTGGGCAATTCCTCGGCGCTCATGCCGGTCATGCCCTGTTTCACGGCGGCGATATGCACCAGAAGGTAGACCGCGCCGAAATAGAGAATGGCGGGAAAGATCGACACGAGAACGATGTCGACATAGGGCGTGCGGGTGAATTCGGACATGAGAAAGGCGCCCGCCCCCATCAGGGGCGGCATGATCTGCCCGCCGGTCGAGGCCGCAGCCTCGATCCCGCCGGCCTGCGCGGGGCGGTAGCCCAGTTTCTTCATCAGCGGGATGGTGAAGGCCCCGGTGGTGACCACGTTCGCGATGGCCGAGCCCGAGATGGAGCCCATGCCCGCGCTGGCGATCACGGCGGCCTTGGCCGGGCCGCCGCGCTGCCTTCCGGTGGCGGCATAGGCCAGATCGATGAAGAACTTGCCCGCGCCCGTCACTTCGAGGAACGCACCGAACAGGACGAAGACGAAGATGAAGGTTGCGGCCACACCCAGCGGGATGCCGTAGATCCCCTCGGCCCCGAGCGTCATCTGGCTTGCCACGCGGTCAAGCCCGTAGCCGCGATGGTTCAGGATGCCGGGCATCCAATCGGCGAGGAAGGGCAATTCTCCCCGGCTGCCCGCGAAGGCATAGGCGATGAAGAACGCGCCGATGATCGTCATGCCGAAGCCCACGGCGCGCCGCGCCCCCTCGAGCACCACGATCATGGTCAGAACGCCCATCCACACGTCGATGTCGCGCGGAAAGATCTGGTTGGCGATGATGTCGATGTTGAGCGGCACCCATGCGCCGACCGCGACACCCGCCACGATCAGCGCCCCGTCGATGGCCCAGCCCAGCGCCCCGCGCGGGCGGTGGCG
Source organism: Roseicyclus marinus (assembly GCF_036322625.1). NCBI lineage: Bacteria > Pseudomonadati > Pseudomonadota > Alphaproteobacteria > Rhodobacterales > Roseobacteraceae > Roseicyclus > Roseicyclus marinus. The sequence goes on along the minus strand of NZ_AP027266.1, from coordinate 768,341 downwards.
GCCAAAGACCGGGTAGATCAGGAAACACAGGACAAGGATGAAGCCCAGGTGGATGGGCCGTTGAAAGAACAGGCCAAGCGGCTGGAGACCCGCCGCGTAGAGCTGGAACAGCGACAGGGCGATGCCCACGACGGTGATGGCACGCAACGCGAACCGGGGTTGCGGGGCCTCAACGGGGCGGATTTCGGTGTCGCCGCTCATCACTCGTTCCCTTCTGTCAGGGCGATGCGCACCCGGTCGCGCGGGGCCAGCGCCGAAAGCGACACGATGGTGTCGCCCATCTCGATCCGGTGATCGACCGCGCCTGCGCCGGGGCGCAGGACATAGGCGTCACCCGGCACGGCTTCGTCGATGTCGAGGATCCAGTAACCGCCCTCCCCGTCCGAGACCTGACGGCCCCTACCGGGAATATGCCCGAGCCCCGCCGCGAAATCGGGCTGGCGCGAGCGCACCAGCACCATTCGCCCGGACCGGTTCTCGTAGCAATCCGTCACCGGAAAGCCCTGCACCGAATGGTTCCAGAGAATGCACCAGCCCACACCATCGGGCGCGGGCAGCCGCAGGATCTCGGCCCCGTCGCTGCGCGTGACCACCAGGTCCTGCGCAAGGGTCGGGCCCGAGACGAGAGCGGTCAGGAGGAGGGCTGAAAGCCCCCCTCCGATCCTCCTGCTCACGGGCGCAGCGCGTCCGGGATCATGGTGCCGATTTCCTCGTAGTAGCGGATCGCACCGGGGTGCAACGGAACCGGGGTCGCCGCGATGGTGAACTCGACCGTGGTCTCGTTCGCCGCCGGGTGCACGGCCTGCAGATCGGCGATGTTCTCGAACATGGCGCGGGTGATCGCATAGGCCAGATCGTCCGACATCTCTTCGGAGACGACCAGAACGTTCGGGATGCCCAGAACGGTGATGTCGGAGTCGACACCGGTGTAGGTGCCGCCGGCCAGCGTGGTCACCGCAAAGGTCGCATCGGCGGCACGGGCCGCTTCGAGCTGGGCATCGGTCAGTTCGAGGATGACGATGTTGTTGGTGGTCGACAGGTTCAGGATCGAGGAGGTGGGCGCGCCCACCGACCAGAAGCCCGCGTCGATGTCACCATTGGCCAGCGCGTCGGCGGTTTCGTTGAAGTTCAGGCGCTGTTCTTCGATATCGTCATAGCTGATGCCGTTGGCCGACAGGATGGCTGCGGCATTGACCTCGGTGCCCGAACCCGGCGCGCCGATCGACACGCGCTTGCCGCGCAGATCGTCGAGCGAGGTGATGCCCGAGCCGTCCAGCGTCACGATCTGGACCATGTTGGCATAGAGCGAGGCGAGGCCGCGCACCATGGGCAGCTGCTGGCCTTCGAACCGGCCGGTGCCGGCATAGGCCTGTGCAACCGTATCGGCCAGCGCGATGGCGAGATCGGCGTCGCCGGTGGCGATCAGGCCCATGTTCTCGACGGATGCGCCGGTGACCTCGGCGGTGGCCGAATAGCCCTCGACCTGTGCGTTGATGATCTCGGCCAGACCGCCGCCCATCGGGTAATAGACGCCGCCGGTGCCGCCGGTGGCGATGGACAGCTGTTCCTGTGCGAAGGCGGGGGTTGCGACGGCGACCAGTGCACCGGCTGCGAGAGCCTTGAAGAACGACATGATTTTACCTCCCTGAAAGGTTTGTTGTCCGGCCCTTCTAAAGGCTCGGACGCCATGCGCCAAGCCCTTGAGGGATCATGCAATCCTGACGGGATCGAGTAATTTCGCACTCGCCTTCAGATGGAGCCCCGCGTGGACGGAACGGGCCCGGACACGAGCGGGCCAAGGGCCGCCATCTCGGCCACGAGCCAATCGGCGAAAAGCCGCGCCTCGGGGCGGGGATCGGTGGTTTTGGGGACAAGGACGAAATGCGCCTGATCATGCGGCAGCGTCAGGCGGGGTTCGACGCTGATCCGCCCCTGCGCCAGAAAGGGCCGTGCCAGATCGCGGGCCATCAGCGCGACACCAAGACCTGCGGCGACCATTTCGAGCGCGGCATGGGAACTGTCGACCGCGACGGCGCGACCGACGGAGGTTTCGGGGATACCGTGAAGCCGCGCAAAGCCTTCCCAGAAACTGTCGCACCCGATGATGTGGATCGCCCCCTGCCCCAGCATCGGGGCCAGCACGGCGAGCGGGTCAGGCCCGAAATCGATCCCCGGCGGGGCGACGACGACCGACCCCGGTTCCGTCAGCGGGCGGACATCCTCGACCGGCCAGCGCCCATCGCCGTAGCGGATATCGACATCGACCCGATCCTCGGGCGCCGTGTCGGCCCATGTCGACGAGCACAGCCTGAGGGGAATGCCCGGATGCAGCGCGCGAAAGGCGGAAATGCGCGGCGCAAGGCAGAGCACCGCGAAACTGGGCGGGGCGCGCACCACCAGGGGGCGGCCCTGGGCGACACCGAAAAGCCCCGCCGTGGCGCTCGCCAGATCCTCGAAGGCGCGGCGGACAGCGGGCAGATAGGATTGGCCCAGTTCGGTCAGCGCCACGCCGCGCGGCAGGCGGTGGAACAAGGGATAGCCCAGCCGCGCCTCGAGGCTGCGGATCTGCTGGCTGACGGCGGCGGGCGTCAGGCCCAGTTCGGCGGCGGCCGCGGTGAAGCCGCCAAGACGCGCTGCGGCCTCGAAACTGCGCAGCCAGGCAGGGGGCGGGAGATGTCGCATGAATGACCCCATTCCATTTAGGCCTTTCCCCCGTTTTCCATTGTTTGTCCGATGGCATCAAGCCTGCGATTTTCCGCGCGTCGGAGGAGCGATTGGACATCTGGGATTACATCATAATCGGGGCGGGATCGGCCGGATCGGTGCTGGCCGAACGGTTGAGCGCGGATGGGCGCGCGCGCGTTCTGGTGGTCGAGGCCGGCGGCACGGACCGGCGGCCCGACATCCGCGTGCCGATCGGCTATGGCCTTACGTTTCATGGCAAATCCGTGAACTGGCGGATGCATTCGGAACCGGACCCGGAACTGAACGGCCGCCGCATGTATTGGCCGCGCGGCAAGGGTCTGGGCGGATCATCCTCGATCAATGCCATGGTCTATGCCCGTGGCCTGCCCGGTGATTACGAGGATTGGGCGAGTGCCGGAAACCCCGGCTGGGGCGCGGCGGACGTGGCGCAGGTCTACGCCCGCGTCGAACGGCGCATCCATGCGGATGGGACACGGACGGGCAACGGGCCGCTCTGGGTCAGCGACCGCTCGCCGGAATTCCACCCCTTGGGACGGCATTACATCGACGCGATCCGCGCCTTGGGATTGCCCGAGGGCGACACCGTCACCGGCGAGGGCGCAGGCCCCTATTGCACCACGACCCGCAAGGGATGGCGGCATTCGGCGGCCGATGCATTCCTGCGGCCTGCCATGAAACGGCCGAACCTGCGGGTCATCACCGGGGCCGAGGTTCTGGGCCTGATGCTGGAGGGGCGGCGCGCGACCGGCATCCGCTATCGGCGCGGGGGCCAGATCATGACGGCAGAATGCCGGGGCGAGGTGATCTTGTCGGCGGGTGCGGTGAAATCCCCGCAACTTCTGCAAGTGTCGGGCATCGGACCGGGCGATCTGTTGCAGCGGATGGGCCTGCCCGTGGTGCTGGACGCGCCGGGCGTGGGAGGCGCGCTGCAAGATCATCTTGCCGTCACCTATACCTATCGCTGCGAGGAACCGACGCTGAACCAGGTGATGGGCAGCCGAAAGGGTCAGGTGATGGCGGCGCTGCGCTATGCGCTGTTCCGCGACGGCCCCTTCAGCCTGAGCGTGAACCAGATGGGCGGGCTTGTGCGGTCGCGGCCCGATCTGGCGCAGGCCGACATGCAGCTTTACTTCAACCCCTTGTCCTATTCGACCGTCTACCGCGACAAGCGCCCGCTGTTGCGGCCCGATCCATGGCCGGGCTTCATCATCTCGTTCAATCCCTGCCGCCCGACCAGCCGGGGGCGGATCGACATAGCCAGCCCCGATCCGACGGCCCAGCCCGCGATCCGGCCCAATTCGCTGTCCACCGCGCGCGACCTGGACGACATGGTCGCGGGCGGGCGGCTCATCGCCCAGCTGATGGAGGCGGAACCGCTCCGCAAGCTGGCGGTGGCGGCGCATGGGTTCAGCCCTGTCGGGCAGCAAGATGACGCGATCCTTGCCGATGCGCGGGACCGCGCGGGCACGGTCTATCACCCCTGCGGCACCTGTCGCATGGCCCCGCAAGAGGCGGGCGGCGTGGTCGATCCGACCTTGCGCGTGCATGGGATGGACCGGCTGCGCGTGGTCGATGCCTCGATCTTTCCCAACATCACCTCGGCCAACACGAATGCGCCCGTGATCATGGCCGCGATGCGGGCGGCCGATCTGATCCTGTCGGGAGCCTGAGGCGCGAGGCCGGGACGGGTCTCGCCCGCGCCCCGCGCTTTGTCGCGGCGATATGGCTTGACCGGCGCGCGGCGGCGGCGTCTGATGGTGGTGATGGTGACCGGGGGCGATGCCTTCGGTCTGAAAAGGGAACGCGGTGAAAACCCGCGGCTGCCCCCGCAACTGTGAGCGGCGAGCGACCCCGATGAACCACTGGGCAAAAGACCGCCCGGGAAGGATCGGACGAGCCCAGACCCGCAAGCCAGGAGACCTGCCATCGCCCTTGAACCGAAACCCGGGCGGGGTGTCCGGACAGGAGTGATCGACATGCGAGCAGACCCGCGCCGCGCCCCCTCACGCCTGCCCTTTGCGGCACTCGCCCCCTTGCGCGGAGGGCGCAATGCTGACCGAAAAGACGCTGATCCAGCTCTTGAGCCACCAGGGACCGGAGGCCGCGCCTGAGCGGGCGCGCGAGCTGGGGCAATTGGGCTACATGCAATGGCTGGGCGGATTGCCCGGGGATGCCCCCTATCCGCAGACGGCGCTTGCGGCACTGCGGCTGGCCGAACCCTATGCCGGGGCATCGGGCGCGGTGGCGGAATTCTGCGCGCTGCTGGCCGCGTCGCTGACCTTGCCGCTGACACCGCTTGACCTGTCCCTGCCCCTACCCCGCAGGCGCGGCGGCGCGCGGACGCGGCGGCTGTCGCTTTAGGCGAAGGACCGCACAAGGGCCGCGACATCAACCGTCGCGCCCAGTCGCGTGGCGAGCAGATACAGACCCCCGATCTTGCGTTGCAGGAAAAGGGTTTCGGGCGGCGGCAGGTGCCACAATTCGCGCTCGCCGCCGATCTCCATCCCGCGTTTCCGTAGGCGGTCGGCGAAATCATTGCCCCGGAAATCGAAGGGCCCCGGCCCGCGCAACAGCGTGAAGCCCATCTCGGACATGTCGAGGATGGTCTGGCGATGCATGTCTGACAGGCCCGGCTTGATGAACCCGATCCCCTCGAGCGCGGCCAGAACGCCGGGTTGGTCATGGTCAAGGCCCGCGCGCAGAAGGGTGCGATAGGCCTCGGCCACGGGCGAGGAAATCTCGCGCGTGGCGCCGAAATCCAGAAGCACGATCTGACCCGTGTCGGGCCGCCAGCGGTAATTGGCGAAATTCGGGTCCGTCTGCATCAGGCGAAACTCGAACAATTCGCGCAGGCACAGCTCCAGTAGCGCGCTGACCGCCCGGTCGCGGATCGCGGGCGAGGCATGGGCCAGCGTTTCGATGGGTTCGGAGCGTTCAAAGCTCATGGCAAGCGCTGCCGGGCGGGTGCGGCTGTCGTCGAGCCGGGGCACGACGAAGCGCGCATCACCTGCCAGAAGCGCGCCGAAGCGCGCCAGCGCCGCGCCTTCGCGGGCGTAATCGGCTTCTTCGTGGAGTTGGACGCGCGCCTCGGCCATCAGGGGTTTGAGGTCGAGTTCGGCGGGCCAGAGACCGGACCA